>NZ_JBBBDV010000009.1:0-233799 GCF_037137105.1 Serratia sp. TMDUHS_CL
AGTGATTTTCAACGGAGACGAAGACGAAGAGCAGCTGTACACCAAAGCCGTCGAGTTCACTCGCCTGCATGCCATGATGGGTGCTGCAAAGCTTCAGCGTGAACTGAAATGCAGCTATTGGATGGCAAGCGGAATTACCCAGCGGATGGAAAACGAAGGCGTGGTAACCGCACCTGCCTGGAATGGCGTCCGTACTGTAATTCATGGAGGTAGTGATGCCAGCAAATGAAACCGCTCAGCTCATTCACGCAGATTGTATGGAGGCGATGCACCTAATCGCCGATGGCTCCGTTGATATGGTGTGCGCTGACGTACCCTACGGCACCACGCAATGTGCCTGGGACTCTGTTCTTGACCTTGAGCTGATGTGGTCACACCTGCACCGCATCGCCAAACCAAACGCCGCTATCGTGCTGTTCAGTGCGCAGCCGTATACCTCTGTTCTGGTCAACAGCAACATCCGACATTGGAAAACGGAGTGGATTTGGGAAAAAGGCAACGCGACAGGGTTCCTCAATGCCAAGAAGCAGCCTCTGCGCGCCCACGAAAACATCCTGGTGTTCTATCGCGGCATGCCGACATACAACCCGCAGTTTACCGATGGACACCCACGCAAAACGTCGCGTCGTAAAACGGTCAATTCCGAAGTGTATGGCGAGGCCGTGACGCTGACGGAATACGACTCAACACGGCGTTATCCGCGCGATGTTCAGTTCTTCTCGAGCGATAAGCAGAAAGGCCGATACCACCCAACGCAGAAGCCGGTTGGCCTGGTTCGCTATCTGATCGAGACGTACAGCAATCCCGGCGATGTAGTGCTGGACTTCACGATGGGGAGCGGAACGGCTGGCGTAGCGTGCTCAGCGACTGGCCGCCGATTCATCGGTATCGAGAAAGAACAGAAATATGTCGAAGTGGCGCGCCGTCGGATTTTCGGTGACAGCGCTAGGGAGGTGGAGCGTGATTGAGCAACTCAAGTTTTACATGACTGAAGCGTCTCCGGAGCTGCTTGAAGCTCGGCGGGAATACATCGAACGCGTAATCGTCAAAAAGTTACGTGATGGCGTGGAAATACAGAAAAACTGGCCTGCCGAGTTTGCAAGTGACGCAGCGGATCTGATTGAGGCATATCGCGAAGGTCTCGAGTTTTTCACTGAAAGAGGTTTCAACACTGAAGCCCAGGAGAAAGCATTATGAGCACGCTGGTCAAAATACTCATCAATGATGACGGCGAAAAAACGCCTCTCGGAGAGAGATTCTGGCACCTGTCGGTAGAGCGATCAGGCGATCCAATGCTGTTGTGCTCCGGTGAATTTTATTCATTTGGCTGCTGCACAAACGTTGTCGCCAAGACAAAGGTTGTAGAGCGAGGGGGGATAACCTGCCCGCTTTGCCTGAAATACATCCGAGAAATTAAGGCGGTGAAGCTGTGATGGACAATAAGCTGAGCGAACTGAGCAAGCCGGTGGCGTGGACTGACGAACGCGGGAACTTGTGCACCAACCGAAACAAAGAGCGCGGGCTAGAGAGTCGATATCATCAAGACTACGAGAAATACACGACACCGTTCTACTCGCAAGAGTACGTATCTGCCCTGCTGGCGCGCATCGCCGAGCTGGAACGCGCCAACACATCGCAGGACGACCACATAAATCAGCAGCAGGACAGAATCGAATTTCTGGAGAAGACAAACGCCGGGTTAGGCCGACGGCTTGGCGACGCAGAAAAGCGGCTGGCTACGCCGGTGCGGTTGCAATCGCCCTGGGTGGATAAAGTTGGCAATCGCTGGCTGCTGGAAGGGACGACAGCCGATGTAATCCGCGTCGCCGGGTTTGCGGTCACCATAGAGGGGGATGAGTAGGATGGCAATCTTCATTTCATTGCGTTGCGAAGAACGCGGCGATGGTCGGTCACCGTATGGCGGAACTCGGTGCTGGTCAGACGATAACAACGACCCGTGGACTATGGCTGATGACACAAAAAAATCGGCCGACGCGTGCATGAGCGAACTGTTTGCTGAAGCAAAAGAGGCTGGCTGGAGAAAAATCAACGGCGGATGGGTTTGCCCCGCCTGCCAAAAGCATATGCAGGGGGATGCATGACACTAACGACTGAGCAGTTGAGAGCAGAGATGATTGAGAAAATCGCAGTTGCGTCAGGCCTGCGGGCGCGAGATGGGCGTAATGTGGTGGCCGAGGCAATCTATGCCGAAGTTGTCGAACCATTGCTGGCGGCTAACCGGGAGGCGCAGCCGGTGGCATGGGAAATGCGCTACTGGAACAGCGGCTACAACTGCTGGCACGACTGGGAGCGCATCACAGCAGAGCAACACGCAGAGATGAGCGTAGAGCATGCAACGAACAACGATTACGAGTTCCGCGTGCTGACTGAACTTAAATAGCGTTACAGGTGGCACTCGCTGAGTGCCACATAGTGCTATTGTTACTGTGATTACAATAACCCGAGGGACCAACATGCAGGATTTAGAAAGAAAAATTTATGAAGTTCTCGCAAAGTCGGAAGCCACAGTAGGGATCGGCTCATCGGACACAGCGAACAAACTGATCGACGCAGCCCGACCATTTTATAAAAAAGCTGATAGCACAGGAAAATTAAGCATCATCAATAGATTCAACGCGATGAGAAAAGAGCCCGGCGTCCCATTCCCAGAAAACCTGGGCGAGCTACTCGAGAAATAACAGAACCCGCTTAGGCGGGTTTTTTGTTTGATGCGTGACACAAAATGCATAACTGTTTATTTGTACAGTATTTTGATGAAATATCATTGCTGTACACAATAAAGAGATAGCTAATTGATTGATATTGAAGACTTGATTAAGTCATTGCCCAACACCGGAAGAGTAGTAATAACATGCGAAAACGGCTCAATAACCGGAACTCGCATCGTTAAGGAAAATGAGCACGTAGTATCACTTAACGCGTTGATTGATTTGGCAAAATTAGCAGGTTATTCGGTTGTAAGACCTGATGGAAACGCGCTATAATTAACGGGCTGGACTGAACACCCAGCCCGTTCGAATTCTGAGCAACTGCTGCGCCACCGGAGAAAGCCCATGGCGCAGTATTCGTTTGTAAAATCCGCAGGAAATTTGTTAGTGCCGGCCACCCCGGACGCGATCGAATACCTGAAAACCAACGTGAAGATCGGCGCCGTCCTGTATGCCGATTTTAGCCAGGCCCGCAACCCGGCTTTTCACCGCAAATATTTCTCCCTGCTGAATCTCGGCTTCCAGTATTGGGAACCGACCGGCGGCGCCATATCGCCGACCGACAAAGAGCTGGTTACCGGTTACGTTAAATTCCTCGCATATTATGCCGGGAACGAAAGCACGCTGCAGGCAGCCGCCGACGAATATCTGCAGGATGTGGCAGAAAAGCGCGCCGGCAATATCAGCGCCGCAAAATCGTTCGAGGCATTCCGCGCCTGGGTAACGATTCAATCCGGCCATTACACCGCATACCAGATGCCGGATGGCAGCGAGCGCAAAGAACCCCGCAGCGTATCGTTCGCAAAGATGGACGATATCGAGTTTGCCCAGCTCTACAGATCCACCATCGACGTGCTCTGGAATTTCATCCTATTCCGCTCGTTCCCCAATCAGCAGGCTGCAGAAAACGCCGCCTCCCAACTGCTCAGCTACACGGCATAGGGGGAACCATGGCGACCAAAGACGAGAAACAATGGTTATCCGACGTGGCAGATCTTGGCTGCGTCGTCTGCCGCAATCTGGGTTACGGCTCATCCCCTGCAGAAATACACCATATCCGCACAGGACAGGGCACCGCACAGCGCGCCACCCATAAGCAAACCCTCCCGTTATGCCCACCGCATCACCGCACCGGCGGCCACGGTGTAGCCGTACACGCAGGAAGAAAAACATGGGAGGAGAATTACGGCACTGAGCTGGAATTGCTGGAACAAGTCACAAGGGAAGTGGAGGAATTGCGCGAATGCAGAATTTAATCCTACCCCCAAGACCAGCAGGAAATATCGAAAAGTCACAGGGCGCCCGTCGGTGGCAAAGAACAAAATCCTGTTTGGCCCATCTTCTTGCAATGGCCGGCGGCGCGTTTTTCCCTCTCTATGCTCGCGCACGCGCGCGTTTAGGGGGCTGATTATGCCTCTCGTCGCAACATTCCGCACCGACTGGTTTCGCGTAATTACCGATATCAACCGCACACGCATGGCAACGCAGAGCATCGCCGAGGAATTGGGCGTTTCGAAATCTGCCGTTCTCGGCTGGAAGTCGGGATCTGAACCGCGTCACGGCGATGGGGAGGCGCTGATCGCTCTCTGGTGCCAGGCAACGGGCTCAGACCGTAGCAACCTGCCGACCGTACTTTACCGGCAATGGTGGACGTTTAAGCGCCCGGTAATTGGTCGGGAATCCGACCGCAAGCAGGGCAGACAATGAGCGCTCATCAACCCAAGGAGTAAACGCAATGGGACGACCACGCAAAGAAATCCAAACTCCCGGGCAGGAAAATCAGCGGCCGGAAGAAAACGCCACTGACGCACTGCTGTTAAATTCTGTCGTGCAGCAGCCCGCAAACACACCTGAGCAGCTGAACGCCGCTACCGCTGGCGCCACGCTGATTACTGTAGGCGAGCCGGAACCAGCCGGCGATGACAAAACAGCGATTCTGCAGCAGCGTGTTGCGAAGCTGCTCGACGGCGCAGCACTGGAAGAGCGCAACGCGATCCTTTCCGTCCTGAATCAACAGGGTGCCGCAATTATTGCTCGATTCGAAGGGATGGAATTCCTCGACGCTGACGATCACCGCCTGACCGATAACCTCGAATTCCTCAACCTGGTGAAGAAAGCCACCGATGTGGCTACCGGTGGCGCTGGCCCGATGGTGACGAACGAAGAGGGCAAGAAGCAGCCAGCACCGGGCAAACCTGTTTTAACCGAACACGGCTGGCACGTACCAGGCTAAGGAAACCGCTATGTGTGGATCTGCACCGAAAGTAGTTCAGACCGACCCGCAGGCCGAGGCAGACGCAGCAGCAGACGCCGCGGCTAAAGCCTCAAACGCTGACGCCGCCAGCCGCAAGAAGCGCAAAAAAGGCTCCTCACTGCTGGCCAGTGGCGCAGAGGGCGCTACCGATGCCGGTGATTCGCTGCTAGCAAGCGGTGCCCAGGCAGCAGGCAATAAATCAACGCTGGGGGCGTGATTGATGGACGACACCGCCGCAAGGCTGATTAAACGCGTGAACACGCTCAAGGCTTCCCGTCAGGTGCACGAAAGTGTCTGGCGGGAGTGCTACGACTACACGTACCCGCTGCGCGGCGCTGGTTTCTCGTCTGAGGTGCTGGACGCTCAGAGCGCAAAGCACAAGGTGGCAAAGCTGCTCGACGGCACGGCGACCGATAGCTCGCGCATGCTGGCGTCTGCTCTCATGTCCGGCATGACGCCGGCTAACGCGCAGTGGCTGAACCTCGACAGCGAATCCCTGCCGGACGACGCCAAGGCGTGGCTTTCTACCTGCGCAACGCTGGTGTGGGAAAACATCCACGCGGCCAACTTCGACGCCGAGGGCTACGAGGCAAATCTCGATGTGGTGTGCGCTGGCTGGTTCGTGCTGTACGTCGATGAAGACCGGGACGAGGGCGGCTATTCATTCCAGCAGTGGCCATTGGCGCAGTGCTACGTCGCATCGACTCGCAATGATGGCATTGTCGATACGATTTTCCGCTGCTACCAACTGACCGCCGAGCAAGCGATCGCCGAGTTTGGACAGGATGCTGTAAGCGAGAAAATCCGTGACGCCGCCAAGAAAAAGCCAGACGACAAGTTTGATTTTCTGCACGCAATCTTCCCACGCACGAATTACATGGTTAACGCGCGCCTGGCTAAAAACCTGCGCTTCGCGTCGTACAACATCGATGTGACCGCCAAGAAAGTGGTGCGCGAATCCGGCTATCACGAATTTCCATGCTGCGTGCCGCGCTGGATGAAAATTCCCGGCGGCTCGTACGGCATCGGCCCGGTTTATGACGCTCTGCCTGACTGCAAGGAGCTGAACGAAACCAAACGCATGGAGAAAGCCGCGCAGGATTTGGCGATTTCCGGCATGTGGATCGCCGAGGATGACGGCGTGCTTAACCCTCGCACGGTGAAGGTGGGGCCGCGTCGCATCATCGTGGCCAACAGCGTCGACAGCATGAAGCCGCTGCTCACCGGTTCCGATTTCAACGTCGCATTTACCGCTGAGGAACGCCTGCAGGCCTCAATCCGCAAAATCATGATGGCCGACCAGTTGCAGCCGCAGGATGGCCCAGCCATGACAGCCACCGAGGTGCATGTGCGCGTCGCGCTGATCCGCCAGTTGCTGGGGCCGGTATACGGACGATTCCAGGCGGAATACCTGCAGCCGCTGGTTGAGCGCTGTTTCGGCATTGCGTTCCGTGCAGGCGTGTTCCCTGAACCGCCGGAGAGCATGAACGCCGCCAACTTCAACGTGCGCTATATCTCGCCGCTGGCTCGTGCACAGAAGCTGGAGGACGTCACCGCGATTGAGCGTTACGCCCAGAACGTTATGCAGCTGGTGCAGGTTTACCCGGACATTATCGACAACATGGACAGCGACGAAGCAAGTCGCGTTGTCGGTGAGGCGCTCGGCGTACCGGCCAAGGTTTTGCGCTCGTCGGCGGACGTGTCCACGCTGCGCGACCAGCGCGCCAAGGCGCAGCAACAACAGCAGCAACAGTCATTGCTGATGCAGGCAGGCCAGCAGGCAGCCGGCGCCGCAGGGCAAAGTGCCGGTGAAGCAATTGGCCAACAACTGGCGGGGGGCTGATGGGCATCAAGAAAGTTTCACCACTGGATTACAAGCGGCTGTTTGAAGAAACGGCCGGCGGCGCTGAGGTGCTGGACGAATTAACCCGGCGCTTCGGCGGATCGATTTTTGTGAAGGGCGGCCCTGAGGGTGACCGCCAAACCTGTTTTAAGGCCGGGCAACGTGACGTGCTCGATTTCATTTTGCGCCAGCTTAATCTGGCAGACGGAGTAAACGACGATGTGGAAGCTTAAACACTTATTCATGAATGCAGCTGGCGAAGGT
The DNA here is from genome assembly GCF_037137105.1 of Serratia sp. TMDUHS_CL. Lineage (NCBI taxonomy): Bacteria > Pseudomonadati > Pseudomonadota > Gammaproteobacteria > Enterobacterales > Yersiniaceae > Serratia > Serratia sp. TMDUHS_CL. Next base: position 7,091 of record NZ_JBBBDV010000009.1, read on the forward strand.
GGGGAAGGTGGCGGCACTGGTGACGGCGGCAACCCAGGCACCGGCGATGGCGGCAGCACTTCATTGCTGAGCACCGGCGCACAGAATCAACCGGGTGGCGATGATTGGGTGCCTGAAAAATTCCGCGTCATGGGCGAGGACGGGAAACTCAATATCGAAGGATCCGCGCGCAAACTGGCCGAGTCCTACACGCACCTGGAAAAACAGCGCGGCACCAGCGCGGCACCGAAAACCGTAGATGAGTATGCGCCTACCGTAGAGGTTGAGGGCTTCAAGTGGGACGAGTTCAAGGCCGATCCTGAGATGCAGGGATTCCTCAAGGCTGCTCACGCCAAGGGCATCACCAACGATCAGATGGGCTTTATCCTCGGCGAATACATGAACCGCGCCCCGGCGCTGGTGGGTGGTGCTGCTGAGCTGGATCAAGAGGCGGCGGCTACCGAGCTGCGCGGCACGTGGAAAACCGATGCGGAATTCCAGAAAAATATCGGGCTGGCGCACCGCGCGTTTATGTCGCTGGCCGACCCTGCCGACCAAGGAAAGATGGATGAGATCGGCAACAACCCGATTGTGATCCGCATGCTGGCAAAAATCGGCGCAGAGATGGGCGAGGATAACCCTGTAGGCACTGGCGCGATTAATCTCGAAGAGCAGCAGAGCATCCGCGACCTGATGAAGTCAGAAGCTTACAGCAACCCGAAACACGCAGATCACGAACGCGTATCCACCCAGGTGCGTGCGTTCTATCAGAAAACCTACGGCGACCAAACGGTAGCCTAATTAAAAAGCCCGCGGAGGCGGGCTGATACTAAGTGTCAAATTTTAATAGAGTGCAAATAATCAAGACCCGCGGCAGTGATAAATACATCTTTTGTCATGAATGCCCAGCGCCCTTGTCCGCGCACCGGGTCTGGATCAAAAACCTCGTCTCCATGGGCATCGACATATCGATATTTTGAGGGAAGAGAAATAAGCCCCTTCTGGCTCAAGTAGATCATATGACCGTCTAATATATCCTCATCAAATCCCGCAAGAAGTCTTGCGTAACCATCTGACATTAGGGCGTGAGGGAAATATTCCCGGAGGGTTAAAAGTATGGTTTTATTTATTTCATTTTGAATTTTCATAGTCTCTCGCTGTGTTTTTGGAAATCCAAATCCAGTATGCAAAGAGTTTTAAATTAAAGAAAGACTTCAAAGCTAATTTGGTCGGGATTCCGACCGCACCCCTGCAACAAAATCACTCCAACAGCCCGGCGTGGTAGCCGGATAACTGGTATCTCCCGCCAGGCGTACGCGCCACTCGCCTGGTGTATCAGGGCCGGTAACCCGATAACCCGCAGGCGATAATCTTTGGAGTGATAAAAAATGGCTTTTGATCCGAATAAGAACATGATCACCGCCGCCTTTGTGCAGCAGTTCCATGATTCTTTCGAAATCGCATCGCAGCAGAAGGACTCGCGCCTGCAGGCTGCCGTACACGACCGCGGGATGATTACCGGCGCGTCGTTCACCATCAACGATATGGGCACCATCGAGATGAAGCAGATCACCGAGCGATTCGGTGACACTGTTTGGGATCTTCCCGAAGCAGGTACCCGTAACGCGTTGATGGTGGACTACGCTGTTTTCGTGCCGGTAGAGAAACGCGACCTGCGTAAGCTGATCGCTGACCCGCAGGGGCCATATCTGCAACTGACCTTGTCGGCTGCGAACCGCACAAAGGACGACGTGATTTATCGCGCGTTGCTGGATACCGTCCTGCGCAAAACCTCGAACACTGGCGCTTATGCTCCTGTGGCGCTGCCGGCGTCTCAGAAGATTGTGGCCGGCGGTACCGGCATGACCAAAGCCAAGCTGATCGCCGCTAAGGCCATGTTCCGCCGCAACGAGTGTGACGAGCAGAACGGCGAAGAGCTATTCATCACGTACAACGCCGACATGCTCACGCAGATCCTGAGCGATACCACCCTGACCAGCGCCGACTATATGGCGGTGAAAATGCTGCAGGAAGGTGCGGTGTCCGGCAACTGGTTGGGCTTCAAGTGGTTGGCATACGAAAAACTGGACTCGGCTAGCGCTGGCGATCCGGCTGTCACCACCAAGACCGCCGCCGCCTGGTGTAAGTCTGCAGTGCATTTCGGTACCGGTGCCGAGTACAACACCGATATCGGCCCGCGCCGCGACAAGAACAACACCATTCAGATCTCTGTCGATGCGTCCTATGGCGCCGGCCGCGCAGCCGAAAACAAGGTTGTCGCGATCGACTTCACCGCTTAATGCCAGCGCTACTTTGCCGGGGATAATACCCCGGCCTTTTTCATGAGGTATCGCCATGGCTTCCAGTATTTCCATCTGTTCTAACGCACTGCTCGCGCTCGGAGCTCATCCGATCAACAGCTTTGACGAAAACACAGAACACGCCCGCCTGTGCTCCAACATTTACCCGACAGTGCGTAATGACCTGCTGCGTAAGCACCCATGGAATTGCGCGGTTAAACGCGTAGTGCTTTCACCCAGCAGCACGGCGCCAGCGTTTGGATTCGGCTTTCAATTCCCGTTGCCCGGTGACCTGATCCGCATCCTGTCCGTCGGCGAAGAGTGGGACGAAATCCCGTACCGCATCGAGGGCAAGAAGCTGCTGGCCAATCAGAACGTGATCCGCCTGCGCTACATCTTCCGCAACGAAGATGAATCGACCTGGGACTCGGCGCTGGTGAATCTGGCAGAAGCCACCATGGCGGCCAAGCTGGCCTATGCGGTAACGGCATCCGCCAGTCTGCGCGACAGCCTGACTCAAGAGGCGGCCTATCTGCTGCGCCAGGCAAAATCTATCGACGGGCAAGAAGATCCGCCGGAAGAGCTGGGCGGATACCCAACGTATAATTCGAGGTTCTGACCGTGCGTGCCAACCTGATAAAAACCAATTTCACCGCCGGCGAGATTTCCCCGCGCCTCATGGGCCGTGTTGATATCGCGCGTTACGCCAACGGCGCCAAGCAGATCGAGAATGCGGTTTGTGTGGTGCAGGGCGGGGTTATACGTCGTCCTGGCACCCGTTACGCAGCAGCGGCCAAATATGGCGACCGCAACGGACGGCTGATCCCCTACGTTTTCAACCGCTCTCAGGCATACGTGCTGGAGTTTGGCGACGGCTACATGCGGATTTTCCAGAATGGCGCGCAGCTGGTAAACGACGACAACACACCGTATGAAATCGCCAGCCCTTACAGCTCCGCTATGCTGCCGGCCGTAAACTACGTTCAGGGCGCCGATACCATGTTTCTGGTGCACCAGGGCGTGAAGCCTCATCGCCTGCAGCGGCGCGGGCAGCTTGATTGGGTGCTTGAGCCGTGCCCGTTTATCGTTGAGCCGTTCGACGAAATCCGCGACACGCCGGAAAAATGGTGCAAGCCGTCAGTTAAGGAATTTGTCGGCTCAGAAATCACGCTGACGCTGAGCGACGACGAGCCACCGAAAGATAGCGAGGATCCGGCGCCATTCACCGGCCCTGGCTGGGTTGCTGAGGATGTTGGCTCATACGTCCGCATTAACGGCGGTCTGGTGCTGATCAAAAGTATCACCAGCGAGCAGATTGCCGTCGGCGTTATCCGCACAGACCTTACCGCAACACAGGCAGCGTCGCCGGGAGCGTGGACGCGAGAGGATACGGTTTGGACGGATGCATACGGCTACCCTGGCGCGGTGACGTTGCACCAGCAGCGCCTCGTCCTGGCTGGCTCGGTCAGGTACCCGCAAACCATCTGGTTCAGCGAAACCGGCGTTTACCTGTCGTTTGAGCTGGGTACCGACGACGACAAGGCGATCAGCTTTACGCTGTCTTCCGACCAGCTCAACCCGATTGTGCACCTGGCACAGATGAACACGCTGATTGCGCTGACGTACGGAGGCGAGTTCACGATCACCGCCGGCAATGATGCAGCAATCACCCCGACAAATATCTCGGTGAAAAACCCCAGTCCATACGGTTGCAACGGGATCCGCCCGGTGCGTGTCGGTACCGAAATCATGTTCGTGCAGCGCGCCGGCCGCAAACTCTATGCCGTGGCCTATGACCCGGACAGTTTTGTGTCGTATTCCGCCAACGATATGACGGTGCTGGCAGAACACATCACTGCAGGCGGGGTGATCGATATGGCGTACCAGCAACAGCCCGACGCCTTTATTTGGCTGGTACGCACCGACGGCGTAATGGTGACGATGGCAATCGACCGGGCTCAGGAGGTGATCGCCTGGTCTCGCCAAATTACCGCCGGCAGGTTTGAGTCAGTGGCGTCGATCCCGTCTGACAGCAACGATGTAATTTACGCGCTGGTTCGCCGTGAGATCGGCGGCCAGGTGGTGCGCTATGTCGAGGTGTTCGATTCTACGCTGTACACCGACGCCGCCGTAACCGGCAGCAGCGAGGCCGGAGCAACGACGTGGGCAGGGTTAAATCACCTCGAGGGGCAGACCGTCGATGTTGTCGCTGACGGTTCTGTGATGCCTGTGCAGGAGGTTTCCGGTGGGCAGATCACTCTGACACGAAAAGCTCGCCGCGTGGAAATTGGCCTGCATTTTGAATCCACGATCCAAACGCTCACGCCAGAAGTGGGAACCACCGAGGGGACAACGCAGAGCGCCAAGAAGCGAACCAGCGAAGTGACAATGCGTTTCCTCGAAACTACCGGCGCCGAGTGCAACGGCCAGGTGATCCCGTTCCGCACCTTCGGCCCGAAAATCCTCAATCAGCCGGCGCCGTTGTTCACTGGCGATCACTTCTTCGGAAAATTGGGCTGGGAGAAGGGCGAGGACACGCTACTCATTCAGCAGCGCCAGCCGCTGCCGTTCCACCTTCTGTCCATTATCACCACTTTCACCAGCAACGGGGGCTGACAATGATCCGCAACGCAACCGCCGGGGATATCCCGGCACTGATTGAACTTGGCGCCCGCATGTACCTGGAATCGCGTTACGCGGAAACCTCGCCATTTGATGAGCAGAAGTGCGCCGATCTGGCGCAGAACCTGATCGCCGCACCTGGTGGGTGCGTGCTGGTGGCCGAGCACGGCGGGGAGGTGATTGGCTGGATGGCCGGCGGCATCGCCGAGCAGTGGTTTTCGCGCAAACTGGCGGCGTTCGAGTATGGGCTATTTATCGCGCCGGAGCACCGCGGCGGATCTGCTGGCCCTCGCTTGGCTAAAACCTTTATCGCGTGGGCCGCTGACCATGGCGCCGCCGTGATCAATATGGGCATCACCACCGGCGTGCACGAAGAACGCACCGGGGCGATGTATGAACGTCTTGGCCTGTCGCGCACTGGCCTGTTGTATTCGAAGGAGATTTGATTATGTGCACCGGGTTAGAGGTGGCAGTGATCGGTTCGTCGGTGCTGGCTGCCGGCGGCGCTGTCGCTGGCGGTATTCAGCAGCAGAAAATGGCGAACTACCAGGCGGATCAGGCAAACGCCGATGCAGAGTCCGCCCGCGCATCTGCGCGCGTACAGGCTGACAGAATACGCAAGGCAGGGCGTGAGCAGGCCGCACAGGCAAACGCGGCGCTGGCGGCGTCTGGCGTTGAAACTGGTGAGGGAACAGCGCTGCGCATCACATCCGGAATCACCGGCGACGCAGAGCAGGACGCCTACACGACGATCCTGAACGGCATGAACACCGGCGCGCGGTACAACGCGCAGGCGAAGGCCGACCGACTCAGCGGCCGCAATGCGGCGACGTCCAGTTATATCAACGCGGGCGGCTCGCTGCTTTCCGCCGCCGGCACCGGTTACTCCGGCTGGAAAAAAGCCAATCCAACAACCACGACAAATACCGGTACCGCGGCATCGAATAACATGTTCTCGAATATGGGGGTGCGCTGATGCGGATACCCACCGGAAATTTTGGCAATGTGACGCCGGAGGCGCAGCGTACGCGCATTGACGTTGGGAACGTTGGTGCTCCTGCCAATGCATTGCAGCACCTGGCGACTGTCGGGATCGGTGTTGCCGAAGATCAGCAGCGCCGAATTGCCCAGGAAAACCAGAGCCAGCTGCAGGCGCTGACGCTGCAGCTTGATGATTTCAGTAACGGGCTGGTTAACGATCCTGACCATGGCTTACTGGCACAACAGGGAACCAATGCGGAAGGTGCGACCAAAAACTACACCAGCCAGTACGAGGACTTTGCTAACAAACTTGCAGCTGATTTACCGCAGGAAATGCGCGAGCAGTTCCAGCAGCAGGCAATAGCAAAGCGCATTCAACTCGAGCGCACAGGATTAACCCATGAACTGAGCCAGCGCCGCCAGGTGGAGCAGGGTAATTTTGAGTCGACCATAGCGAACAGCTCCACGCGGGCCCAGAGCTATTGGGGTGACAACGTTAATTATCAGTTAGAGGTTGGTAGTGCGCAGCAGCAGATCGCTGAGTATGGCAAAGCCCAAGGTTGGACGCCGGAACAGGTAACCGAACAACAAAATAATTACGTTAAAACAACCGCATATAAAACCATGGAAAACTTGGTTGCGTCGGATGCCGACACGGCCGCTAGACTGATGGGCGAGCCTTCTGACGTCGGCGGCGCGGTGCGCTACAGCGGTGGCGGCGCTTCTGATCCGGTAGGGCTTCGCAATAATAACCCCGGCAATCTGGTTAAAACCGCCAACACCTGGGACGGGGAAGTAAAAGGCGATGGTCGTTTTGCGTCGTTCGCCACACCGGAACATGGGCTGCGCGCGCTATGTAAAAATCTGCTGGCCTACAACAAACGCGGTTACACCACTGTTGAGCAAATTATCGGGCGGTGGGCGCCACCAAACGAAAACGACACGGCGGCCTACACGGCAGCAGTGTCTAAGGCTCTCGGTGTGCCGGCTGATAAACGTCTTGATCTGACCGATATCAACACGCTTACCGCGCTGTGCGCCAGCATCACCAAACACGAAAATGGCAGCAATCCCTATTCGCAAGAGCAGATCACCACCGGTGCTATGGCTGCATTGGGAATGACCGCATTACCCACGCCAGATGGTGGAAATTTGCGTGCGGCGGGCGCAGCAACAGCGGTTACTCAGCTCGACCCGGTACAGCTGGCGCGACTGCGTAGCATGGCGCAAGGGCAGTTAAGCCAACAGCAGCGTGAATATCGTGCCGGGCTGGAAAGTGAGCTGAAAGACTTCAACGCCGTCGCCTACCAGGGCAAGAGCTATCCACGCGAGTTTAGCGAGGGCGAGTTTGTCCGCGCTTATGGATATGACGCCGGACAAAAAGAGTACGCCAGCTACCTCGACACACGCCAACTTAGCCGCGACATTTCGGTTGTACAACAGCTATCCCCGGGCGGTCAGCAGGCGCTGCTTATTGCGCGCGAGCCGGTACCCGGCGAAGGTTTCGCCGAATCGTCTAAGCGATACGGAACCTTGCAAAAGGCGGTGGATTACGTGAACAAGGTACGCGAAGCCGATCCCATTCTTTATGCCGCCGGTCAGCACCAGGTTAACCCGTTGGATATGCAATCGCCGGAAGCATTCGGCAGCAGCCTTACCAACCGCGCCAGCGCCACCCCGGAGATCGCCCAGCACTACGGCACGCCATTAACCGTATTTTCAAAGGCAGAAGCATCGCAGATTGGTGAGATGCTGCGCACCGCGCCAGCGTCGCAGTCAGTAGCTTACCTTGATGCTATGCGCCAGGGGTTGGGAACTGGTGCGCAGTATTCAGCAGCGCTGCAGCAGGTTAGCAGTTACGCCCCATCTGCTGCTGTTGCGGGCGCGATTATGGGTAAGAGCGGTAATGTGATCGGTAAGTCAGGATGGATCTCAGACTCCATGGTAAACCCCGATGATGCGGCAAAAACAATCATCGAAGGGGCTAATGCTCGGGCCGGTATCACCACCAAAGTGAACGGGGTGGAGAACAAAACCAAAGGGATAGAGATACCGAAGGATTCGGACTTACGCCCTGAGTTCGATTCTGTTGCTGGCCGTGCTTTTGCAGGGAATCCAATAAACGCATCTCAAACGTATGAGGTGGCAAAAGACTATTACGCGGGCCTGATGGCCCGTAAAGGTAACTTTTCTGGAGAATACGACGCATCCGCATGGACGCAGGCGATCAATGTCGCTACCGGCGGAGTGTACGACTATAACGGACAAGGGGATATTTTGTTGCCATGGGGAATGTCCGAAGAGCAGTTTGACAAAGCAATTAATACCGCATGGAAATCACAGATTGTGGACGCTGGTATTAAACCACCTCCTGGTCAGTATGGCCTGCAAAGTAACGGGGATAGCCAGTATTTGGTGAAACTTGGAGCAGGCTACCTTATGGACAATAGAGGTAAACCTGTATTGCTCCAAATTAATGCTGACAGGGTTCGTTTTGGGAATGGAGGGATCCCGCAGTGATTTTCTTTAACCAAGATGAACGTAATCGCGCGTTAGCTTATGCAGCAGAAAACCCGATAGGCTCCGCCCGCTCTGATGCTGATTTTTTTGATGGCGCATTCACAGCCCCTTTCAAGGGGATTTACGCCGGGGTTACACAGGCCGATCAAGTTGCCTGGGCAGGCGTAGATGCCGTTGTATCGCCGATCTCACGGGCTGTTAATGATGCGTTCGGGGTGAACGACACCTCTGAAAGTTTCATCAAGAATCAGCGAAAGCTGGCGGAACAGCAGGTGCGAGCATTAACGCCTGATGCCGGAACCACCGGCACCGCCGGTCAGGTGCTTTTCTCTCTGGCTGAGGTGGGCGGGCAGGCGGCGGCCGGCACGTTGTTGGGTGGGTTGCCCGGAGCCGCGGCAACAGTTGGCGGCTTGCAGGGTTTTTCCGATTACGAGAAGTCTCGCGCTGAGGGCGTGGATTATGGCACCACTGTAGAAAAAGCGCTGGTTACTGGTGGTACTGCGGCGCTTGGCGCCGTGCTTCCTATGTCTCTTGGCCTGCGTGCTGGTGGTGCAGTAGCTGAAGGAGTTGGCGCTGCTCTGACTACCGGTGGCACGGCAGCGGGCGCAGCTGCCGGTGCTGTTGCTCGGGCAGCGCCGGATCTGCTTTATTCAGCTGGCACCAACGTCGCTATGGGCATGGCGCAGCGCGGTTTGTCAGCGGAGATCCTCCGACGCGGTGGCTATGAGGATATGGCCCGTCAGTACGATGTTTTCGATAACCAGGCGCTGGCGGTCGATGCCGTGCTCGGCATAGCTTTTGGCGGGCTCGGTCGATTTATCAATAGCCGGGGCGAAAGCGTGGCAGTGCGTAGTGCAGAGCCGGCAGAGATCGACGCGGCGCTGACTTCAAACTCTCACCTCAACTATGAGGTTACGGCTTCGCCTGGCGTCCCTGTTAGCGTCCTATCACGCAATGCGCATGCCCGCGCAATGGATAAAGCCATGACTGATGCGCTTGCTGGCCACCCGGTAGACGTCGGTTCATTGATGGATGGAGCCGAGTTTATTCAGCGGCGCCCGCGCGTCGATCTGGCATCGCAAGAGGTGCGTAGGGCGATGGGATTACCTGATGCCATAGTTCGCGACACTGACGCGGTTCGTTTCGACGATGTGGCCGGCGCCAATTACCTCGCCACACCGAAACCCAGAACGCGAGAGCAGATCCAGCAAGATGAAATTGCGGGTGCGGAGCGCGCCATTCGCGGGGAAGAATCCCGCGCAACTGAGGCCGATACACTGGAGGCGCAGCGCGCCATTTCCGACAACCCGGATCTGCAAGTTCATGTCGTAAACCCAGACGACAGCACAACGGTGGTAAGGGCTGCCGATCTGATGGCTGAGGCCGATCGTGACGTGGCCAATGCCAAGCATGACGCAAATTTATTTGATGTGGCCGTGAGCTGCTTCCTGAGGAGATAATTTCATGAGAGACGAATGCATTCAGGCGATCACCGCCGCATCACAGAGACCACTTACCGTCGCAGAAATAAACGGGATTGAAGAGCGTATCAAGAAAAATATGCGCAACCTCGCGCGTAACGATCCCGCCTCATGGCGCAATCTTAGCGAAGCGGAGCGCATGCAGCGCGCCGGGCAGATGGCGGCCGATGAATTGCAGCGAGAGGCCGCACTGAAAAAGCGGCGTATAGCCTTAACCATTGCCGCGCGTCAGCGCCTTGATAACTACATCAACAGCTACCAAGGCAAGGATGGAAAGCTTGAGGCACTAAACCGCACCATAGCTTTTCACGCTGACGGCAAGGCTAATTTTCTTTCTGTTGAGTCGAGAACCAAGGCAACCCGAGATTATGCTCTGAGCCAGTTGGAGGAGCTTTTCGAAGCTATCGATCCGCGTTTCTTCCAGCTGTTCGAGGACAATCAAGGCGTGCGCGATCTGGTCTACGAGATGCGCGGGCAGGAAACTGGAAATCAGCGGGCGAAAAGAGGCGCCGAAGCGTGGCGCCGTGTCGCAGAACTGCTGCGTCAGCGCTTCAACGATGCCGGCGGCGATGTAGGGTTCCTGGAGGATTGGGGGCTGCCGCAGCATCATTCCATGGAGAAGGTGGGCAAGGCGTCACAGGATGAATGGGTTGGCTTTGTTGTTGGGAAACTCGACCGCAACAAATATGTGAAAGAAAACGGCGAGATGATGAATGATGCGGAGCTTGCCGCATTCCTGGGTGAAGCCTACAAAACGATCGCTACTGGTGGGATGAACAAGCTTGGCGACAGCGGGATGCGGATTTCCGGCGCTCGCGCAAATCGCGGGAGTGCGGAACGGCAGATTCATTTTCGTGATGCCGAAACCTACCTCGAATACCAGCAGCGCTTTGGCGAAAAATCGATGTGGGACATTTTGGTAAATCACATTGATGGCGTGAGCAAGGATATCGCGCTCGTGGAAACCTATGGGCCCAACCCCGATCACGTATTCCGATCTCTGCTGGATCAGCTGACCAGCGAAACAGCAAAGGCAAATCCGCAGCGGTCAGGGCGCATTAATCGTCTGCGCAACAGTACCGAGAGCCTTTACAACTTCGTCGCCGGAAAAACGCAGCCCATCGCGAACCCACATATCGCGCGCTGGTCGGATAATGTCCGAAACTGGCTTGTTGCAACGCGGCTCGGTTCGGCGCTGATCTCTTCACTTTCGGATAATGGCACGATGTACCTTACCGCCAAAGTGAACAATCTTCCCATGGCGCAGCTGTTGCGTAACCAGTTGGCAGCCATGAATCCGGCGAACAAAGAAGAGTTACGGCTTGCGCGCGGCGCCGGCCTGTCGATGGAAACCTTGATCGGCAGCGTGAACCGCTGGGCGACTGACAACATGGGCCCGTCGGCGTCACGCTGGACGGCCAACGCGGTTATGCGCGCCAGCGGTCTATCTGCCTGGTCGGATGCCCATAAACGCGCCTATGGCGTCACCATGATGGGAGGGGTGGGTAATTTGGTGCGCCAGCATGGAAGCCTTGGGAAAATTGCTGCCGATGATGGCCGGATCCTCAAAAGCAAAGGGATTACCGAAAGCGACTGGAGCATCTGGCGTTTGGCTGAACAAGAGGATTGGGGGAACGGTAATGCAACCATGCTCACCCCGGAAAGTATCATGCGTATTCCAAATGAAAAACTCGAGGCATTTGGTAACCCGGAGCGCGTGAAGTTCGAGGCGATGCGCAAGCTTCTCGCCACGGTTTCCGAAGAGGTTGACATGGCAGTGATCTCGCCTGGTGCGCGGGAGCGCATGATCGCAGGCGCGGGCATGCAGCGAGGCACTGTTTCAGGGGAGCTTTGGCGCAGCCTTTTCCTGTTCAAATCCTTCCCGATATCAGTGATGATGCGCCATTGGTCACGTGCTATGGGAATGCCATCGGCTGGCGGACGCGCCGCTTACCTCGCGACGTTCTTGGCTAGCACGACGATTTTGGGGGCTATGTCTCAACAGATTAGCGACCTGATCGCGGGTAAAAACCCCCGTGAAGCCTTTGGCGAAAAGGCGCCGCAATTCTGGCTTAACGCCCTGCTTAAAGGCGGTGGTTTGGGGCTGTATGGGGATTTTCTGCTGTCTGACCACACGCGCTATGGATCCGGTGCGCTGGCCTCTATGCTTGGGCCGGTGGCCGGATTGGTTGATGATGCGATCAAGTTGGCACAGGGCGTGCCGCTTAATGCTGTAGAGGGAAAACCAGAACAAACTGGCGGCGATACCGTGAAGTTTGTGAAGGGGCTGATCCCAGGGCAAAACCTGTGGTACACAAAAGCCGTTTTGGATCATATGATATTCAACCAGATGCAGGAGTATTTCTCTCCCGGCTATTTGCGCCGGATGGAGAAACGCTCACGCAAAGAGTTCAATCAGACCTACTGGTGGCGACCTCAGGATAGGCTGCCTCAGTAATGGGGGTACCTTGGTTACGTTGATTGTTATATTCGCTGTATCTGGCGTTCTACTTGCTGTGGATCACTTTAGGTTCATACTGAACGATCAGGCCAAAGCGTTGTGTTGGTTTGTGTTCATAATACACGCGATATTGCTAGTCGGGAGTATTGCGACTGGAAAACTGATGTATTTTTCTCCTGACTAATATCAGAGCCCGCTGTGTGCGGGCTAATTTTTATCTCCCCTTGTGCTTATCCCAACAAGTTTTACACCATGCCATTAAACCATCTGCATTTGAGTTATTTGGGTAGAAACTAGTTCTTTTCCGACGAACCTTGCACATAGGGCACCATTTCATGTGCTTGGTGTTCTTTTCTCCCCTAAGACAATCTGTGCACCATATTGTTAAACCGTCGGGATGTTTGCTAGATTTGCTGAATTTATTATACGGCAAGTTTATTCTACATCTTGTACACTGCTTCTTATCTTCGGAAATGCTGGAAGCCTTGCCTCGTTCTGTCATAAACCTATCAGTGTTACTGGGAATTTCTTTTGGCTTATTGACCAGTACTGGTTGAACATCAATCACGGGTTTTTCATCTGCGACAATTTTTTTCTGTGTTTCTATGCTGGCCTTCTGCTTGTAGTAATCATTAATAGCTTGCAGGTCATATTCTGTTTTGTCGGTTACATTTGCAGCCCCAGGCTTGTGGTACTGAGTTGAAGTGCTATCCATAACCTGTGTGCGCTGTACGCGGATCTCCCCATCGTCGGTTTTTATTGTTCTGTTGTGGGTGACAACGGTTCTGTCGGAGACTTTGGTGCGGTTCTGGCTGATGATAAAAATTATCACTGCCACGACGCCAACCACGATAAAAAAAATTTCCATACTGCTTCCTAGCTAGTTTAGTCGTTCTTATAAATGTAATTCTTCTTGACTAGGCAATCAATCAATAGTCAGGAAACCGACCAACCACCCGCCACATCATAGCCCCATGACAACCATGGGGCTTTTTTATGCACAACGATTACAAAACCCGCCTTACCGCGCTGAGCGACAAGTTAACCGACGTCGTGCTCGAGGAAGCCGATCCGGATACCTGGCCGGGCGCCGACAAACCACTCGACAAACACACGAAGCAGGAGCGCGGCGATCGCTACTGGTGCAAGAAGAACGCGGCGGCGTCGCTCACACTGCTGGTGAAGGTGCATTCGCTGATCGGCATGCACACGCGCGGCGGAACGCCGAAAAACGGCGACGAGCCAGACGACGAGGCGTTTCTCCTTGGGCAGCAGGTATCCGCCGCTGAGCGCGCGGCGCAGGAAGTTCTCGACCGTATCCAGCAGCGGAAAAAATGATTTCGTTCGTCGCCTTTTTCATCATGTGGGCGGAGCGGATGGGGTGGGATGTTCCCGACTGCCATTACCGCGCCTGCCACTGGCTCGAGCACCGCGGCGATCTCGCGGTGCTTCGCTGTTTCCGTGGCTTCGGTAAATCTACCATTCTTGCGGTGTACAACGCCTGGCGGTATTACCAGAATCGCCAATACCGAATCCTGCACCAGTCAGAGGCCGACGGCACGGCGTACAAAACCAGCCGCGACACGCAGAACGTGCTGCGCAATCACCCGCTGACGCGCGGCATGCTGCCGGACGGGCAGGGAACCGTCGAGCAGTGGTGGGTGAACGGCTCACTGGATATGCGTAACGGCAGCATGTACGCAAAAGGCATTCTGTCGAACGTCACATCGGCCCGCGCCGACGAGTGCCAAAACGATGACGTCGAAGTCCCGCGAAACATCCAGACGCCGGAGGCGCGCGAAAAACTGCGCTACCGCCTCGGCGAGCAAACACACATCCTCGTCCCCGGCGGCCGTAAGCTGTTCATCGGCACGCCGCACACCCACGACAGCCTATACGATGAGGTCGAAGCCATGGGCGCCGACTGCCTGACCATCAAGCTTTTCGAGAAAGAGCACCGCATCGATGAAAAACAGTCGACGGTGCGCAGCTACGCGCTGCCGTTCCGGCCGGAATACGTCTTTGTCGGCATCCACATCGGCGCGCGTCTGCTCGCCGAGGGCGTCGATTATCAGCTGACGGCCACAGGTATCACCTTCGCTGAGCCGCCAGGAACGACGGTGGACTGCTACGCCGAATGTGCATGGCCAGAGCGGTTTACGCCGGCCGAGATGGAGAAGCGCCGGCAGGAAACGCGCACGGTCAACGAATGGGACAGTCAGTACCAGCTTCACAGCAAACCGATCGGCGAATCACGCCTCGACCCTGAACGCATCCGCGAGTACAACGTGCAGCCGGAAATCCGGTACGCGAACCGCACCGCCTCGATGTGGCTGGGCAGCCAGCAGATTGTTGGCGCTGTCGCCTGGTGGGACGTGGCCACCGGCAAAGCAAAAGCGGATGCCAGCGCCTTTTCTCTGGTGCTGACCGACTCACGCGGGCACCTGTATTGGCATGTGTGCCAGGAGCTGATCGGCGATCTGGCCGAGTTCAACGAACGCGACAAAATCACCGGCGGCCAGGTGGTGCAGATCCGAGAGCTGGTAATCCGGTACCAGATACCTCAGGTAGTGGTTGAAGTTAACGGGCCCGGCAGTTTCGCCGGCAAGCTGCTCCGCCAGGCGCTGAAAGGTACCGGCTGCGGTGTCCGTGAAGAGTTCACCATAACCAACAAGCAAAAACGCATCCTCGACGCGTTTGAGGCGCCGCTGTCGTCACGCTTCCTGTGGGCTCATAGCGCTGTGCTCGACGGGCCGGCTTACGACCAAATGCGAGATTTCAACCCGGCGGTAACCAATCAGCCGGACGACTTTATCGACTCTGGTGCGGGGGCAATCAGCGAAACGCCGGTGCGCATCGGTAAATTGGTCGGGAAACCGACCGCTCAGGGGCGGGAAGATTGGCAGCCAACAGATGGCGATCATGAGGTCGCAGTGGACTATTAAAACCGAGGCTGCCTTATGTCGGTACCTAACCAGACCCCATACAACATTTACACGGCCAACGGCCTGACAACCGTTTTCCCCTACGAGTTCTACCTGCTGAATGCCGGTGATTTAGCCGTTTCCCTCAATGGATCGGTGATCACCTCCGGCTATACGGTTTCCGGCGTTGGTAACGTGGATGGCGGCGAGGTCTCATTCCTAACGCCTCCGGCGAACGGCGTTACCGTTATGCTGGAGCGCGTGATCCCCACTTACCGCCTGACCGACTACCAGGACAACGGTGATTTGCTGGCCGATACCGTAAACAAGGATTTCGACCGCTTATGGATGGCTATTCAGCAGGCATTTATTTACTGGGGGTTGGCATTAACTCGGCCACTGCTCGGCGGCCCTTTCAATGCTAAGGGCTATCGCATAGAGAATCTTGCCGATCCTGCAAATGAGTTAGATGCTGTAAACAAGCGCTCGATGAAGTCCTACGTTGAGAAAATGATCGCGGGCGTTGTTGGTGGTTTCGGCTGGTTTGTTCAATGGGGCTGGGGGGCTGTAGCGCGCACTTTCCAGGACAAGATGCGCGAGCAGTTAACAGTGCTTGATTTTGGCGCCGACCCTACAGGGGGGCGAGAAAGCACATTGGCATTTCAACAGGCAATTGCTGCCGCCATTGCTAATGGTTACAAAACTGTAAAAGTACCGTCTGGAACCTATCTATTTAAAGGTGGTGCTAACGGTGAGCTAAATACTGGCGGTTTCGAATACTACGGAAACGCAGGTATTCTAATCGATGGCGAAGGTATTGATAACACGAAATTAATTTTCGATGCGCAGAATGCCGATGATGCGCTTATTAGTGTGCGCGGTGGCTCAGGTACAAATACGGCGCGCGGAGTTAAAAACCTCACGATAATTTCCAAAAATGGAACCGCAGAGAATCCAAATAAGAAAGGGATTGGCATTCTTTTGGAGGGGCCATGCTTTGCATATGTTGATAATGTAAATATTAGTTTTCTTAATGTAGGTGTTAAATTACATAACAATCTTGCTGGGCAATTCACTGAGTTCTGTCGGTTCAGAAACATGAGAATTGACAGGAATAATATTAATATTTTTTATCTTACCACATTGGGAGATAATAGTTTTCATGGCAACAGCTGGGATAATATCCAGTGTCAGATTCTTGATGGCGGTTACGGCATACGTGTTATTTCTAATAACGGCGGTCGCGCTCATATTTACAACAACTCGTTTAATATAAACTTTTTTGGTTCTACGAGTGGCGCGCGCTCTTACGCCATCGGGATGACAAAGTGCACATGCGACTACAGCATGTCAAATATGACGTTCGAAGGTGACGTTTATTTGCAATCAACAGACGACAGCTGGTGGCACTGTTGGGGCGTATTTAGCGGTTATAATGGCGTTTTGCGCTATGACTGCCCTGTAGCCCCACGCCTTGGCGTCCCCGCATCATTCATCTTTGATAATGCATCATCTGCTTCAAGCACCGGAAATTTCACAGAGCCTGAGCTGAGCCTGTGCTATCCGCAGATCTTAGATATGAACTGGTCGAATAGGGCGCTGATTGGCTCATATCCTGGCATTATCCGCACTCGCAGCACTTCTGGCTTTGTTAACTCGCTGGCGTTCGTGAATGGTGAGGGTGATACATCAGGGTTTAGATTTGGCTCTGTTGCTGACAATAGCAGGCTGCAGGGGTTCAAGACGAAATGGGTACTCAATACATTAGGCACTGTTTTGTCGGCCTACAATCCGGCTGGGACTTTGTATTTAAACGCAAACAATACGACAAATAGCACCTTAGGGCGCGTGTTTGTGTCCCCTTCAACCTTTAGTCCAGGAAGTGATAGCTCAATGTCTTGCGGCAATGGGGCGCAAAAGTGGACACAGGTATATGCCGTTAATGGATCTATCAATACATCAGATGCAACGCATAAAACCTTACCGCGTCAACCAACACAATCTGAATTAGATGCTTTTTATGAAATATCTAACTTACCGTGGGTGTGGCAGTGGCTATCCAAATATGCAATAGAGGGTGATGACGCGCGTCTTCACTCCGGACCAACAGTACAAGCTGCAATAGAGGTTATTGGCCGGTATGGTCTTGATTGGACTGATTACTCATGTTTTTGCTACGACTCATGGCCAGAGCAAGAAGAGGTAATTAGAACATGGGATGCAACGCCCGCTGTTTATGAAACAGTCCCTGCGCGCGCAGCTGTTGTAAACGACGACGGGGTTACAATTGAACCTGAAATTCCCGAGCATCAGGTTATTGTTTCAGATGCTGTGGAGGCAGGCAGCGAAATAATTCAGGAATATATTCCAGCTGGCGGTGTTTATTCATTTAGAAAGGATGAGCTTGCTCTATGGATGATAAGAGCGGTTATTTCAAAGCAAATATCGCTGGCCGACCGTGTATCAAAAATTGAATCATCGATTGTTCATCCCTAAGGGGTGGGGTATGAAAATGGAAAAAATCACGACAGGTATTTCTTATGGCGCCTCCGGTGGTGGCGCCGCGTTTTGGTTTACCCAACTTCTGGATGGGTACTCTCCAGAGCAATGGGCAGCGATCGGCGTGCTGGGCGGGCTGTTTTTCGCATTTCTTACCTGGCTGATGAACCTTTATTTCAAGATTCGTGAGGATCGACGCCGAGAACGCTTGGGGAGGGTTGCTAGTGAGCAAGTTGAATAAGACTGGCGCCGCCGGCGCGATCTGTTCTGTCGCGGTAATCATCGGCCTGGTGCTTTCGAGCGGTGAGGTAAAAACCAGCCGCGCAGGGCTTGAGCTGATCGGCAATGCCGATGGATGCCGCCGCGACCCGTACAAATGCCCGGCTGATGTGTGGACGGATGGCATTGGCAACACGCACGGCGTTAAACCAGGCGCGCGCAAAACTGATCAGCAGATCGCCGCGGATTGGCAAAAGAACATCCTGGCGGCAGAGCGTTGCGTTACCAACTATGCCGCCGGTGAAAAATTGCAGCAGGGTGCCTTCGACGCGGCGGTGAGCATCACGTTTAATGCCGGTTGCTCGACGATGCAGAAATCGACGATGTTCCGGCTGTTCCGCCAGGGTGATACTGAGGCCGCCTGCGATCAGTTCCCGCGCTGGGTATATGCCGGCGGCGTAAAGCTCAACGGTTTGGCGATCCGCCGTGACAAGGAGCGAGCTCTATGCCTGGCAAAATAACGTCTGTGGTGGTGATTTTGCTGGCTCTGGCGGCCATTGTAGGCGCTGGCGCCTGGCTGGCTGGTCGTCACTATCAGCCGACGATTGACCGCCTCAACGAGGCGCTGACGCAGTGCAAAGCCAGTAATAAGCAACAGGCGGCGGCGATCGCCAGCCAAAACGCTGGCATTGAGGCGCTGCAGCGTAAACAGGGTGAGCTGGAAGCCAAGGCAAAGGCAGAGCAGGAAAAAGCCCACAGAGAGGCGCAGGGCGATTATGAGAGGGCTAACGCAGTTATGGCCGAGCGAACCACAGGCGATTTGTGCGCCGCGGCGTCGGCGGCCTTTGACGCTGAACTGCGACGGGAGCGTGCGCAATGAAAAATCTGATCTTGGTTTCCGCCCTGGCATTGGGCGGCTGCTCTGGAGCGTCACCGGCGCCGTCATATGTCGAGGTGAAAGTGCCGGTGGCCGTGCCATGCAAAACGGCAGACGTTGCGCGTCCGGCGTTTGCTGTTGACCAGTTGCAGCTCGGCGCACCGATCGATACGCAGATGAGAGCATTGCGGGCTGAGCGTCATCAGCGGATAGGGTATGAGCGGGAATTACTGGCAGCGAATGAGGCGTGTAAGTAGAATTCTACAGGTCACTATTCGCGGTAAGTTATTGATTGATAGTGACTGAAAATGTCGTTTTTTGTGGTGTGATGTAGTGTGTTAATTAAGCTGTTTTTATGGTAACAATTTGATTTTTATTTTATTTGTTGGGTTATCTGCTTCTTTTGGCGAGAAACAGGCGTACGGTCATAATTAATAATGCTGCCAGCTAGGAGAAAAAGAGTGACACGGCGGTGCAAAAGCACGGCAATGCCATAACGAAAACTGAATAAGGGGGCGATTATGACACAAGTTTGCATAGCTGCGTATGTGTATGGCGTGGTGCAGGGGGTCGGGTTCCGCTATTCCACACAGCGGCAGGCCGAGGCGCTGGGGGTGACCGGCTATGCGCGCAACCTTGATGACGGCAGCGTTCAGGTGGTGGCCTGCGGCACGCAGGCGCAGGTGGACAAGCTGGTGGCGTGGTTGAAACAGGGCGGCCCGCGCAGCGCGCGCGTCGAACGCGTGCTGGTGGAGCCGCAGGGCGTGGTCGATTACGCCGGGTTTGGCATTCGCTATTGAATGCCGGACTGCAGCGGCGCTGCGGGCGGAGCGGTCAGATGCATTTTACCGGTTTCGGCAATCCGGCGATCTTGGTGGCTTGTTTAGCCGGCCCCTTCGGGAACAGGCGATACAGATAGCGGCTGTTGCCTTTTTCTTCGCCGTATTTTTGCGCAATGGCCTTGACCAGCATGCGAATCGCCGGTGAGGTGTTAAATTCCTGATAGAAGTCGCGCACGAAGCGCACCACTTCCCAGTGTGCTTCGGTGAGCACGATCTCTTCCTGTGCCGCCAGCAGTGGCGCCAGTCCTTCATGCCAGTCGGCGCTGTTTTTCAGATAGCCCTGCGCGTCAGTGTCGATAACCCGACCTTCAAACTCCAACATACTGCCTCGATAACGGATAATTCGGAACGGCCGCCAGTTTAGCAAATTTTTTCGGCCGCAAAAAACAAAGCCCCGCCGGAGCGGGGCCATGAAGGCATGAGTTATGTGCGATCAGTTGCTGCGGGCGAAGCCCAGAATGCTCAACAGGCTGATGAACATGTTGTAAAGCGACACGTACAGGCTAACGGTGGCGCGAATGTAGTTGGTCTCGCCGCCGTGAATGATGTTGCTGGTTTCCCACAGGATCGCGCCGGCAGAGAACAGGATGAACAGCGCGCTGATAGCCAGGTGCAGGGCAGGGATCTGCAGGAACAGGTTGGCGATCACCGCCACCAGCAGCACCACAAAACCGGCCATCATCATGCCGGACAGGAACGACATGTCTTTACGGGTGGTCAGCACGTACGCCGAGCAGCAGAAGAAGACGGCTGCGGTACCGCCCAGCGCCAGCATGATCAGGTCGCCCGCGCCGGCGTTCAGGAACGAGCTGAGGATTGGGCCAAGGGCGTATCCCATGAAACCGGTCAGCGCGAACGCCGCCAGAATGCCCGCCGGGCTGTTGGCCAGTTTATGGGTCAGGAACATCAGGCCATAGAAACCGACCAGCATCAGCAGCAGACCCGGAGCCGGCAGACCCAGCATCGTGCTGGCGGTTGCGGTCAGGGCTGAGAAGGCCAGGGTCAGGGATAACAGGAAATAGGTGTTGCGCAGGACTTTATGCGTGCTGAGCAGCGAGTCGCGCGAAGAAGATGAGACGACAATGCGGTCCATAATGCTCTCTCTTATCAAGCCATCACAAAATAATCCCGATAATAGGCAGCGCAAGCGCTTGATTAAAGTTTGTTTACCAATCTTTACCCTTAGTTATCATTACGGCAACAGCGGGGGGGAGGTGCGCGTTTGTTCGCCGTTTGCTGCGCCTTCGCCGATTTTTCGCGCGGTTGAACGCGCTTGGGCTTTACAAGCGAATGAGGTCTGTTTATAGTGCGCGTCGTTGCGGAGGGGTGGCCGAGTGGCTGAAGGCAACGGTCTTGAAAACCGTCGACGGGAAACCGTTCCAGAGTTCGAATCTCTGCTCCTCCGCCATACATTCTGACCCCGTGCTCTCTGAGCACGGGGTTTTTTGCTTTTGCGTGCTCAGAAACTGGGGCGCTTTTGCAGGAAACGCGATCGGCTATTGATAAGGGCCACGCATCGGTGAGATTATGCGGTCATCAAGGTTGGCTGCCCGGATGCCTGCTGCTGCCAGGCGCCGCCGGGGTGATAATCAACGCCACCTTATCAATTTCGCTTAATGCTCTTATGGAGACAGAGATGAACTGGTATCAAGTCGCCCTATGGACCATGATATTTTTGAAGTCCGGCGCTTTCCTGGTGTTCGTGTGGTGGTGGATGTTCAAACGCGCGACCAAACCCTATGTGCGCCCGCAAGACGTCGTGGTGGACGATAAGCCGTATGATGAGAACCTCACCATGGAAGAGGTGATGAAGAATCACGGCATCGTCCGCACGGATATGTCGGTAAAATAGTCCCTCCCCAATCGGTATCTGGGGCGTGTTTGCCATAAACGCGCCCTTTGTACTGTTTCTGCCTCTCCATTACATTTTGTTTTCACGTTAACGGCATAGCGTGACCGGGAAAAGCACGCCATGAACGATGTACGCATCCTGCCGAACTTTACGCATCGAAAAAACGCCGTTCTTAATGCCGAGAGAGATCATGGGGATTTCTTTGGTCAGTTCGTCCGGTGCGTTGTCGTCGGGGGTTTTGCTGATTTCTCGGTGGGTAGTCATGTAAAACCCGTGAGCTAACCTCCTTATATCTAAGTTTATTTTTCTATCCAGGCTGTAGGTTTTTCCTCTTACGGTAATGTCCCCGCGCTGCACGATCATGGCATGGTGTTCGTCATAGATGAATAAACTGCCCGTCACTTTTAATTCCAGGTCATCGCCTGAAGCTAATCGTTTTTTAGTTATCGTATCGGCCTGGCAATTCATATGCACAGGTGCGGCGGGTGTTAAAACGCGAAACAGGACAATGAAGAGGATCACCGCCAAAAATCCGATAATCAGTATTTTGGGATTGTGCAATGCGGCCATTTATTTTCCGTTGAGAATTTTGTAGGTGACACACTGGGTATATTGATCTTGCGCACTGAGATAACACACACCGAGAAAGGTGTTATAAGTCAACGTGTGCTTTACGGAGGAGAAATAGATATCCGCCTTGCTGTTGATGCAATCGACGCCGCTGCTCTCTAACGCTTGGTTAACCATGCTTTTTTCCAGATTGTCATCAATATGCTTGTCCGCATCCAGAGAATACAAGGTGCAGCGGTCTTTTTTTCCTAGCGGAACTAACTTTTCTCTCGGTTGATCGGGCGGTTCAATAGGATAGAAGGCCGCGATGAACAACAGCGGAATAAATACGCCGCAGATAGCGGCAATAGCGCTAATCTTTACCTTCTTCTGCGGTGACGTGATATGAGATCCGGCAACCGGCTGGGGAGGCGAAAGCGGCTCTGATGTGGAAGAGGGCGGCGTTTCGTTCACGGTTGTCTGCGGTGATGGATAAATATCAATCATGGCGGTAAAGCAAAAGCCGACTTTCGCCAGGGTCTTTATGGGGGAGGTTTCTCTCCCCAGCAGTTTGAATGCTTTCCTTATTTCACTGACGGCCACATTGAGGCTGATCGATGAGCCTGAAAAACCATACTCTTCCCATACCTTTTTTATCAACATCTCACGTTTCAATGGGATATTCGGATGAGTCAGCATTTCAATTAACAGGCGTGAAGCCGGGTTGGATATCCGTATCGATGACTCATCATTGTCAATGAGTTGGAGACGACACGCGTTTGCGTCATAGATAACGCAGAGGTCGATAATATATTTCATGTATTCAGGTTTTTATAATGATATAGGCTTCCAGTTCGCGGCTAGTATTTAGTGAAACTTCGGAGAGGTCAAGGTTCCGGACGGAAAACATAAATAATTCAGGTCTTTTTTTATTTTTCCGGCGAAAGGAATGTGCGGTGAATTACCCTCTTGCCGGTCTTTTTTGGTGTTAAATTCTGAAAATGCAATATTTTATAGATTATAATAATTAAAATTTACGTTAATAAAAATAATGTTCCTGTTGTTAATGGTTTGATGCAGAATTATCTTAGTGTTTTACGGCACCGGTTTACGTGCCAGTCGCTTATTGTTTGCTCCCGAACGGCAATGCGAATTTTCCAAGAAGACGGCGGGTATTTAGTGCAAGGTATCGCCGTTATCCTTAGCCATGGATGGAGGAAGTATGCTCAGTATCGGTATCGTATCTGAAAACATCTTTTTCAGAGAGGCGATAAAAAGAATATTGATGCCAAGGATTTTTCATAAAGATCACGTTATTGCCTACTACGACGATCTGCCTTTGGCTATGGGGCGTAATTGCCACGATATTCTGATCGTCGATGATGCGGTAAAAAGCATGCTGCGCTTTAGCATGGCGATGACATTATTGTCTGCTATTCATGGCGTAAAGGTTTTTTTGACGACGGAAGAGAAACGCCGTCTTTTATTCCGTTCCGTCTCGCGTGATGTGGTTGTGCTCGATAAAAAAATCAGTATCCCCGGTATGAGTAAAGAGTTTTCTTTTCTGGTGGATAAGGTCACGCAGTGCTCTGCATTAAATGGAGACGTTGAGGGCGGAACGGTTCGCAATACGAAAAACCGCCTGACGGAAAGTGAGGTGGAAACGCTCCATTTGCTTTCCTTCGGCTATACGGTGACTCAGGTTTCCCGAATTCTTGATAAAAGCGTAAAAACGGTCAGCACGCAGAAATGCAGTGCATTACGCAAAATGGGATTGAAAAATCGAGTGCACAACTTATTGGAGATTTCATCCGGTTTCTCGGAGGTTATCTAGAAATCGTTATGTTCACCATTTGCATTACCGGCTGACGAATAACTCGATGGCTTGATTTTATAAAAACAGGAATGTGTTCACCCTTTTGCCTCTGTATTACGGGGAGGGATTATTTCATCCCGCCGGCAGCGGCCGTTTTTTATTTATTCTCTCAAACCAAACTGTTATGGAGTTTTATCTCATGATGAAGAAGATGCTTTCTGTTGCAATCATGGCGGCTGCGGTCGCTGCGCCAGTGGCTTTTGCTGAAGACAATTCCGCCGGTGGCGTCATTAACTTTAGCGGCGCCATTACCGACACCACCTGTACGATTAACGGCGGCAAGAGCGCGGATTTCACCGTAGCGCTGAGCCCGATCTCGGTGACTGACGCGGGTAACACCGTTGGGCCAATCACCAAGAACAAGAAGTCCTTCTCGCTGACCTTCTCCGGCTGTTCGCCGGCGGCCGGTACCGCAGGCACTCCGCTGAAAATCTACTTCTCCTCGGCGGATAACATCTCCACCGACGGCAAATATTTGCTGAACAACTCGGTCAACGAGAACGACGCTTTCGTCGCGAAGAACGTGGGCTTTTCTCTGGCGGAAACCGGTTCTTCCACCCCCATCCAGCTGAACGTGCCTTATGTCACCGACATCATGGGCGACAAAGCGGCACCGGATTCAGAAACCCTGACGTTGGACGCGTACTACTACAAAACCAACGCCGAAGCGGCAAAAGTGGGCGCTCTGAGCTCCAACGTGACTTACACCATTTCTTACCTGTAATCGCGCTGACAGCCAGGCCCTTGATGGGCCTGGCCACCCGGGGGAACGATGAAAAAATACATGATGATAGCGGCGTTGTTGCTCGGTTCCGTTGGTGCCCAGGCCAATGTGGTGGTTAACGGGACGCGGGTGATCTACCCGGCAAACAACAAGGATGTGATTGTCCAACTGCTGAATAACGGCGCCGATCCCTCACTGGTCCAGGCCTGGATCGACGACGGCGATATCAATTCCACCCCGGAAACCGCCAACGTGCCGTTTTTGCTGTCGCCGCCGGTGGTGAAAGTGAACGGCAACAGCGGGCAGCAGCTGCGCATTCAGAAAGTCGGCGCCGCATTGGCGGCGGATCGCGAATCGGTGTTCTATCTCAACGTGCTGGATATCCCGCCGACGCCGGAAAACCTCCAGGGCACCAATACGCTGCAGTTGGCGATCAAGTCACGCATCAAGCTGTTCTACCGCCCGCAGACGCTAACCCGCGGCGTAGAAAACGCGATGGAAAAACTGACGCTGCAAGCCAATGGCAAAGGGTTCAACGTCATCAACAACAGCCCGTATTTCATCACGGTAGCGAATATCGGCCAGGGTACGGACAAGCATCTGCTGGTTGATTCGCTGATGGTCGCGCCGTTTTCCTCCCAGTTTGCTGCCAGCAAACGATCGGTCAGTAAAAACGTCCGTTATGACCTGATGTATATCGACGATCTGGGGGCTTACAAGTCTAAAGCCATCACCGCACACTAACCTGAAAGAACAACAATGAAGCTGAATAAAAAAGTCCTCTCGCTGCTGACCGCCTCTTCATTCTTGTTGCCGGATACGGCCTGGGCGGTGACGTTCGACACTTCGCTGTTGGCCGGCGAATCACGCGATTCCGATCTCTCGCGTTTTTACCTCAATAATGACATGCCTGCCGGCCGACAGGAGATCGATGTGTATGTCAACCATGACTGGAAAGGGCGCTATGCGCTGCTGTTTGGCACACAACGCGACGATATCCAAATCGACTACCAGGATGCGCAGCGGCTGGGCATCGATCTGAGTCAGCTGCCGAGGCCCCAGGCACCGTTGACGACGCTGTCGATCGCCACGCTGGTACAGGGTGGGCGGTTCGATATGGACGTCAGTGCGCTGAGCCTGCGGCTGACGGTGCCGCAGGCGCGGGTCAACCGGTCGGAGGCGGGATACGTGGATCCGGCCTTCTGGAATCGCGGCATCTCCGCATTGACGCTGGCTTACAACGCGACGTACTACCACGCCGAGGCGCGCGGCGACGGCAATCACAGCAACAATGACGATTTTTATACCGGGTTGGAATCCGGGATCAATCTGGCCGGCTGGCAATTTCGCGACAGCAGCAGCTTTCGCCACGGCAGCGGACGGGGGAGCCACTGGCAGAACAACACGCGCTACCTACAGCGCGGCTTCGCCGACATCAAATCCAACCTGACCGCCGGTGATTTTTATTCGCCGGGGGATCTGTTCGACTCGATACGCATCCGCGGGGTGGCGCTGGCGTCGGATATCAGCATGCGCCCCAACTCGCAGCAGGGCTTTTCACCGGTCGTGCGGGGCGTGGCGCAAACCAACGCCCTGGTGAAAGTGATGCAGAACGGCAACGTGATCTACCAGGAGAACGTGCCGCCGGGCGCCTTTACCCTCGACAGCATTCAGCCGACCGGCTCGGCGGGCGATCTGTGGGTGACGGTCAAAGAGGCGGATGGGCGCGAACAGTCGTTCAGCGTGCCGTTTTCCGCCGTACCCAACATGTTGAAACAGGGTGTCAGCCAATACAGCGTGCTGGCCGGCAAGGTGAACGAAAGCAATACCGATTACGATCCCGGCTTTGTGCAGGGTACCCTGCATTACGGTTTCAACAACCTGGTGACCGGTTATGCCGGCAGCATTTTGAGCGACGACTATCAGGCCTGGCTGCTCGGCAGTGGCTGGAACCTGCCGATAGGGGCGGTGTCCATCGACCTGACGCATGCCGATACCCGCCTGAAAAATCGCCGTGAAAGCGGGCAAAGTTTCCGTATTGCCTACAGTAAATTCCTCGACGTCACCGCGACCAACTTCACGCTGGCGGCCTACCGTTACTCCACCCGCGGTTACTACAGCTTTACCGACGCCATTTACTCCAATGACGGCTACCGCCAACTGGAACGGCAGTTTGACCGCTGGCGCGACGAGGAGGGCGTGTCCGAACTGGATATGAACACCTGGGACGCGCTGCGTTCCGCCCGGCCGAAAAATACCTTTACGCTTAACCTGAACCAGCGTCTTAACGAAGGGTGGGGCACGCTGTTCTTCTCCGGTTCCCAGCGCGATTACTGGACGGCCAACGCGAAAAGCCGCGAATACCAGCTGGGATACTCCAACAATCTGGGGCGCGTCAGCTACTCCGTTTCCGCCAGTCGGGTGCGTAATAGCCAGCGTGAGGAAGAAACGCGTTATTACCTGTCGTTCAGCCTGCCGCTGTCGGTGTTCGACAACAACGCTTATCTCAGCACCGGCCTGTCGGCGACGGACTCTCACTATCAGCAAAGCACGGTCAGCCTGAGCGGCAACGCGCTGGAATCCAACCGCCTGAGCTACTCGCTGAGCGGCAGCAATCGCAGTGGCGGAGACAACATGGCCGGCCTCAATGCGGCCTATCGCACCCGCCTCTCGACGCTCGGCGTCTCCTACAGCGAAGGCAACGACTATCGCCAGAGCGGCCTCAGCGCGCGCGGCAGCCTGGTGGCGATCCCCTGGCATATGCTGGCGTCGAACGAAATCGGCAACACCATGACGGTGGTCGAAGCGCCGCAGGCCGAAGGGCTGATGGTCAACGGCGACGAAAGCATTGTGACCAACGCGCAGGGCCTGGCGCTGGTGCCTTATGCTACGCCGTACCGGCAAAATTCGGTCACGCTGTCGGATACCGGCCACAGCAGCGGGGCGGAAATCAGCGGCAACGTTGCCAACCACGTGCCGTACTACGGTGCGGTCAGCTACCTGAAATTCGAGACTGACCCACGTCGGCCATTCCAGCTGCGAGCGCAGCGTGCCGATGGCGCACCGCTGCCGTTCGGTGCCGAAGTGCTGGATGAAAACGGCCGATCGATAGGCTTTGTCGGCCAGGCCAGCGTGCTGTACCTGCGCGCCGAACAGCCGCCGACGGCGTTGACGGTGCAACTGCGCGACGGCCGTTGCCGCATCGCCAAACCGACTCTGGCGCTCGACGCGTCGCCCGGCGTTTGCCGCTAATACAGGATAACCGAACCTATGATCAGGCTGATTTTTTTGCTGCTGCTGTCTGGGCTGTTCAGCGGCTATAGCTATGCTTCCTGCTATGGCAAGGGGGTGGAGTTTGCGTCGCCGATTTTCGTCGATCTTTCCGATAAGCTGAGCGCCAATACGCCGGTATGGGAGGCGCAATACAATACCCAGTACACCGGAACCTTTAACTGCAGCAAGTCCAAAAGCAACTTTTCCTACACCATCAAACTTCCGACGAAAGACTCGCAGGCCGCGATTTTCGGTTTTAACGATGGCCAACAGTGGGTCCGCGCAGAAATCACCAACAAGATAAGTGACAGAACGTTGAGGGGGAGAGGGGAACACTCTGCTTCAGAATTAAATTCCCCGATGACCATTCGTTATTCTCTGGTGCAAAAGCCTAAGGATGGGCGGGTGGTACCGGGCGATACACTGATGCTCGATGATGCTTTAATGGTGAGTGACGTGACCGGCATCGGCATACTGGAGTTACCGTTTTGGCTGCTGGAGCAGGTGGGGAAACTGCTCACTTGGTTGCTTACCGGCAATTGGCCTTATGACGATCGCGATATGTATGGCCAGCCGATGAACATCAAGTACGCGCCGAAAACCACCACCTGCCGTTTCGACAACGCCGGCCTGACGGTCAGATTGCCCAAAATGGGCGTGGCGCAGGTGCTGAGTAACAACCAACCCGGCTACACGCCGTTCTCGCTGAACATCAGCTGCCAGAACATGCAGCAGGAAGGCATCGCCGATCGCGCCGTTGAGATGTTCCTGTCCAGCAATAACCTGCTGGCCTCCGACGCCAGCGTGTTGACCAATGCCAATGCTGGCGGGGCGCAAGGGGTGGGGCTGCGCCTGGTCAAGCGCGACATGCCGAGTTCGCCGGTGGTACTGTCGCCTTCCAACGTCGATCGCGGCAGCGCCACCTCACTGTTTCACGTCGCCGCCGGCGGCAGCCTGAACAGTCACTTCATCATCGGCATGGGGGCTTATTATTACCCTTATCAGCGCGATGGCGTCACGCAGGGGGAAATCAACACCTCGGCCACGTTGAACATCATCTATCCCTGAGAGGTTCGGGCTCGGAATAACCGGTGCGCAACCTGTTTCGCTCACCGGTGTTCCGTCATGCGTTCGAAAATATGTGCGCCGGCGCCCTGTTGGCCCAAAATATCGTTTGGGTTGCGCAGCGGGCAGTCGGTGAGCGACAGGCAGCCGCAGCCGATGCAGCTGTCGAGATGGTCGCGCAGCACCGTCAGCCGCTGAATGCGCTCATCCAGCGTTTTGCGCCAGGCGGAGGACAAAATTCCCCATTGTTCGGCGGTCAGCTTGCTGCCGGCAGGAAAGCGGCCCAGCGTGGCGCGGATCTCCTCCAGCGGAATGCCCGCGCTTTGCGCGATTTTGATCACCGCGATGTAGCGCAACACCACCGGCGTGTAGCGACGCTGATTACCGGCGTTGCGCGTTGCCTGAATCAGCCCCTTGCTTTCGTAAAAGTGCAGCGCGGATACCGCCACGCCGCTGCGCTTCGCCACTTCCCCCACGGTCAATAGCCGATAGGTGTCAATCGGTTCATTTCTTGCCATTCCACGTTCCTCAGCTTGACCTCAAGTTAACCTGAGGTTTTATAGTGCAGCCAGCCGGGCTTGGCAACCGGCATCTCTCGTCACCTGCCTGCGCTGCGTCGGGGGAAGGATGGCTTTGGCTGTAAAATCAGGAAGAAACCGTTACATGATGAAACGATACCTCATTATTGCCGCGCTGCTGGCGGCGCTCGCCGCCGCCGCCGTTGCGATGCGATCCACCGCGCGGCAAAACGAAGGCGCGCCGGCCTATCCACCGGTGAAAGTGGCGCTGGCGCCCGCCCTGCGTGAACAGGCGGCGCGCAGTTACGCCGGCGTGGGCGAGCTGGAGGCGGCCAGCCAGGTGGCAGTGGCGGCGGAGACCAGCGGCCGCATCACGCGCATTCTGTTCGAATCCGGCCAAACGGTGCGGCAGGGGCAACTGCTGGTGCAGCTCAACGATGCGGTCGAGCAGGCTGAGCTGGTGCGCCTGCAGGCGCAATTGCGCAATGCCGATCTGCTGTTGGCGCGCATGCGCAAGCTGATGAACCTCAACGCCACCGCGCGGCAACAGCTGGACGATGCGCTGGCTGAACGGGATATGGCGCTCGGTGCGGTGCAGGAAACGCAGGCCAAAATCGCGCAAAAGGCGATCCGCGCGCCGTTCGCCGGCACCATCGGCATTCGCCGCGTGCATGAAGGGCAATACCTCAACGCCGCCGACGCGGTGGCGAACCTGGTGGACGCCGATACGCTGCGCGTCAACTTCTCGCTGGACGAACAAAGCAGCGCCGGGCTGGCGCTGGGGCAGGCGGTGTCGGTGCAGGTTGGGGCGTATCCCGATCGCGCATTCCCCGCCGCCATTACCGCTATCGATCCGATGATCGGCAAATCCCGCACCGTGCAGGTGCAGGCGACGTTGACCAACCGCCAGGGGTTGCTGAAGGCCGGCATGTACGCCGGCATTCGCGTCACGCAGCAGCAGCGCGTGGCGGTGTTGACGGTGCCGGAAACGGCGCTGACCTACACGGCCTACGGCGATACCGTGTTCCTGGCGCAGCAGGGTGAAAAGGGCATGACGGTCAAACGCGTTTCGGT
Source organism: Serratia sp. TMDUHS_CL (assembly GCF_037137105.1). NCBI lineage: Bacteria > Pseudomonadati > Pseudomonadota > Gammaproteobacteria > Enterobacterales > Yersiniaceae > Serratia > Serratia sp. TMDUHS_CL. The sequence continues at coordinate 37,727 of NZ_JBBBDV010000009.1, forward strand.
CGCCGTGGGTGAGCGCAACGACGGGCGCGTCGAGATCGTCAGCGGCCTGCAGGAAGGCGATCGGGTGGTGACCTCGGGCCAGCTCAAGCTGAGCGACGGCATGGCGGCCGAGCCGGTGGCGCAGGATACGTTGAACGCCGCCCAGGCCGGTTCTTGAGGAGAGACCGATGACATTTACCGATCTGTTCGTGCGCCGGCCGGTGCTGGCGCTGGTGGTCAGCACCCTGATCCTGCTGTTCGGCGCGCTGGCGCTCAGCCAACTGCCGATCCGTCAATACCCGCTGTTGGAAAACTCCACCATCACCATCAGCACCGACTATCCCGGTGCGTCGTCCGAGCTGATGCAGGGCTTTGTCACGCAGCCGATCGCCCAGGCGGTGTCGTCCGTCGAGGGCGTTGACTACCTTTCATCCTCGTCGGTGCAGGGGCGCAGCGTGGTGACGGTGCGCATGGCGCTGAACCGCGATTCGACCCAGGCCTTGACTGAAGTGATGGCCAAGGTCAACCAGGTGCGCTACAAGCTGCCGGAGCAGGCTTACGATCCGGTGATTGAGCGCTCCGCCGGTGAAGCTACCGCCGTCGCCTATGTCGGCTTTTCCAGTAAAACGCTGTCCACGCCGGCGCTGAGCGAATACCTGACGCGGGTGGTGGAGCCGATGTTCACCACTATCGACGGCGTCGCCAAGGTGGAAGTGTTCGGCGGGCAAAAAATGGCGATGCGCCTGTGGCTGGACAGCGATCGGCTGGCCGGCCGCGGCCTGACCGCCGCCGACGTGGCCGACGCGGTGCGGCGCAACAATTACCAGGCGGCGCCGGGCAAGGTGAAAGGGCAGTATGTGGTTGCCAACGTGCGGGTGAATACCGATCTCACCAGCGTGGAGGAGTTCCGTAATCTGGTGGTGCGCAACGACGGCAACGGCCTGGTGCGCCTGAAAGACGTCGGCACCGTGGAGCTGGGCGCCGCAGCCACGGAAACCAGCGCGCTGATGGATGGCGAACCGGCGGTGTTTCTCGGCGTCTTCCCCACGCCGACCGGCAACCCGCTGGTGATCGTCGACGGCATTCGTCACCTGATGCCGGCAATTGACAAGATGCAGCCGCCGGGCGTGAAGATGGCGCTGGCGTTCGAAACCGCACGCTTTATCCAGGCCTCGATCGATGAAGTGGTGCATACCCTGCTCGAAGCGCTGGCGATCGTGGTGGCGGTGATCTACCTGTGTCTGGGGTCGCTGCGCACCGTGCTGATCCCGGTGGTGACCATTCCGCTGTCGATCCTTGGCGCCGCCGGGCTGATGCTGGCCTTCGGCTTCAGCGTCAATTTGCTGACGCTGCTGGCGATGGTTTTGGCGATCGGTCTGGTGGTGGACGACGCCATCGTGGTGGTGGAGAACGTGCATCGCCATATTGAAGAGGGGAAAACGCCGCTGGCGGCGGCGATGATCGGCGCGCGCGAAGTGGCGGGGCCGGTGATCGCCATGACCCTGACGCTGGCGGCGGTCTACGCGCCGATCGGCCTGATGGGCGGGCTGACCGGCGCGCTGTTTCGCGAGTTCGCGCTGACGCTAGCCGGCGCGGTGGTGGTATCCGGCGTAGTCGCGCTGACGCTGTCGCCGGTAATGAGTTCTCTTCTACTGCCGGCCAAACAGAGCGAAGGGCGCGTGGCGCGCGCCGCCGAGTGGTTCTTCGGCGGCCTGACGCGGCGCTATGCGCGCGCGCTGGATTTCTCGCTGCACCACCGTTGGGTGACCGGCGTGCTGGCTCTGCTGGTGATGATCAGCCTGCCGCTGCTGTACCTGATGCCGCAGCGCGAGCTGGCGCCGACCGAGGATCAGGCCATCGTACTGACCGCCATCAAGGCGCCACAGCACGCCAACCTGAACTATGTCGAGCGTTTTGCGTACAAGCTGGACGAGGTTTACAACCGCATGCCGGAAACCGAAAGCCGCTGGATCATCAACGGCAGCGACGGCACCGCGTCCGGCATCGGCGGCATCAACCTGACGCTGTGGCAGGCGCGCCAGCGCTCGGCGTCGGCGGTGCAGGCCGATCTGCAACGGGCGGTGAACGACGTCGAAGGCACCAGCATTTTCGCCTTCCAACTGCCCGCGCTGCCGGGCTCCACCGGCGGGCTGCCGGTGCAGATGGTGCTGCGTACGCCGCAGGACTACCCGCAGCTGTACCGCACCCTGGAAGAGGTGAAGCAGAACGCCAGAAACAGCGGCCTGTTTATGGTGGTGGACAGCGATCTGGACTACAACAACCCGCTGGCGGAGGTGCATATCGACCGTGCCAAGGCCAACAGCCTCGGGATCCGCATGAGCGACATCGGCGAATCGCTGGCGGTGCTGGTGGGGGAAAACTACCTCAACCGCTTCGGCATGGACGGGCGCGCCTATGATGTGATCCCGCAGAGCCTGCGCGAACAGCGGCTGACGCCGCAGGCGCTGGCGCGGCAGTTCGTTCGCACGCAGGACAATACGCTGGTGCCGCTCTCCACCGTGGTGTCGGTGGCCGTTAAGGTCGAGCCGAACAAGCTGACCCAGTTTAACCAGCAGAACGCCGCCACCCTGCAGGCCATCCCCGCGCCTGGCGTTTCGATGGGCGAAGCGGTCGCCTTCCTCGAGCGGCAGGCCAATGCGCTGCCGGCCGAATTTAGCCACGACTGGCAGGGGGATTCGCGCCAATATACCCAGGAAGGCAGCGCGCTGGCGTTCGCGTTCCTGGCGGCGTTGGTGATCATCTACCTGGTGCTGGCGGCGCAGTATGAGAGCCTGAAGGATCCGCTGATCATCCTCATCACCGTGCCGCTGTCGATCTGCGGCGCCTTATTGCCGCTGGCGCTGGGTTACGCCACGATGAATATTTATACCCAGGTCGGGCTGGTGACCCTGATCGGGCTGATTAGCAAGCACGGTATTCTGATGGTGGAGTTCGCCAACGAACTGCAGATGCATCAGGGGTTGACGCGGCGCGCCGCGATTTTGCAGGCGGCGCAAATTCGCCTGCGGCCGGTGCTGATGACCACCGGGGCGATGGTGTTCGGCTTGATCCCGCTGCTCTTCGCCAGCGGCGCAGGGGCTGCCAGCCGCTTCGGTCTGGGATTGGTGATCGTGTCCGGCATGCTGGTGGGCACGCTGTTCACCCTGTTTGTACTGCCGACGGTGTATACGCTGCTGGCGCGCGATCACGCGGTAGCGTCGCCCCGGCAGCGTGAGTTGGCCGCCGCGCAAAAGGCGCTGACGGAATAAACCGCCGGCGCCCGGATGGAAAATAAACCCGCCGAGGCGGGTTTTTTCGTCAGTTTTTGCAGCCCATCAGCTCCGGCAGGACGCCGGGCTTGCTCTTCAGCGAGGCCTGCACGTCGTCCGGCAGACCGGCCCAGATGATCAGGCCGGTACGCTTCTCGATCTCGTCCACCGTCACGCGGAATTGGCAGAAATCGGCGCCCTTCGGCGTGTTTTGATCGAACAGGAAGGCGGCATAGTGGTTTACCGCCGGGCTGTTGTTGATGAAAATCACCTTCCAGTAGGCGCTGGGGATGGTGTGCGCTTTCTGGGTGCCCGGCAGTTTGCCCATATCGCGTTCATACAGCGGCCCGGTCACGGTATAGACCGAGGAGATATCGGCGCGATCGATCAGCTTGCGTTCCTGATCTTCCAGCCGCGCCCAGGCGCCCTGGTTAAGATCGGACTTTTGCGGCGTGATGTTGGACAGGTAGTTCAGCGATTCCCAGTCGGAAACGCCCGCCAACGAGGCCAGCGGCGCCTGATGGCCGCGATCGACCTTCAACGCCGCATTGGCACCGGTGTAATCGGCGGGCGCCAGGGTATCCGCCGGATTGAGCGCCGGGTCGGTTTTCCAGTTGCGCGTCTTGCCGCTGGCCGGCGTGTCTTTGGTGATGTGATAGGCCACCCAGTTGGCGAACTTGGTGGTGCTGTTGTTGTTCAACGTATAAGCATGACGCACGATCGACACGTTGCTGCTGCCGCCGGTCGGGCAGCCGACCGCGCAGTTGTCGATGGATTCGAGCGTGTCGGCCGACGCCTGTACGGCGAACAGCAGGGCGGCCAGGGCCAACATCTTGTTGTTAAAGCGCATATTCATATCCTCAATAAGTTAAAAAATACTGTATATATTTACAGTGAATTAAACTTATCGCAGTGAAACGAATACAACAATGCAACATATTCATGTTGCGAATGTGTCAGCGTTAGCAGAGCGGAACGGCGCCTTACACGCCGCTTGGCCGATCAAAAACGCCAAAATGCGCGTGAACAAAGGATCAGCATCGGATAGATCTCGAGGCGGCCGAGCAGCATGGCGGCGCACATCAGCCATTTCGCCGCATCGTTCAACGTGCCGAAACCGGCGGCGGTTTCTCCGTACCCCAGCCCCATATTGTTGATGCAGGCGGCGACGGTGGCGAAGGCGGTGACCAGATCATAGCCCATCAGATTCAGCAGCCAGATAAACAAGCAGGTGAACAGTACATAGAGAAAGAAGAAGCTCCAAACGGAGCGCAGCGTTCGATCCTGGATCGGTGCATTGCCGACCTTGATGGTATACATGGCGTTGGGATGCACCAGCTGGTTGATCTCGAGCCGGCTTTGCTTGTACATGATCAGAAAACGCAGTGCTTTAATGCCGCCGCAGGTGGAGCCGACGCAGCCGCCGAAGAAACTCGCCGCCAGCAGCAGCATGATGGTATGGGACGGGATCCGGGTGTAATCGGCAATCGCCAGGCCGTTGTCGGTCATCATCGAGCTGGTGAGGAAAAAGCCGTGCACGAAGGCGTCTTTGGCGCCGTACATGCCTGAACGGTATAGCTCGATACACACGATCGCCACGACGATGGCCAGAATCAACAGGAAAAAGCGCAGCTCGGGGCTGCGGTACAGCGGTTTCAGGCTGCGGCGGCCGACGGCCACGAAATAGAGCGTGAAGTTCACCGCCGCCAGAATAGAGAAAATGCCGCCGACCATTTCCACTGCCGAACTGTCGTAGTACCCCAGGCTTTCGTTGCGGGTGGAAAATCCGCCGAGCGAAACGGTGGAAATGCCGTGGCATAACGCATCGAACCACGGCATGCCCGCCAGACGAAAGGCGACGGTACAGGCCAACCCCAGCCCAAGGTAGATCAACCACAGGTTTTTCGAGGTATCGGCCAGGCGTGGCGTCAGGCGTTCCTCCTTGAACGGGCCGGGCATTTCCGACTGGTAAAGTTTGGCGCCGCCGATGCCCAGCAGCGGCAGCACGGCCACCGCCAACACGATAACCCCGAGGCCGCCGATAAAATTGAGCTGGGAACGGTAGTAGAGGACCGATTTGGGCACGTTCGAGACGTCATTCAGCACCGAGGCGCCGGTGGTGGTGATGCCGGAGACTCCCTCAAACATCGCGTCGACCAGCCGGACGTTCAGCGTATCATCCAGCCACAGCGGCAGGGCGCTGATCGCGGAAAACAGCAGCCAAAACATCACGATGATCAGAAAGCCGTCCTGAGTGCGCAACTGCACTTTCGACTGGCGGGTGCTGAACCAGCCCAATCCGCCGAGCGTGGCGGCCACCACCAGGGTATAGAAGAATGAGAAGGCGCTTTTTTCTTTATACAACAGGCCCATCAGCAGGGGTGGGATCATCGAAAGGCTGTAAAGAAGGACCAAAAAGCTGCAAAGATGAATGACGACCAGGATTTGTTTGGTTCTGACCATGCTGTTGCTCGGAATGCCTGCCGACAATGTGTCAATTTATTGAAGTGTATCAAGCATAAAGCAGGCGATATAAAAATAGCGTAAAAATTCATATCGCCGAATAAATATGGCCGGTGAGCCTGCCGGGGAAGACGTTATTCCAGCAGGTCGTTGACCGTGCGGCGCACATAGTGCGTCATTTGCGCCAGATCGTCCGGCGACACCGGGCCGCCGCCGGCGCGCACCACCTGCTGTTCAATCTGGGCGATCTCTTGCTCGACCTTGTTGGCTATTTGCACCTTGACTATCTTGTCCACCGAAGACAGCAGCACCTTCAAGACCACTTTCAGCGCGATGTTCTCGCAGAACGAATCGTAGTGATGAACCGGCGGCGGCGGGGCCGGAGCCGGCTCGGGCGCGCGCGGAGCCAGAGCCTTGAAGCTGTCTACATTTTCAATAATAAGATCCATGTCTCTTATTAGTTCATCAAAATCTTTAGACACTGACTTATTCCCTTCGCTGTGCGCAAAAAACAGAACGCCCGTCCTCGCGCCTAAGGCTGACAAGCGACGGGCAGAACGAATTCGGGCCTGGCCTTCAGACGCTGAATGGCCGGGGGAGGGGCATTCTAACCTTGCGGCGGGTCGGCAACAAGATGGGGCCGTGCGAATGCGCGGCCCTTTGAATCACAGGCGCAGGAGGGTGCCTAACTTTTCAGCTTGGCGGTGATTTTTGCCACGTGCTCGCCCTGATAGCGGGCAATGGTCAACTCTTCATTGCTCGGTTGCCGCGAACCGTCGGCGCCGGCGATGGTGGTGGCGCCATACGGGGTGCCGCCGCGTACCTGCGAAACGTCAAACAGCTCTGGCGTGGCATAGCCGATCGGCACGATGATGAAACCGTGGTGCGCCAGCGTGGTCCAGGTGGAACTGATGGTGTGTTCCTGGCCGCCGCCGGTGCCGGTGGAAGAGAAGACGCTGCCTACCTTGCCGTACAACGCGCCGGAAGCCCACAGGCCGCCGGTCTGATCGAGGAAGGTGCGCATCTGCCCGGCCATATTGCCGAAGCGGGTCGGCGTGCCGAAGATAATGCCGTCATAGTCCGCCAGCTCCTGCGGGCTGGCGACCGGCGCCTGCTGATGTTGTTTGCCCCCGGCTTTGGCAAAGGCCTCCGGCGTCATGGTTTCCGGCACGCGTTTAATCGTCACGTCCACGCCGTTAACCCGATTCGCGCCTTCGGCCACCGCCTGCGCCAGGTGTTCGATATGGCCGTACATTGAGTAATAAAGCACCAACACTTTCGTCATGTTCCGTACTCCCGCTCAGATGATTAACAAAAACCCTTGATAAGCATAGAAGCGAATGACGAATTTGGTTTTGTCGAATGGCGGATTCAGGGCAAGCGCCGCAGCTTGTGCGCCAGCCGCTGTTCCTGCCAGCGGCTGAAGACATTGCGCAGCAGCAGGGTACGCACCGCCCGCATGACCAGCGCGAGGCTCATGCCGCCGATCGCCCACAGCGACCAGAGATATTGCGGATGGGTAAACCAGTTGATGGCGAACAACATCACGCCAATCACGGCGAAACGTACCGCCATGCTCAGCAGTTTGCCTTCTGCCGCGACCTGGCGACGAATGCGCTGTTCGTCAGGCGTCTCCTCCTCCATTGCCTGTTGCGGCTGCGCATTGAGATCGCTGACCTGCACGCCCAGCGCGGCAGCGATCGCGGTCAAGGTTTCCAGGCTGGCCTGTTCACCGTTTTCTATCCGCTGGACGGTGCGGGTGCTGAGGCCGGCGATCGTCGCCAGCTGCTCCTGCGACCAGCCTTTTTCCAGACGTAATGGCCTGATGCGGTACTTTTGCATGGTGCACTCCTGAGTTCGCTGTCACTGTCATTCAGTGTAGGGCGAGCGGGTTGGCGGCGCCACGACAGCGGCACGACAGCGACACGACATCCGCCGCCGGTGCGGGCCGGCGGGCGGTCAGAAGGCGACGTTGCGGATAAAACGCAGGGGCAGGTCGCCGTGGTTGGCGTAAGCGTAGCGTTGATCGCTGTTGAAGGTTTGCGCGGCGCCGGCGGTGAGCGTCAGCGTATCTTGTTCCAGCTCCAGCGTCAGGGTACCGGCAATCACGTAGATCATTTCGCTCCAGCCTTCGGCGTCCGGCGCAGAGTCATAGCGCTCGCCCGGCATCAGCGTCCATTCCCACAGCTCGGCCCGCTGCCGCGCCGGTACGCTGGCGGCGAACAGCGCCTGGCTGCCCGGCTGCGCGCCTTGCCAGGCCAATTCCCCGACCATATGGCTGCCGCGCGCCTCCGGTGCCTGGATCAGGTCGGTAAAGGAAATCGCCAGGGCGGCGGCGATCTTGTCGAGCACCGCCAGGCTGACGTTGCGATCGCCGGCCTCGATGCCCGCCAACATGCGGCGGCTGACGCCGGAAAGCTCGGCCAGCGCCATTTGGCTCAGGCCCGCCTGTTGGCGGTAGCCGCGCAGATTGCTGCTCAGGTACTGCAGCACCTTGGGGGGATCGGTTTTTGCGTTATGCGCCGTATTGCTCATCGCCGGACTTTATCTCATACTGGCAGGATCTGTGCATTATATTGCACTCAGCAGGAAGGGCAAGCCGGTGTCAGCAGCAAAAAAATCCTTTATTTCCGCCGTGGTTCCGCAAATCAGGCTGCCGGAAGCGGTGTTGATTTTCATCACCATGATCTGGGGCGGCACCTTTTTGGCGGTGCATCACGCGATGCAGGTCAGCGGGCCGTTCTTTTTCGTCGGCCTGCGTTTCGCCACCGCTACGCTGGCGCTGACCCTGTTTTCGCTGCGCGTGTTGTGCGGCCTGACCCTGTATGAACTGAAGGCGGGCGGGCTGATTGGGCTGGCGATTATGTTTGGTTACAGTATGCAAACCGTCGGCCTGCAGAGCATCACCAGCAGCCAATCGGCGTTTATCACCGCCATGTACGTGCCGATCGTGCCACTGTTGCAATGGCTGGTGCTGGGGCGGTTCCCCGGCATCATGTCGTGGATCGGCATTCTGTTGGCCTTTACCGGCCTGATGCTGCTGGCGGCGCCGAGCAGCACCGACATGACGCTGAGCCTCGGCGAAATTCTGACGCTGGCCGGCACGTTGGGCATGGCGGCAGAGATCATTTTGATCGGCGCTTTCGCCGGTAAGGTCAATATCCGCCGGGTGACCATCGTGCAGCTGGCGACCGCCTCGCTGGCTTCGTTTTTGATGATGGCGCCGACCGGTGAGTCGCCGCCGCCGTACTCGGATTACCTGCTGTACAGCGCCATTGGGCTGGGGCTGGCCAGCGCCTTGATTCAGCTGACCATGAATTGGGCGCAGCGCAGCGTTTCGCCGACGCGGGCCACGGTGATTTACGCCGGCTAACCGGTCTGGGCCGGCATCGTCGGGCGGTTGGCCGGCGAGCGTTTGCCGGGCGTGGCGTTATTGGGGGGCGCGTTGATCGTGATTGGGGTGGTGGTCAGCGAGCTGCGCGTGCGGCGCAAGGATAAAGCGGCGGTGGCGACGGAAGCGGATTAGCGCAGAGGCTTAGAAAGAAGAAAGGGGCGGAGATATCCGCCCCTTTTTGCATCATGCGGTTTTCTTCTTGCGCAGGAACACGTAAGACAGGCCGAGCACGATGAACCACAGCGGGGTGACGATCAACGCCTGGCGGGTGTCTTCGCGCAGCGACAGCAGCACCAGCACGAACACGAAGAACGCCATGCACACCCAGCACATCAGTTTGCCGGCCGGCATCTTGTAGATCGATTTCTGGTGCAGCGCCGGGCGCTGTTTACGGTAGACCAGGTACGAGCACAGGATGATGGTCCAAACGAACATGAACAGAATCGCCGATACGGTGGTCACCAGGGTGAAGACCGTCATCACGTTCGGGATCAGGTAAATCAGCACCACGCCGCCCAGCAGGCAGATGCAGGAGAAGGTGAGGCCGTTGGCCGGCACCGCGCGCTTGGACAGAGTGGCGAACGATTTTGGCGCGTCGCCTTCCTGCGCCAGCCCGAACAGCATGCGGCTGGTGGAGAACACGCCGCTGTTGGCGGAGGAGGCGGCGGAGGTCAGCACCACGAAGTTGATCACGCTGGCCGCGGCAGGCAGGCCGATCAGCACGAACAGTTCAACGAACGGGCTCTTGTCCGGCACCACGGAGCTCCACGGCGTCACCGACATGATGACGATCAGGGAGAACACGTAGAACATGATGATGCGGATCGGAATCGAGTTGATGGCGCGCGGCAGCGATTTCTCCGGATCCTTGGTTTCTGCGGCGGTGGTGCCCACCAGCTCAATGCCGACGAAGGCGAATACCGCAATCTGGAAGCCGGCGAAGAAGCCGCTGATGCCTTTCGGGAACATGCCGCCATCATTCCACAGATGGGTGAATGAGGCCACGGTGCCGGTCGGCGACTGGAACTGCATGGCGATCATCACCAGCCCGGCGACGATCAGCCCGACGATGGCGACGATTTTGATCATCGCAAACCAGAATTCCATTTCGCCGAACATCTTCACCGTCGCCAGGTTAAGGCCGAGCAGCAACAGCACGCACAGCAGCGAAGCGATCCATTGCGACAGCCCGGGGAACCAGAACTGGGCGTAGGCGGTAATCGCCACGACGTCGGCGATGCCGGTGACCACCCAGCAGAACCAGTAGGTCCAGCCGGTGAAGAAACCGGCCCACGGGCCGAGCAGATCTGCAGCGAAATCGCTGAACGATTTGTATTCCAGATTGGACAGCAGCAGCTCGCCCATGGCGCGCATCACGAAGAACAGCATAAAGCCGATGATCATGTACACGAAGATGATCGAAGGGCCGGCCAGGCTGATGGTTTTACCTGAGCCCATAAACAGACCGGTGCCGATGGCGCCGCCGATGGCGATCAGTTGAATATGTCGGTTAGTGAGGTTTCGCCGTAGATGATCTTCTGAAGCGGGCGTCGCGTCAGTCGCTATTTTAGAGTGATCTACCATCTGATGATGTCCTGTTTTACCTGTCATTAGTGAAGTCGCGAGCTCTGAAGTGGCTCTTTTTTATACATTTATCCGGTTGGCCCGGCTTTAGTAAGGTAGTGCAATAACGCCACCTTTGTGCAACATGTTTACAACATTTATACGCGGGATAAAAGTCGATCAATCTTTACACGGAGGAGGCAAATCGGACGTTCAGGGAGCGGAAGATTACTCTTCAAAAGGTGGGATTAATAGACCTTATGCGGCTTATCTCGTTGATTAAACAAAGGGTTGTAAAATTCGCATGAGAAAAAGTAATGAGTGTAAGCGTTTGACAGCGGCATTGGCGAGGAGGACAATTTATCTCGTTGGGTCGTTAGCTCAGTCGGTAGAGCAGTTGGCTCTTAATCAATTGGTCACAGGTTCGAACCCTGTACCACCCACCAACCAAATCAGCGTGTTACGCCCAGGCTTTTCTCCGTTTCTTCCCGCATTGCGCCGTTATAAGCGCGCATTCTGCAAAAAAATTCGCATTTTTCGACTGATGTTCAGAAAGGTGATCTGGCGCAAACTGCGGTGTTGCACGGCAGTTTATACGGCAAGAGAGGCTGTGCGCTGGCGCAACGTCGGCGCATGGGGCGGCCATTTGCCCAAGAATCTTTCAGGTCAAGATGCGGGGAATAAATGCGCAGCCGACATCAAGATCAGCGCCCAGGCGGCGGCCGAGAGTGCGGCGGTGGCATAGACGCGCCCCAGCGGCAGCTTCAGCATGCCGGCCATCAGCGGTACGGTATAGCGCATTACCGCCAGAAAACGCGAGGCGAACAGCAATGGCAACCCGCGCTTTTGCAGGGCGCGCTGGGCTTTGTGCAGCGGAGCATGAAAACGCGCCGGTAGCCGGCTGCCAAGATCGCGGCGGCATAGCAGCGCGCCGCAGTGGAACGACAAGATCGATCCCAGCGCGGCCCCGAGGGTGATGGCCGCCCAAACGGTGCCGACAGGCAGCGCGTGCTTGCCCGCAACGATGCCCATCAGCAGCGTGACCGAGGCGGGCGGCAGGACGGAGGAAACGAAGATCACGGATTTACCCAGCGCAAACAGGAAAATCAGCAGCAGCAACATCTCCGGCTCCGGGCTGTATTTGGCGATAATGTGCGTCAATTCATCCATTTAACACCTGTGGGCGAGGAGGCTGAATGCCAGTGTCCCATCCGCAGGTTCAATAATGGCTAAATAACGCGCCGCTATCCGGCAATCTTTGCGTCTTGCTTGCTCACGTCGGCGCGCCGGTTTTTGAGCGCCCACAACAGCGCGGCGCACAGCAGTGCAAAGGCGGCCAGCACCAGCGGCCCGGCATGCGGGCTGTGAAAACGCTGTTCCGCCTCGGTGCGGATAAGCGGGGCTAAAAAGCTGAACGCCGCGCCGAGCGTGGTGCAAAAGCCGATGCCGGCCGCCAGCGCCGGGCCGGTGAGCACCTGAGCGGGAAACGTCCAGAAAATCGGCTGTACCGCCAGGAAACTGACTGCACAACAGCTCAGTGCGGCGATAGCGAGCAAAGGACCGGCATAGGAAGAGACCACCAGCCCTAACGCCGCCGCGACCATGCAGGCGACGGCGATCGGTAGTCTTCTTGCGGGGTTTCTGTCGGCAAAGCGCGGCAGAAAATAGACGCCCAGCGCAGAGAACGCCCAGGGAATGGCGGCCACCAGCGAGGCCTTGAAGCCGAGATGGGTGCCCATCAGCGAGGCGACCTGCGAAGGCAGGAAAAACATCAGGCCGTACACGCCGATCTGCAGGGTGCCGTAGATCAACGCCAGATGCCAAACTTTGCCGCTTCTCATCGCCGCTTTGACGCTGCTGGTTTCGGTCTGCTGCTGTTCGGCGGCCAACTGTGCGACCAGCGCCGTGCGCTCTTCCTCAGTCAGAAAGCGGGCCTGCTGCGGGCTATCGTCGAGATAGAAAAAGGCGAAGACGCCGAGGGCGACGGCCGGCAACCCTTCCAGCACGAACATCCAGAACCAGCCGGGCTTACCCAGTACGCCGTGCATCTCCAGCAATGCCCCCGACAGCGGGGAGCCGAGCGTCAGGGCCGCCGGCACGCCGAGCACGAAAATGCCAATGACCGAGGCGCGCACCTTATTGGGAAAATAGATCGACGCGAGCAGCAGGATGCCGGGGTAAAACCCGGCCTCGGCGATCCCCAGCAGAAACCGCAGGACGATAAACTGTTGTTCGTTGGTCACCAGCCCGGTGCAGGCCGACAGCGCCCCCCACAGCGCAGTGGTGGCGCTGAGCCAGCGTTTGGCGCCCCAGCGATTCATCAGCAGGTTGGCCGGGATGCCGAACAGCGCATAGGCGGCAAAAAATATCCCGGCACCCAATGCGAAGGCGGATTGCGACAGCGCGATATCGATGGCCATCGCGTCCTTGGCAAAGCCGACGTTAACCCTGTCGATAAAGGCGATAAAGTACATGGCGAACATCAATGGCACCAGCCTGCGCCAGGTTTTACGAATGGCGACGTTGAGCGCAGGAGCGGCATAGGTGGTGTGATTCACTGGCGTTAACCTCTCTTCTGAGAATGACAAGCGTCGGTCACAGGACCGTCCTGATGCCGTTGCCCTCAACACGACGGTAACCACGGTTTCTTTTCGCGATCCTTAAAGGTCTAAAGGACTAATGGTCAGGCCTTTAAGGGCGAAAAAAACGCCGCGTATCGGGTCGGCAGGGTGGTGCAGACATCACCATGGTGAATGGTGTGTTGCTTTTTTGTTAACCGGAAGTTCACACAGGGCCAGGGTAGGTTCAAGCGCTTTGATCGAGATCTGTGTGCGCTATCACCGAATTGGCAACCCGGCGATAGGCCTGGAGTAGGGTGCTTTCATCTCGGGAGTGAGGACGATAAGGTGAGGCACGGCAAAACAGAATGTAGGAGCGCAACATGCTGAAGGTCATCGCTGAAGACTTTATCCAGCCGGAACACATTGAAACCGTTATGCCATGGTATCGCGAGCTGGTGGAGAAAACCCGTCAAGAACCGCTGTGCATCAGTTATGAACTGTGCATCGACCAGCAGGACCCCGGGCATTTTATTTTTATCGAAAGCTGGCCGGATCGCGCCGCCCTGGATGTGCATTGCCAGACTGAGCATTTCACCCGGCTGGTGCCGCAGATCAATCAGCATCAGCGCAAGCCTTGCACCTTCCTGTTTATGCAGGTATTTCCCGGTTTGAACGGCGACTAGATGAAAAAAGCCCCGCAGGGGGGCGGGGCTAATGGCTTCTCAATGCATTTTGTAGTGGTTAAAAAATAACCTTATTACTTGAGGCATGCTCTGAGAATGCTCCTAAACGCATTCACTAAATGAATGTATTAGGTGGGGGCTTCGCTGGCGGTTTTGATGGCGTGCAACATACGGCGCCGTATCAACCCGCTCACCAGGCGAATAGTATACCAATAGAGAATAAACCGCCGTCGGCTGGCGTCGTCGGGGCAGAAGATGCGCGTTTCCGTTACCAGGCTGCAGTGGCCGCTCGGCAAAGGGGTCACGACGTAACCCAACGCCAGTTTGGCGACGCCGGGCTGCGCGAAGGCCAGAAACCCCGGCCCGTCGGCGACGTCCTCCAGACCGTATTCGGCCTGCCAAAAGCGGCCGATCAGGCCATAGACCAGCGCCGTTTCATCCCGCTCAAGCAGGCAAAAGTTATGCAGGCCAAACGGCGGTGGGCTGGGCTTATCGCGCGGCATCAGCCGTGCAGGCAATTCGCGCAGCGCTATCATGCTGCGGAAGAAGCGATCGTGCTTGGGATCGTAAGCGGCCACGGCCGCCAGTATCTGGGCCGGCGGTGCGGCGATGGTGATGGCATGCCGCTCCGAGAACTGGTATTGCCCAAGGTATTTATTCAGCAGCGCCATGCTTTGCATTCTCCCGCCATTCGCTTTGCAGCAGAGCGAAACCGAATTCGTCGCCCCACGCGCCTTTAAAAAACACGTTTTGCCGCCAATGGGCCTCGCGCCGAAAACCCAGCTTGCCGAACAGCGCGGCGGCGCCAAGATTACGGGCGTCCACCACTGCGGTAATGCGGTGCTTCGCCAGCGGCCCGAACAGCAGGGCGATGACGGCGTTCAGTGCCTCGTGCGCCATCCCTTGCCGCTGATGGCTGGGCGCGAAGGTCACGCCCAGTTCAGCCTGGCGCCCCGCATCGAAGAAATGCACCGCGACATCGCCAAGCAACGCGCCGTCATCGCGGCGCTCGACCGCCAGTTGAAACCAGCTGTCGTCACGATTGAACTCAAGCCGCCGCTGCCGTTCGAAAAAGGCCTGCGCGTCGGCGGCGCCGTAGTCGCTCCAGCTTTGGTAGCGCGCCACGTCCGGGTGGCTGCGGTAGGCGGTAAAGTGGGGCAGATCGTCGGCCGTGAACGGGCGCAGGATCAGCCTGGGGGTCAGCAGAGGCAAAGGGCGCATTGTTTTTCCTTATCAGCGCATTAGGGTTACCGGCAGTGTAGCCCAGCGCCGAGAGGTGGGCTGCGTAAAATGAGCTGTGGCGGAAAAGCGGAAATGCCGGTTCAGGCGAACCGGCAGGGGTATTATCGGCGGGCGGCAGCCTGACGCAGGCGCTCGACCGGGCCTTGTTGAAAATCGAATGAGGGAGCTTCCTGCCGTGCCAGCCCCTGGCGCACGATGGCCTTAACCGTTTGG
The DNA here is from genome assembly GCF_037137105.1 of Serratia sp. TMDUHS_CL. Lineage (NCBI taxonomy): Bacteria > Pseudomonadati > Pseudomonadota > Gammaproteobacteria > Enterobacterales > Yersiniaceae > Serratia > Serratia sp. TMDUHS_CL. Next base: position 53,094 of record NZ_JBBBDV010000009.1, read on the forward strand.
CTGGCGGCAAGATCTTTTCCGGCGATCTGTTCGGCGATGCGCAGTGCTTCTTCCCGGGCCGTCCCCTCGCTGATACGGGAAATGGCGCCGTGTGATAACGCCTCCTGCGCATCGACGATTCTGCCGGTCAGCAGCCAGTCGAGTGCGACATAGGGAGAAACTCGCGCCGGCAAGCGCGCGCACCCGCCTTGTGCGGCGACTAACCCGAGCCCGGTTTCGGGGAAGCTGAAGCGTGCGCCCTGGCCGGCGACGATCAGATCGCAGGCCAGGGCGAGCTCAAAGCCACCTCCGTAAGCGATGCCATCAACGGCGGCGATGATCACCTTGGCGATCTGTGCATGGATCAGCCCGCCAAACCCCTCCGGCGTGACAATGGGCAGTTCACCCTTATGAAAGGCGTTGATATCCATGCCGGCGGAAAATACCGCCGGTTGACCGGCCAGGACGATCGCGCGCACCGAGTCATCGTTATCTGCCTGCCGCAGGTAGGTGCGGATCAGCTCGGCCATCTGCAGGTTGATGGCGTTCTTTTTTTCCGGCCGATTGAGGGTGATGACCGCAACCAGCTCGCCATGGCGCTCATAAAGCACCGGGAGGGCTTCATTCATTGTTGGTCTCTCCCCGGAAAAACAGCAGCGTCAGCAGCAGGGCGATGGCGCCGAGCGGCAGCGAAAACAGCGGCAGGTAATGGGCCGGCAGCGCGTAGAGCGTCAGGCCGCCCAGCATGCCGCCCGCCGCGATGCCGGCGTACAGCACCGAGCTGTTGAGCGACACGGTCAGTGCGCCAAAGCGTTTCGACAGCGACAACAGGTGATGTTGGATCGGCACCAGATACATCCAGCCGGTAATGCCCCAGACCAGGAAGATGGCCAGTACCCACCAGGGGGAAGTGACATAAAAGGCCAGCAGGAACAGGGACAGCGTCTGGATCGCCACGGAAAACAGCAGCACGAACTTGCTGCCGAAGGCATCGGTTAGCGCGCCGGAGGCAAAATTGCCGATCACCGCGCCAATGCCGAACACCAGCAGCGCGAGGGGCAGGATCGCCTGCGGGCCGAACTGGGTGTTTTTCAGCAATACGCTGACGTAGCTATACACGATGTGTTCCGAGCAAACGGCAAAAAAGGTGATCAGCAGCGTAGTCAGCACCGCCTTTTGCCGCAGCGGAGCGAGCCGCTCTTTCAGCGAAAGCTTGCCCGGTGGCGCAATGGCGCGCAGCGCCAGCGAAAGGCCCAGCAGCGCAATCGCTCCCAGCAGGGCGATGAACAGAAAGATTTCACGCCAGCCGATCAGTTTGGCGAGAAAGGTACCAAACGGAATGCCGAGCGCAATAGCCAACGTCATACCGCCATAGACGATGGAAATGGCCAGGCCGCGACGCTTTTCCGCCACCAGCCCCACCGCAGCGGCAGCGGCCTGTGGCGTGTAACAGGCCGCCCCCAATGCCGCCAGCACTCTGCCAAACGAGATCTGCAGGTAGCTGGTGGCCCAGGCGCAGGCCAGGTTGCCGGCGATGAACAGCACCAGCGCCAACTGCAGGATATGCTTGCGGTTGACGTTACCCAGCAGCCAGGCGGTGAGGGGGGCGAACAGCATATAAGCCAGCGCGAATACCGATATCAACTGCCCCGCTTGCGCGGGGCTGACGGCAAAGGTGTCGGAAATGTCGCTGAGCACGCCGGCGACGATAAAGGCGTCGGTGCCGATGGCGAACGTGCCGGTCGCCATCAGACAAAGCGTGACCAGATGGCCGTTATAATCCGCTAACTTCATCCCGCCCTCCGCAGATCGTTCGCTGCCCAGACCCGTCCCAGCGCCGCCAGGAACGTCTCCACGTCGGCATGGGAATGCGCCGAGGTTGGCGTCACCCGCAGCCGCTCGCTGCCTGCGGGCACCGTTGGTGCATTGACCGGCTGTACGTAGATATCATGCTCATCGAGCAGCACCTGGCTGATGTGTTTGTTGCGATGGGGATCGCCGACCCGCAGCGGCAGGATATGGCTGTCGGCCGACACCAGCGGGATGCCGGCGGCGCGCAGGCCGGTTTTCAGGTGATCGACGATCGCCAGCAGATGCTTGCGCTGGGTGTCATGCTCGAGGTTGTATTTAAAACTGGCCAGCGCGGCGGCCACCACCGGCGCCGGTGACGAGGTGCTGAAGACGAATGCCGGCGCCCAACTGCGCACCGCCTCCACCACCGAGCGGGGCGCGGCGATATAGCCGCCCGCCGCACCGTAAGATTTGCCGAACCCGCCCTGAATAATGGTGATTTTATCCAGCAGGCCCAGCTGTTCGGCGTAGCCCAGCCCCCGTTCGCCATAGACGCCGGCGGAGTGGATCTCGTCGAGATAGGTCAGCGCCTGATACTGCTCCGCCAGCGCCACGATCTGTGCCAGGGGAGCAAAGTCACCGTCCATGGAATACAGCGACTCGAAGGCGATCAGCTTTGGCCGCGCCGGATCGGCGGCCTGCAGCAGTTCGGCGAGGTGTGCCACATCGTTGTGGCGGAAGATCTTTTTCTCCGCTTTGCTGTAGCGGATACCGTAAATCATCGAGGCGTGATTCAGCTCGTCGGAGAACACGATCAGATCGGGAATGGCGTCGCACAGGGTGGATAAGGTGGCGTCGTTGGCGCCGAAACCGGTGGTGAACAGCAGGGCCGACTCTTTGCCGTAGGCGCTGGCCAGCAGCGTTTCCAGCTCGCTGTGGTAGACCGAGGTGCCGGAAATGCTGCGGGCGCCGCAGGTGCCCAGCCCGACCCGGTTAACCGCGTCGGTGGTGGCCAGCAGCACTTTGGGGTGGTGGCTCATCGCCAGATAGTCGTTCGAGCACCAGACGTTGAGACGGCGCTCGCCGTGGTGCCCGTGGCTGGTGGCCCAAGGTTTGTCCTGCACGCCGCGCTCAAGGTTGAGGAACTCGCGAAAACGCCCCTGTTTTTTGGTTTCCGCCAGCTTTTCTTCAAGAATGTTCAGTACGCTCATCGCATATTCCTTGTGTTAAACGGCTTTAAGGTTTAGTGACAGACCCTGGCCGACGCCGACGCACATCGTCACCAATGCGTTGCTCGCCTGTCGGTCGCGTAATTCCAGCGCCGCCGACAGCACCAGGCGCGCACCGGACATCCCCAACGGATGACCGAGCGCGATGGCGCCGCCGTTCGGGTTAACCCGCGCGTCGTTGGCGTCGATACGCCAGTGTTTCAGCGCCGCTAGGACCTGTGAGGCGAACGCTTCGTTAATCTCGATGATGTCGAAGTCGTTCAAGGTGAACCCGCCGCGCTGCAGTAAGCGCTCGGTGGAGGCGATCGGCCCCAGCCCCATCAGAGCAGGTTCAACCCCGGCGGCCGTGCTGTCGCCGATCTCCGCCAGAGGTTGCCACCCCTGACGCTTCACGTAGCGCCCGGAAGCCAGCAGCAGCACGGCGGCGCCGTCGTTGATGCCGGAAGCGTTGCCTGCCGTGACTGTACCGCCGGCGGAGAACGCCGGTTTCAGCGTCTGCAACTGTTGCAGCGTGCTGAGCCGGGGAAACTCGTCCTGCGCGAATATGCGGGTCGTTTTACGATCCGCCGGCACGTCTACGGGCGTGATTTCCCGTGCCAGCCGGCCGCTGTCGATCGCCCGGCGAGCCTTTTGCTGCGAGGCCAGCGCGAACAGATCCTGTTCCTCGCGTGAGATATGCTGCCGTTGAGCCACGTTTTCTGCCGTGATGCCGAGCGGATCGCTGCCGTAGCGCTCCGCCAGCCGCGGATTAACAAAGCGCCATCCCAGCGTGGTGTCGTACAGCTTCACGCCTTTGTCGAACGGCGTTTCGCCCTTGCTCAGCACATAGGGCGCGCGGCTCATGCTTTCCACGCCGCCGGCCAGAATCAGTTCGCTAAGGCCGCTGCGGATTTTTGCCGCGGCGTAGATCACGGCATCCAACCCGGAGGCGCAAAGGCGGTTGAGGGTGATGGCCGGCACCGACGGATCCAGTCCGGCAAGCAGCGCCGCCATGCGGGCGACATTGCGGTTGTCCTCGCCGGCCTGGTTGGCGCAGCCCAGAACCACCTCGTCCAGGCTCGTTTCCGCCGCCGGATGGCGCTGCAGCAGACTGCGAATGATCGTTGCCGCCATGTCGTCGGGGCGGGTATGCGCCAGGCTGCCACCATAGGTGCCGATCGCCGTGCGCGTGCCGTCGATCAGATAAACGCCGTCATCTTGAATGCTCATCATTAATCCTTAAGGCGTGGTCGTCAGCGCCGGTTGCGCGGCGTGCAGAAGGGTGTAATGCGGCGCATAGCGCGCCGCGTGCAGCAACTGCGCCAGGTTGCTCAGCGTCGTCCTGACGTTTTTCTCCCCCAGGCTATCGAGCCAGCCGAAAATGCCGTCGGCGTAGTTAACGCCGGCGACGGCGGCGACATCGATGTCTTCCCGGCTGCAGACGCCGCTTTCCACCATGATCACCGACTCGTTGATTAGGCTGCTGAGGACGCGGGCGACGATCAAGGCCGGGGAATCCTTGATAAATTCAACCTGCGGGATTGCCGTGTGCAGCAGGCGTAAGAACAGCGCTTTATTGGCCCCAGAGGCGTGGCGGCTGTGCGCTGCCACCAGATACGCCGTGTCGGCGTAATTCAGGGCAACATCGACCACAAAAGCGTCGGCCGCCGTCTGCTCGGCCAGCTGGTTTGCCGTGCGGCCATCGGTGATGCTGATGGTGAAAGCGTCATTGATCCGGACGGCCGGCCCCAGGCCCGGTAATGCCTGCCGTTGTTCCACGCGCAGCCGTGGCCACTGAAGCGCGGCCCGCTGTTGTAACAGGGTAAAAAAAGGGTGTTCGCCGTAAACGTGTAGCGTCTCAATGTCTGCATCGGTGGCGGCCATCACCGGCGGGGCGTTTTCTTCGACGGCAAAATAGGAGCGGCCGTTCTTTTTTCCCAATAGACCGGCATCGACCAGCGAACGCTGCAGGTGGCCGGGGGTATAGCGCGCGTCGTATTGCATGTCCTGCCAGATTTGCCGACTGACCTGATAGTTGATGTCCTGGCCGATAAAATCGGTCAGTTCGAGTGGCCCCATACGAAAGTGCCCACCGGCCTTGAGGGCACGGTCGATCTGCGGCGCGCGCGCCACGTGTTCTTCCAATAGGCGGAACCCTTCCAGGTAGTAGGGGCGGGCCATGCGGTTGACGATAAACCCCGGCGTGGCCTGGCAGACGACGTCACGTTTCCCCAACGCGGCCACCAGCTGGCGGCAACGCTCCGTGGTGGCGTGTGCGGTACAGTAGGCCGGGATGATTTCAATCAGTTTCATCAGCGGCGCGGGGTTGAAAAAGTGCAAACCGATAAACCGCTCGCTGTGCGTCACCGCGGTTGCCAGCTTATTTAGCGACAGTGAGGAGGTATTGGTGGCGATCAGCGTGTCGGGCTTGACTGCAGCGGCGATGGTCGCCAGCACCTCAAGTTTGGTTTGCTCTTGCTCGGCGATGGTTTCTATCACCAGCTCGCTGTCGGCAATGGTCTCAAATACCGAGGTGAACACCAGATTGGCCAACACCGCGCCTTTATCCTGCAGCGCGATCTTGCCCTGTTCGACTTTCTTGTTCAGGTCTAGCTCGATATAGTCGCGAGCCTGACTGAGGGTATTGCCGTTGCGATTATAAAGCACCGTGCGAATGCCTTTTTGCGCGAAAAGATAAGCGATGCCTCTGCCCATCGTTCCCGCGCCGATAATCGCAGCCGACTGAATTGCCGCATTACTTTCTGCCATAGAAAATCCCCGTCACTGTATGCCATGCGAAATTCGCAAATGCTTATTATCTCTTTGGATTTACGGCGGCACTGGGTGCCTGTCTGGAAAGTAATTGGCGGTGTCCCGGCTGTCTAACGGTAGAAATGACAGGTTTACGTGCCGAGGAGATTATGCTATTCGCGCAGTTTTCCAATTCGGTGCAATAAAAGGCTTATTTTAAAGGGAATAGCTGTTTTCGTTATAGCGTTGGTATTTTTTATTATATGAAACGGCTACTGGCGCCGGGCGACGATATTCTATAGTGAGTCTGACCTATCGATAAATCGGCATCGCTATCTGGAGAACCTGCGTTATGGATACCCGCACTCAACGGCTCATGGCGGAGGTGATTGGCAGCCTGGCCGATCGCGAATGCTTTCTGACGCAGCTGGAACCCTGCGCCGAGGCGCTGGGGTTTGATTATTTCTCCTACATCGTGTTTTCCTGTTATCCGGCCAGCCGCCCCAAGATGCTGATCGAAGGGAATTTTTCAGCGAACTATCTCGAGGATTATCGGCGGCAGCGGGTGTATTTGCAGGATCCGGTTATTGAGCGCGCTCACCATTCCACGCTGCAGTTCCAGTGGGACGAAAGCTTTTATCACGAGCGGCCGACGCTTTGGCGGCATATGGCGCAATTCGGCCTGTGCGCAGGTTGGTCGCAGTCGGTTAAGGATTGCTATGGCCGGCTGGGGATCCTGACGTTTGCCGGTAAAGCACTACCCGAGCAAGCGCCGCAAGCGCGCGCAGTAAATGAAACTTTTTTTCTTTGGCTGGCGCAAACCGCCCATAAAACGCTGCGTGAAGCCTTGATCTCGGTGAACGACGACGCGATAAAAGATGTGCTGACGCTACGTGAAAAAGACATTTTACGCTGGTGCAGCGAAGGGAAAACGGCGGAAGAGATCGCGCTGTTGATGGGGGTGAGCGAGCGCACGGTCAATTTCCATATCGGCAACTCGATTAAAAAACTTTCTGTCGCTAATAAGACCGCCGCCACCGCCAAAGCGGTTTATTTGCAGCTGATTTAATCTCGAGTACTAAATAATTAATCGCCTATCCGTTATTGGTGTGATGTTTATATTTTGTTAAATTAAGAACTATCCTTATCAGTATTTACCCCCGATCACAAAAGCGTGATAAAGCGATTCACCGCGCCCGTGCGCGGCAGTATTCTGTAGGCACCCGGTTTACATAGAAAGGACGTGATATGTACAAGACTATTTTGGTGCCGATCGATATTGAAGAGGACCTGTTGACCGAACATGCGCTGAAGCATGTGGAATATTTGGCGAAGATGTCCGGCGCTAAAGTGCATTTCTTCCATGCGCTGCCGGATGCCTCGGCTTTTGTGACTGCCTATTCGTTCGGCCTCAAGGAATTTGAGAATCAGGCGGAAGTGAAGGCGGTCGAGAAGCTGAAGAAAATCATGTCGGAAATCGATCTGCCGTTGGATCGCCTCAATTACACCGTCAGCTTCGGCTCTGCGCGCGATCAGGCGCTGGAGCTGGCGGAAGAGATCGACGCCGATCTGATCATCATCGGTTCGCGCCGCCCGAGCGTGAAAACCTATCTGCTGGGGTCTAACGCTGCCGCTATCGTTCGCCATGCCAATATTTCGGTGATGGTCGTCAGATAATCCGTTTTAAGCCCACCGTTTTCGGGCGCGTTCTGCGTTTGCCGGTCGGCTGCAGAGCGTGCCTGGCGTTTTATTGCCATCTCAGCCTGAGCTGCTACGATTTTAGCTGACGTTTTTATGCCAACCGGGCCACCGGCCTTGCGCATATTCTTCATCTCAGCCAGAAGAGGGGCAGCCATGCCATTAGAAGTCGATGGGATCATCAGAGGCGATCGGGGCAGTGAACCGAGCCGTTGGCAACACGCGTCAACCAAACCGCTTATCACGCTGACCTGGCATCACACCATTCCCTGGAACTGTTTGCGTAATGTCTGGAATGGTCTGATCGCGGGGCAGCATTGGGACGCGCTGGACGAGTTTATGAACCTGATCGGTGTGCCAAACCGCGCCGAGGTGCTCAAACAGATCAAGAATAAAAACCTGCAGGATCGCGATGGATTACACACTTTGGTGACCTGGCAAGGATGGAATATCGTCGAGGGGCCGGGTAATGAATATCGTGCGCAGGGAGACGATCCCGGTGAAAATTTCGACGGTTGGTCGGGTAAGGGGATGAGCACTAACCAGCAGGCGACGCAGCAGCAGGTCAACGTGTTGTACCGGGTGATGGAGCCGTTGGGCCGCCGGGCGCTGGACGCCGCCAGACAGGCGCCGCCCATTACCGCTAAGGAAGCGGGCATTTTGCAACGGACGATTAAACAGACCCGCCCAACGTTGCGAGGAAAGGAACCGATCCGGTGGCAAGAAGACATGTGGCATCAGGTGCAGTCGGGTAAAGAGGCGAAACACTTCGCCCGCTGGGATACCAAACCTGTATGGCGCAAGCGTCTGCACAGCGACTTGGCTCAGGCAGGGTAAAACTCGCCTCGCGCCGAATTGCCGGCGCGAGGGAATCAATCCGGCGCTAATCGCACAGCGCCACGATTTCGTCGAACAGCGTTCTGGGGATCTCCACGCCGTCTTGTTCGCTCAGCCTCCGCTGCCGATAACGGCGTTCGCCGGGGATGCGTGCGCCTTGCGCCTGCATATCAGCAAACATCGCCTCTGCGCTGGCGAAATATTTCGCCTTATCCGCACCGAGAAAACGTTCAGGATCCAACGCGATGATCAGCTCACCGCCGTAAGGCGACGAACCGGTGCCGTCGTCGTAGGCCAGCGATTCCTTGCTGGTCATATCGCCGATCAGCGGCCCGGCCAACAATTCAACCATCGCCGCCAGCGCCGAGCCCTTATGTCCGCCGAAGGTCAGCATTGCGCCCTCCAACACGCTGGCGGCATCGGTGGACGGATTGCCTGCCTTATCAATGCCCCAGCCTTCAGGCAGCGGGGTGCCTGCGCGGCGATGCAATTCGATTTCGCCGCGTGCCGTCGCGCTGGTGGCCATGTCGAACAAAAACGGCGGCCGATCCGGGCGCGGCCAGCCGAAGGCAATGGGGTTGGTGCCGAACAGCGGGCGCGAACCGCCGGCCGGCGTCACCCAGGCGTGGCTGGGCGTGCAGGCCAAGGCCACCAACCCCTGCTCGGTCAGCGGTTCGATGTCGGCCCACAGCGCGGAGAAGTGCACGCAGCGGTTGATCGTCAACGCGGCGATACCGTTGGTGCGCACCTTATCGATAAAGGCCGGCAGAGCGGTGCGGTAGGCCAGCAGAGAAAACGCGCCGCCGGCATCGGCGCGCAAGATAGCCGGCGCCTGGTCGAACAGCCTGGGTATCGCATCGGCAGAAACCTTGCCTGCCTGCAGCGATCGCACGCAGCCCAAGAGCCGGTACAACCCGTGCGAAGCGCAGCCGTCGCGTTCACCCTGGGTGACATTTTGCGCTACCGCCTCGGCATGCGCCTGATTGAAACCGTTGCTGCGCAGTGCGCGCAACGCCAGTTGATAAGCCTGTTCCAGCGACAGAACGTGCATGGATGTCATCTTGATGTCCTCCCTGGGTTCATTCTTCTTCATCGCCGATAAAATTGGCCTGGGGTAAACAGGTATAGGCGCCCCAGTAGTAAACCGCCAGCGCAATCACCGCCATGGTAAGGGTGTCCCACGGGTGGGCAATGGCGCTGATCCCGCCGAAGCTGCTGAGGTAGGAGAGTGCGATCACCAGCGCATAGAAGACGATCAGCCACAGCGAGGACCAAATTTGCTGCCGGAGGCTAACGGCGTGGGTCGGCACCTGATTTTTGAACAGGATGTAGATGAAGAACATCAGGATCTGCAAACCGAGCAGCCAGGAGACGGTATCCCAGCCGGACCAGAAGACGATCAACGCCGAAATGATAAACGACAACGGGCCGAGCACGCAGAAAGCGCGCACCCGGAACGGACGCGGCATATCGGGTGCATTGCGCCGCAGCCCGGCGGCGGTGACCGGGGCGATGGCGTAGCTCAGCACCAGCGCGGCGGACACCACGCCGATCAGCTTTTCCCACGACGGGAACGGCAGCGTCCAGAATACCGAGAGAGCGAAGGTCAGCCACAGCGCCGGGCGGGGAATGCCGGACTCGCCATCTACCCGGGTGAACAGTTTGAAGAAGGTGCCGGCGCGCGCCCAACCGTAGATTACGCGAGGCGTGGCGTTCATATAGATATTGCCGGTGCCGCTCGGTGAAACGATCGCGTCGCTGACCACCAGAAATGCCAACCATCCCATGCCCAGCGTGATGGCGATATCGCGGAACGGCAGGGAGAACTGTTGGCTGATACCGGCCCAGCCGCCGCTCAGCATCTCGCTGGGGATACTGCCGAGAAACGCTATCTGCAGCAGCACATAGATGATGGTGGACAGCACCACCGACAGGATCAGCGCGATGGGAATGGTGCGCTGCGGCCTTTGCACCTCGCTGGCGACCGAAATGATCGGCGTCAGGCCTAGGTAGGCGAAGATGATGCCGCCGGCGGAAATGGCGGCCTCAACCCCGGCGGAACCGAAGGGAGCAAAGCCCTGGCTGTGCAGGTTTTCCGGTTTGAAAAAGCTGAACAACACCACGATCACCAGCAGCGGCACCAGAAATTTCAGCACGCTGATCAGGTTATTGGATTTGGCGAAGGTTTTGACGCTGTAGTAGTTGAGCGCGAAGAAAAAGCACAGCAGCGCCAGCTGCACCAGCCAGCCGATCGGCGTAGGGTCGCCGGAACCCGGCTGGCTGAGGAACGGGAACCAGGCGGCGGCGTATTGCCGGGCGGCGACGACTTCGATGGCGATCAGGCTGGAGAAGGCGATCAGCGTGATAAACCCCAGCAGATAACCCATCAGCTCGCCGTGCGAGAACACCGGATAGCGAATGATGCCGCCGGCGCGCGGCAGGGCGGCGCCCAGTTCGCAGTAGACGATGCCGAGCAGCAGCACCGCCAGGCCGCCGATCAGCCAGGAATAGATGCCGGCCGGGCCGGCGATGGAGGAGACATGGCTGGCGGCGAACAGCCAACCGGAGCCGAAGATGGCGCCCAGACCGATGAACGTCAGATCGGTGAGCGTAAGCTGCTTCTTGAATTTGCCTTGGGTTGTCATGGTATTACCCTTTTGTTATTGAGTGGCAGGCAGATGCGGCCGGGCTAATTTTTGGCAGGTGAAACCAGGGGATCTCGGGTGAATACGCCGTTCACCAGCCGCAGCAGGTTGAGCGGATTGGCGTCCTGCAGCGGTGGCGGCAACAGCGCCGCTGGCGTGTTTTGCAAACAGACCGGCCGCAGGAAACGTTCGATGGCCAACGTGCCTACCGAGGTGCCGCGTGCGTCGCTGGTCGCCGGATAGGGGCCGCCGTGCACCATGGCGTCGCACACTTCTACCCCGGTCGGATACCCGTTGAACAGCACCCGACCGGCTTTGCGTGCCAACAGCGTCGTCAGCCCGGCGGCCATATCGAGATCGCCGTCATCCGCCAGCAGCGTGGCGGTCAACTGACCTTGCAATGCCGCCAGCGCCGCGTACAGCTGTGCTTCGCTATCTACAGCGACCAGGATGCTGGCCGGGCCGAAGACCTCCTGTTGCAGCAGCGGATCGGCCTGCAGCAGCAGCGCCTCCTCCGCTTGATACAGCTGGGCCGTCGCCCGATGAGGGGGCGTTTCGCTGCGGCCCGCCAGACGGCGCATACCCGGGTGCGCATCGAGGACCGCCAGGCCGTGACGGTAGTGCTCCAGCGTGCCGGTATTCAGCATCGGTTGCGGCTCGGCGGCGTTGACCAAGGCGCTCATCGTTTCGGCCAGCCGATCGAAGGCGGCGCCACGCAGCGCGACGATCACGCCGGGCTTGGTGCAGAACTGACCGCAACCTAGCGTAAAGGAAGAGACCAGTTCCTGCGCGATGTGCTGCCCGCGCCGCGCCAGCGCCTGTGGCAGGATCACGACCGGATTGATGCTCGACATTTCGGCGAAGACCGGGATGGGTTGAGGGCGTTGCGTCGCCAGATCGAAGAGCGCTCGACCGCCTTGCAGTGAGCCGGTGAATCCCACGGCCTGAATCGCCGGATGTTGTACCAGGTCGGCTCCCACGCGGTTGCCGAAGATCATGTTGAAGACGCCGGCAGGCATCCCCGTGCGTTTCCGGGCGCGCTCGATCGCCTGAGCGGTCAGCTCGGCGGTGATCATATGGCCGCTGTGCGCCTTGAACACGACCGGGCATCCGGCGGCGAGCGCGGCGGCGGTATCGCCACCCGCGGTGGAGAACGCCAGCGGGAAGTTGCTGGCGCCGAATACCGCCACCGGGCCGAGCGCCGTGCGGTATTGACGTAGATCGGGGGGCGGCAGGGGGGAGCGCTGCGGCAGCGCGCAGTCGATGCGCACGCCCTCGACGTCGCCGCGCCGCAGCAGCGTAGCGAACAGCCGCATCTGGCCGCTGGTTCTGGCGCGTTCGCCGCTCAACCGCGCCGGCGGCAAGGCGGTTTCCTGCATGGCGAAGGCGAAGAAAGCCTCATCCAACGCGTCTAACTCCTTGGCAATGGCGTCGAGAAAGTTCGCGCGTTGTTCCGCGCTGAGCTGCGAATAGGGTGCAAAGGCCGCGGCGGCAGCTTCTGCGGCGGCGGCGGTTTCTGCCGCCGTGGCCTGGTGGAAGCGGTAGCCGGTCGGTTCACCGTCGTCGGCGCGCAGGCTGAGCAGCGTCGCTTCCCCTGCGGCGCAGCGCTGGCCGCCGATAAATTGTTGGCCGCTGATGGCGGCATAGCGATCGTTGGGCATCGGTTCCCCCCGGTAGAGAAAGCATGACGCCCGGCATGGCCGGGCGATGAAGGTGTTACAGGCCGACGTTCGGCAGCGCAGGGCGAGTGGCCAGCGCTTTCTCGATCACGGCGTTGATCTCGGTGAGCGTCTCGCCCTGCAGCGGCAGGCGCGGCGGACGAGTGACGGCGCTGCCGCGGCCGACCCGCTGTTCGCAGAGTTTGATGCACTGCACCAGATCGGGGCGGGCATCGAGGTGCAGCAGTGGCATAAACCAGCTGTACAGCGCCAAGGCTTCCTCATAGCGTTTTTCCTTCGCCAGCCGGAACAGCGTTTCTCCTTCGCGCGGGAAGGCATTGGACATGCCGGAGATCCAACCTTGCGCACCAACGGCGAGGCTTTCCAGCACCACATCGTCCAACCCGGCAAACAGCACGAAGCGATCGCCGACTTCGTTGCGCAGATCGATAAAGCGGCGGGTGTCGCCCGAAGAGTCTTTGAAGCACACGATATTTTCGCAGTCGACCAGCGAGGTCAGGATGTCGGGCGTGACGTCATTTTTGTAAATGGGAGGATTGTTGTAGACCATGATCGGCAGATCGGTCGCGCCGGCGACGCTGCGGAAGTGCGCGGCAGTTTCGTGCGGCTTGGCGGAGTAGACCAGCGCCGGCATCACCATAATCCCGTCGACGCCGGCCTTTTGCGCTTCACGCGCCATGTTCTGCGCGAAGGCGGTGGTGAACTCGGCGATGCCGGCGATCACCGGAACTTTACCGTCGGCGGCGTCTCTTGCCACTTCGATCACCGCCAGCTTCTCTTGCACCGTCATCGAGGTGTTTTCACCGACGGTGCCGCACACCACCAGGCCGGAGACGCCGTCGCGCACCAGGTTTTTAATCACAGTATGAGTGGCATCGAGGTCCAGAGAGAAATCGTTGCGGAACTGGGTCGTCACCGCCGGGAATACGCCGCTCCAGCTTATGGCTTTATGGCTCATCGTGTTTGTCCTGTCGTCCGAAAGTGTTAATGAAAAGTGAATCTTTGGTAAGGCTCACCGACAGATTGACCGGTATTGCGCGGAGAGGCTTGACGCTTTTCGCCGATTGCCGCGACGAAATTGGCACAATGGCGCCGAATAGCGGGCGTGAAAAAACCGGGCGCCGGTGCACCGTGAAAAGAGGGGGGGTAACCAGATAAATCAGCGCATTAAGCGGAAAGCGTCAGGCGGAAATCGCGCGGCGTAGAGCCGGTCATCGCTTTGAATTGACGGCTGAAGGCGCTGTGATCGGTGTAGCCGCACAGCAGCGCGATGTCGGTGATCGGCAGATCGCCGGCCAGCAGTTCCGTGGCCTTTTCTAACCGTACTTTGTGGATCATCTGGCGCGGGGTGAGGTGGAAGATACGTTTGCAGTAGCGTTCGATCTGCGCCACCGACAAGCCGGTCAGCGCCGTTAGCTCCTCAAGCGCGATCGGCCGTGCGTAGTGGCGGCGGATGTGCACGTCGATCGCCGCCAGCCGTTGGTAGGCCGGGTGATGGGCCCTGGCCTCCTGCAGATCGTGAGAAATACCCGCCATACCGATGATTTTTCCCTGCGCGTCGTACAGCGCCAGCTTTTGCGTCAGGCACCAGCCGGTTTCGCGGCCGTTGTACAGGTGCATTTCCAACTGATCCTGGATCAGCACGCCGTGGCGCAATACCCGCAGATCCTGCTCGGTGTAGCCGGATCCGAGCTGGGCGGGAAAAACGTCGGCGGAGGTCTTGCCCAGCAACGGCGTAACAGTTTTGAAACCGCAGCGCCTGGCCAGCGTCAGGTTGGCCAGCAGGTAGCGGGCCTGGGCGTCTTTGATAAAGAACACCACGTTAGGGATCGCGTTCAGCAGCGGCGCGATCAGCGCCAGCGTATTCAGCAGATCGCGCAGGTTGTTCGGGCGCTGCTGCGCCAGGCCGTCGCACAGGCGCGACAGATGTTCAACGGCGAAAACGTCCTCTTGCTCCGGCAGCCCCACGAGCGAAGGCGGAGAGAGAGAAACCGGAGGCTGATAGTCTGAAGTGAATCGCATAGCTGTCCCTTTTCGGTCGTTAGCCGGAAAAACAGGCGGCTCGGGTTGATGTCTTCGCATCAATATTAACTTTTCTTTAACGAATCAAGCGCTATTTCCGGCCGCCTGCCAAATATGCGGATTGCCGCATACTTTTGCCGCGCGGTGCGTGGCGGTTGCTTGAAAACTGCGGCGCTTCTCGCCACGGGGAGGTTTAGCATGAAATTAAGGCTATGATAAATAAGTTATTGTTATGGTTTTCGTTAAGGGCGCGCCCGTGACGCGTCAGGCCTGACTTTTGTCACTGTGCTGATTTCTTCATTTGCCGCGCCGAAACGCATCAAGCCGTAATGGCCACATTCGTTCAGGCTAACGCCATTGGTAACATCTCATTAACCCAGGAGACGCCGATGGCACTTTCTGCGCATATCACCGCTTTGCGGGCGATCGATTCTCATACCGGCGGAGAGCCGACCCGCCTGATCGTGGAAGGCTTTCCCGATCTTGGCGAGGGTAGCATGGCGGAACGGCGGGCGCGTTTCGCGCAACATTATGACGATTGGCGCTGTGCGGTGATGCTCGAGCCGCGCGGTAACGACGTGTTGGTGGGGGCGTTGCTGTGCCGCCCCTGTTCGCCACAGGCCACCGCCGGCGTGATCTTCTTTAACAACAGCGGCTACCTGGGCATGTGCGGGCACGGCACCATCGGGCTGATCGCTTCGCTGGCGCACCTGGGGCGCATCCACGCCGGGCGTCACCTGATAGAGACCCCGGTCGGCCCGGTAAACGCCACGCTGCACGAGGACGGCAGCGTCACGGTGGAGAACGTGGCGGCTTATCGTTACCGCCGCCAGGTGCGGCTTGAGGTGGCGGGTTACGGGCCGGTGACGGGTGACATCGCCTGGGGCGGCAACTGGTTCTTCCTGATCGGCGAGTCGCCGTTGCCCATCGATAAACAAAATCTGGAGGCGTTGACCGCGTTCACCTGGGCGGTGCGGCAGACGTTGGAGCAGGCGGGTATCTGCGGTGAAGACGGCGGAGCGATAGACCATATCGAACTGTTCGGTGACGATCCGCAGGCCGACAGCCGCAGCTTCGTGCTGTGCCCCGGAAAAGCCTACGATCGCTCCCCGTGCGGCACCGGCACCAGTGCCAAACTGGCGTGTCTGGCGGCGGACGGCAAGCTGCCGCCGGACACGCAGTGGCAGCAGGCCAGCGTGATCGGCAGCGAATTTCAGGCCTACTATCGCCGGAATGGCGATCGCATTACCCCCTTTATTCGCGGGCAAGCCTATGTGTGCGCCGATAGCCAACTGCTGCTCGACGAACGCGATCCCTTTGTCTGGGGAATACGCTGATGGGCGTCGGGCGGAAAGCCGATGTCATCGTGATCGGCGCCGGCATCATCGGTGCCGCCTGCGCCTGGTGGCTGGCGCGGGAAGGGTATCGCGTCTCGGTGGTGGACGATCGCCGCGCCGGCGCTACGGCCGCCGGCATGGGGCATCTGGTGTGCATGGACGACAACCCGGCCGAGCTGGCGTTGAGCGCTTATTCGCTGCGGTTATGGCGTGAAGTGACGGGGCGCATGCCGCAAGCGTGTGCCTGGCGCGGCTGCGGAACGCTATGGCTGGCGGATAAAGCGGATGAAATGGCCATCGCCGAGCAAAAGCGGGCGCGGCTAGCGGAGCAGGGCGTAGCCGCTGAATTGCTGACGGCGGAGCAGATCGCCGCCATGGAGCCGATGCTGCGGCACGGCCTGGCCGGTGGGCTGCGGGTGCCGGGCGACGGCATTCTGTATGCGCCGCTCGCGGCTCGCTGGCTGTTGGCCGACGGTGGCGCGGCGATCGACGTGGTGCATGGCGAAGCAGCCGCGCTGGAAGAGGGGGCTGTGCGGCTGGCGGACGGCAGGCGCCTGGCTGCGCCGACGGTGGTCCTGGCCTGCGGCCTTAGGGCCAATAGCCTATTGCCGCAGACTTTGCTGCACGCCAAGAAGGGCCATCTGGCGATCACCGATCGCTATCCGCCGCGGGTGCGGCATCAGTTGGTGGAGTTGGGATACGGTGCCAGCGCGCATGCCAGCGGCGGCACATCGGTGGCATTCAATGTGCAGGCACGGCCCACCGGGCAATGGCTGATCGGTTCTTCCCGCCAGTTCGATGCCGTCGATTCGGCGTTGGACATGCCAGTGCTGGCGGCGATGCTCACGCGTGCGCAGCATTTCTTGCCCGCGCTGGCGCAGATGAACATCATTCGCTGCTGGACCGGGCTGCGCGCCGCCTCTGTCGACGGGCTGCCGCTGCTGGGCGTGCATCCGCGGCATTCCTGGCTGTGGCTGGCGTTGGGGCACGAGGGATTGGGCGTCACGACTGCCCTCGGCAGCGCCGCGCTGATTACTGCTCAGATCGGCCGGCAAACGCCGGAGATTGACGATACCCCGTATTTGGCGGCACGGGCGTTTGCTGCCGAGGAGCTGCCGGTATGAATGAAGGACAAAACACGCTTACGTTGAGCATCGATGGCGATCCCTGCCGGGTGCCGGTTGGCATTAGCGTTGCTGCGGCACTCAGCCTGTGTGGCGACGATCGTTGTCGGTTGTCTATTTCTCACCAACCGCGCCCCCCCTTTTGCGGCATGGGCGTTTGCCAGGAGTGCCGGGTGACCATTAATGGTCTGCGTCGTCTGGCGTGCCAGACGCTGTGCCAAGCCGGTATGCGCATTGAGAGGAGCGATGATGAGTAACTTCGACTGTGAGGTGCTGATCGTCGGTGCCGGGCCGGCCGGCATGGCGGCGGCGCTGGCCGCAGCGGAAAGTGGTGGCCAGGTGCGAATGATTGATGATAATCCGCATCCCGGCGGGCAAATCTGGCGCGATGGGCCGCAGGTGGCTTTGCCTGAAACGGCGAACCGCTATCGGCAGGCGGTGGCGACGATGGAAAATATTGCGCTGCAGTCCGGCTGCAAGCTGGTGGCGCAGTGTGGCGCTAACCGATTGGCCTATGAAGATGCCGAAGGCTGCGGCGTGATTCGCTATCAGAAGCTGATTTTATGCAATGGCGCGCGTGAACTGTTGTTGCCGTTTCCCGGCTGGACGCTGCCGGGGGTGACCGGCGCCGGTGGTCTACAGGCGCAAATCAAGCAGGGGCTGGCGATCCGCGGTGAGCGAGTGGCGATCGCCGGCAGTGGTCCGCTGTTGCTGGCGGTGGCGAACAGCGTGAAACAGGCCGGCGGCGAGGTAGTGCTGGTGGCGGAACAGGCGCCGCTTTGGCGGTTGGCGGCGTTCGCCGGCGGGCTGTGGCGCTGGCCGGCCAAACTGCGTCAGGCGTTTTCCCTGATGCCGCGTCGTTACCTTGCCGGCAGCCGGGTACTGGCGGCGTTGGGGCAGGAACGTTTAACCTCGGTGCACGTCAATAACGGCGGGCGGGAGAGAACGATCGCCTGCGACAGGTTGGCCTGCGGTTTTGGCCTGGTGGCGAATATTGAGTTGGCGATGCTGCTGGGGTGTCGGATAGAACACGACGCCGTAGCGGTGGATCATTGGCAGCAAACCAGCCTGGCGCATATTTTTGCTGCCGGGGAGTGTACCGGCATCGGCGGCAGTGAATTGGCACTCACTGAAGGCGCTATCGCCGGTTATGCTGCCACTGGGCAGCGGGAAAAGGCAGAGCGCCTGGCGGCGCAGCGGCGGCAGTGGCGACGTTTCGCCACGGCGGTGGCAAGCACCTTTGCACTTGATGATCGCTTGAATTCGCTGGCCAAACCGCAAACGATACTGTGTCGCTGCGAAGACGTCATGCTGGAACAAATTAGCCATCAGCCAGATTGGAACACGGCCAAGTTGAGCAGCCGTTGTGGCATGGGGGCTTGCCAGGGCAAAGTCTGTGCGACGGCGGCGAGGCAGCTTTTGGGCTGGCCTTTACCGCCACCGCGTGTGCCTTTAACGCCGGTCAGAGCGGAAACGCTGGTTGCTCTGGGAGGGCATTGCAGCGACGATGCCAATTGATGGCGCATCGCTGCGGTGACGTTTCAGTCCAATCCTACGTCGCTGCATCACCATTGCGGCCAATAGTAGGTTTTCTCACGCCAGCCTTTGCCGTACATACAGGCTTCGATGGTGGCGTCTCGGGCGGACTGATTGCGATCGGTCTGCACTGTTTTAATCGACGGTTCCTTGTCATAGCGGTATCCCGATGGGCAGTCTTTCTTGTTCTTCTCGCAAGGAATGTATTTGTTTTCGTAGCTGAACTCCACGTCCCGCACCACGTCCGGGGGGAAGCGATCATAGCCGCGGCTACGGCATTCGGCATATTCGGCATTCCGGGTACTCTCAACCGCGCCGGGCCTTTCCCATTGTGTGCAGGCGGTCAACATCAATAACGGCAAAACAATCAAACAACGGCAATTCTTCATGGTGTCCCTAATTCTTTCTCTATCCTGGGGCTCGCCGCCTAGGAATGTTCCTAACTGGCGAGGTGAGAAAGTGTAATAAACTGACGGAACAATTGGAAATGATAATGGTTATTGTTTAGGTATGATTGAGGTAGCGCCGCGTCGAGAGAGGATGTGGCGAATTGAGGGAGGCCGGCAGGGATCGCGATCTCACGACGAGAGGGCGACGTGACGCTGGTTTTATCCATTCTCTTTTTTGCCGCAATATACCGATCGCCATTGCATCATTTTGAGAAGGGAAACAATATGCAGGCTAAGTATTTTCTTATCCTATTTTAATGTCATTTTTATTTAGGATATTTACCCATACCTAAGATTTAATTCCCGGTATTAATACCTTATTTTTTTATTTCTGTTTTTTTATTGTGGTTTTATTTTCAGATTTCATCCATGAAAGGATTTTTAGTTACAGGGAATTCATTTGCATTTTAAATTTGGATTTTTTAAATTCAGCTCAGATGAAGGATAACCGTTAGCGACAGAGTCAAAAAGGAGTTTATTTTGTCTGGGATAAAGAAAACGCCTGAAAGTCATGACGGTTTACCTTCATCATCAGAGGATTATGATACGTTTAAGCACCTCTCTGATGTTGGCACCGTGTTGGGATATGGGCGAACTCGCTTTTATCAGTGGTGCCGCGGGCGTGGATTTCTAACCCCGATGAATGTGCCTTCACATGAAATGATCAGCCTGGGATATATGGTGGCGGTGTTATCAGAGACCGGCCATACCCGGGTTTACGTCACGCCGGATGGTTTCAGTTACGTCAGCGGTGCGTTTGCGGCAGATATCCAACGTGGCATGGTCAAGTTTTAAATTTGCAAGAATCTCCTTTATTTCAAGAGCTTTAATGCAGAATCTTCCTATTCCTGCGGGTTGGTGGGGGCGTGGGAAGTTGTCCGATTTTTTCGCCTCTGCGACATGAATGCTACTGGAGGCAGCTATTCTCTTGTTACGATAAGCATTATTTTCTTCAGGAGCCAAGGATGAAGCATTACGCCGCGTTGTTATTTGCCTCTGCGCTGTTAACGGGATGTGCGACTCAAGCCATACCGCCGCAACAGGCTCAGTTACCGCCCCCGAGCCGTCTGATGCTCTATCAGAATATCCCGGATACGCCTTACGCCACGGTGGTGGTGGTTCGCGACAGCGGAATGCTGGCAGGCAGCTGCCGCACCGGCGTCTATGTGAATGGGGAGTTTGCCGCTTCGCTGGAGGCGAAAGAAAAAGCAGAGTTTCGCGTGCCGCCAGGCAATATCTCGGTCAGTATCGGGCAAGATATGATCGAGAATCACCTGTGCATTTGGCGTGATACCGGAGGCAGTATACCGATGACGCTGCGCGCCGGTGAAAGCCGTTATCTGCGCATCGCCGGTGACCGGCAGCGCGGTTTCGTTTTGCAGGCGGGGCGACCGTAACCCCGGCCGGGCAAGGGCGTTAACGTCCTTGCCACCATCCCCATAGGGTAATTAATAGCCACGCCGCCGCAATCCAGCACAGCACCGCCGCCCCCAGGGCCAACGACAGCCGCAGGCTGTTAATCAGGAAATACAGAGAAATCAAATACACCAGATAGGGCAGCACTGCCCACATGCCGAAAATCAGCGTCGTTTTCAGCGCCGCAATGGAACGCTCGTTGCCGACAATGTAGTGCGCAATCAGGGCGAAAGTGGGGAAAAGCGGAACTAAACCGGCGATATAATAGTTGCGCGTTTTGGCCAGCAGGCCGATCAGAACCACAACCAGTGCGCCGATCAGCGCTTTGACAAGGATGCCCATAATGGTCTCGGGTGTGGGGGAAAGCCAACACACTGCCCGAAAGCACGTGCAAGATCAATGGGGTGTGGTGTAACGCGGGGAAAAGCAGACCCGCATGAAGCGCGGGTCTGAGACGCAACGCTTACTGACGGTAAGCGTGCTTGATTTGCTGAATGCTGTTCTTGAAGATTTCCGCTTGGGTGGGATCTTCAATCTGGGCGATAAAACGTTCCATGTTGATGATAACTTTCCCGGCGTCGGCCTGGCCGATCGACTTCAGGATCAGCGTCAGCGTGGCTTTGAGGCAGGCAACCTCGGTCGCCAAGATCTCCGGGTTTGCAGACGTAGTGAAATCAACGTTGCTCATTTTCTCTCCTGATTTTTTGAGGCCGTAGCCTGATACAAGCTGCTTTGGCGCACCGCGCGCGGGCTAAACGTTGCCCCATGCGCGGCGGCGAATTTAACTGGGCGCGGAGTATAGCATAGCATGCGTCCATCATCTGCACCGGGCTTGCTCCACTCACGCCGGTGGGCAGCGCCCGTTCACCGCCAGCCTGAATCATCCATTATCGGTAAGTTATTTCGGGGCGGTTAACAAGTATTTGTCCGGCACGTTATTGTTGAACCATTGGGGTTATTATAATTATTTGAGGCGGCTGGCACCGATTTTGCCGATGTTCGCCGGGAATAATAGTTCTGCACGCCGGGTGTTCGGCCGACGATGGCGGTGGTTTTTGCTACGTCTTTAAATATCAAATGATTACAAACGGCCAACCGCCGTGCTAATATTATTCATGTCGTGATTGCTTACACAGATTTCCCCCTCGCTGCATGATTATCGCGCTATCCTGTGTCTGACGCGGCGCAACGAAATTATTTTCGTCGCCCGATCTTTTCCGACGTGACGATTTATTGGCGGCATAGATGGCTAAAATTGAAAAATCAGCTCTGCTCCGCAAAGTTATTCGGAAGTATGTATTAATCTGTGTTCATTCTTGTCTGAAAAACAAGTAATATCTCTGGCGAAAACAGAGGCTGATTGCGTTACTCCCTTTTTTTGGAGATTTTTCCTTGATTAGCGTTCTTCTTGTTGATGACCACGAACTGGTGCGCGCAGGGATACGACGCATTCTTGAAGATATCAAAGGTATAAAAGTTGTCGGTGAGGCCCAATGCGGTGAAGACGCCGTAAAATGGTGCCGTGGCAACGCTGTCGATATCGTGCTGATGGACATGAATATGCCGGGCATTGGCGGGCTGGAAGCCACGCGCAAGATTGTGCGTTATGCACCCGACGTCAAAGTCATCATGTTGACTATCCATACTGAAAACCCGCTGCCCGCGAAGGTGATGCAGGCGGGGGCCGCCGGTTACCTGAGCAAGGGCGCCGCGCCGCAGGAAGTGATTAACGCCTTGCGCTCCGTGCATGCGGGGCAGCGCTATATCGCGTCTGATATCGCCCAGCAGATGGCCCTGAGTCAGCTGGAGCCCCAGGCCGAAACGCCGTTCAGCTGCCTGTCTGAACGCGAGTTGCAGATCATGCTGATGATCACCAAAGGCAAAAAAGTGAATGAGATCTCGGAGCAGTTGAGTCTCAGCCCGAAAACGGTGAACAGTTACCGTTACCGCATGTTCAGCAAACTGAATATCAGCGGCGACGTCGAACTGACTCACCTGGCCATCCGACATGGATTGTTCAATGCGGAGACGTTGTTAAGCAGTGAATGACCGTTTTGATGCCAAAGCCTTCCTGAGTACCGTCACCAGCCAGCCCGGCGTCTACCGTATGTACGACGCCACGGGCTCGGTGGTCTACGTCGGTAAAGCCAAAGACCTGAAAAAACGTCTCGCCAGCTATTTTCGGCAGCAGGTCAGCAGCCGTAAAACCGAGACGCTGGTTAAAAATATCGCGCAAATAGACGTAACGGTTACCCACACCGAAACGGAAGCGCTGTTGTTGGAACATAACTACATTAAATTGTACCAACCGCGATATAATGTTCTTTTGCGCGACGATAAATCTTATCCGCTGATTTTTCTCAGCGCGGATACCCATCCCCGTTTGGCGGTGCACCGCGGCGCCAAACACGCCAAGGGCGAATATTTCGGGCCTTTTCCCAACTCTTACGCCGTGCGTGAAACGCTGGCGCTGCTGCAGAAGCTGTTCCCGATCCGCCAGTGCGAAAACAGCGTGTATCGTAATCGCTCGCGCCCGTGCCTGCAGTATCAGATCGGCCGCTGCCTGGGCCCTTGTGTCGCCGGCCTGGTGAGTGAAGAAGAGTACCGGCAGCAGGTGGACTACGTGCGGCTGTTCCTTTCGGGCAAAGATCAGCAGGTGTTGCATCAGCTGATTGCGCGCATGGAAGCAGCCAGCAAACTGCTCAATTTCGAAGAGGCGGCGCGCATTCGCGATCAAATTCAGGCCGTGCGCCGCGTTACCGAACGGCAGTTCGTGTCGGGCGACAGCGACGATCTGGACGTGATCGGCGTGGCGTTCGACGCCGGTATGGCGTGCCTGCATGTGTTGTTCATCCGTCAGGGCAAGGTGCTGGGGAGCCGCAGCTATTTCCCTAAAGTGCCGGGCGGCACGGATATGAGCGAAGTGGTGCAGACCTTTGTCGGCCAGTTCTACCTGCAAGGCAGCCAGGCGCGTACGTTGCCCGGCGAGATCCTGTTGGATTTCAGCCTGCCGGAAAAAGACCTGCTTGCGGAGTCGCTCTCCGAGCTGGCGGGACGCAAGATTCAAATTCAAAGCAAACCGCGCGGTGACCGCGCCCGTTATCTGAAGCTGGCGCGTACCAACGCGGCAACGGCGTTGACCACCAAGCTTTCGCAACAGTCGACGATCCATCAGCGGCTGGCGGAGCTGGCCAAGGTGCTGAACCTGACGGAAATCAACCGTATGGAGTGCTTCGATATCAGCCACACCATGGGCGAACAAACCGTGGCTTCGTGCGTGGTGTTCGACGGTAACGGCCCGGTGCGCGCGGAGTATCGGCGCTACAATATCAGCGGCATCACCCCCGGCGATGACTACGCGGCGATGACGCAGGTGCTGAAGCGCCGTTATGGTAAGGCGCTGGAAGAGAAAAAGATCCCGGATGTCATCTTCATCGACGGCGGCAAAGGGCAGCTCGGCATGGCGATCGACGTGTTCAAATCGCTGAACGTTACCTGGGACAAGAACAAGCCGCTGCTGATTGGCATCGCCAAAGGCGCCGATCGCAAGGCCGGGTTAGAAACGCTGTTCTTCGTGCCGGAAGGTGAGGGGATTTCGCTGCCGCCGGATTCGCCGGCGCTGCATGTGATCCAACACATCCGCGATGATTCGCACAATCATGCGATTACCGGCCACCGGCAGAGAAGGGCGAAAGTCAGAAATACCAGCGCACTGGAGCTGATTGAAGGCGTAGGGCCGAAACGGCGCCAGGTGCTGTTGAAGTATATGGGCGGACTGCAACCTTTGTTGAACGCCAGCGTGGAGGAAATTGCAAAAGTGCCGGGTATTTCACAAGCATTGGCAGAAAAGATCTACAATGCATTGAAACACTGAGGGCAATGTAGCAACATACTCTTAATTTCCACTCTAGCCAGATAGTTACCGTAGCATTATGCAATTGAATATACCGACTTGGCTTACCCTGTTTCGCGTAGTTCTGATCCCATTCTTTGTGCTGGCGTTTTATCTGCCGTTCAGCTGGGCTCCGATGGTTTGCGCCGTTATCTTTGTGTTTGCCGCCGTCACCGACTGGTTTGACGGCTTCCTGGCACGCCGCTGGAAACAAACGACGCGCTTCGGGGCGTTTTTGGATCCGGTTGCGGACAAAGTGATGGTGGCGGTGGCGCTGGTGCTGGTGGCGGAGCACTACCACAGTTGGTGGATCACGCTGCCGGCGGCCACTATGATCGCCCGTGAAATCATCATTTCGTCGCTGCGAGAGTGGATGGCGGAAATTGGCAAACGCAGCAGCGTGGCGGTGTCCTGGATCGGCAAAGTGAAAACCATGGCGCAGATGATGTCGCTGGTGGGCTTGCTGTGGCGGCCGGACCGCTCCGTAGAGTATGTGGCGATCGGTTTGCTGTATATCGCGGCGGTGCTGACTTTCTGGTCGATGTTCCAATATTTGAATGCCGCGCGCAACGATCTGCTGGAACCGTGATCGATGCGCTGCAAAAATCGGCAAACGATCGTGATGAGCCAACAATTTTATTGACTCATCACGTCAGGTAAGTAGAATGCATCGCATCAGACGACAACGATGAATTGCCGAAAGATAGCAAAGAAATCAGTCAGTTCTGGTAATGCGGGAATAGCTCAGTTGGTAGAGCGCAACCTTGCCAAGGTTGAGGTCACGAGTTCGAGCCTCGTTTCCCGCTCCAAACATTAGCTTGTTGAATCCCCGTGATTCGGCAGGTAAGCGAAAGGGGCCTCGGCCCCTTTTTCGTTTTCTATTCCCTCTCGCTTTCTGTACCTCACCCCTCTTTAATCAGCGGCTATGTTTCTGGCCGTCGATTCGATATACCGAAGCAACAGAATCGCGCTTTCTTCTTACATGATGTACTTTTTCTCTCCTGACAAATAGTCTGGATATCTAAGCGACCGATCAGGCATTGTCACCACCCGGCGATGATGAACAAGCGACTGCAGGAAGGGATATTTCCGTAAGTCTGATAACAAGGAGGTGGCTGTGGGTATGCACCGCATTTTGTGGATCGTCATGGTAACGATAGGGTGGTCTTGGTCAGCGGAATCGACAGCCGGCGACACCGTCGCGTTCACCGTTGAAACTTACGCGCTGCATTATCCGTATGCGAGCCCGACAGATAATCAAGCCGCGCTGGCCGCGATGATTCAGGGCTCGGGAGTGACCGGGCATTATTGGAAGCAGAGCAGGCGCTTAAAGCTTACGCGCTGCATGACCGGCGTGACGTGTTACCCCTCACCGCATTTTGCGGATGACATAATAGACCATACGGTGACCGTGCGGCCGCAAATTATACCTGGCCCGTCGGAACAGCAGCCGACGCGCCTTACTTTCAATCTCCCTGTCAGCCACCGTGGTGCGTTGCTGGATGGGGTCACTTTGGTGCTGCCTCTGAAACCTGTGTGGCGCCAGCCCAGTGTGCAACAGGCGTTGCAGCGCGCAGAGGTTGCCTTACCTGAGTATGCAAAAAACCGGCATGCTTTGAGCATGGGGGCTTCGGTGTCTGTCAATCTCGCGCTGCCGAAAACGCCGGGGGAATTTGGGCCCACGCTGAACTATTGTGCGGAGATCCCGAACCCGTTGAGCTGGAGCCACTCCGGGGTGCTTTCGATGAGGGTCCTCGTTCAGCAGGCGTCACGCACAAATAGGCCATGGCCGTTTATCGAAAACCCCTGGACTTCGGCCAATCATGGAACGGGGGAGAGCTGCGCAACCTGGCGGCCTGAGGTGGAGAATAGCTACCTGTGGCATAACGAGTAACAAGGCGCCGTTGGACGCTCGTTTTCTTTCTGTGGCCAAAGCCGTTCCGATGAGGCAGAAACGCGATCGCGGTCTCCCGCAAGCGCTCGCCTGCTGGATGCCGCCGTTGAACGATGCAAGAATGAGCGGCAGAATTTTGGCTAGGCCGGGAGGATCGCCATGCAGGAAGAAAATAAGACGGCGCACGACGCCATCCGCTTTACCGCTGCGGACGGCTATGTGTTGGGCGGCAGCTATTTTCCTGCATTGGGCGGTAGCAATACGCCGGTGCTGATTTGCCCCGCCACAGGCGTTAAACAAGGGTTCTACTATGCCTTTGCACAGTGGCTGAGCGAGCAGGGGCATCCGGTGATGGTGTTCGATTATCGGGGCGTCGGTGTTTCACTGGCGGAAGCGCATGTCCGGTACTCCAAAGCCCGTAAACAGGACTGGGGAGAGCGTGATATGCCGGCGGCGCTGAACTGGCTGCTGGCGAAAACGGCTGCGCAACAGGCGCATGTGATCGGGCACAGCGCCGGCGCTCAGCTGGCGGGGTTGATGCCGAACCACCATGCCGTGCGCAGCCTGACGGCGGTTTCCGCTTCTTCCGGCTATATCGGTAATATCCGTTGGCCGTTCAGAGCGATGGCTATGGGCTTGATGTGGGGCTATATTCCGCTCTCGGTACGGCTGCTCGGCTATGGGCCGGCAAAGTGGCTGGGGTGGGGAGAGGATTTACCCGCCGGCGTCGCCCGGCAATGGGCCGCTTGGTGTCGGCGGCCGGGCTACGTGGAAAATGCCTTTGGTACGGAAATTCAACGTCATTACTATGCCGCATTCCAGGCACCGATCGCCGTGGTTGCCGCCGCCGATGACGTGCTGGTAACGCCGCGCAGTATCGCTGACTGGCTGCGGCTGTTGCCTAACGCGCGACATGCCGTCCACTTGCTGCAGCCGGCGGAGGTTGATGGTCAGGCGATCGGGCATATCAACATGTTCAGGCGCAGCCACGCTGCGCTTTGGCCGCGGCTGAGTGCCGCGTTTTTGATGCAATGACCCGATTATGCCAGCATGACGAGGCGAAGAGCTTAGGCAATGCTTCCCTCGTTTATTTTGACAGCTCGATAATTTGTTGGCGTAACCATATCTGTGCAGGATCGCCGTGAGCTCGCTCATGCCAGATCATCGACATTGAAAATGTCTCAGCCCTCAACGGTAATTCTGTGACTTCAAGGGGGAGGCTCTGCGTGATGTGCATGGCCAGCCGTCTGGGTAGGGAGAGAATGAGATCGCTGCTCGCGACGAGCATTGGTGCAACCAGGAAATGGGGCAGTCGTACTGACACTCGCCGACTTTTACCCAGTGCGGCGAGCGCCGTATCGATCTGAGCGTTGCCTTGTCCGGTGATGGTAACGACGATATGCGAGGATGCGGCGAACTTCTCCAGAGTTAACTTAGAAGACAAGAGAGGATGCCCACGCCGAGCCACGCAGACCAGATCTTCATCATAGAGTTTCCTCTGATGAAACCCCGCAGGCAGCTGTTGACTGTCAAACACGCCTAACGCGATATCCGCATCGCCACGAGCGACGCTATCCACGTTGTTACCGCTGGGTGTCGGTATGTTCAATGTCACTCCGGGGGCGGCCTGTTCGGTTCTCGTCACCAATTTCGGCAGCACTATCGAAGCGATATGATCCAGGCAGGCGATGGTAAAACGCTGCTGCGCGGTCGCGGGATCAAATTGCGCCGGCGCCACAATACTGCGGATGTCATCCAGCATTCGCTCTACCAACGGTTCCAAAGCAAGGATTCTGGGTGTCGGTTCCACGCCACTCGATGTGCGCACGACAACTTTGTCCTTAAACAGCTCGCGTAGCCGACCCAATGCCCTGCTGGCCGCTGGTTGGCTTAACCCAAGCCTGGCGCCCGCTCGCGTGACGTTGCGTTCGCGAAGCAACGCGCTCAGGAACTTCAGCAGGTTCAGGTCAATGGCATTAATATCCGTTTTTTGAATTTTCATCATTCACCTCATGCATTTGACGCATATTACTGCAAAACCTAGAGTGGATTCATCCCTATGCATCTCCGATAACGAGGTTTGAATAGTTATGAAACGACGTTTATTACTGACCGCAATCCTGAGCACCATCTTGATTCTTCCCACTTTTTCGTCTTTAGCCGATACCGCTGGACAATCGCAGAGCGGTGTGGAGCAGCCGGCAGGGGTGTACAGATTCTTACTGGGCGACGCCAAAGTCACTGCGTTGTCGGCCGGCACCGTGGATTTGGATCTGCACAAGCTGTTGCATGGGGCAACGCCAGAGCATGTCGATCAGCTTTTGAAACGAAATTTCCTGGAAAACCCTGTGCGGACATCGATCAACGTGTTTCTGATCGACATGGATGGGCGGCGCGTTTTGGTCGATACCGGAAGTGGCAAGCTGTTTGGTGGTAACGCCAGCCGGCTGATGGACAGTCTGGCGGCGGCTGGGATCAAGCCCGAGCAGATTGACGACGTCCTGATCACACATGCTCATATTGATCATATTGGTGGGTTGGTGCTGGACGGTAAGGTCGTGTTCCCTAATGCTTCTATTCACATCAGCGAGCCGGATCTGGATTTCTATCTGCAACCGGCGCGTCCTTCCGCGCCCCATGCAGATGCGGTTTCATCCGATATTGCAGAGAAGATGTTGCGTCCTTATGTCGATGCGGGAATGGTCAAATCATTCACCGGAACCGCAGTTGTGCTGCCGGGCATTACCGCTACTGTCTTGAGTGGCCATACGCCCGGGAGTACGGTTTTCACACTCGAGAGGCAAGGGAGTAAGCTTAGTTTCGTTGGCGACATGATTCACTCTCTCGTTCAGTTTGATGAACCGGCTCTGACCATTGGTTTTGATACCGATGCTGCCCATGCCCAAGCGGTGCGTGAACAGATGTTTGCCAGGATTGCTGCGGGACGCTCGCTGATGGCCGCACCTCATCTTCCCTTCCCCGGCATCGGTCACCTGCGTAAATCGGGGCAAGGGTATGTGTGGGTGCCGACCAATTACGACGATCGGCCGCTGGCACTCTTGGATTAAGCCCTGCCGGGCGGCATCGCTTGGGCGGATAGCCGCTACCGACGTTGATTCCGCCACCTTTGTCACTGATTAATCGTGATGTCGTTCAGGTCCTTGGCGCCCGATGAGTTTTATCGGGCGTTTTTCTATTGCGGCGAGGCGTTCTTTAGACGACAAAAAAGTGTGACTCATAGGTTTCTATGACAAAGTGAACCAAGTTAGATATGAACAGACCGCAAATACAAAGAAGGGAGCCCGATGGTTTCAAAACTGAGTACGGTAGAGTTTATCATCGACAATATTTCTGCACCGGGTAAGCTTTCGGCGAAGAGGATGTTCGGTGAGTATGGTATTTATTGCGCTGAGAAAATGGTGGCGCTGGTCTGCGATGATCGGTTGTTTGTTAAACCGACGCAGGGCGGCAAAGCGTTTCTGAACGAATATTCAGAAGCGCCGCCTTATCCGGGTGCAAAGCCTTGTTTTGTGATTCCGGAAGAGAAGTGGGGCGATAGCGCCTGGCTTTCCCAATTAATCGCGCTGACTTATGCTCAGCTGCCTGCTGCGAAGAAAAAGGTCTCGAAGAAACCCACTTAAGCCTATGGATTGGGGCGCCCGCCGGGTAGGGGCCTCATTATTGCAATCCTGCCGGTATCATTAAGGAAGCGGGAACGGGAGGGAGTATGAAGTCTGGCGCTATACGGCATCTGGTCAGGAGACTGGCAGGATGCATATTGTTCTTCGGGCTGGTCGCCCCGCCGTTGGGGGGCATGCTGATGCTGCTGCTGATGACGTTTGGTATCAGTGGCTATGTGGATCCCGGGTACTTTAACGTCGGCGATGTGCTGGGAATGCTGGTGTTCATTGGGGCTTTTTCCTATGTGCTCGGTTTTCTGCCGGCATGTTTGGTGGGGGCTATCGTCGGAATCGCTCATCCCGGCATTCGCCGATTGCGGTGGTTTCTGCTGTTATGCGCGGTGCTATCCGCCGTTGCTCCTGGTTTGCTGAATGCCGATCAGCGTATTTTTGGTACGATCGCGGTTTTGCCGGGCACGATCGCTGGGTTTTTATGGTGGCGCCGGAGGTTGCGCGATGCCCCCCATGAGGATGTTATGCACGGTACCCCATCACCATAAGCAAATGAAAAGCCGGAGAGGGCGCGGGTAAGCGGTTCCTGCCGAGAAAAAAGAACCGATTTGCCCGTGAATTCCTGAGCCGATGCATATAAAATCAACATTCCGCTTGCCTTTGCGTCGGCATTGTGAACAGTGCGCCCACAAAATAAGCAGTTGAAAGCGTTAGAGAACTTTTTGCTATTTCGGGGGGTTGCCAAGGTGGGGGGTTTAGTCCATAATGCAGTCCATCGATTCGGCGGTAACGAAATAAATTACTTAAGAATCAGATGATTAGGATAAGCGATTTCAACATCGCCAACCAAAAGAACAAAACGAAGTGGGTGAATCACCGGCTTTGGCCTGAAAAGGCAAACAGAATAAAGGCGCGTTAACAAAGCGGTTATGTAGCGGATTGCAAATCCGTCCAGTCCGGTTCGACTCCGGAACGCGCCTCCAACTTTCCCGAGCCCGGGTGGTGAAATCGGTAGACACAAGGGATTTAAAATCCCTCGGCTTATGGCTGTGCGGGTTCAAGTCCCGCCCCGGGTACCAGGGAATGAAAATACCGAATAATCAAAGCAATAAGTAGTAATGTCGTAACCGCCGAGAGGCGGTTTTTTTGTGCCTGAAATTCGTATTGCACCTGCACTTTTTCCTTTCTTATCATGCTCATACCCTTTGATTGTCAGCCTGCCTGCACGGAGGAGCCCCGCAGGGCTCCGAAATACAACTCATAAGAAACCGAACGCCGCGGCGAGGATCCAGCCGAAGACGCAGGAGACGCTGACGCCGATCAGGCCGGGAAGAATAAAGCTGTGGTTGATCACGAAGCGGCCGATGCGGGTGGTGCCGGAGCGGTCGAACTGGATCGCCGCCAGATCGCTGGGGTAGGTCGGCAGAATATAATAACCGTAACAGGCCGGCGCCGAAGCGACGATATAGGCCGGGTTGACGCCGATCGCCAGCGCCACCGGCACCAGTGCCGCCAGCGCGGCGGCCTGCGAGTTGACGAATTTCGACACCAGCAGCAGGATCAGCGCATAGGCCCAGGGATATTCTTTCACCAGCACGCCCAGCGTGGCTTCGATCTGCGCCAGGTGCGCGCCGAACATGGTTTCCGCCATCCAGGCGACGCCATACACCGCCACGATGGCGATCATGCCGGAGCGGAACACTTCGTTTTTAGAGATAGACGCCGGGTTGGTACGGGTAATGATGACGATCAACGCCCCGGCCATCAGCATGCACATCTGGATCACCAGGACCATGGAGAGCGGCTTACCGCCGAAGCTGGGTCGCAGATCGGAAAACGCCCCCAGCACCGCCACCAGTGCGATGGTGGCGAGGAAAATCCACATGGCGATCCAGTTGCTGCGTGGCAGCACCCGATCCAGTAAGGTGGCGGCATCGCCATAGACGTAGCGATGGTTTTCCGGCACCGAGATGAATTTCTGGAACTCCGGGTCTTTGTCCAGGTCTTTGCCGCGGAACCAGCTGAAGATGCCGATCGCCAGAATACCGCACAGGGTAGAAGGTATGGTGATAGAGAGCAGGTCGAGGAATTCCAGATGGCGACCATTGAAGGTGTAACTGCTGAGCATCGCCACCAGTGAGACCACCGCCACCGAAACCGGGCTGGCGATAATGCCCATCTGCGCGCCGATCGAGCTGGCCGCCATCGGCCGCTCCGGGCGGATGTTATTTTTGATCGCCACGTCATAAATGATCGGCAAGATGGTGTACACCACGTGCCCGGTGCCGCACAGAATAGTGAGAATGCAGGTCACAAACGGCGCGATGATCGAGACATAGCGCGGGTTACGTCGCAGCATCCGTTCGGCGATCTGCAGCATGACGTCCAAACCGCCTGAGGCCTGCAGGGTGGCGGAGGCCGCTACCACCGCGATGATCACCAGCATCACGTCTACCGGCGGTTTGCCGGGCTGCAGGTGAAAGCCGAACACCAGGATCATCAACCCGATCCCACCCAGTAACCCCAGCGCAATGCCGCCCTTACGCGCCCCATACAGCAGGCATGCCAATATCACCGCTAATTGCAGAAAGAAATCCATGATAAATACGCCTTAATAATGTTGAACTTAACTGCGCTCAGTTTCCGGCCGTGTTGGCTGCAGAAAGTTGTTTTAAATCTAAAGGCACTAATAAATTTGTGGTCATTAACCCTAAAGAGTGATGCTGGTCACACTCAAAGGAGTCAGGGCGGAGGTGGCATCCGCACGAAAAAGCAAGCTAACAGGTCAGACCTCTACTATATGAGAGGTTTACTGACCCGAGGAGAAACCCATGGACCCGACAAAAATGACCGGACTGGCGCTGTTACAGGCTGCGATGGCCGGTAAAATCCCACCGGCTTCGATCGCTGAAACCGTGCCCATGAAACCGGTGGCGGTTGAAGAGGGGTATATCCGCATCGTGGCGCGGGCTGACGGGCGCCACCTGAATCCGCTGGGGGGCGTTCATGGCGGCTTTGCCGCCACGGTCTTGGACTCGGTGACCGGTTGCGCGGTGCACAGTACGCTGGGCGCGGGGATTGGGTATGGCACCGTCGATCTGCAGGTTAAAATGTTGCGCCCTGTGCCGAAGGAAACTGACCTGATCGCCGAGGGGCGTCTGGTCTATGCGGCCAAAAACGTGGCCTTCGCGGAAGGCACGCTTAAAACGGCGCAAGGGAAGCTGCTGGCTTCGGCAACCGCCACTTGTTTTATCATTCGCCCTAGCGAACAAGCACCGCAATAACCTGCCTTTTATCGGGCTTCGGGCTATCAACCCGGGGCCTGATGCATTTCTCTTCGGTTGCATACAGCGCTGCGCTACGGCGGCAGGCGCGATACGCCATTGTGGTCTAGTATTCTGGGGTAAAAATTTATCGGAGTGATTATGCAACCGTATCCGTATAAAGAGGTTGAGTTTGATCATGAGCTTTGTTTGGCGATTGGCAAAGCCGTGTTGGACGTGGTGGCGCAGGGGGATGAAACCAGCGCCCCGGGGGTGATGAACGCGATTGAGCGGTCGGTGGAACAGGGGCTGAATGACGACGAAATCGCCGCTGCTGACGATGCGCTGGATTTGATGGCGCGTCTCATCCACGGCTGCCGGTTTGTTAATCTACCGGGTGAAGAGGAGGCTTCCCGTGCATTGGTTGAATTTCAAGCGCTACAAGAGTGACGTTGCCAGACAGGCCGTGCCGCCGCATTTGAATGCGGCTGAATTTGCACGGCATTACGCCGATAAGCCGCAAACCGATACGGAAGAGTATCTTTTGTTGAGCGGGGAGATGTGCTGGGATGCGGTGGTGCTTTGTGCCCACCGTTCAGGCGCGCTCAGCAAGGCGAAATACAAGCAGCTGTGGCAGACGGTGTTCGATAAGCAATACAAACATTTCGTTAGCCCGGACGATACCGAGATCCGCACGATGGCCGATATGCTGCGCGCGCCGCAGGGATGTTTTATCGGCATATTCTCCCTGCGTGACGCGGCGGCGCCCCGTTTGCTGCATGCCATGATCGGTACTGGTGCGGGATTTGCCGCAGGCAATAAAAATCTTTGCATCGGCGTGGGGGGCGCGGTCGGCTGGGAAAATCTCAATCTGGCGCGCGATCTGCGCTGGCAGCCTGAAGGCGGCTTTTTACGCCAGGGCGACAACGAAGTGCTGCGCATATTTTATCGGCCTTTCCCCGCCTGAGCCGGTCTGCAAGCTTGTAGAGTAAAAAACCGCCGTCTGGCGGTTTTTTATTGGCGCGTGTCGCCCTTATTTGAACCCGCCGTTGCGAATGAATTCGAGACCGGCGGCGGTGATCCGCGTTTGATGCGGGTCGATATCATAGTTGTTCTCGTCGATGTCGCTCATCACATAGGCCTGTATCAGGCCCTTGGTTTTGAGATAGGCGAAGGGATCGGCGAACGCATGCGGGCTGGTGGCGTCTTGTTTCCACAGTTCGTAGGTTTTTTCATCCAGCGTGCCGGGGTGATTGGCGGCCAGCCGGGTCAGGATCTGATTGTAGAACGCATAATCGGTCATGATACAGTCCCCTTTATCGCGAGCGATAATCGCGGAAAATGGCGGTAAGGTCTTTCAATCATAGCCGATGTTTTCCACCGCCTGTGCGGGTTAGCCGCGTTGGCTTTCAATCCAGTGGAACAGGCGTGAAATGGTGAAGGTGATATCGCCGATGTTGAAGAGTGCGCCGAGCCACAGGGTGAGCATAACAAGGATGCCGATGATGACGGGAAGGTCCATTTTGCTCATGATCGCGTGTTTCATCAATTAAGAGTGTGCTGTAAAGCCTACCATCAAACCCGATTGTCATAAAATGCGCGGCGTATTATTTCGGTTGAATTTAAAGCAAAAAGCCACCCAATCGGGTGGCTTTTGTCTTTCAGCGCCGATCAGTCCAGCTTGGGATGCTGGTCGATCAGGATCTGCTTTTTCTTTTCCAATTCGGCGATCTGTGCGTTGATGTCCTCGACTTTCTGTTCGATGTTGTCGTAGGTCTCCTGCAGCAGCTCTTTCGCCTCTGAGCGGTCAGACGCAGCCGGCGTCGCGCCGCGCAGCGGTTTGTTGGCGGTTTCTTTCATGTACAGACCGGTGATAAGACCGATCACCGCCACGACCATCAGATAGTAGGCCGGCATGTACAGGTTGCCGGTCGCTTCGACCAGCCAGGCGGCGGCGGTCGGCGTCGCACCGGCGATCAGCACCGAAATGTTGAACGAAATCGCCAGCGCGCTGTAGCGGATGTGCGTCGGGAACATCGCCGGCAGAATCGAGGCCATCACCCCGGTGAAGGAGTTGAGCAGCACCGCCAGCACCAGCAGACCGACGAAGATCAGGCCAATCACGTTGCTGTTGATCAGAATGAAGCACGGGATCGCCAGCGCCAACAGGCCGATGCTGCCGCCGATAATGAACGGCTTACGGCCGATGCGGTCACTGGTCAGGCCGATTACCGGCTGTACGAACAGCATGCCGATCATGATGGCGATGATGATCAGAACGCCGTGATCTTCCGAGTAGTGCAGGTTATGCGACAGGTAGCTCGGCATGTAGGTCAACAGCATGTAATAGGTCACGTTGGTGGAAATCACGATGCCGACGCACACCAGCAAACTTTTCCAGTGTTTGGCCGCGATCTCTTTGAACGAGGTTTTTGGCGGATTTTCGATGGCGTTGCGATCCTCTTTCTCCATCTTGTCCACGTGCTGCTGGAACGCCGGGGTTTCTTCCAGCGCATGGCGCAGATAGAGGCCGATCAAGCCCAACGGCGCGGCGATGAAGAACGGGATACGCCAGCCCCAGTCGAGGAAGTTGGCTTCACCGACGATGCTGGAGATCAGCACCACCACGCCTGCGCCCATCACAAATCCGGCGATGGAGCCGAAGTCCAGCCAGCTGCCCATAAAGCCGCGTTTGCGGTCCGGCGAGTATTCGGCGACGAAAATTGCTGCACCGGAATATTCACCGCCGACGGAGAAGCCCTGCGCCAGCTTGGCCAGCAGCAGCAGGATCGGTGCCCAGATACCGATCGACGCATAGGACGGGATCAGGCCGATACAGAAGGTGCTGACCGCCATGATGATAATGGTGACCGAGAGCACCTTTTGGCGACCGAACTTGTCACCCATGGCGCCAAAGAACAGACCGCCGAGCGGACGTACCAGGAAGGGCACGGAGAAGGTTGCCAGCGCGGCGATCATTTGTACGCCGGGCGAGGCGCCGGGGAAGAAGACCTGGCCAAGTGCGTAGGCGACAAAGCCGTATACGCCGAAGTCGAACCACTCCATCGCGTTGCCCAGGGCCGCCGCGGTGATCGCTTTCTTGAGTTTGCTGTCATCGATGATGGTGATGTCGCTGATGTGCATCGGTTTATGTCGTTTTTTTCTTAACTTCATATAATCATCCCTTAATGAATTATTCGTTGTTCGTGAAAGCGTAATCTCCGTTCACTGTTGTTTTCGAGTTATCAAATCGGCTAATCGAATCGCGGTTCAAGACGATTCATTATCCACATTTAAGTTGGGATGTGGATCACAAAATATCGTCGTTTATGCCAAGGTTATGTCATTTAGGTGACTAATTATTTTGCATCTATAGCTTAACGTTATATCTTGCGGCGATCAAATTCAGCAGTTTAACTTAAGTGTTTGCACCGATTTGGTGCGAGAATGGTCTAATAATTGTGCGATTTGACGGTTTTTCGTCTGATTGGCCATGTTTGAAGTATAGAGAGTGCGGGAGATAAAACAGGAAAAATTGATGTGTTTGCCGCTAAAAAACCACCTGGCCGGATGGCCAGGCAGTTTGGATCAGAGGGCCGATGAACCGCCGAATTCCAGATAGATTTTCGCCAGGTTCTGGTACTGCGCGAAGCGGTTTTCGTCCACCGCCAGCTCCGCCTGACGACGCTGCTCCTGAGCATTCAGCCAATCGGTAATGGTGACGGCGCCCTGCCGGTAACGCACCTCGTTCAGCCGCTCCGATTTGCGCGCCAGCGCCAGCGAGGCCTGCAACTGCGCCTCTTGCGCCAGCAGCTGTGCGCGCAGCGACAGGGCGTTATTTACATCGCCCATCGCCTTGTACAGCGCCTGCCTGAATTCCAGCACCTGCTGTTCGTAGTCGTTACGGGCGATCTTGATATCCACGCCCATTTGCCGCCATTGCAGGAGCGGCAACGTCAGGCCGGCGCCGAGGCTGCCCGTCGGGTTGCGCAGAAACTCCAGCAGCGCGCTGCTGCTGGCGCCCAGCGAGCCGGTCAGGCTGAAAGCGGGGTAGTATTGCAGACGTTTCTCGTCGACGTTGGCCAGAGCGGCGCGCAACCGCAGCTCTTTGGCGCTGAGATCCGGGCGACGGCTCAAGACGTTGGCGGGAATGCCGGTGCTGATCTGCGGCATTGCCGCCGTCGGCAGACGTGCGGGCGCGATGGTGGTCTGGCCTGAAGGTACGCCCAGCAGCACCGCCTGTTCGTTCAACGTCTGTTGACGTTCGTGTTGCAACGTCAGCAGCCGGCTTTCCTGCGTTAGCACGTTTTGTTCCGCGTTCACCACGTCCAGCGCCGAGATGCTGCCGGCCCGGTAGCGGGCGTTGGCCAGCCGCAGCGTCTGTTTGGCGTAGGCGATGCTCGCCTGGCTGACGCCGATCTGCTGATTGAGGAAGCCGATGCGCCAGTAATTCGTGGCGGCGTTGGCCAGCAGCGTCAGGCGCGCCGTCTGCAGATCCTGCTCGGAAGCCTGGCTGGCCCACTCGGCGGCGTCGCGCTGGCGCGCCAATTTGCCCCACAGGTCGACTTCATAGCTCGTAGAGAGCGTCGCGCCGCTGGTTTTACTCCAGGCGGAGGACTCCGACAGCGGGCGATTGATGCCGCTGTTCAACGAGGCGTTGACGTCGGGCGCGGTGCTGATGCCAACGCGTTCAGCCTCGAGGCGCGCGCGGTAGACGCGCAACACGGCGACGGCCAGATCGTTGTTGCTCGCCATCACCTGTCGCAGCCAGCGATCGAGCTCGGGATCGTGGAAATCGCGCCAGTCAAACGGCGTCGGCGCGGCGTTTTCGGCGGCGTGCTGCCAGCTCGTCGGATAGTTGACCTGCGGCGCCCGGTAGTCGCTTTTCAGGGTGTTGCCGCAGCCGGCGGTGAGCAGGGCGGCGAGGCTTAATGCCAAGGGAGAGAAAATTTTCATGGGTTACTCGCTGGCCAATGAAACGACCGGATCCATCCTTGCCGCTTTGCGGGCGGGGAGATAACCGAAGATCATGCCGATTAAGGTTGAACAGAAAAACGCCGTCGCGGCGGCTTGCCAGGAATAGATGGCGGTGAACATGCCGCCCGCCAGCGAGGTGAACAGCGACCCGGCGGCGAACGACAGTGCGATGCCCAATGCGCCGCCGATTAGGCAGACCAGCACCGCCTCGATCATGAACTGTTGCATGATATCGCCGCGCCTTGCGCCGACCGCCATGCGCACGCCGATCTCATGGGTGCGCTCGGTCACCGAGACCAGCATGATGTTCATCACGCCCAGGCTGCCGATCACCAGCGAGATCGAGGCCACCATCAGGATCAGCAAACTGAGCGTCATCGAGGTGCGCTCGATCGATTTACGGAACTGATCGCGGTTGAACGTCATGAAATCCTTGACGCCATGGCGCTGGGTCAGCAACTGCGTAATGGCGCTGACGGCGGCTTCGCTGGCGACGTCATCCTTCAGCCGCACGGTAATGCCGCTGAGCGTGGTTTTGCCGACCATGCGGTACATCACCGTGCTGTAGGGCATCCAGACGCTGATGCGGTTGGGCGCATAGTTGCGTTCGCTTTTGGCGACGCCGACCACCCGCGCCGGCACCGAGCCGAGAAACACGATCTGGCCGAGCGGCTCGACGCCGAAATCGCCGAACAGCGCCTGGCGCGCGTTGTCGTCGATGATCACTTCCTGCAGCGCGTTGCGATCGTCGCGGAAGGTGGCGCCTTGCACCAGCGTGATGCCGTTGACGCGGAAATAGTCGCGCCCGACGCCGGTGATTGACGCAGTGGCGGATTTACTGCGAAAACGAATGCTGTCGGACGCGCTGACCTCCGGGCTGACGCTGTCGACGAAGCTTTGCTGCGCCAGCGCGTCGGCATCGGCCGGCACCAGGGTGCGGATGCTGTCGATGGCGTCGTCGAAGAAATCACGCCCCGGATAGATGCTTACCACGTTGGTGCCAAGTCCCTTGATATTCTCCAGCGTGCGCTGCTTGGCCCCTTCGCCCAGCGCCACGACCGTAACGACGGCGGCGATGCCGAAGATAATGCCGGTCATGGTCAGCGCGGTGCGCAGGCGATGGGCGTTCATCGCTTTCAGCGCCATGTGCAGCGATTCGCGGGTGCGGTCGATCAGGCTTTGCCAGCCGCTTTGCCGGCTGCGGTTCGGCGGCGGCAGCGCGACGGCGGGTACCGATTGGCGGCCGCTGTCAGCGATGATCTCGCCGTCCCGCAGCTCGATGACGCGCTGCGCATGTTGTGCCACGTTCATATCGTGGGTGACGATCACCACGGTGTGGCCGCGCTGATTCAGCTCGCTGAGGATCGCCAGCACTTCCTGGCCGGATTGGGTGTCCAGCGCGCCGGTCGGTTCGTCCGCCAGGATAATTTCGCCGCCGTTGATCAGTGAGCGCGCGATGCTGACACGCTGCTGCTGGCCGCCGGAAAGCTGGCCGGGCTTGTGGTCTTCGCGTCCTTCCAGACCCAACCGCGCGAGCAGCTGCGCTGCCCGCTGCCGCCGCTGATCGCGCCGGGCGTTGGCGTAGATGGCCGGAATTTCAACGTTGCCCAGCGCGCTGAGATCGGGCATCAGATGATAACGCTGGAAGATAAAGCCGATATGCTCGCGGCGCAGGCGGGCCAGTTCGTCCGGCGACAGGTGGGCGGCGTTCTGGCCGCTGATGTAGTAGTCGCCGCGATCCGGCACGTCGAGACAGCCCATGATGTTCATCAGCGTCGATTTGCCGGAGCCGGAGGCGCCGATGATCGCCACCAGCTCGCCGGCGGCGATGGTCAAATCGATGTCTTTCAACACCGTCAGCGCCTGACCGCCGTTGGTGTAGGTCCGGCTGATGCCTTTTAGCTCGATGATCGCGTTCACAGGAAAATGCCATCCTCAGCCGACTTGGCGGCGGGCTGCGACAGCACCACGGTTTCACCGGCTTTCAGGCCGCTGAGGATCTGAATGTCGACGTTGTTGGTGATGCCGGTGGTCACTTCGCGCGTTTCCAGCCGCTGATCTTGGGTTAGCACCTGCACCTGTTGCCCTTTTCCTTCGGTTTTATGCACCGCCTGGATCGGCACCAGCAGGGTATTCTTCGCTTCGCCGAGCAGTAAGGAAACCTGCGCGGTCATGGCGATGCGCAGGCGGTTTTCCGGGTTGGGCACGTCCAGCAGCGCGTTGTAATAGACCGACGCGTTCGAGGTACCGGAGCCCGAAGCGGAGCTGGTGCCGGCGAGCGAGTCGTCTTTCATCACCGATTCCGGCGCCAGTTCGATGGTGCGCAGTGTGGCGTCGTAGCGTTTATCCGGATCGGAGAAAATGGTGAAGTAAGCCTTTTGCCCCGGCGAAATGCGGGTGATGTCGGCTTCGGAGATCTGCGCCTTGATGGTCATCATATCCAGCCGCGCCAGCTTGACGATGGTCGGCGCACTTTGGGTGGAGTTGACCGTTTGACCCTGCTGCGTGACCACGGCGATGACGATACCGTCCATCGGCGCGACGACGCGGGTATACCCCAGGTCGATCTTTTTCTTGTCGACTTCAATCTGCGCCTGCACCAGGCGCGCATTGAGCGAAAGCAGTTCGGCGCGGGTGGTGGCGAGCGTGGCCTCGGCGGTTTCGAAGTCTTCACGCGAGCTGGCTTCGTCGTTCAGCATGCGCCGCTGGCGTTTGAAACGCGACTCGGCCTGCTTAAGCTGTGCCTGCTTGGCCTGCAGTTCGGCTTTGATGACGTTCAGCGCCGCCTCGGCGTTGCGCAGATCGTTGCGCTGTTGCAGATCGTCGATGTCGGCGATCGGCTGTCCTTTGGTGACGCGATCCCCCAGTTTGACCTTCAGCGATTTGACTTCACCGGAGACGCGCGCGCCGACGTTAACGCGTTCGACGGCATCCAGTCGCCCGGTGGCCAGCACGGCATTCTCGATATCGCCCAGGCGGGCCGGCGCGGTAACGTAATCCTGCTGCGGCGGGCGTTGCCAATAGATTGCCAGCGCGACAGCGACGGCGATGAAAACGATGACGGCGATCAACGCCAGACGACGGGGTGTGAGTTTCAGTGATGGCATGCCCAGGTTTTCCATAACGATAAAAGCGGCGGTTCCAGTCTGCCATCATGGCAGCGCCAGCCTGAACTGGTGCTAAACGTGAGGCACTTTCCCGCTGGAAAGGGGATAGTAAAGGCTTTCCCGCTAAAGATCACGGTGAGTTATTATCCGCCGGGTGTGCAACCGGCTGCGCGGCACGCTATACTGGCTAAAAAACCAGTATTCATTCATCAGCAGGATAACGCCGCCGCCATGATGCCAAACCGCCTCGAGCCGGAACTCGACATTTACCAATACCCGGAGCACCTGCGCGCCTGCCTGGCGCCGTTGCCCAAAGGGCCGGGCGTTTATGTGTTTCACGGCGAAAGCGAAAGCCTGCCGCTTTACATCGGTAAAAGCGTCAACGTGCGCAGCCGCGTAATGGCGCATTTCCGCGCGCAGGACGAGGCAAAAATGCTGCGTCAAACCCGGCGCATCAGCTTTATCGAAACTGCGGGCGAGTTGGGGGCACTGCTGCTGGAGGCGCAATTGATCAAGCAACAGCAGCCGCTGTTCAACAAACGCCTGCGGCGCTCGAAACAGCTGTGCGCGCTGCGTCTGCAGGCAGACACGGTGACGATTGCCCACGCCAAAGAGATCGATTTCGCCGTCACGCCCCACCTTTATGGGCTGTTTGCCAATCGCCATGCCGCGCTGGAAAAGCTGCGCGCCATCGCCGACGAGCATCGTTTATGTTACGGCAAGCTGGGGATCGACAAGCTGCCCGCCGGGCGCGCCTGCTTCCGCTACAGCCTGCGCAAGTGCGCCGGCGCCTGCTGCGGCGTGGAGCCGGCGCAGGAACATGCGCGGCGGCTCGGCGCGGCGCTGGAACAGCTACGCATCGCCTGTTGGCCGTTCGCCGGGCGAGTGGCGTTGGAAGAGCAGGGTGAGACGCTGCGGCAGTACCATGTGATTCACAATTGGTTTTATCTGGGCTCGGTCAGCAGCCTGGCGCAGGCGCAGCGGCTGCAGAGCGCGGCCAGCCACTTTGACAGCGATGGCTACAAGATTTTGTGCAGGCCTCTCATCGCCGGCGATTACCGGATTATTGAGCTGCCGTAATGCCATAACGCTATCGATAACCTAAGACTTATCTGTAAATTCAGGGAATTATGCTAAAAAAGCTTGAGTCCATAATGTTGTTATGGATAATGGCGCCCCGAAGCGAAGGAACGCGCTATTAACTCAGTTGGCAGAGTGATTGGTTTTATAATGGCTTGTTTTGGCTTGAAAATTGATAGACGCGGGTTCGAGTCCTGCATAGCGCGCCAGCTTTCTTCCCTTCATCTCACCGCGCTTACCGTAAAGCGCACCCGGGTTGATTTGCACTATCGGCTCCTCGTTGGGATTTTCGGGTGTGCTTTACCGTAACCGCTGGCTTTCCTTCCTCTTTCTCTTTCGATCCTTTGCTAAACTGTAATCAGGCAGGCTTGCTGCCCGGCAACAGGAGGTCGATATGTCTCACTCCGAGCAACTGCAGGAACTCTTGCAACGCGTCGCCGCCCTCGAGGCGAGAGAGAAAGCGCTGAGCGCCGCGTCCAACGCTTATCAGGCGATTATCACCACCATGTTGGGCAATATGGAGAAGACCGAACGTGACCGGATCATCGCGATGATCGATCAGGCTCATGAAATCGCTTACGCCCGCGCCATTCAACGCAGCAACGAACCGCAAAAGCAGAAAATCAAACAGGCCGACGATGTGGCCCAGCGCATGTTCATGTTTGCGCAAGGCAAGGCCGCCCAGCCGCGCTGAATCCGAACTATAACAGTTGCCGCCATTAAGTTGGCTAACTGATCTACCCGGCGAAACTGTACTTGTGTTACTTTTAGCGGTGAGATTTGATGGCAATGCTGTTTCCAGCATAAGGTTGTAACGATGGACGCGATTAAAAGCATCTTGGTTAAAGAGATTGAACAGATCAATCGGCGCGAAGGGCGTGACGGCAAGCCGCGCTTCAACAGCGAATTCGCCCGCACTCACCGCTATCTGTGCCTTGCCATGTTCGCCGGTTATTTCGCGGTGATCGCCGTGATGTACCAGGTGTCGTACATGGGGATATATGCCTTCTTGGGCTTCACCGCTTTCGTGCTGTTCATGTTCGCCATGCTGCTGATAGAGATCCGGCCGGTATACCGCTTCGAGGACATCGGGGTGCTGGATCTGCGGGTTTGCTACAACGGCGAATGGTACTTTACCCGCGCGCTGTCGCCTTATGCGGTGCAGCAGCTGCTGGATGAGCCGTCTATCGGCGCCGCGCTGAAACAGAAGATGCGGGTGATCATCGGCAACAAGGGCGAAATCGACTTCTACGACGTGTATGACATGGCCTACGGAAAAAAGCCGCAGGATGAGCCACCGCAGCTGGCGGCGGCAAACTGAAAGGTTTCCGGCCGGCGGCTTGTCGATTATACTCAGCGTTTGAACGTGAAGCAGAGTGAGGACCAAGCGATGAGTGATGATATTTTCGATTTTGATATCGATGCCGAACTGGCGAAAGCCGAAGAAAAAGCGGCGCAGAAGGTAAAAGAGGTCCCTGAGTTCCTCGAAGACGAAGCGGACTGCGAAGGTTGCAAGATCTGATCGCCTGACCCATAAAAAAAACCGCCGCGGCGGTTTTTTTTATCTCTGAGCGTCGGGCGGTATCAATCCAGCACGAATCCCCAGATGAGGAACGCCACCACCAGAATCAGGCAAAGCGCGGACACCGTCACCAGTATTTTCCCCAGAATGTCTTTTTCTTGTTCCCGCTGCGTCACGTTGAAATTATCCAATTAAAAGTCTATGGACCAAACCGGCGATGCTGAGATCGAGCGCCGCTACGCCCAGCGCCATGATCATCATCACCGAAAGAAATCGAGTCTTGCCGTTCACATCCCTAATCCCTGTTGGCGCCGCTGTTAAATTGTTTTTATATCAACCGGATATAATTCAGCGACGCCGTACTTCATGCATCATGATAGTGATTAAGAACGTTCTTAAGGCCAGAAGTTCCCTCGTCTGGTAACGCAGCCGGTGCGGCAGCGTCAGTCGGTTACAATCCGCACGCCTATCTTGCTGACTTGATTGCCGTCCATTTCGGCGATGGTCCAGGTCAGGCCGTCCCATTCCACCTGGTCGCCGATCACCGGTTCGCCGCCAATCAGCTGAATGACGAACTGGCCAAGCGTCTGCTGCTCGTCCACGTCGTCCTGCAGATTGAGGCCATAAAGCTGCGAGATGTCGCTTAAACGGGCGTCGGATTGCAGGATAAAGTCACCGAAGAAGCGCTCGTCGAGCGTCACGGCCGGCGCCTGGCTGAACAGCTTGCCGAGGATCGGCAGGTCGTGCTCATGGCCGATGACGCACAGAATATCGTTCTCCCGCAGGCGGGTACTGCCGCTAGGGTGCAGCAGCTCTTTGCCGCGGAACAGGGCGGCAATGCGGGTGTTGGGCGGCATTCTCAGCTCACGCAGCGCCGCGCCGACGCACCAGTTTTCCGCCGAAAGCTGATAAACGAACTGTTCCCACTGGTTCTCCGGGTGCACATCCAACCCAACGCGGGAGATAGGCGTCAGCGCCGGCGGCACGATCACCTTGGCTTTTTTGGCGGCAAACGACAGCGTGGTGCCTTGCAGCAGCAGGGAGACCAGCACCACGAAGAACGCCACGTTGAAGAACAGCT
Organism: Serratia sp. TMDUHS_CL; assembly: GCF_037137105.1. NCBI lineage: Bacteria > Pseudomonadati > Pseudomonadota > Gammaproteobacteria > Enterobacterales > Yersiniaceae > Serratia > Serratia sp. TMDUHS_CL. The sequence continues at coordinate 98,014 of NZ_JBBBDV010000009.1, forward strand.
GGGCGTTGGGCAGGCCGGCCATCATCGGGAACACCGCCAGGATCACCGGCACCGCGCCGCGCAGGCCGACCCAGGAAATAAAGCCGCGTTCGCGCAGGGTAAAGCTGCGGAACGGCAGCAGGCCGATAAACACCGACAGCGGGCGGGCGAACAGGATCATCCACAGCGACAGCAGCAGGGCAGGGATGGCGATCGGCAGCAGCTCGTGCGGGTTTAGCAGCAGGCCGAGCACCAGGAACATGCCGATCTGGCTGAGCCAGGCCAAGCCGTCGAAGGTTTGTACGATGCCGTGACGGTTGCGGATCGGCCGATTGCCCAGCAGCAGGCCGCACAGGTACACCGCCAGAATGCCGCTGCCGTCCAGCGCGGTGGTCAGCGCGAAAATAAGAATGCCGCCGCTCACCGCCAGCAGCGGATAGAGGCCGTCCGCCAGTTTGATGTGGTTGATCAGCGTCAGCAGCAGCCAGCCGCCGCCCAGACCGAAGACGATGCCCATGCCGAACTGTTGCATCAGATGCAGCGGGAAGGTCCAGCTCAGCGCGGTTTCCCCGGCGGCGATCATCGCAATCAGCGTGATGGTGAGAAACACCGCCATCGGATCGTTGCTGCCGGACTCGATCTCCAGCGTGGCGCTGACGCGCTCGTTCAGGCCTTTGCCGCCCAGCAGCGAGAAGACCGCGGCGGCGTCGGTGGAACCGATAATGGCGCCGATCAACAGCCCCTGCAGCAGATCGAGATTGAACAGCCAGGCGGCGGCCATGCCGGTCAGGCCGGCGGTGATCACCACGCCAATGGTGGCAAGAGACAGCGCCGGCCACAGGGCGACGCGGAAAGAGCTGACCCGGGTGCGCATGCCGCCGTCGAGCAGGATCACCGCCAACGCGAGGTTACTGACCAGGTAAGCGACCGGATAATTGCTGAAGACGATGCCGCCGGGGCCGTCGACGCCGGCCAACATGCCGATCGCCAGGAAGATCACCAGGATCGGAATGCCGAGCCGGGAAGAAAATGAGCTGAGCAGAATGCTTGCCCCCACCAGCACGGCACCGATGACGAACAAACTGTTAATGGTGCTGGCATCCAAAATATCGTTCTCCTGAGGCTGGGGGATAGGGGGCACTGCGCGTATGTCGATGATAGCGTGTTTAGTGGGTAAAACGCCAAGGCTGATTGCGAAAACAACCGATCAATTATTGCCCTTTGGTGTGATTAACCGAAGAAAGTGAGGAGAAGAGAGAGAATCCTGCCTTTTATCCAACATTATCAGGCTGCTGTATTTCGGCTTTGGCAACAATGGCCGATCGTGGCTGAGGGAAAAACCATTAAGCCCGCGCAGGCAGGCTTAATGGTTTGCAGGCGCGGTAGGGTTAGTGGTCGAGCGATTCCAGCGCCCGTTTGATCAGCTCGCTGGCCAACTTGCTTTCCGTTTCGGAAATGCCGTCGAGATTGAAGTTGGAGAGTTCAGTGACCAAAATGCTGCGTTCTTTGCCGCTGATTGAGGCGTCCAGCGCGGACAGCAGCCTGCCGAGGATCTTCAGCAGGGTGGCGTTTTCCACTTCGGCTTCCTGAGCCGGGGTCTTCTTATCAGTCATTCAAAATCCTCTCTGTCGTGACGGAAGGGAGATGCAGCTAACGCCATCGAATGAATTAAACGATCGCGCAGCCCTTCGGGGGTGTTGAGCCCAATCACTACCGTAAGGCAGGGATCCGGATTTCTACTTATACATCGCAGTTATAACGATTAGGGTATGTATTCAGCCGTATCACTTTGCCCTAACGGACGGCGCCAGGCTGAGCAATGTGTGCTTTGCATGCAAACCACCAGTATAGGCTTTTTGCACGACGGCAAGATGACAGGAAACCCCTGCAAACGATCGGGTTTGCAGGGGCGCAAGGTTATTGCGGCTTACCGGAGAACAAGAAGCGCAGCACCGGAATACGCTTGTGCAGTTCATATAAAGCAAAGGCCAGCGAGAACACAAACAGCAGGCCCAGCAAGAATCCCAACAGGTTGTTGCCGATATAAGGCGTCACGAAAGCGCCATATATCAGGGTCAACGGGTGGTGCACCAGATATATAAACAGTGAGGCATTGACCAGATAGGTGATGCGCGGCGAGTGATAATTCAGCAGGTTATGCCCGAAAGAGAACACCACGTTGGTCATCAGGATCCCCATTAGGGTTTTGATCACCACTTCCAGCTCGAACATATAGCTGCTGTGCGCCAACAGCTTTTGATTCAGCATATATGCGATAAACAACAGCAGCGAGCCGAGCAGCGCCAGCGGCGAGCGACGCAGAAAAATCTCCTTAAGCCACACGTACTTAAACGCATAAGCGCCGAGGATGAAGAACGGCAGGTAGAACATCGTCTCCATCACCACGAAATTGAACAGGCCGTTGGATAATAGCTGCGGCGCGACAATTAAAATAATACGGTGCGCGGCCGAATAGCATACCGCATAAATAAAGAAACACAGTGAGATGTTTCCTAATCCACGCAGTCTGTTTATTAACGCCGGAATATGCTCACGAGTTTGACGCTTGATTTTACGGAACAGATAAAAGCAGGCACAGGTTAACAACGACAGCGTCAATAAGAACCACAGATGAGAAACCAATTCCCAAACTGTTACATTTATTTTCTGATAGAGAGAAAATTCATCCCAGCCGTTTAATTTATCGGTGAAATATTTCAGCATGAAAAACTGCGGCACCGTAATTAGCGGGATGGAGCTTAACAGCGGGATCGCCACCCGCTCCAGCCTGACCTTCAGCCACTGGTGGCGCTCGTAGCGCTCGTAAAGCATGTAGGAGAAGTAGCCGGATATCACGAAGAACACCTGCATGCGGAAAGCGTGGATGAAGTCGTTCAGCACCGTGAGCGAGAAGGAGGGGGACGCGCTGTTCACCGCCCAGGCATGGCTGGAATAAATCAGGGAGAGGTGAAACGGAATCCCAAGCAACATCAAATAGGCTCGGATCGAATCGAGGAAAAACTCGCGCTGTTTGCTGCCTTTAGTCATAGATTACCGCTGGTGATTTAATCGGGTGCTCATTAACACGCTTAATAAGTCGTCAAACGTTAAATTGTTATCCGAAACCCTACTATAGCCCCCCGCATTTTTCCATAGCGTCTTGTTGCGCGGCTTGCTACGCTGGTGTTCCATCAGCTGCTTAAACAATGAGCCGTAAACATGAACCATCCATTTATCATGTTGTCGGAAAGCTGAGTAATCCATTAATATGGATTTAAATGATTTGAGCACACGAATAGGGGGGGATGTGCTAGTTAATATATTATCCGGACAACCACGCGCCGCGAGCGTTCGTTGGTTAGGTGCTACCGTATTGTTCACGCTGTTCAGTTCGCCGGCATGGGCCTTTTCTATTGATGATGTGGCCAAGCAGGCGCAGGATCTGGCCGCGAAAGGTTTCGAAGCCCCGAAGAGCAACCTTCCTTCTCAGTTCCGCGAGATGAAGTTCGCAGACTATCAGCAGATTCAGTTCAATCACGATAAAGCCTATTGGAGCAAGCTGAAAACCCCTTTCAAGCTTGAGTTTTATCATCAGGGGATGTACTTCGACACGCCGGTGAAAATCAATGAAGTCACCTCCACCAGCGTAAAACAGATCAAGTACAGCCCGGATTACTTCAACTTCGGTTCGGTCAAACACGACCCTGAATCGGTGAAAAACCTCGGCTTTGCCGGCTTCAAGGTGATCTACCCGATCAACAGCGCCGACAAAAACGATGAGATCATGAGCCTGCTGGGCGCGAGCTATTTCCGCGTGGTGGGTAAAGGGCAGGTTTACGGGCTTTCCGCTCGCGGCCTGGCTATCGATACCGCTTTGCCATCTGGCGAAGAGTTCCCGCGTTTCCGCGAATTCTGGGTTGAGCGTCCGAAGCAGGGCGACAAACACCTGGTGATCTACGCGTTGCTGGATTCCCCGCGCGCCACCGGCGCTTACCGTTTCACGGTGATCCCGGGCCGCGACACCACCGTGGACGTCGAGTCTAAAGTGTTCCTGCGCGACAAGGTGGGCAAACTTGGCCTGGCGCCGCTGACCAGCATGTACCTGTTCGGGCCGAACCAGCCGTCGCCGACGCTGAACTATCGCCCGGCGTTGCACGACTCCAACGGTCTGTCTATCCATGCCGGCAACGGCGAGTGGATCTGGCGCCCGCTGAACAATCCTAAACACCTGTCCGTCAGCACCTATACCGTCGAGAACCCGAAAGGCTTCGGTCTGCTGCAGCGCGGCCGCAACTTCAAGGATTACGAAGATCTGGACGATCGTTACGATCTGCGCCCGAGCGCCTGGATCGAACCGAAGGGCGACTGGGGTAAAGGCAAGGTCGAGCTGGTGGAGATCCCGACGGCGGATGAAACCAACGACAATATCGTGGCGTTCTGGACGCCGGATACGCTGCCGGAAGCCAAAAAGCCGCTGACGCTGAGCTACCGTCTGAACTTCACCCGCGATGAAGACAAACTGCATTCGCAAGACATCGCCTATGTGGCGCGGACCATGCGTTCGACCGGTGACGTGAAGCAGTCCAACCTGATTCGCGAGCCTGACGGCAGCGTGGCCTTCCTGGTCGACTTCGTCGGCCCGGTGCTGAAAGGGCTGGACGCCAACACCCCGGTCGCTTCTCAGATCAGCATCGGCGACAACGGTGAAATGGTAGAAAACAACGTCCGCTATAACCCAGTGACCAAAGGCTGGCGCCTGACGGTACGTCTGAAAGTAAAAGACGACAAGAAGCCGGTAGAAATGCGCGCAGCGCTGGTCAATGGCGATAAGACTCTGTCGGAAACCTGGAGCTATCAGCTACCTGCCAATGAATAAGCCTACTCAACCCGCCCAGGATTATCTTGCGGCGCTGCCTCTGACCGCCGAGCGGTCGGAGGCGCTCAACCCTCACACGGCGGATGACGCTCAGGCACTGGAGGCGCTCCATCGGCAGATGGGCGCCGCCGACGCCAACGTCAACAGCCTGTCGGCGGATGACGTGGCGTTGGCCTCGGTCAAACCGCGCATCGAAAGCGCCTGGCCGGATGCGGTCAGCGATGACGATTTCGACACCGACGCCGAAGGGCGTGCCATTCTGAAGGCGACGCCGCCGATCAAACGAACCACCATGTTCCCGGAAGCCTGGCGTACCAACCCGGTGGCGCGCTTCTGGGATTCTCTGCTGGGGCGTTCGCCGCACAATCGGCACGCCACCAAAGAGGAGGCCGAGGCCGAGAACCGCTGGCGCGTTGTCGGTTCCATGCGCCGCTATGTGCTGCTGGTGCTGATGCTGGTGCAGACCGGCATCGCTACCTGGTACATGAAAACCATCTTGCCTTATCAGGGCTGGGCGCTGATCGATCCTATCGCCATGCTGGATCAGGATCTGATGCAGTCGGTGCTGCAGCTGCTGCCTTATGTGCTGCAAACCGGCATTCTGATCCTGTTCGCCGTACTGTTCTGCTGGGTCTCGGCCGGTTTCTGGACCGCGCTGATGGGCTTCCTGCAGCTGCTGATCGGTAAAGACAAATACAGTATTTCCTCCACCATCAAGGGCGATGAGCCGATCAACCCGGCACACCGCACCGCGCTGATCATGCCGATCTGTAACGAAGACGTCGAACGCGTGTTCGCCGGCCTGCGTGCGACCTATGAGTCCGTTGCCGCCACCGGTCAGCTGGAACACTTCGATATCTACGTGCTGAGCGACAGCTACGATCCGGACATCTGCGTGGCGGAGCAAAAGGCGTGGATGGAGCTGTGCCGCGATGTCGACGGCCACGGCCGCATCTTCTATCGCCGCCGCCGTCGTCGCGTAAAACGCAAGAGCGGCAACATCGACGACTTCTGCCGTCGTTGGGGCGGTGAGTACAGCTACATGGTGATCCTGGACGCCGACAGCGTGATGAGCGGCGAATGCCTCACCGGGCTGGTGCGTTTGATGGAAGCCAACCCGAACGCCGGCATCATCCAGTCCGCGCCGAAGGCGTCCGGTATGGATACCCTGTATGCGCGCGTGCAGCAGTTCGCTACCCGCGTTTACGGGCCGCTGTTTACCGCCGGCCTGCATTTCTGGCAGCTGGGCGAGTCGCACTACTGGGGCCATAACGCCATCATCCGCGTGAAGCCGTTTATCGAGCACTGTGCGCTGGCGCCGCTGCCGGGCGAGGGTTCCTTCGCCGGTTCAATCTTGTCGCACGACTTCGTTGAAGCGGCGCTGATGCGCCGCGCCGGCTGGGGCGTGTGGATCGCTTACGATCTGCCGGGCAGTTACGAAGAGCTGCCGCCAAACCTGCTGGACGAGCTGAAACGCGACCGTCGCTGGTGCCACGGCAACCTGATGAACTTCCGCCTGTTCCTGGTGAAAGGCATGCACCCGGTGCACCGCGCGGTGTTCCTGACCGGCGTCATGTCCTACCTGTCGGCGCCGCTGTGGTTCATGTTCCTGGCGCTCTCCACCGCATTGCAGGTGGTGCACACCCTGATGGAGCCGCAATACTTCCTGCAGCCGCGGCAGCTGTTCCCGGTCTGGCCGCAGTGGCGGCCCGAGCTGGCGATAGCGCTGTTCTCCACCACGCTGGTGCTGTTGTTCCTGCCGAAGCTGCTCAGCATCGTGCTGATCTGGGCCAAGGGCGCGAAAGAGTACGGCGGGGCGTTCCGTCTGTTCATTTCGATGCTGATGGAAATGCTGTTCTCGGTGCTGCTGGCGCCGGTGCGCATGCTGTTCCATACCGTGTTCGTGGTGAGCGCCTTCCTCGGTTGGGAAGTGGTGTGGAATTCGCCGCAGCGTGACGATGACGATACGCCTTGGGGCGAAGCGTTCCGCCGCCATGGCTCGCAGATGTTGCTGGGCCTGGTGTGGGCCGGCGGCATGGCGTGGCTGGATCTTCGCTTCCTGTGGTGGTTGGCGCCGATCGTGTTCTCGCTGATCCTGTCGCCGTTCGTGTCGGTGCTGTCGAGCCGCGCGACGCTGGGCATGAAGAGCAAACGCGCCAAGCTGTTCCTGATCCCGGAAGAGTACAACCCGCCGCGTGAGCTGCTGGCGACGGAAGAGTACCTGCATCTCAACCGCAACCGCGCGCTGACCAACGGCTTTATGCATGCGGTGGTCAACCCGTCCTTCAACGCGCTGGCGACGGCGTTGGCGACGGCGCGTCACCATCTGCGCGCTACCCTCGATCGCAACCGCGAGGAGCGGGTGAACGAAGCGCTGGAGCTGGGGCCGGAGAAGCTGGTGAAGGGCAAACGTCTGGAGCTGCTGAGCGATCCGGTCACGCTGGCTCGTCTGCACCAGCGCGTCTGGCTGCTGCCGGAAGGCGCCGCCTGGCGTGAGCACTATCAGCAGTTGCCGCACAACCCGCTGGCACACCCAACGGGCCGACGTTAATCGCTGAACGGTAACGCTCAGACGGGGAATGCGCATGGCGCGTTCCCCGTTTTTTTTACCTTTTGCTTACGCGCGCCGGTACCGGAAGAGAAAGGGAACTGTGATAGACTGCGGCCGATGCGTTGTTCACTCGCGAAACAACCCTTTGCTCAGAGTCAATGTCGTGAAGCTCTCTTCCTACCTTCGGCTGGCCTGCGTGGCGGCCGGCGTGATGGTCTTAACCGGTTGCGGCAGCATCATCAGCCGCACCGTGCCCGGTGCGGGGCATGGCCACCAGTACTATCCCGGCGTGCAGTGGGATTTGCGCGATACGCCCTGGCGTTACGTCACGGTGATAGACGTGCCGCTGTCGATGGTGGTGGACACCTTTATGCTGCCGTTCGATGCGCAGCATGGCCCCTATGAATAAACCTGCTCAGCGGGTGGCGAACACCACCAGCTGATAGCCTTTCTGCCCGCAATGGAAAGGTGCCAGCGCCGTCATGCCCAACCCTTGCACATGAGCGACCAACGAATGCGGATTGTCGTCGTCGATAAACAGCGCGCCCACGTCGTAGTCATGACGGGTGTGCGCTTTGACGGCGGCGTAGAGGCGTTTCAGCACGCCTTTGCCGCGCCAGGCTGCGTCGAGGCAAACCGGGCCGTAGAGAAACACCCGCTGCTCACTCAGCGCCCGCCCGGCGAAGGACTGCGTGGCGAGCGTCGCCAGCATCGCATCCACCACCGGCGGCCGCGGTTGCACGTCGGCGGGCATCAGGCAAACGAACCCGGCCAGTTGGTTCTCCTGTTCGGCCACGAGTATGCCGATGCCGCGGTTGATCGCCGTCAGCTGCGCCTCATTCATGCGCGATACGATAAATCCCTGCCGTTTGTGGCGCTCGTCGAGTGCTTCCGGCACGTTTTCCCCCTGCAGCTGTAAAATGGCGGGGTAGTCGGTAGGGCGGGCCCGGCGGATAATCATACTGCCTCCTTGGCGATAAAAACGTGGTGCGGGTTAACGTTCATCCCATTCATCGGCCGCGGCCTGGCCTTCTTCGGTATCCAGCGGCGGCTCGAGCTGGAAGTCGCCTTCTTCCCATTCGTACAGGGTATTTTCGTCTATCCACTCGGCGGTGATCTCCACCTCGTCGTAGTCACCGTCGAATATCGCCTGCGCCGCCGCACCGCTGCGCAGCGGCAGGCATTCCACCGTTTCGCCTTCTTCTTCGAAGAACTCGGCCTGCCACATCGTGTCGCCATCCTGCATCACGTACTTTTGCAGATTGAACTGCTGCGGCACCGGCGGTTCGTCATCGCCGCCGCCTTCGGCGGTGTCGATAAACTCTTCACGTGCGGCCTCGATGGCTTCTTCCAGGGTTGCATACAGGCTCATGTTCGCCTCCGTTGACAATGAGAGTAGAGCGCCCGGCGCATTGCCGGTGCGGTGGGATAAACGTCAAAACTAATTGTTGTCTCACTGGCGCAGGATGCAAATTTTTTTGTTGTCCGCTTTGCGACGACGGTTGTCCGCAAAGCGGGAGAAGAGGAGGCGATGGCGGGAAATAATGGCGCTATCGTTCACTCAGTTGCCAGGAGAAGCCCATGTTAATCGACCCTTCAAGCAAATACCGACCGTTCCCGCCGGTGACATTACCGGATCGTCAGTGGCCTTCGCGTACCCTGCGGCAGGCGCCGCGCTGGTGCTCCAGCGATCTGCGCGACGGCAACCAGGCGCTGGCGGAGCCGATGGATAACGCGCGCAAGCGCGAATTCTATCAATTGTTGTTGCAGTGCGGTTTCAAAGAGATTGAGGTGGCTTTCCCTTCGGCGTCGCAAACGGATTTCGATTTTGTGCGCACGCTGATCGACGAGCAACTGATCCCGCACGACGTCACGATTCAGGTGCTGACGCAGTCGCGAGACGATCTGATCGATCGTACCTTCGAGGCGCTGCTGGGGGCACCGCGGGCAATCGTGCATCTGTACAACGCCACGGCGCCGATGTTTCGCGACATCGTGTTCCGTCAGGATAAGGCCGCAACCGTGGCGCTGGCGGTGAACGGCGCGCGGCGCATTCGTTGGCATTGCGAGGCTCAGCCCGATACCGCCTGGTGCTTCGAGTATTCGCCGGAAACCTTCTGTTTTACTGAATTAGAGTTCGCGCTGGAGATCTGTGAGGCGGTGGCGGAGGTGTGGCAACCGGGGCCGCAACGGCCGATGATCATCAACCTGCCGGCGACGGTGGAGGTGAGTATGCCCAACGTGTATGCCGATCAGATTGAGTGGTTCTGCCGTCACTTCAGCCGTCGCGCCGATGTGGCGATCAGCGTACATCCGCATAACGATCGCGGTACCGGCGTGGCCTGCGCGGAGCTGGCGCTGCTGGCCGGTGCCGATCGGGTCGAAGGCTGCCTGTTCGGCAACGGAGAGCGTACCGGCAACGTCGATCTGGTTACGTTGGCGTTGAATCTCTATACCCAGGGCGTGGCGCCGGGCCTGGACTTCAGCCGCCTGAAACAGGTGGTGGAAGTGGTGGAACAGTGCAATCAGCTGCCGGTGCATCCTCGCCATCCTTATGCCGGTGAGCTGGTGTTTACCGCCTTCTCCGGTTCGCATCAGGATGCGATCAAAAAAGGTTTCGCCGCGCAACGGCAGCGACAAGATGGCTGGTGGCAAGTGCCTTACCTGCCGCTCGATCCCGCCGATGTCGGCTGCAGCTATGAGGCGGTGATCCGGGTCAACAGCCAGTCCGGTAAAAGCGGGGCTGCCTGGCTACTGGAACAAAATCATGGGCTGGCGTTGCCGCGCGGTCTGCAGATTGATTTCAGCCAGGTGGTGCAGCGTGCGACCGACGGCAGCGGGAAGGAAATGAGCGGCGCACAGCTGTGGCGCTTATTCCGCGACACCTATGGGCTGGTGGAGCAGCCGTGCTTGCAGCTGTTGAGCTACCAGACGGAAAGTCATGGGGTAGAGGCCTACAGCTTCAACGCGCGAGTTGCCTGCGAGGGAGAGCCACTGCGTCTGCAGGGGACCGGCAACGGTCTGCTTTCCAGCGCGGTGGATGCGCTGCGCCAGCGCTTCGGCTTGCCGCTGGCGATTGAGGATTACCACGAGCACACGCTGGGGCATCAGAGCGACAGCCGAGCGGTGGCCTATATCCGCTGTGCGCTGCCGCAAGGTGAGGCGACCTACGGCGTTGGCATCGACGTTGACTCCGCCAGCGCTTCGCTGCAGGCGCTGTTCAACGTTGCCGGGCGCTATCTGTCGTCGGCGCGGTCCGGCTGAAATAGTCGCTGGGCGCGACCCCCAATAACCGGCGGAACATGGCGCTGAACGCGCTGGGGCTGTCATAGCCAAGATCCAGCGCCACTTCCAACACCGAGCGGCCGGTCGCCAGCGCGTTCAACGCCGCCAGCAAGCGGGCGCGCCGCACCCAATCACTAAAATGCAGCCCGGTTTCTCGCTGGAAGCGCCGCGACAGGGTGCGTCCGCTGACGCTGAGATGAGCGGCCGCCTGTTCCAGCGTCCAGGGCTGTGCCAGCGTGGCCTGAATATGGCGGCATAAGGCAAGCAGTGAGGCCTCACGCGGTTCGGGCAGGTGCAACGGCAGGATCGGCAGCATTCTCAACTCATCCAGGATCAGTTCCATCACGCGCTCATCGCGCCCGCCGCTGGGATAGCCGGGTGCAATCTCCATCGCACAGATAATCAACTCGCGCAGCAGCGGCGAAATCTGCACCACCTGGCATTGGGCCGGCAGATCGGCGCGCGCCAACGGATCGACAAACAGCGTCCTGGCCGCCACCTGGCCGGTGATGCGCAGGCTGTGCACTATTTTCGCCGGCACCCAGACGCCGCGGCCGGGTGGCACCACCCAACTGCCGAGCCGGGTCGTGACCTGCACTACGCCGCTCAGGCTGTGGATCAGCTGCGCGCAGTTATGGTAGTGATCCGGCTCGCTGTCGCCGTGGCGATAATCCTTGGCCAACGGCCGGATGGGCTGATCGACCGGCAGAACGTCATGAAACAGCAGCATCGTTAGCGGCCTCCGCGCGGCAAAAAGGGGGATGACAGCATGCCATGCGGCGCGGTTCCACACCAGCCTGTGGCACGCGGCAGATGAATAGTTTATAAAATGATATTATATAATTTTATAAATTGATTGGAGGGGTGATGGATATTGACGCGATGCGCAAGGCGGCGGCGCAGGCCGGCGCGATGCTGCGCACCTTGGGCAATGAAGATCGGCTGCTGCTGCTGTGTCGACTCAGCCAGGGCGAGATGGCAGTGAGCGAGCTGGCGCAGGCGCTGGCTATCCGCCAGCCGACATTGTCCCAACAGCTTGGCGTGCTGCGCGAGGAGGGGCTGGTCTCCACCCGGCGAGCCGGCAAGCAGATTTACTATGCGGTGGCCGATGCCAAAGCGCTGGCGCTGCTAACGACCCTGTATCAACTGTATTGCCCACAGCCGGAGAACCGCGATGACCATTGACTGGCAACACTTCACGCCCTATTCCGCGCTCGCGGGCGGGGCCATTATCGGCGGTGCGGTAGCGCTGCTGCTGCTGTTCAACGGCCGCATCGCCGGCATCAGCGGCATTACCGGCGGCTTATTGAGCGCGGGCGGCCGGGAGCGGGGCTGGCGCGCCGCATTTCTTGGCGGGTTGCTGATTTCTCCCTGGCTGTATGCTGCGGCGGCGGCTTTGCCTCCTGGTGAGATCGCGGCCGGCAGCGGCTGGCTGGCGATCGCGGGGCTGTTGGTGGGGGTGGGTACCCGATTGGGCAGCGGCTGCACCAGCGGGCACGGCGTGTGCGGCGTCGCGCGGTTGGCACCGCGATCGTTGGCCGCCACGGCGGTGTTTATGCTGCTGGGCTTTACGACCGTGTGGCTGATGCGCCATCTGCTGGGAGGGTGAAGATGCTTAAGTCTCTGTTGGCGCTGCTGAGCGGCGTGATTTTCGGCCTGGGGTTAATTATCGCCGGCATGGCCAATCCCGCTAAAGTACTGGCTTTTCTCGATATTACCGGCCAGTGGGATCCTTCGCTGGCGTTGGTGATGGTTGGGGCGATTGCGGTGGCGGCGCCGGCCTTTATGTGGGCGCGCCGACGCCAGCGGAGCCTGTTGGGGGAACCGCTGCAGATCCCGGCCGCCGGGCGTGTGGATCGCCGTTTGCTGGTGGGCAGCGCGCTGTTCGGCATCGGTTGGGGCATGGCGGGCATTTGCCCTGGCCCGGCCTGGGTGTTGGCGGGGGCGGAAATACAACGGGTATGGCCGTTCCTGCTGGCGATGCTGGCGGGCATGGCGCTGTATGAGATTATCATGAGGTGGAGGCGTTCATGTCGATAGCCAAGGCGGTGCTGCGCATTGCGCGCCCGACCGATCGGTTGCAAGAGATTGCCACGCTGTATTGCCGCGGGTTGGGGTTTGAAAGGCTGGGCGAGTTTGTCGATCATCAGGGCTTTGACGGCATTATGATCGGGCATCCGCAGCATGCCTACCATCTGGAGTTCACGCAGCATCGCGGGGTGCGGGTCGGGCAGGCGCCGACGCAGGATCATCTGCTGGTGTTTTACCTGCCGGATGAGAACGAATGGCGAGCCGGGTGTGAGCGGATGCGGGCGGCGGGATTCTTGGCGGTCGTCGCCTATAACCCCTATTGGGATAGGGCGGGGCAAACCTTTGAAGATCCTGACGGCTACCGGGTGGTCCTGCAACATCAGGCCTGGCAAGCATAAAAAAAACCGGCGCCTCGAGCGCCGGTTTGCGAGATAAAAACGGGTTATCCGTCAGGCGTTGGTCGCCGGTTTTTGCGCGCTCTTGGACTGGGTATTTTCCAGCATGCGGCGAATCGGCACGATCAGCACGATCAGCACGGCGGCGCAGATCAGCAGCGCGACGGAGCAGCGAGCGAACAGATCCGGCAGCATATCCAGCTGGTCGGCCTTGACGTGGCCGCCGATCAGGCCGGCAGCCAGGTTGCCCAGCGCGCTGGCGCAGAACCACAGCCCCATCATTTGCCCGCGCATTCTCTCCGGTGCCAGCAGCGTCATGGTGGCCAGCCCGATCGGGCTCAGGCACAGTTCACCCAGCGTCAGCATCAGGATACTGCCCACCAGCCACATCGGCGATACGCCGGCGCCGCCGTTGCTGAGCACATTCTGCGCGGCCAACATCATCAGGCCGAAACCGCCGGCGGCGCACAGGATACCGATCACGAACTTGGTGATGCTGCTCGGACGCACGTTATTGCGCGCCAGCGCAGGCCAGGCCCAGCTGAACACCGGCGCCAGCAGGATGATGAACAGGGCGTTGATCGACTGGAACCACACCGCCGGGATCTCGAAGCCGCCGACCATGCGATTGGTGTAATCGTTGGCGAACAGGTTGAACGAGGTCGGCTTCTGTTCAAACGCCGACCAGAAGAACGCGGCGGAGATCAGCAGAATGAAGCACACCAGCAGGCGTGCACGCTCTTTGCGGCTCAGGCCGGCAAAGGCGAACAGGTAGATGAAATACAGGGTGACCGACGCGGCGATGACGTACACCAGCACGCTGGCTACCTCAACCGGGTTGATGACGATGGTGCCCTGAGCGATCAGTACGATGACCGCAGCCAGGACTACCGCCAATGCCAGCAGCCAGGCGCCGACGCCTTTTTTCTTCGCGACCGGGCTGTTCCAGGTGGAATCCAGGCCCACTTCGCGGTCATAGCGTTTCATCGCCGGTACGGCGAACACCCGGAAAATCACCAGCGCCACCAGCATCCCGATACCGCCGATGCCGAAGCCCCAGTGCCAGCCGTGTGACTTGATCAGCCAGCCGGAGATCAACGGGGCGATGAACGAACCGATGTTGATGCCCATGTAGAACAGCGAGAAACCGCCGTCGCGGCGCGCATCGCCTTTCTTGTACAGCGTGCCGACCATCACCGAGATACAGGTCTTGAACAGGCCGGAACCGAGCACGATGAACATCAGGCCGATGAAGAACAGGTTGGTGCCCATCACCGCGGACAGGGCGATCGACAGGTGACCGAGGGCGATCAGGATAGACCCGTACCAGACGGCCTTGCGTTGGCCGAGCCAATTGTCCGCCAGCCAGCCGCCCGGCAGTGCCGCCAGGTACATGCTGCCGGCGAAAATGCCGACGATCGCCGACGCGTTCTCACGCGCCAGACCCAGGCCGCCGTCGTACACGGTGGCGGCCATAAACAGGATCAGCAGCGGACGGATGCCGTAGAACGAAAAGCGTTCCCACATTTCGGTGAAGAACAGAGAACCCAGCGGATAGGGATGGCCGAAGAAGGTCCGGCTTTCTGACTTATTGACAGAGGATTGCATAACGATTTCCCAATAAAAAGGCGCTGCATGGCTGCAGCCCGTACTGTGGTTGTATGTGTATTTAATGAAGGCGATCCGCCCAATGCGGATTACCCGACAAAACCGTGGCTGCAACGCTGATAAACCGTGGAAAGCGTGCTGACCTTTTTTCACTTGGCCGATGGTTCACATCTGGCGTGATATTATTTAACCATTTGATAACTGGTCGTTGGTTTTGTCTAGTACCTGTATCCCATTTTTTAGACGAAAAGTCGACAAGCATCTCCTTTTCTGGTTTTTCTGTTGGTTGTGGCGGGAATATGATTGACAGCGGGTTTTATGCGCTGAAAGTTAATTAATTGTTGATAAACAAGATGTTGAGGTAAGAATGTTCCGAGTGGGCCGAAAATTCGCAGGCCCGAAGGAAGCATTATTAAAAGTAGGGGAAACGCGGCGTTGATCCGGCCAATGGCTGAAATTGGCGATAAATGCAGCTATTGTTCTTCCTGCAGCGTGTCTTCCCGCATGTAGCCCGGCCGCCGCCGCAGACACCACCAGGAATAACCGGCGTTGAACAGCACCACCAAAGCGGTGACGCCGAAGACTGCACGAAAACCGTAGCCGGCGGAGACCGCGGCGCCAAGCAATGGGCCGCTGACGTTGCCGACGTCACGGAACGACTGGTTATAGCTGAAAATGCGGCCGGCCACCTGATTGGTGCAGTTGTAAATCAGCAGCGTCTGTACCGCCGGCAGCAGCGCGCCGTCGGCCGCCCCCAGCAGAAAGCGCAGCACCCCGAGCTGCCACGGCGTTTGCACGAAGGCCATCGGGATCAGCAACAGCACCGAGACGATCAGCATACATATCAGAATGCGCTCCGGGCCGATGCGATCGCCCAGCTTGCCCAGCCGTGGAGCGCTCATCAACGCCGCGACGCCGGGCACCGAGGCGATCAGCCCGCTGATAAACGCCAGGTTATGGGTGGCGCCGGCCAGATCGCGCACATACAGCGTCAGGATCGGCGCAATTGAGCCAGTGGCAATCTGGATAATCATGGTAGTCACGAACAGGCTGAGCACCAGCTTCGGGTTTTTCAGCGAGGCAAACACCTGCCGTGCGTGCAACATGTCGCGTTTTTGTACCGGGGTGAATTGCTCTTTGACATACAGCAGCGTCAGCACGAAGCAGACGAACAGCACCGCAGCGGTGATGTAAAACACCGGGCGCAGACCATAGAGGTCGGCCAACAGGCCGCCGATCAGCGGGCCGATCAGCGCACCGCCGACACCGCCGGTTGACAGGGTGCCGAGCGCCCAGCCGCTGCGGTTGCGTGGCACCTGGGTGGCGATCAGCGCGTTGGCGTTGGGTATGAACCCGCCAAGCAGCCCCAGCACCGCTCGCAGCGCGAGAAATTGCCAGACCGTTTGCGCCATGCCCATCAGCACCATGACGATCGCCATGCCCAACGCTGAGCGCAGCAGCATCAGTTTACGGCCGCGTCGGTCGGCCAGGGCGCCCCAGAATGGCGCGGCGATAGCGGAAAACAGGAAGGTGATGCTGAACAGCAGACCGGACCACATGTTGAGCGCCTGATGGCCGGTTACACCCAGCGTCTCTACATACAGCGGCAGAAACGGCATCACCAGGCTGAAGGCGGCGCCGGTGAGGAAACACCCTACCCAGGCGACGAAAAGGTTGCGTTTCCAGTTAACGGGTTCTGCTGCCGAAGCCATAAATGTCCACTGCCGAAAGGTGACGCGCTTTGCCGGCGGCAAGATGAAGGGGCAAAGCGTGAAAGTTAGCTTGGTAAGTATGCGCCGCCAGCGCGGCGACGGCAAACGAGGGGACAAGGATTGGGCAAAAAATGAAATAAAGTTTTAAAAAAGACGTTTAAACCTTATTCCGCGCTTAGCGCGCGGAATTTACAGCGTTTTATAGTCCGGCCAGCGCCTCGAAACCGGCGGCGGTGGTGGTGGCGCTAAAGTCGGTGACCTCGTAGTGAGCCACGGCGTTGAAGGGATCTTCGGCCAGGATGGCGTCTAACCGCGCACGCTCAATGCCCTTGGCCAGGATCACGCCGCCGGTGCGGGGATTTTTGCGGCCGGAGGCGACGAAGGTGCCGTCCTGAAAATATTTCTTAAGCCAGGCGATGTGCCCGTCAAGGTGGCTGTCGACTTCGGCGATCGGGCGATGGTAGGTCAGGCTGACAATGTACATAGCGGCTCCAGGTTGGCGGCAAAGGCTTTACCATCCCACCCTCGCCGTCGATTCTCAAGAGGCGCGCAATAAAAAACCCGCCGGTGGCGGGTTTGCTTTATCAGTAGAGCGAAGGCTCGCCTTCCGGGCGGGTCTTGAAGCGACGATGCAGCCACATATATTGGTCAGGCGCCATCAGGATCTCTTTTTCCACCACTTTATTCATAAAGGCGGCGGCCTCGATTTCATTATCCAGCGGGAAGTTTTCCACCGCCGGTTGCATGATCAGCTCATACCCTTTGCCGTCCGGCAGGCGGCGCGGGGTGAACGGAATGATCGCCGGTTTGCCCATCCGCACCAGCACGTAGCTGCCGGTGGTGGTAGCGGCCTTGTCGACCGCGAACAGCGGCACGAAAACGCTGCTGCGCGGGCCGTAGTCGTGATCCGGCGCATACCAGATGATATCGCCCTGTTTCAGGGCGCGGATCATGCCTTTGACGTCCTTGCGATCCAGCATCGACTTGTTGGAGCGCATGCGCCCCCAAGTTTGCAGCCAGTCCATCAGCTTGTTGTCGTGCGGGCGGTAAACGCCGATGCCCGGGTTATGAATGCCGAAGATGCGCGCGCCCAGCTCCAGCGTCAAAAAGTGCAGGCCAATCAGCAGCACGCCCTGGTGGTTGTCGCGCGCCTTTTGGATGTGTTCCAGGCCGCTGACCTTGAACCAGCGCTCGATGCGCCAGTTAGGCCAAAACCACGCCATGCCGGTTTCAAACAGCCCCATGCCGACCGATTCGAAATTCTTTACCACCAGCGCATCGCGTTCGGCCTGCGGCATGTCGGGAAAACAGAGCTCGAGGTTGCGTTGGGCGATAGCGACGCGGCGCTTGAGAAAGCGCATGGCAAACCGCCCGATCGAGGTGCCGAGCCAGTAGATGACGGGGTAAGGCAGCAACACCAGCAGATAAAGCAAGCCGATGCCGACCCAGGTCAGCCAATAGCGTGGGTGCAATAAGGAGCGATTGAAAGTAGGAACTTGAGTCATGGGTTCTCTGTTTGAATACGGTTGTTTAAGTGTAATGACAGAGTCATAGCATGGTCTGGCAGCCGGGTGAGTTCGGCCGCAAGGTTCGTTTCTGCCGTTTGTTTGCGACTATTGTGGCATTTTTCTCGTGCTCCGGGAAAACACAACGCATTAAAATCCCCTTTTCGGCGTTAAATATGCATCAGGTGCCGGATTTTTCCACAATATTTCCCGCTAAAGGCCAACGGCAATATCATGGCCGGGCATTATTCAGGAGCAACCGTGTAGGCATGATGGCGGGGCTGCGCGGCGGCGGTTTTTCGGGTATGATGTGCGCCGCGCGCGGGCCGGCAGGCTGCGCGCGATAATCAGTCACCTCCCGAAAGACAGGAAAGTACACCATGCCAGTGTTACATAACCGAATTTCTAACGAGGAACTGAAGGCGCGCATGCTGGCGGAAACCGAGCCTCGCACCACAGTTTCTTTTTACAAATACTTCTCCATCGACGATCCCAAAGCGTTTCGCGACAGCCTGTACGTTCAGTTCGAAAAACTGAAGGTGTTCGGCCGCATCTACGTGGCGAAAGAGGGCATCAACGCGCAGATCAGCGTGCCACAGCATAATTTCGACGCGTTCAAAGCCGCGCTGTTCGCCTCGCACCCGGCGCTGGATCAGGTGCGCCTGAACATCGCGCTGGAAGACGACGGCAAATCCTTTTGGGTGCTGCGCCTCAAGGTGCGCGAGCGTATCGTGGCCGACGGCATCGATGACGAGAGCTTTGACCCAAGCAACGTCGGCGAGTATCTGCAGGCCGATCGCGTCAATCAGATGATCGACGATCCGAATACGGTATTCGTCGATATGCGCAACCACTATGAGTACGAAGTCGGTCACTTCGAAAACGCCATCGAGGTGCCGTCGGATACCTTCCGCGATCAGCTGCCGATGGCGGTGGAGATGCTGCAGGACAGCAAAGACAAAAACATCGTCATGTACTGCACGGGCGGCATTCGCTGTGAAAAAGCCAGCGCCTATATGTTGCACAACGGCTTTAAAAACATCTACCACGTGGAAGGCGGGATTATCGAGTACACCCGCAAAGCGAAAGAGCAGGGGTTGCCGCTGAAGTTTATCGGCAAAAACTTCGTGTTTGATGAGCGCATGGGCGAGCGCATCTCCGACGATGTGATCGCCAACTGCCACCAGTGCGGTGCGCCGTGTGACACCCACACCAACTGCAAGAACGACGGCTGCCATCTGCTGTTCATTCAGTGCCCGAGCTGCGCCGCCAAGTTTGAAGGGTGCTGCAGCGAGATTTGCCGCGAAGAGCTGAAGTTGCCGCGTGAAGAGCAGCGCGCGCGCCGTGCCGGCCGTGAAAACGGCGTCAAGATCTTCAATAAGTCGAAAGGCTTGTTGCAGACTACGATGCACATTCCGGCACCGGAAGAAGAAGGCCCAGCCCGCTGAGCCTGAGGAAATCAGAAGCCCGGCCGCCAAGCCGGGCTTTTTTTTATTTCTCGCGTACGCCTTCTACGGAGATGATCAGCTCAACGTCTTGCGACGCCGGGCCCAGATCGGTGGTGATGCCGAAGTCTTTCAGCTTGATCTTGCCGTTGGCTTCAAAGCCGGCGCGGTAGCCGCCCCACGGATCGTTGCCCTGGCCAATCAGTTTGGCGTCCAGCGTGACCGGCTTGGTCACGCCGTTCAACGTCAGGTTACCGACCACCGCATAACCGTCGCCGCTTTTCTTCACGTCGGTGGATTCAAACTTGGCCTGCTTGTTCTTCTCTACGTTGAGGAACTCGGCGCTGCGCAGGTGCTTGTCGCGTTCGGCGTGGTTGGTGTCGACGCTGGCGGTATTGATGGTCACGTTGACCTTGTCCTTGGACGGATCTTTTTCGTCGAAGGTGAAGCCGCCGTCGAAGTCTTTAAAGCTGCCGTACAGCCAGCTGTAGCCCAGGTGCTGGATGCGGAATTCGATAAAGGCGTGCTGGCCCTGTTTGTCGATCTTGTAGTCCGCCGCCAGTGCGGAACCGGCGCTCAGCAGCAGGGCGCCTGCGGTCAGGCCCAATACGGTCTTTTTCAACATAGCAATCTCCATAAGTCCAAAGGTTAATCGGCGCTGCTACCCAGCATCCGTTTCAAAGTGACATCACGATCGATAAAGTGATGTTTAAGCGCGGCCAGCCCGTGCAGTACCGAGAGCACTACCACGGCCCAGGCCAGGTAAAGGTGAATGGCGCCGGCGGTATCGGCTTGCTCCGCCATGCCGGTCACGGTGGCGGGCACGTCGAACCAGCCGAATACGCTGATCGGTTGGCCGTCGGCGGTCGAGATCAGATAGCCGCTGATCAGAATGCCGAACAACACGGCGTACAACGCCAGATGCGCGAGAATGGCGCTGACGCGAGTGAGGCGACCATAGCTGGCCAGAGGCTTGGGCGGCGGCGAGACAAAGCGCCAGATCACGCGGATCACCATGACGATGAACAGCAGCGCGCCGATGCTTTTGTGGATCTCCGGCGCCTGGTGGTACCAGACGTCGTAATAGCCCAGCGTAACCATCCACAGACCAAGTGCGAACATGCCGTACACCGTCAGCGCCACCAGCCAGTGGATCAACACTGACACATGGCCGAAACGATCGGCGGTATTTTTCCAGAGCATCCTGTTTCCTTCGATTACCGATTGGCTGGCTGCAATAATTAAACTTTAGGAAACATAAAATCAATAATAAATTTAACTATGTTACTTCTTAGAAATATTAGTCAGTGAATTTGTTTGAGATGTTCGGAGTTCATCAGATAAATCGTTGAAGATGATATTATTTCTTTCACGTAACGATTATGCTAGTTGTTGAAAATTAGGCTTATTATCTATTAATGTCAGCTTTTGTCATTTTACGTAAACCGTCCATAAATTGCTCGGTGGGATTATTTGTTGGCAAAGGTTATGCCTATTTCTCGCGGCGAAGAGCAGGGCGGAAAGATTAATTTTTTCGAACGGTTACGCGAAATCCTCTGCGGCACAACGGCGGAATTTGCTACCATTAGCGCCAAGCGTCGGCTCTTGATGGCCGGCTAACCCAGTGAAATAACAAGGAAACGTCATGGGCCGAACCCGTGTAACCGACAACAGCCTGCGTTTGGCCGTCCTGCTGGCGATGTTGGTGATCATTCTGGCTGGGGTGAAAGCCGCCGCCGACATCGTGGTGCCGTTTCTACTGGCGGTGTTCCTCGCCATGGTGCTGAACCCGCTGGTGGCGATGCTGGAACGCAGACGGGTGCCGCGCATCCTTGGGGTGACGCTGCTGGTGACGGCGGTGATTGTGGTCGTGATGCTGTTCATCGGCATGCTGGGCGCTTCGCTGAACGAGTTCGCCCGTTCGCTGCCGCAGTACCGCGGCATGATGATCGAGAAACTGCGCGAGCTGCAGTATTACGCCGATCGCTTCAATATCAGCCTCTCCAGCGAAGCGATGCTGCAATATGTCGATCCCAGCGCGGCGATGAATCTGGTTACCCGCATGCTGGGGCACCTGTCTGGCGCCATGACCAACGTCTTCCTGCTGCTGATGACCGTGGTGTTTATGCTGTTCGAAGTGCAGCTGCTGCCTTATAAACTGCAGCAGGCGCTGGATAAGCCGAATGAAGGCCTCGCCGCGATGCGGCGGGCGCTGGACGGCGTGACGCGTTATCTGGTGATTAAAACCATCATCAGCCTGGCCACCGGGGTGATCGTCTGGATCTTCCTAGCGGCGGTCGGCGTACGCTTCGCCTTTATCTGGGGGCTGCTGGCGTTTCTGCTCAACTATATTCCCAATATCGGCTCGGTATTGGCCGCCATTCCGCCGCTGATTCAGGCGCTGCTGTTCAACGGATTGGGTGATGCGCTGGTGGTGGCGGGCGGCTTTATCGCAATCAACATGGTGATCGGCAATATCCTCGAACCGCGGGTGATGGGGCGCGGGCTGGGGTTATCGACGCTGGTGGTATTCCTGTCGCTGATTTTTTGGGGCTGGCTGCTCGGCCCGGTCGGCATGCTGCTGTCAGTGCCGCTGACGATCGTGGCGCGCATCGCGCTGGAAACCACCGAGGGCGGTTATCGGCTTGCGGTTATCCTGGGCGACGGCCGCCCGCCGCGTCAGCCTCCGGCGCCGCCGGAGTGAGGAAGATCTTGCCGTTCACACCGGGCTGCGCAGCGTGTTGCAGCGCCGCTGCGTACTGTTGCAAAGGGTAAATCGCGGCAGGTTGGCGCAACGCCAGCTGGCCGCGCCGCAGCAGCTGGAATAGCTGATAAAACGCCGTTTGCCACTGCGCCGGTGCCGCCTGCGCATTCCATTTACGCAGGTGGAACAGCGAAGCACGCAGCTTCAATTCGTCCACCACGCGCCGCCAGTCCACCTGGCGCCCACCCAGCAGGCCCAGCGCCACAAAGTCGCCGCCGGTGCGAACCGCCCGCGCCAGCTGCAATCCGTCTTCTCCGCCGATGCAGTCGATAGCGGCGCGGGCACCAAAGTGGGTCATTTGCGCCAGCTGCGGCGCCTCAATAACGCGCCAGGCGCCGGCGGCCAGCAGCGCCGGGCGATGAGTGAGGTTACGCACCACCACCGCCAGACGAATGCCACGCAGCGCCGTCATCTGTGCCAGCAGCAGGCTAACGGCGGAGCCGCCGCCGTTGAGCAGCAGCACGTCGCCGGCGTTGAGCGGCAGCCATTGCGTCAGCAGCACCCAGCAGGTGAGCGGGTTGATATAGATTTGCGCCGCGCTGGCGTCGTCGATGTCGTCCGGTACCCAGACCACCCGTTCTTCAGGCAGTGTGACGAAGGTTTGCCAGCTGCCGTCACCCGCTACCGCCAGTGCGCGTCGGCCGGTCGAGCGTCCGCTTTGCGGATCGACGATGACGCCTACGCCTTCATAGCCAGGCACCTGCGGCAGGGCGATGCGGTGCGCGTATTGGCCGTGAATCGGGATCAGGTCGGAAGGGTTGATCGGGGCATAGCGCATCTGCAGCAGCAGCCGGCCGGGGCGCAGCGGCGGCCTGCTCGTCTGCTGCAGCGCCAGCACCTGGGCGGGATCGCCGAAGCGGCTGAAGCTCAATCGGGGAAATGACGACGGCATGGGTTACATCACGAAGAAAAAATAGACATCCAGCGCCAGCAGCACCAGCCACAGACAAAGATACAGCACCAGGTGCTCACGCACGTTGTTGACGATAGCCGCCAGTATTCGGTTTAACATTTCAGCCGCCTGAAGAAAGAGACCTTTGATTATAGTCCTTTTCTCGGCACCTTTTATAGCGGGGCGCGCGCTAGCGCTGGAAGAGTGGCGATAAAAAAGCCTGCGTTATCGCAGGCTTGATGTTACACCGCCAGCAGCGCCAGCGGCGTCGAATTCGTTGGTGCGCTGGGCGGGTAGAAATAACGCAGCACGTTATACAGCGAGTAGAACTCCAGCCGGTTGCGCGCGTTGATTTTCTCCGTGATGTGACGCTTGTGCACATACACCGTATGCGAGCTGATCTGCAGCTTTTTCGCGATGCGGTAGTTGGGCATTTCTGCCATCCAATATTTCATCACCGTCAGTTCCTGCGGGCTGAACAGGGAACGCTCTTCGCCGTCATCGGCCAGCGCCAGCGGATTTTCGCGCAGCGTGCGCAAGGTGAGCGGCAGAATGCTTTTATTGAACAGGAACGCGTTATCGGCGATGCGCATTGGCGTTTCGCTGTAGGGGTAAGGCGTATCGAGATAGATAAACAGCAAGGCAGACTGACTGGCTTCCATAAACGCCAGCAGCTGTGCGTCCGCTTCGTTATAGCGGCACTGGTTGCTGAGGTTCACCAGAATGTGGCTCGGCTGAAAGCTGGCCAACAGCGGCGTAGCGTACTCAATGCTGTGGCAGCACTTGATCGTTGTAATCCCACTATCAGCAAAGTAGCTGGCTATACCGACCCGGGTGAAGCAGCATTCGTCCACGACAAGTAGTTTCATGGTGACGTCCTTGTTGAAAGCCGATGGAGCATATCTTCTGTAAAATAGGACTTACACTGCAAGTGTTCAATTCGGAAATTCAAATGCTGAATGCAAGAAATTTCCGTTATCAGAATTTTTACTTGGTATTTAAAAGAGTTAGCAGGTTAATAAATTGTAACTGCCAAATTTTGCTGTCCAGGGCACGACGGCAACCTGGACAGAGAAATCCTTCGCTTAGCTAAATCGTTTCAGACCAAAGCTGGAGACGTCGACCGGCGGCGCTTTGTCCTGCGCGAACAGGGCGGCAATCTCACCCAGCGCGCTGGCGAACTTGAAGCCGTGGCCGCTCAATCCGCTGATGACCATCAGGCGATCGCACTCCGGCAGGGTATCGATAATAAAGTCTTCGTCGGGGCTCATGTCATAACTGCAGGCTTCGCCGTGTAAACATACGCCTACACCCGGCAAAAACTGCCGCAGGAAGGAGAAAACTTCGGTGCCGTCGCTGGCGTAGCTACCGAAGGGTTTGCGCTGCTCGGGGGCGTCCATCGGCTGCCCGCCGTCGTGTTTACCCACTTTCAGGCCGTCGTTATCCGCCGGGAAGCCGTAATAGTGCGTGCCGTCCTGCGCTTCGACGGTAAAGGCCGGGAAACGATTGTTCACGCTGTAGCGGCCGTCCGCCTGATGCCAGGAGAATACCTTGCGCAATGGCGCAATCGGCAGCTGCGGCAACAGCGCTTTCACCCAGGAGCCGGCGGTGACCACGGCTTTTCGCGCCGTGAAACGCCCTTCGCCGGTGACGACTGCAACGCCGCCATCGATAGGCTCCACCGCGCTGACCGGGCAGTTGAACAACTGGCTGCAGCCGGCCTCTTTCGCCAGCTTGATCAGGCTGGCCACCGCTAGCTCGGAGCGCAGGAAGCCGGCGTCCGGCTCGAAAACGCCGACGTAACCTTCCGGAGCGCGGAATTCCGGCCAGCGTTGAGCGATCTGTTCGGCACTGAGGGTTTGTGCGTTCAGGCGGAATTTCTGCGCGCTCTGCTGAGCATTGCGAATGAATTCGGAGTGCTGCGGCCCCAAATTGAGCACGCCGCACGACTGGAACAGTTCCTCGCCGGATTGTCGAATCAGCGCATTCCACAACGCCTGTGCGCGCAGCACCAGCGGCACGTACTTTTCGCCTTCGCCGTAAGCGTGGCGGATGATGCGGGTATCGCCGTGATGGCTGCCGTTGCGGTGCGGGGGAATGGCGCTGTCGATCATCAGCACTTTCAAGCCGGCCAGGGTAGCGTAATACCCTGCCGCCGCGCCGACTGAACCGCTGCCCACCACAATCAAATCATATTCCACGTGCCCACCCTCTCTGATAGCGATTTCTTATCGCCCCATGATAAAAGGTTGCCGAGCGCAATGCACTGATTGAACGGCGAAAGGCAAAGAAAAAGGCGCCGGGAATGGGTCGCGGCGCCTCAGGGGTTAGGGGACGATGAATCAATGTTTTCTACGATCAAGATCCTGGTAATCCGTAGCTTCAATCTTGGCGATGCCGGCCTCTAAGATATTGATTAATTGACGGGCGACATCTGTGGTCAGCCAAAGCGTTCTGTCTACTTGGGCTTCTTCTGGCGTTTGGTCTAGTGAAGACAGGTAATGAAGGCGTATCATCATGGCGTCATAAACGTCGACAGTACTGATATCCCAACCGACAAGCGGGTGCGTCTGAATTACTTCATCATTTCTGTCCATAAAGACCCCTTATTGAGTAGTAACTACCGTGAGTGACTAACGAGGATCAATGCGGCTCATCATCATGAGAGCAATTACAGTATACGCATCCGCTTTCATCGGTGGAGGGGGTTGTCACCGAAATTTGCAAAATAAATATTTATTTGAACAATTATTCTACAAACCGGTATGCGAATTTTTGGATGAATAAAGCGCAGGGCATTATTCCGCGCCGGCTGGCGGCGGTGAACCGTGCAGGCATTTTTCCAGCTCTTCGGCCAAATGGGCGAAATGTTTCTGCGTTTCGGCGTCGCGGTTTTGGCTGTGCGATTCCAGCTTCAGGCTGTGGATCAGCAGTTGGTTGGCTTTGTCATCCAGGCTGAAGGCCAGATAAGAGAAAGCCACTTCCAATACGTTCAGGCGCCTTTTCTGATCGGCAATCAGCGCCAGCAATTCACCAAACGTCATCGCGTCTTCGGATTTCACCTTGTCCGGGGCCATGCTTACTCCTTTGCGTTAAATACAGCGCTGAGGCGGATTTTGTTCCAAAGTAAGGGTAAGCGATGAATGGGCAGGGCGCCAGAAACAAAAAAGCCGGAGAGCGACCCCCGGCAAAAACAGCATTGCAGTGTTATTCTGCGCTGAACCACTCGTCCGCGCTTTCCCAGGTTTCCTGAAGGATTTCCTCGATCAGATCCCGGTCGGTTTTGGCGCCTCCCAGCACGGAGAGGCCGTTGGCGCCGGCATAACGTACTTGCACGACGGCGTCTGGAAACTGGCGATTGACCCGCTTGCCCAGTTCGCCGGTCAGTGCCTCAATGGCACCCGCCGGCAGCGGCCGGGTTTTATCTATAGTGACTTCAACACGCATAATTGCCCCCGAAGCGATTTACTGTTTATTTATACAGTTAACCGGGTGCGGGGGCAAGAGGGCGAAGCAAAAATATCAGTTTTTCAGCGACCAGTTCAGGGTTTCACCGGCCAGGAAGGGGATCACGGATTCATTGCCCAGGGCGATCTCTTCCGGTTGGGTGGTCGGCACGCGCTGCAGCTCGATGAAGTCTTCGTTGAGCGGCAGACCATAGAAGCGTGGGCCGTTGAGCGAGCAGAAGGCTTCAAAGTGCTCCAACGCGCCGAGTTGTTCGAACACGGCAGCGTAAGCCGGGATGGCATTCGGCGCGTTGAAGCAGCCGGCGCAGCCACAGCTGGATTCTTTGCGGTGCTTGAGATGCGGCGCGGAGTCGGTGCCGAGGAAGAAACGATCCGAACCGCTGGCGACCGCCTGACGCAGCGCTTCTTGGTGGACATTGCGCTTGAGGATCGGCAGGCAGAACAGGTGTGGGCGAATGCCGCCCACCAGCATGTGGTTGCGGTTGAACATCAGGTGCTGTGGCGTGATGGTGGCGCCGAGGAAACGATTGCCTGCCTGCACATATTGCGCCGCTTCTTTGGTGGTGATGTGCTCGAAGACGATCTTCAACTCTGGGAACTGGCCGCGGATAGGTTCCATGACCTGTTCGATAAAGCGCGCCTCGCGGTCGAAAATATCGACGGTAGGATCGGTCACTTCGCCGTGGATCAGCAGCGGCATGCCGATTTTTTGCATCTGTTCGAACAGCGGGTAAATGCCGGTCACGTCGCTGACGCCGTGGCTGGAGTTGGTCGTAGCGTTGGCCGGATACAGCTTGGCGGCGGTAAACACCCCTTGCTCGAAGCCGTTGACCAGTTCACTGGCCGCCAGGGAGTTGGTCAGGTAGCAGGTCATCAGCGGAGTGAAGTTGTGGCCCTGCGGGACCGCCGCCAGAATGCGATCGCGGTAGGCGCGCGCGGCGGCCACGGTCGTTACGGGGGGAACCAGGTTCGGCATCACGATCGCCCGGCCAAATACCTGGCTGGTATAGGGCACCACCGTTTTCAGCATCTCGTCGTCACGCAGGTGGATATGCCAGTCGTCTGGGCGGCGGATTTTCAGAACTTGAGGTTGTGCGGTCATCTAGCTAGGCTCCGGCGGTCAAATACGTCTAATGAAAAGCGAATAATGGGTTTATTCACGCCGGGGTGTAAGGATAAGCGGAAAGTGCCTGAGATGCATCTGTTTGTTGGCGACAAGTTGAAATCAATAGGGCGGCGGGCGCATAGTGGCAGAGATTTCAACGATGCCGACGCCAATACCGTCGACCTTCATCAAGTGGAAAGGGAGAAAGCAATGGAAGTACGCGTTATCGCCACCCTGCAAGCGAAAGCGGGATTTGAAGCCGCCGTCAGCGAAGCGGTGCACGATATTATCGAGCCGAGCCGCCAGGAGTTGGGCAACCTGCAGTATGATTTACATCGCGATCTGGAAAAGCCGGGCGTCTTCGTGTTCTTTGAGCGTTGGGCCAGCAGCGAAGCGCTGGATAAGCATAATGAGACGGCGCATTTTCAGCAGTTCGTCAGCCGGCTTGACGGCAAGTTGGACGTTTTGGACATCAAGAAACTGAAAAAGATAGCCTGAGCCTTTTTACAGGCAAGAAAAAACCCGCCGATGGCGGGTTTTTTTTAGGGTTGCAGATTAACTCATTCGTTAACCGGCTGTGGCTTGGTGGCCGGCGCGGTCGCCTGGCTCACCGCCGAATGGCCGCCTGCCGAGCCTTTGCCTTCAAAGTTGAAGGAAGGGCGCTGCCAGTCGCTGTGCTTGCGTTCTTCCGGCACGTAGGCCGGCGCAGGCGCTTTGGTCATCGGCGCAGTGGCGATGTGTTTGTACAGCACGTCCTGCACGGCTTTCACCGGTGCCGGCTGCTGAGCAACCACAGGCGCAGGTTCCGCGGCGATTGGCGCTGGGACTTTTTCGACCGGAGCGGCTTCTACGGCGGCTGGCGCAGGTGCGGCTTCTGCCACTGGCGTTTCTTCCGCTGGCGTGGCTTCTACCGGTGCAGTTTCGACCACAGGCTTCTCTTCCACCAGCTTGGCTTCCACCACAGGTTCTGCAGTTACGGCTTCAGCTACCGGCTCGGCTTCCACTGCCGGGGCAGTCTCTTCCGCTTTCGGTTCTTCAACTGCGGCAGGTGCCGGTGCGGCTTCCACCGGCGCCGGGGTTTCCTCGGCCGGGGTGGCAACGACCGGTGACACGGCTGCAGCTTCTTCTTCCGTTACGGTGACGGCTGCAGTTTCAACGGCGGCTTCTGGAGCCGGCTCGTTGACGCTGGCCGCAGCCTGAGTTTCTTCCACGGCAGCGCTGTGTTGTTCAACCGCTGCGGCGACAACCGGTGCCGCTGCCTGTTCTACGACTTCGGCCTGCACTTCGGCTTCTTCAACCTGAGCAACCGGGTAGCTTACCCAGACTTTGCCCGACGCCATTTCCGGCGAAGCGAACGCGCCCGCCAGCGGCATTGGGGATTGCAGCGGGTAACGCTCATCACGGTAACGGCGGCGGCGCTGGCCGCTGACGCGCAGGTGACGCGGTGAACGACGGGAGCGACGCGGCATGCCTTCGCCGTTGCCGCGGTTTTCGCCCTGGGCATCGTCTTCCGGCTGAACGGCAACGGTTTCCGGCAGCAGCTTGACGCTGTCGTCGGCGGTCGGCTGTGCGTCGGCGGCTTTCGCGACCGGCGCTTTCGGTGCCAACAGCTCTTCCGCTGCACGCTGCAGTTCTTCTTCCGCAGACAGGATGCGCACTTTCTGCGACAGAGGGCGGCGCTGACGGCGCTGCATGTTCTGCTGCTGGCGTTCTTCCTGCTCTTCGTCGGTGCTCTCGACCGCTTCAACGCTTTCCAGCGCTTTCACTTCCTGCTGAGCCTGGCGCTTCTCTTCCTGACGACGACGCTGGCGTTCAGCACGTTGCTCACGACGCTGCTGCTGATCTTCGCGCGGCGCTTTAGCGCTTTCTTCCGAGGCGGTTTCCTCAGCGACCGGTGCGTTCTGCTGCTGGTTGCGGCGGTTACGGCGCTGTTCATCGCGGGATTCACGCGATTCACGGCCTTCACGGTTCTCACGCGGTTCACGGTTGTCGCGCTCGCGATTGTCACGGCCTTCACCGCGCTCTTTACGCTCGCCGCGTTCCGGACGATCGCCACGCTCACCGCGCTCTTTACGGCCGGTGCCTTGACGGCGCTGGCCGCGACGATCCTGACGACGGTTTTCACCGTTGCCTTCCGCCTTCGGCGTTTCGGCCGGTTTGGCTTCTTCGACGGCAGGTTGTTCTTCACCGGCGAACAGGCTCTTCAGACCCCCGAACAGGCGGCCCAGGAAGCCCGGCTTGGCGGCGACCGGCGCTGCGGCTTGAGCCTTGGCGGCGGCAGCGGCAGGCTTGGCCACGGCGACAGTTTCTTCAGCCGGCGGCGGCGCATCGGCGGACAGGGAGAAGGAAGCCAGGGCCGGTTGCTCCGGACGCTTGCGTTCCATCGGCGCATCTTCCAGCGGGCGCTCCATGTCTTCTTCATGCAGCTTCGGCAGCAGGTAGCTCAGGGTAGAGGTTTCCTCACCTTTACGCACACGCAACACCGAGTAGTGCGGGGTTTGCATCTGATCGTTCGGCACGATGACGGCTTTCACGCCGCCCTGGCGTTTTTCGATCGCGCTGACGGATTCGCGCTTTTCGTTCAGCAGGTACGAAGCGACCTGAACCGGCACGATAGCGTGAACTTCTTTGGTGTTTTCCTTCAGCGCTTCTTCTTCGATCAGGCGCAGGATGGACAGCGCCAGCGATTCGTTGTCGCGGATGGTGCCGGTGCCGTTACAGCGTGGGCACACGTGGTGGCTGGACTCGCCCAGCGACGGGCTGAGGCGCTGACGGGACATTTCCAGCAGGCCGAAACGGGAAATGCGGCCGATCTGGATGCGCGCACGGTCCTGGCGCACGGCGTCGCGCAGGCGGTTTTCCACTTCGCGCTGGTGGCGAACCGGCGTCATGTCGATGAAGTCGATGACGATCAGGCCGCCAAGGTCACGCAGGCGCAGCTGGCGAGCGATCTCGTCCGCCGCTTCCAGGTTGGTGTTGAACGCCGTCTCTTCGATGTCGCCGCCGCGGGTTGCGCGGGCGGAGTTGATGTCGATGGCGGTCAGCGCTTCGGTGCTGTCGATGACGATCGAGCCGCCGGACGGCAGGCGCACTTCGCGCTGGAAGGCGGATTCGATCTGCGATTCGATCTGGTAGTGGCTGAACAGAGGGATTTCACCGCTGTACAGTTTGATTTTGCTGCTGAAATCCGGGCGGCCCAGCGCAGCGATGTGCTCTTTGGCCAGATCGAGAATTTTCGGGTTGTCGATCAGGATTTCGCCGATGTCCGGGCGCAGGTAATCGCGGAAGGCGCGCACGATAACGTTGCTTTCCTGGTGGATCAGGAACGGCGCAGGGCGGCCTTCGGCGGCTTTTTTAATCGCTTCCCAGTGCTTGAGGCGGAAGGAGAGATCCCACTGCAGCGCGTCGGCGGATTTGCCTACGCCCGCGGTGCGAACGATCAGGCCCATGCCGTCCGGCAGTTGCAACGAGGAGAGCGCTTCTTTCAGCTCGGTGCGATCGTCGCCCTCGATGCGGCGGGAAATGCCACCGGCACGCGGGTTGTTCGGCATCAGCACCAGATAGCTGCCCGCCAGACTGATGAAGGTGGTCAAGGCAGCGCCTTTGTTGCCACGTTCTTCTTTGTCTACCTGAACGATGACTTCCTGGCCTTCGCGCAGCACATCTTTGATGTTCGGGCGGCCATGGGAAGAGTAATTGCTAGGGAAGTATTCGCGGGCGATTTCTTTAAGGGGGAGGAAACCATGTCGTTCTGCGCCGTAGTCCACGAACGCTGCTTCAAGACTTGGTTCAATGCGGGTGATTTTGCCTTTGTAAATATTCGCTTTTTTCTGCTCATGACCCGGACTTTCGATATCCAAATCATACAGCCGCTGTCCATCTACGAGGGCAACACGCAACTCTTCCTGCTGAGTTGCGTTAATCAACATTCTTTTCATCTTAACTTACTCGTTATTTTTACATTATCGACAAAGCTGCGGGCAAAATAACCTCATGGCCGGAGTTAAACCGAAAGCCCCGTGTCTTCTCGCAAAGCCGTCAACCTCACGGTTGTCGCCTGCATAGGGGCGCATTATCTCGGTAAGCCTGCTTTTCTTTGTGAAAGGCAGCACTTTTACTAGGGGAATAGCCTCTGATTTACGTCGACAGATCTGATTCCATTTGCCGGCCAAGCTGCAACCCGCAGCCCGCTAATTGTTTGATTTCGCATTACGTCTTACGCCATTGCTGCGTTTTTGCGCGATCAGACAAATTTTATAATTCCACCGTTTTCCCTGTTTAACGAGAATCAACGCGGAAAGTGACTGCATTATTCCACTGCTGATGCCGTTATAGCAAGGTGACTTTTCCTTAACTGCGGAAGAAATCGCAAACGTTCAAACCGGCTTGCTGCCTTATTGTCCGCTGGGGTTTCGCCCGCCGTCAGAGAGACAGTTAAGCACAGAAAAAGATGTGGCGCTATTCACGCGCTCTATTTAGAATCCCGCACCATGAAAACGAACAATCCAGCAGTACAATTCATCACGATTTCCGACGACGAAGCCGGTCAGAGAATCGACAACTTTCTGCTCGCTCGCCTGAAAGGCGTGCCGAAGAGCATGATTTATCGCATCGTGCGTAAGGGCGAGGTGCGGGTCAATAAAGGGCGCATCAAGGTCGAATACAAATTGGCGGCCGGCGACGTGGTGCGCGTGCCGCCGGTACGGGTGGCCGAGCGCGAAGAGACGCCGGTGTCGGCCAAGCTGGATAAGGTAGCCGCATTGGCCGACTGCATCCTTTATGAAGACGACCACCTGCTGATCCTCAACAAGCCCTCCGGCACCGCGGTGCATGGCGGCAGCGGCCTGAGCTTCGGCGTGATCGAAGGGCTGCGCGCGCTGCGCCCGGAAGCCCGTTTCCTCGAGCTGGTGCACCGTCTGGATCGCGACACCTCCGGCGTGCTGCTGGTGGCCAAGAAGCGCTCCGCGCTGCGCTCGCTGCACGAACAGCTGCGGCTGAAGGGGATGCAGAAGGATTATCTGGCGCTGGTGCGCGGCCAGTGGCAATCCCACTGCAAGGCCGTACAGGCGCCGCTGCTGAAAAACATTCTGCAAAGCGGTGAGCGCATCGTGCGCGTCAGCAGCGAAGGCAAGCCTTCGGAAACCCGCTTCAAGGTGGAAGAGCGTTACGAATTCGCCACCCTGGTGAAGGCCAGCCCGATAACCGGGCGCACTCACCAGATCCGCGTGCACACGCTGCATGCCGGGCACCCGATCGCCTTTGACGATCGCTATGGCGACCGCGAGTTCGATCGCCAGCTGGCGGGTACCGGCCTGAAGCGGTTGTTCCTGCACGCCGCAGCGCTGCGCTTTGAGCATCCATCCACCGGCGAAACGATGCGCATCGAAGCGCCGATGGACGAAGAGCTGCGCCACTGCCTGCAGGTGCTGCGCCGGCAGGCGGCCAAGTAATCCGCGTCAGACCAGCGGGTTGATGCCCTCAGCCCGCAACATCTCCAACAGCGCGATCAACGGCAGGCCGATCAGGGCGTTCGGGTCCTGGCCTTCCAGCCTGTCGAACAGTGCGATCCCCAATCCTTCACTCTTAAAACTGCCTGCGCAGTTCAGCGGTTGCTCCAGGCGAACATAGGCAGCGATCTCCGTTTCGCTCAGCGCGCGAAAATGCACGTGGAACGGCTCGCACAGGGCCTGCAGCTGCTTGCTACGGCCGTTGTACAGCGCCAGGCCGGTATAAAAAGTCACGGCCTGGCCGCTGGCCTGGCGCAGCTGCGCCCGGGCGTTCTCCTCGGTATGGGGCTTGCCGGTGATGTTGCCATCGATCACGCAGACCTGATCGGAGCCGATGATCAGATGCTCGGGATAGGCGAGGGCCAGCGCCTGAGCCTTCGCCGCCGCCAGGCGCAGCACCAGCGCTTCGGCGGTTTCACCCGGCAGTGGGGTTTCATCCACCTCGGGTGCGGCGCAGTCGAAGGGTAGCTGCAGCTTCTCCAGCAGCATTTTTCGATAGGGGGAGGTGGAGGCTAAAAGCAATCTCTGCATAATTTTTTTCGCAAACCGTAGCGTAAATGGGTACGGCATTTTAAACTGTCGGCCGCTGTGGAAGCGAATATTGGTGAAAGGAGCCGTTTTACGGCCTTTTTCTTTGACTCTATGTCGTTACAAAGTTAATATGCGCGCCCTATGCAAAAGGTAAAATTACCCTTGACCATTGATGCGGTACGTACCGCTCAGAAACGCCTGGACTATGCTGGTGTCTATGCGCCTGAGCAGGTTACTCGTGTTGCCGACTCCGTGGTCAGTGTGGACAGTGATGTCGAGGTGTCGTTGTCGTTCAATATCGACAATCAGCGCCTCGCGGTGATAACAGGGCATGCGGACGTCACGGTAACGTTGATGTGCCAACGCTGTGGAGTCCCGTTCGAACATCAGGTTCACACAACATATTGTTTTAGCCCGGTCGTCAATGATGAGCAGGCTGAGGCATTACCGGAAGCGTACGAACCGATCGAAGTTGACGAGTTTGGCGAAGTCGATCTGTTGGCAATGATTGAAGACGAAATTATTCTTTCACTGCCTGTCGTTCCGGTACATGAATCTGAACACTGTGAAGTGTCCGAAGCGGACATGGTATTCGGCCAACTGCCTCCCGAGGCGGAGAAACCGAATCCGTTTGCCGTATTAGCCAGTTTAAAGCGTAAGTAATTGAGGAGTAAGGTCCATGGCCGTACAACAGAATAAACCAACCCGTTCCAAGCGTGGCATGCGTCGTTCTCACGATGCTCTGACCACGACTACTCTGTCTGTAGACAAAGTATCCGGTGAAACTCACCGTCGTCACCACATCACTGCCGACGGTTTCTACCGCGGTCGCAAGGTTATCGGCTAAGTAGCGATACCTTGACTCGTCTAACCCTGGCGTTAGATGCAATGGGCGGGGACTTCGGTCCCTGCGTCACAGTGCCTGCTTCGTTGCAGGCACTGGCCTCTAATTTACAGCTTCATCTCCTGCTGGTCGGCAATCCCGACGTCATCTCCCCTTTGCTTGCCCACGCCGATCCGGTTCTTCTGGAGCGTCTGCAAGTCGTGCCCGCCGAGTCCGTGATCGCCGGCGACGCCAAACCTTCACAAGCGATACGTGCCAGCCGCGGCACGTCGATGCGCATTGCGCTCGAGCAGCTCAGCAGCGGAAACGCGCAAGGCTGCGTCAGCGCCGGCAATACCGGCGCGCTGATGGGATTGGCGAAGCTGTTGGTCAAGCCGCTGGAGGGCATCGAACGCCCGGCGCTGATGACGGCTATCCCGAATCAGCAACGCAGTAAAACCGTGGTGCTGGATCTGGGGGCCAACGTCGAGTGCGACAGTACCATGCTGGTGCAGTTTGCCGTGATGGGTGCGGTGATGGCGGAAGAGGTGATCGGCATTGCGCAACCGCGGGTGGCGCTGCTGAATATTGGCGAAGAAGAGACCAAAGGCCTGGATAATATCCGCGAAGCGGCCGCTGTGCTAAAAAATACTCCGGCAATCAACTATATTGGTTACCTGGAAGGAAACGAACTGCTCACCGGCAAGACCGACGTGTTGGTTTGCGATGGCTTCGTGGGCAACGTCACCCTGAAAACCATGGAAGGGGTGGTCAGGGTATTCTTATCGCTGCTGAAATCGTCCGGCGACGGAAACAAGCAAGCGTGGTGGCTGAAATTGTTGGGCCGTTGGTTGCAAAAACGGGTGGTTAAGCGGTTCGGCCACCTGAACCCCGACCAGTATAATGGCGCATGTCTGTTAGGATTGCGCAGCACCGTAGTCAAGAGCCACGGCGCTGCGAACCCTCACGCGTTTGCAGTCGCAATCGAACAGGCTGTGCAGGCGGTGCAGCGGCAAGTCCCGGAAAGGATTGCTGCGCGCCTTGAGGCTGTATTACCTAAGAGTGACTGATCGTACATGTATACAAAGATTCTCGGTACGGGGAGTTATTTGCCCGTACAAGTGCGCACCAATGCTGATTTGGAAAAAATGGTGGATACCTCTGACGAGTGGATCGTCACGCGTACCGGTATCCGCGAACGTCGCATCGCCGCTGCGGATGAAACCGTTGCGACGATGAGCTTCCAGGCCGCTGAGAAAGCGCTGGAAATGGCAGGTGTGGCTAAAGAAGACATTGGGCTGATCGTCGTGGCGACCACCACGACCACTCACGCGTTCCCGAGCGCGGCGTGCCTGGTGCAGCAAATGCTGGGCATCAAAGACTGCGCGGCGTTCGATCTGGCTGCGGCCTGCGCCGGCTTTACTTACGCGCTCAGCGTGGCCGATCAGTACGTGAAAAACGGCGCGGTCAAACATGCGCTGGTTATCGGCGCGGACGTCTTGTCGCGCACGCTGGATCCTGAAGATCGCGGCACCATCATTCTGTTTGGCGATGGCGCAGGGGCGGTGGTGTTGGGGGCTTCTGAAGCGCCGGGCATTCTGTCTACCCATCTGCATGCCGACGGCAGCTACGGCAACCTGCTGACGCTGCCGTACAAGGATCGTCAGAATCAAGACAAGCCGGCCTATGTCACCATGGCGGGCAACGAAGTCTTCAAGGTTGCGGTTACCGAGCTGGCGCGCATCGTCGATGAGACGTTGCAGGCCAACAACATGGACCGCAGCGAGCTGGATTGGCTGGTACCGCACCAGGCCAACCTGCGCATCATCAGCGCAACGGCGAAAAAACTGGGCATGGGAATGGACAAAGTGGTGGTGACGCTCGATCGTCACGGCAACACCTCTGCCGCCTCGGTGCCTTCCGCGCTGGACGAAGCCGTGCGCGACGGGCGAATTCAGCGCGGCCAACTGGTGCTGCTGGAAGCCTTCGGCGGCGGCTTTACCTGGGGCTCGGCGCTGGTTCGTTTCTGATTTGGACAGGAAGAAAAAATGACGCAATTTGCTTTTGTTTTCCCGGGCCAAGGGTCACAGACCGTTGGCATGCTGGCCGAATTGGCCGCACAGTTTCCGATCGTCGAAGAAACCTTCGGCGAGGCCTCTTCCGCCCTGGGTTACGACCTGTGGCAGCTGGTGCAGCAAGGCCCGGCGGAAGAGCTGAACAAAACCTGGCAGACCCAACCGGCTCTGCTGGCCGCCTCGGTGGCGATTTTCCGCGTTTGGCAGCAGCAGGGCGGTAAAGCGCCTGCGCTGATGGCGGGTCACAGCCTGGGCGAATACTCGGCGCTGGTCTGCGCCGGCGTGCTGGACTTCAAGGCGGCGATCCGTCTGGTCGAGCTGCGCGGCAAGCTGATGCAGGAAGCGGTGCCGGAAGGCACCGGCGCGATGTACGCCATCATCGGTCTGGACAACGACGCGATCGCCAAAGCGTGTGAAGAGTCTGCGCAAGGGCAGGTGGTTTCTCCGGTCAACTTCAACTCGCCGGGCCAGGTGGTCATCGCCGGCAACAAAGAAGCGGTTGAGCGCGCAGGCGCCGCCTGCAAAGCCGCCGGCGCCAAACGTGCGCTGCCGCTGCCGGTAAGCGTGCCTTCGCACTGCGCGCTGATGAAGCCGGCCGCCGACAAGCTGGCCGTGGCGCTGCAGGACATCACCTTCAACGCGCCGCAGGTGCCGGTGGTGAACAACGTCGACGTGCGTACCGAAAACGATCCGGAAGCGATCCGCAGCGCGTTGGTGCGTCAGCTGTACAGCCCGGTACGTTGGACCGAGAGCGTAGAATTTATCGCAGCACAGGGAGTGACGTCGCTGCTGGAAGTGGGGCCGGGCAAAGTGCTGACCGGCCTGACTAAACGTATTGTTGACACCCTGACGGCTGCGGCGGTGAACGACACCGCCAGCCTGTCGGCGGCGCTTGAACAATAAAGAGGAAAATGATGAGCTTCGAAGGTAAAATCGTTCTGGTCACCGGCGCGAGCCGCGGTATTGGCCGAGCTATTGCAGAAACGTTTGTGGCACGCGGCGCCAAAGTGATCGGCACCGCGACCAGCGAGAGCGGCGCTGAAGCGATCAGCAGCTACCTGGGCGCAAACGGTAAAGGGTTTATGTTGAACGTTGTTGATGCGCAATCTATCGACAGCGTGCTGGCATCGATTCGCGCCGAATTTGGCGAAATCGACATTTTAGTGAATAATGCCGGCATCACGCGTGATAACCTGCTGATGCGTATGAAGGATGACGAGTGGGAGGATATCCTCGACACCAACCTGACTTCCGTATTCCGCCTGTCAAAAGCGGTAATGCGCGCTATGATGAAAAAGCGGTTTGGCCGTATCATCACCATCGGTTCCGTTGTCGGCACCATGGGGAACGCAGGGCAGGCGAACTACGCGGCGGCTAAAGCCGGTTTGATTGGTTTTAGCAAATCTTTGGCACGTGAAGTTGCTTCGCGTGGCATTACGGTCAACGTCGTGGCACCTGGCTTTATTGAGACGGACATGACACGGGCGTTGACAGATGATCAACGCGCAGGCATTTTGTCATCAGTTCCAGCCAACCGGCTGGGCGATGCTAAAGAAATCGCCAGCGCTGTTGCATTTTTGGCCTCTGATGAGGCCGGCTATATCACCGGTGAAACGTTACATGTCAATGGCGGCATGTACATGATTTAAAAAATGTGAAAACCATTTGCGTTATTTGAGGCAAAAACCGCAAAATAGCGTAAAATCGTGGTTTGACCAGCCGGGATTTAGTTGCATCTTTTTCAGCATTTTATACACTACGAAAACCATCGCGAAAGCGAGTTTTGATAGGAAATTTAAGAGTATGAGCACTATCGAAGAACGCGTTAAGAAAATCATTGTTGAGCAACTGGGTGTTAAACAGGAAGAAGTTTTGAACAACGCTTCTTTCGTTGAAGATCTGGGCGCTGATTCTCTTGACACCGTTGAGCTGGTAATGGCACTGGAAGAAGAATTCGACACCGAGATTCCAGACGAAGAAGCTGAGAAGATCACTACTGTTCAGGCAGCTATTGATTTCATCAACGCTAGCCAGCAGTAAGAGAACATATCTAGGCGGTCGTTCGACCGCCTAAGTTTTTTCTATCCCTAGTGTCATATTTTTCCCTCCCTGGAGGACAAACGTGTCTAAGCGTCGAGTAGTTGTGACCGGACTGGGCATGTTGTCTCCTGTCGGCAATACGGTAGAGTCCACGTGGAACGCTCTTCTTGCCGGTCAGAGTGGCATCAGCCTGATCGACCATTTCGATACCACTGCCTATGCGACCAAGTTTGCTGGCCTGGTAAAGAATTTTAATTCTGAGGATTTCATCTCTCGCAAAGATGCGCGCAAGATGGACGCCTTTATCCAGTACGGTATCGCTGCCGGCATGCAAGCCATGCAGGATGCAGGCCTGGACATCACCGAGGCTAACGCCACCCGCATTGGAGCCGCGATCGGTTCCGGCATCGGCGGCCTGGGTTTGATCGAAGAAAACCACAGTTCACTGGTTAACGGTGGCCCACGGAAAATCAGTCCGTTCTTCGTGCCATCCACCATCGTGAATATGATTGCAGGCCACCTGACAATCATGTACGGCATGCGTGGCCCAAGCATTTCCATCGCCACCGCCTGTACTTCAGGTGTGCACAACATCGGCCATGCGGCGCGTATCATTGCTTACAATGATGCTGACGTGATGCTGGCCGGTGGGGCAGAGAAAGCCAGCACCCCATTGGGCGTCGGCGGCTTTGGCGCAGCTCGCGCCCTGTCCACCCGTAATGACAACCCGCAGGCGGCGAGCCGTCCGTGGGATAAAGACCGCGACGGCTTCGTGCTGGGCGACGGTGCCGGCATGATGGTGCTGGAAGAGTACGAGCACGCGAAAAAACGCGGCGCGAAAATCTACGCCGAAGTGGTGGGCTTTGGGATGAGCAGCGATGCTTATCACATGACGTCGCCGCCGGAAAACGGCGCGGGCGCTGCGCTGGCGATGGAAAATGCCCTGCTTGACGCCGGTGTGACCCCGTCACAAATCGGTTACATCAATGCGCACGGCACCTCTACGCCGGCGGGTGACCAGGCGGAAGCGCAGGCGGTGAAATCCGTCTTCGGCGCCGATGCCCACCGCGTGCTGGTGAGTTCGACCAAATCGATGACTGGCCACCTGTTGGGTGCGGCAGGCGCGATCGAGTCTATCTTCACCGTGCTGGCGCTGCGCGATCAGGCGGTACCGCCAACCATCAACCTGGATAACCCGGATGAAGGTTGCGATCTGGACTTCGTGCCTCATGAAGCGCGCCAGGTCAGCGATATGGAGTTCACCCTGTGTAACTCCTTCGGCTTCGGCGGCACCAACGGCTCGCTGATCTTCCGCCGAGTGTAACTCGCGCTGCGGATAGCTGACGAAAAGCCCGGTTTTTTAACCGGGCTTTTTTACGCCCGCCGTTTGGCCGCCGGTGGGGCTGCGTATCGTCTCGCCGCCTGCTATCCTGCGAGCGTAATGAGATAACCCGGCAACAGGAGGAAGCATGTACTGGATTAACGGACAACGCCACGATGCGCTGGCGCCGAGCGATCGTGGCCTGCAGTTCGGCGATGGCTGCTTTACTACCGCCCGGGTTATCGACGGTAACATCGAGCTGCTGCCCTGGCATCTGGAGCGGCTGCAGCAAGCGGCGCAGCGGCTGATGCTGCCTGCCACCGATTGGCTGGCTTTCGAGCGGGAGATGGCGCTGGCGGCCGAATCAATTCCTCTCGGCGTGGTCAAAGCGATACTGACGCGCGGCAGCGGCGGGCGGGGTTACAGCCCGACGGGGTGCGAAAACCCGACGCGTATCGTCGCCCGCAGCAGCTACCCTGCGCACTATTTGCAGTGGCGCGAGCAGGGCATCACGCTTGCGCTCAGCCCGGTGGCGCTGGCGCGCAATCCGTTGCTGGCGGGGTTGAAGCATTTGAACCGCCTGGAGCAGGTGCTGATCCGCGCGCATCTTGACCAGACGGCCGCCGACGAGGCGCTGGTGCTTGACACTGCCGGTATGCTGGTGGAATGCTGTGCGGCTAATTTGTTCTGGCGTAAGGGAAAAGCGGTATTTACCCCGGATCTGAGCCAGGCCGGCGT
Organism: Serratia sp. TMDUHS_CL; assembly: GCF_037137105.1. NCBI lineage: Bacteria > Pseudomonadati > Pseudomonadota > Gammaproteobacteria > Enterobacterales > Yersiniaceae > Serratia > Serratia sp. TMDUHS_CL. The sequence continues at coordinate 138,664 of NZ_JBBBDV010000009.1, forward strand.
CGCGGGCTTGATGCGGCGGCGGGTGATCGCGCTGCTGGCGGGCTCGGAATACCGTCTGCAGTGCGTCAGTGAACCGCTGGAGACGCTGGCCGATGCCGACGAAGTGCTGGTGAGCAATGCGCTGATGCCGCTGCTGCCGGTAAACGCTGCGCAATCATGGCGCTATGCTTCGCGCCAGCTGTATGATTTTTTGCGTCCACACTGTTAACCATGGCTGATTGATGAAGAAAAGAAAGCTGAAGGTCCTGTCTGTTATTGTTGTTCTGGTATTGGCGCTGCTGTTTTGGGGCTACCAGAAGATCGAACGCTTTGCCGATACGCCGCTGGCTATCCAGCAAGAAACCATCTTCAAACTGCCGGCCGGCACCGGCCGGGTAGCGCTGGAAGGGCTACTGGTACGCGATAAGCTGGTGCACAACGGGCGCTGGTTCCAGTGGCTGCTGAAGCTGGAGCCGGAGTTGGCGGAGTTTAAAGCCGGTACCTACCGGTTCACGCCGGGCATGACGGTGCGCCAGATGCTGAAACTGTTGGCCAGCGGCAAAGAGGCGCAGTTCACCGCACGCTTTATCGAAGGCTCACGCCTGCGTGATTGGCAGCAGGTGCTGCAGCAGTCCAAATACCTGAAACACACCCTGGCGGGCAAGAGCGAAGCGGAGATTGCCGCAGCGCTCGGCATTCCTGCGGGAGAAACGCCGGAAGGGCATTTGTACCCGGATACCTATCAGTATACCGCCGGCATGAGCGACATCGCGCTGCTCAAACGCGCACACGTGCGCATGAACAAAGCGCTGCAGGCCGCCTGGGCCGGCCGCGATACCAGCCTGCCGTATAAAACGCCGGAAGATCTGCTGACCATGGCCTCGATCGTCGAGAAAGAGACCGCGGTGCCGGAAGAGCGCAGCAAGGTCGCGTCGGTGTTCGTCAACCGCTTGCGCATCGGCATGCGCCTGCAGACCGATCCGACGGTGATCTACGGCATGGGCGAAAGCTATAATGGCAACATCACGCGCAAGGATCTGGAGACGCCGACGCCGTACAACACCTATGTGATCGCCGGCCTGCCGCCAACGCCGATCGCCATGCCGGGGGAGGCCTCGCTGCAGGCGGCCGCCAATCCGGCCAAAACGCCTTATCTCTATTTTGTCGCCGACGGCAAGGGTGGGCATACCTTCACCACCAATCTGGCGAGCCATAACCAGGCGGTGCGCGTGTACCGTCAGGCGTTAAAGGAAAAGAATGAAAAGTAAATTCGTTGTTATCGAAGGGCTGGAAGGCGCGGGTAAAACCATCGCGCGCGATACGGTGGTCAATGTGCTGCGCGAACACGGCGTCAGCGACATCGTCTTCACCCGCGAGCCGGGCGGCACGCCGCTGGCGGAGAAGCTGCGCGATCTGTTCAAGCGCGGCATCGACGGCGAATTGCCGACCATCAAGGCCGAAGTATTGATGCTGTACGCCGCGCGTGTGCAGCTGGTGGAAACCGTGATTAAACCGGCCCTGGCGCGCGGCGCCTGGGTGGTGGGCGATCGCCACGATCTCTCTTCACAGGCTTACCAGGGCGGCGGCCGCGGCGTGGATCCGCAGCTGATGAGCTCGCTGCGCGACACCGTGCTGGGGGATTTTCGCCCGGATTTGACGGTGTATCTCGATCTGCCGCCGCTGGTCGGCTTGCAACGCGCACAGGCGCGCGGTCAGTTGGATCGCATCGAACAGGAGGCGCTGCCGTTCTTCGAGCGCACCCGCGCTCGCTATCTCGAGCTGGCGGCGCAGGATAAAACCATCGTCACCGTCGACGCCGCCCAGCCGCTGGAGCAGGTGACCGCGGCGATCCGCGACTGCGTCGGCCACTGGCTGCGGCAGCAGGAAGGCGCATAATGAACTGGTACCCGTGGCTGAACGGCCCTTATCGCCAGCTGGTTGGGCAGTACGCCGACGGCCGCGGCCATCATGCGCTGCTGCTGCACGCGGCGGCGGGCAACGGTGACGACGCGCTGGCCTACGGCCTGAGCCGCTGGTTGATCTGCCAGCAGCGCAACGGTGAAAAAAGCTGCGGCGAGTGCCACAGCTGCCGGCTAATGCTGGCGGGGAACCACCCGGATTATCACGTGCTGGCGCCGGAAAAGGGCAAGAGCAGCCTGGGCATTGAGCCGATCCGTCAGGTGATTGAAACGCTGTACGCCCACGCGCAGCAGGGCGGTGCCAAAGTGATTTGGCTGCCGCAGGCGGAACAGCTGACCGAGGCGGCGGCCAACGCGCTGCTTAAAACGCTGGAAGAGCCGCCGGAGAAAACCTATTTTCTGCTGGGTTGCCGTGAGCCGTCGCGGCTGATGGCGACGCTGCGCAGCCGCTGCCTGTACTGGCATTTGGCCAGCCCGGATGAGCAGCTCAGCCTGCAGTGGCTGGGCCGACAGGCGGCCGGATCTCAGACGGACCGCCTCACGGCGCTGCGCCTGCACGACGGCGCGCCGCTGGCCGCCGAACAGCTGTTGCAGCCGCAGCAGTGGCAACAGCGCAGCGCCCTGTGCGCAGCGTTGAACGCCGCGCTGCCGCAGCGCGATATGCTGTCGCTGTTGCCGGTGTTGAACCATGAAGACGTCGCCGAGCGCCTGCACTGGCTGTGCGCGCTGCTGGTGGACGCGATGAAGTGGCAGCAGGGCGCGCATCAGTATGTATTGAATCAGGATCAGCAGCCGCTGGTGCATCAGCTGGCCAGCCTGCTGAGCAGCGCCTCGCTGCAGCAGATTGTGCAGCAGTGGCTGAACTGCCGCCATCAGCTGCTCAGCGTGGTGGGTGTCAATCGTGAGCTGCTGCTGACCGAACAGTTACTTCGCTGGGAACAGATGCTCGGCGCCGCCGGCTATTCCCACTCTCATTCGCTGTAAAGTAAAAGAGTTAAACATTATGTTGTTAGTCGATTCCCATTGCCATCTTGACAGTCTGGATTATCAAACGCTGCACCAAAATGTGGACGATGCGCTGGCCAAGGCCAAAGCGCGCGACGTCGGCTATGTGCTGGCGGTCGCCACCACGCTGCCGGGCTACCGTTCCATGACCGAGCTGATCGGCAAGCGCAACGACGTGGCCTTCTCCTGCGGGGTGCATCCGCTCAATCTGGAAGAGGGGTATGATTACGCCGAGCTGCGCCGCCTTGCGGCGGCGGAGCAGGTGGTAGCGCTGGGGGAAACCGGGCTCGATTACTTCTACCAGAAAGACAATCTTGAGCTGCAGCAGGACTCTTTCCGCGAACATATCCGTATCGGCCGGGATCTGAACAAACCGGTGATCGTCCACACCCGCGATGCGCGTGCGGACACGCTGGCGATCCTGCGTGAAGAGAACGCACAGGACTGCGGCGGCGTACTTCACTGCTTCACCGAAGATCTGGCCACGGCCGAAACGCTGCTGGATCTGGGCTTCTACATCTCCTTCTCGGGCATCGTGACCTTCCGCAACGCCGAACAGCTGCGTGAGGTGGCCCGCTATGTGCCGCTGGATCGCATTCTGGTGGAAACCGATTCGCCTTATCTGGCGCCGGTGCCGCATCGCGGCAAAGAAAACCAACCCTCCTATGTGCGCGATGTGGCTGAATACATGGCGGTATTGAAGGGCGTCAGCCTGGAACAACTGGCCGAAGCGACCACCGCCAACTTTTCACGCTTATTTCACCTCGATCTGTGATCTTTGACCTAGGCTATAGCTGTAGGTCATTGTCTGCGTAATTTTTTTTAAGCTCGTAATTAATCACTGAAACGGGTAAGGTTCCCTCCCGTTTCAGGGTGATTGATGCGTGTTTTTTGGCCCGTTTTGCCAAAAAACAGCCGGTTTATGCAAAGTTACCGCGGCTCGATCATCGAAACGTGATTGTCATCAAACATTGCGCAGGCTATTTATTTTACTCTGCGTAATAAATTCAAGGGGTGCTCAGACACCCTGAATTGCAGGGGTTTTTCTCCCCCCCTTGCAGCGCGAATTATCGCGACAAGAAGTAGCAAAGCATTATTACTCAGGAGCACACTCAACTATGTTCAAGAACGCATTTGCAAACCTGCAAAAAGTAGGTAAATCGCTCATGCTGCCGGTGTCCGTGTTGCCTATCGCAGGTATCCTGCTGGGCGTCGGCTCCGCCAACTTTAGCTGGCTACCTGCGGTAGTCTCCCACGTGATGGCGGAAGCGGGCGGTTCGGTCTTCGCCAACATGCCGCTGATTTTCGCCATCGGCGTCGCTTTGGGCTTCACCAACAACGACGGCGTTTCCGCGCTGGCGGCGGTGGTGGCCTACGGCATCATGGTGAAAACCATGGCGGTGGTTGCGCCGCTGGTGCTGCACCTGCCGGCTGAAGAGATTGCGGCCAAGCACCTGGCGGATACCGGTGTGCTCGGGGGGATTATCTCCGGTGCCATCGCGGCCTATATGTTCAACCGCTTCTTCCGCATTCAACTGCCGGAATACCTGGGCTTCTTTGCCGGTAAGCGCTTCGTGCCGATCATTTCCGGTCTGGCGGCGATCGTTCTGGGCGTAGTGCTGTCCTTCATCTGGCCGCCGATCGGTACGGCTATCCAGACCTTCTCGCAGTGGGCGGCTTATCAGAACCCGGTCGTGGCCTTCGGCATTTACGGCGTGGTTGAGCGTGCTCTGGTGCCATTCGGTCTGCACCACATCTGGAACGTACCGTTCCAAATGCAAATCGGTGAATTCACCAACGCGGCGGGCCAGGTATTCCACGGCGACATCCCTCGCTACATGGCGGGTGACCCAACTGCGGGCAAACTGTCCGGCGGCTTCCTGTTCAAAATGTACGGTCTGCCTGCTGCGGCCATCGCCATCTGGCACTCGGCCAAGCCGGAAAACCGTGCGAAAGTTGGCGGCATCATGATCTCCGCCGCGCTGACCTCGTTCCTGACCGGTATCACCGAGCCGATCGAGTTCTCCTTCATGTTCGTCGCGCCGATCCTGTACGTGATCCACGCTATCCTGGCCGGTCTGGCGTTCCCAATCTGTATCCTGTTGGGCATGCGTGACGGCACCAGCTTCTCGCACGGCCTGATCGACTTTATCGTACTGAGCGGCAACAGCAGCAAAATCTGGCTGTTCCCGATCGTCGGCATCATCTACGGTCTGGTGTACTACACTATCTTCCGCGTGCTGATCGCCAAGCTGGATCTGAAAACCCCGGGCCGTGAAGACACCGCTGCCGAGCAGACTGCGCAGGGCGGTTCCGAAATGTCCGCGGCGCTGGTTCAGGCCTTCGGCGGTAAAGAAAACATCACTAACCTGGATGCTTGCATCACCCGTCTGCGGGTCAGCGTGGCCGACGTGTCCAAAGTTGACCAGGCGGGCCTGAAGAAACTGGGCGCAGCCGGCGTAGTCGTCGCTGGCTCCGGCGTGCAGGCCATCTTCGGCACCAAGTCCGACAACCTGAAAACCGATATGGACGAATACATCCGTAATCATTGATTCAGGCAGGGGAGTTACCAGGGGAGGCGAAAGCCTCCCTTTTTTTATTGCCTGCCGTCAGGCACCAAGCCGCTGTTCGAGTTCGGCGTGAGAAGGGAGGAACCAGACCTGTTCGCCGCGGTTGGCTTCACGCACAAAATCTTGCAGCGCGTTGCTTTGCGCCAGCCAGGGGGTGATATCGCCCAGCAGCGCCACGCGCAGGCGGTAGTTGATGAATTTCTGCAATACGGCGCCGGCCATGCCGCTTCTGAGTTGGAAGAAGGCGGCGTCGAGGCGGTTGACGGGGAGGGCAATCATCCCGGCATCGTGTTCAAAGGCGGGCGCGATAAACGGGCTGACGTCGTTTTCGTCTTTCAACGGCGGCCCGGCTTCGGCGAAAACCACCAGGCGCCGATCATGGATTTGCCGCACGGCGTAGCTCATCGGCGCTCCGGCAGTCAGGGTTTGGCGTGCTTTCGCAGGTAATGCTCGAACACCGCCAGCGTTTCGTCCGAGATATGGTGTTCAATCCCTTCGCTGTCCAGCTCGGCGGTTTCGCTCGGCACCCCGACGCACATCAGCAGATCGACCACGATGCGGTGACGGCGGCGCACCTTCTGCGCCAGCTGCTCGCCTTCTTCCGTTAAAAACACCCCGCGATAAGGGCGCGATTCCACCAGCCCGGCGCTTTTCAGCCGCGCGATATTTTTGATCGCCGTCGGGTGAGACACGCCGAAGCGGCGCGCGATGTCGGTGGTTCTGGCTTCGCGGGTGCTTTGCAGCAAATCGGCGATCAGCTCAACGTAATCTTCGATCAGCGCATTGGACTGCGCTTCGCGGGCGCGGCTAAAACGCAGGGCGTGCTCGGCCTCGTCCGGCATGTCGGTCTGGGCGTGGCGGTCGGCGTTATCTGGCGCGCGGGTAACCATAGCGTGGGGCGTCCTGTAAGCATAAAAATGGCATCTCCCGGCAATACGGGGAGGGTTGCCCTAAGTTAGTCCAAATAGCACACATTATCAATTCGATGCCACGCATTGTGGTAGTTAGAAATATCTCTACACAAAGCCAATGAATTTCGCCTGTTGCATAAAGTGTAGCCGATGCTACATTGTCAGCATGATAGGTGGAAAAATAACCAGTGAAAGATTGAGGGTACTTCATGCGTGATGCGGCAACCACTCCATCGTTAACCGAACGGACCAACATTGCGATTGGCGCCGCCCTTGCCGGACGCAAGCGCGGCGCCTTTACGCCGTTGCTGTTCGCCGGCCCGGCGGTGATTGCCTCTATTGCCTATATGGATCCCGGCAACTTCGCCACCAACATTCAGGCCGGGGCGAAATACGGCTACAGCCTGCTGTGGGTGGTGGTGATGGCCAACCTGATCGCCATGCTGTTCCAGGCGCTGTCGGCCAAGCTGGGCATCGTCACCAACCGCAATCTGGCGGAGATGTGCCGCGACCAGTTTTCACGGCCGGTAGTGATCGGCATGTGGTTGCTCAGCGAAGTGGCGGCGATGGCCACCGATCTGGCGGAGTTTCTCGGCGGGGCGATTGCGCTGGCGCTGCTGTTCCATATGCCGCTGTTGGCGGGGATGGGAGTGACGGCGGTGATCACCTATGCACTGTTGATGGTGGAAAAAAAAGGTTTCCGCCCGGTCGAGCTGATGATCGGCGGCCTGGTGGGGATCATCGCGCTGTGTTACCTGGTCGAGATGTTCATCGTACCGGTGGACTGGCAGGCGGCCGGGATCGGCATGGTGACGCCGCAGCTGCCGGACGCGCAGGCGTTGACCATCGCCGTCGGCATTATCGGTGCCACCGTGATGCCGCACGCCATTTTCCTGCATTCGGGGCTGACCCAGCACCGCAGCCCGGCCAGCGATAACGGCGAACGGCGCAAGCTGCTGCGTTTCTCCAATATTGAGGTGGTGATCGCGCTGGCGCTCGCCGGGTTGGTGAATATCGCGATGGTCATCATGGCCTCTAGCGCCTTCCACGCCGGTAACAGCGACGTGGCCGAAATTGGCACCGCCTACCATACGCTGACGCCGCTGTTCGGTGCGGCGGCCGCCGGCATCTTCCTCGCTTCGCTGATCGCCTCCGGCATTTCCAGCTCGGTGGTGGGCACCATGGCCGGGCAGATGATCATGCAGGGCTTCGTTGGCTTCCGCATTCCGGTGTGGGTGCGCCGCCTGGTCACCATGGTGCCGGCGTTTATCGTGGTGGCGATGGGCGTCAACGCCACCGACGCGCTGGTCTACAGCCAGGTGGTGCTGAGCCTGGCGCTGCCGGCCCCGATGATCGCGCTGGTGATGTTCACCCGCCGCCGCGACATCATGGGCGAGTTCGCCAACGGCCGCTGGACCAGCCTGGCGGCGGTGGTCGGCACGGTGGTGATCGTGCTGCTCAACGTGGTGCTGCTGTTGCAGACCTTCGGCGTCGAGATCCCTGGGCTGGGGTGATCTTATGGGCCGCGCGGGGTGCGGCCGCGTCGCTAAATTAAATTATAAATTCCCCACGCCACCGTCCATCTGCAGCTCGGCGCCGACCATAAATGCCGACTCGTCCGCCGCCAGAAACACCGCCGCTTTGGCCAGCTCCAGTGCGCTGCCCATGCGGCCGATCGGCACCAGCGCGCGGATATCGTCGCGCAATGCCTGCTCATCCGCTTCCGCCAACCCCAGCTTACCCAACGCCGGGGTTTCGGTCGGGCCGGGGCTGAGGCCGTTGACGCGAATGCCGCGCGCGTGCAGCTCGCCGGACAGCGTTCTGGCCAGCGACAGCAAGCCGGCTTTGCTGGCGGCATAGGCGCTGCTCTGCGGCAGGCCGATATGGGCGCTGACCGAACCGCACAGGATCACCGAAGACGGGTTGGCCAGCAGCGGCAGCAAAGCCTGGATCAGAAAAAACGGCCCCTTCAGGTTGATGTCCATCAGCCGCTGATAGCTCTGCTCATCCCACTCCTGCAGCGGGCGATGCGTAACGTCGCCGGCGTTGATGTACAGCACGTCCAGCCGCGGCCACCTTAGCCCCAGCCGCTGTACCAGTTCGCGCTGCTGCGGGATATCGCCGGCGTCGCTCAGCAGCAACAGCGCCTTGCCCGCCAATGCCTGGCCCGCCGCTTCCAAGGCGCTTTGGCTGCGCCCGGTGATCGCCACCGTCGCGCCCTCGGCGATGAACTGGCGGGCGGTTTCCAGCCCGATGCCGCTGGTGCCGCCGGTAATCAATGCGTATTTGCCTTGCAGTCGTGACATAACCGATTCCTCTTTAGCGTCAGTTGCGGCATTATTTGCGCTATAGTTCCTTTTGCATAGTAGGAACCTTTTGGATACTAAAGGGCGAGGTGGGATGAAATGACGGCGCAAGCGCCATTAGCGGCGGAAAATAATTTGGCGGCGTTGCCGACGGCGGGCGAACCTTGCCCGATGGTGGACTTCGTCAATCTGGTATCGGGCAAGTGGGCGATACCGATCCTGTACCGGCTGATCGTGATCGACAGCCCGGTACGATTCAGCGAACTGCAGCGGGCGGTGGCGCCCATTGCGCAAAAAGAGCTGACGCGCCAGCTGCGGCTGTTTGAGCAGCGCGGCCTGGTGACGCGGCAGGTGTTTCCCGAAGTGCCGCCGCGGGTGGAGTATCAGGTCACCGCGCTCGGTAAGTCGCTGCGGCCGACGTTGGACTCGTTGGCCGAGTGGATGCGTCGGCACGCGCCGCAGCTGATCGGCGGCTAGTCGCCGATGCCCGGCGGGTTGATGGCGGAGCGCTCGACCTTTTCGTCGCCTTCGCCCCAGCGCTCCAGCACCTGCGCGTATTCGCCGCTGACGATGACGCCGTTGATGGCGGCGTTGATGGCGTTCACCAACCCGTTGCCTTTCTTGCTGGTAACCGCCACGTAGGCCACGCTGGGGCCGATGCCGACCATTTTGGTCTTGCCGGTCAGCGCCGCCTTGTAGGCGCCGGTGGAGTGGGGGCCGAAGAACGCGTCGGCGCGCCCGGACTGAATGCTCAGGTTGGTGGCGGCGTCGTCGGTCACATAGATCGGCTGCACCGGCGGCAGCCCGGCGGCGCGATTCTGTTTATCCCACCCCAGCAAAATGTTTTCCTGATTGGTGCCGGATCCGACGATGATCCGCAGCCCGGCGACGTCTTGCGGCCGGTTGATCGAGGTGATGTGGCTGGTGGATTTGACGTAAAAGCCCAGCGTGTCCACCCGATAGGTGGCGAAGTCGAATTTGGTCTTGCGCTGTTTGGTGACGGCGATGTTGAAGATCGCTGCATCGTATTTGCCGGCGCTGATGCCCAGCGGCCAATCTTCCCAGGAGGTGGGCACCAGATTCAGCGCCAGCCCGAGGCTGTCGGCCACCAGGCGGGCGATGTCCGGATCGCTGCCGATCAGCGTTTTATTGTCTTCGGCGAACAGCGCCAGCGGCGGGGAGTTCTCGAACGCCACCGCCACCGTCAGCTTGCCGGGCACCGCAAAGTGAAAATTCGCCGGAATCAGTGCGATAGCGGCCGGGTTCGGCTCTGCGCGTATCGGCTCTCGGTTAGCCTGCAGATCGATACCGCCCGCCGTGGCCGCCTGAACGGCAGCGCTCAGCAACAGCGCGCACAGCGCCGAAATCCTCAGTGGCATAACACCCTCTACTCTTTGTTAATCATGGGGTTACTATTGGCGGCGGCACGGGGCAAGTAAAGCAACAATAGTGAATAACCAAAGTGAAAAGATGCACAAGCGGGGCGCCGGCCTGCGCGAATCTGCAGCACTCGACGCGGAAAGTGCGCAATCAGGTTGAAAGCAGTAGAATTTGTCACTCATACTGCGTACAGCTAATTGTGTAAAAAGGAACGCCAGATGGCCGAAGAAACGATTTTCAGTAAAATTATCCGCCGCGAAATCCCTGCTGATGTGGTTTATCAGGATGAACTGGTCACCGCTTTCCGTGACATCTCCCCTCAGGCACCCACCCATGTGCTGATCGTTCCCAACGTGCTGATCCCAACCGTCAACGATGTGACCGTGGAGCACGAAGCCGCGCTGGGCCGCATGATCACCGCCGCGGCGAAGATCGCCGAACAGGAAGGCATCGCCGAAGACGGCTATCGTCTGATCGTCAACTGCAACCGCCATGCCGGTCAGGAGGTCTATCATATTCATATGCACCTGGTCGGTGGCCGCTCGCTGGGGCCGCTGTTGTCACGTTAAGCGAGGAAATCATGCGCGGTAAAAAAACTCTGCGTGGTCTGGTGGCGTTGGCGTTGCCCGCCGCGTTGCTGATGGGGTGCAGCTCGCCGTCCGGCATCGCGGTCAATCAACGCCAAACGGTGGTGATGGATCCTTCGGTGCTGACCGCCGGCATTTTGGCCGATACGCCCTCGATTTCGAACGCCTCCGGGCGGGTGATGGCGACCTCGGTGCTCAACAACAGCCAATCGACGCCGGTCACCGTGCATTATCGTTTCTATTGGTACGACGCGCAGGGGCTGGATATTCGCCCCTTCGAGAAACCGCGCGAGATCGTCGTGGCGCCCGACTCGGACGCCAAAATCTACTCGATTAACGGCAACCTGGACGCCAAAAGCGCGCGTCTGTATCTGTACCTGTAAGCGCTTGCCAGGTTTGGAGAAAAAGCATGAAAAAGTACGTCTTAGTGGCGCTGGCCGCATTAACCCTGAGCGGCTGCCTGTCGCGCCCGCCTGAGCCGGATCAGCCGCTGCCGCCGGTCACCGTCGAGCCGGAACAGCCAAAACCGCCGGTCGAGCAGCCGCAGCCGCCAACCACCGAGCCGGTGCCGCAGCCGCCGAAAATCCAGCAGCTCGACTGGCTGGGCAGCGTTCAGCCGCTGGTGGGGCAGATGCTGAAGGCCGATGGCGTCACGGCCGGCAGCGTGCTGTTGCTGGACAGCGTCAAGAACAACACCAACGGCTCGCTGCAGATGGGCAAAGCCACCGCGGCGCTGTACAAGGCGCTGGCGTCGAATTCCACCTTCAACGTGGTGCCGGAAGCGAAGCTGACCAGCGCCCGACAAACGCTGGGCCTATCGGCGGATGACAGCTTCGGTTCGCGCAGCAAGGCGATCGGCCTGGCGCGCATCGTCGGCGCGCAGTACGTGCTGTACAGCGACGTCAGTGGCGACGTGAAGTCGCCGGCGTTGGATATGCAGCTGATGCTGGTGCAAACCGGCGAGATCGTCTGGTCGGGCAATGGCGCCGTTAAACGCTGAGGCCGCGCTGCGACGATTGATGGAAACCAGACTGCCGGCGGTGAATACCGCCGGTTGTCATTTCAGCCCGGTGCAGGGGCTGACCGGCGAGAGCTGGCGCATCGACGGTGCGGGCATCACGCTGTTGGCGCGGCAGCACAGTGCGGAAAAACGCGCGCTGGGCGTGAGCCGCCGGCGGGAGGCGCGGGTCTTGCGCCGCTGCGCGCCGGGGCTGGGGCCACGGGTTTTCGCACAGAATAATCAGTGGCTTATCCTCGAATGGCTCGAAGGTGACGTCGTCACAGATGCCGAGTTTGCGGCGCTGAATCAGCGCGGCGAGCTGGCGGCGATGGCGGCGGAACTGCACCGGCGGCCGCTCAGCGGTTACCGACTGGATCTGCGACGGCAGTTCCGCCGCTACTGGCAGCAGCTGGATAGGCGGCGTTTAACCCCTGACTGGCTGCGCCTGCAGCGTCATTTTTTACGCAGCGCCTTGCCACGGCCGCTGCGCCTGGCGCCGCTGCACATGGACATCCATCCGGGCAATCTGATCGCCACCGGCGAAGGGCTGCTGCTGATCGACTGGGAATATGCCGCCGACGGCGACGTGGCGTTGGATATCGCCGCGCTGTTTCGCGGCAACGGTTGGTCGGCCGGCCAGCAGCAGCGCTTTTTGCAGCACTACGCGCGCCAGGGCTATCACAACGTCGCCCGGCTGCAGGCGCAGGTGCGCCGCTGGCTGCCGTGGGTGGATTATCTGATGCTGCTGTGGTTTGAAGTGCGCTGGCAGCAGAGCGGCGACGCCGAATTTTTGCGCTGGGGCGCGGCGATGCGCCGGCGGCTTTGTTTATCATCATCCGAATTCTGAACGAACAATAATGAAGTGAGGTGCCCGTGGGCCCAGTAATGCTAGATGTCGCCGGCTACGAGCTGGATGCAGAAGAACGCGAAATTTTGAAACACCCGCTGGTTGGCGGATTGATCCTGTTTACCCGCAACTTCCACGATGCGGAGCAGCTGCGTGAGCTGGTGCGCCAGATCCGCGCCGCCTCGCACGATCGGCTGGTGGTGGCGGTGGATCAGGAGGGCGGGCGCGTACAGCGCTTCCGCGAGGGCTTCACCCGCCTGCCGGCGGCGCAGTCGTTCGCCGCGTTGCACGATGCGCAGGAAGGCGGCCGGCTGGCGCAGGAGGCCGGCTGGCTGATGGCGGCGGAAATGATCGCACAGGATATCGACATCAGTTTTGCGCCGGTGCTGGACATCGGCCACGGCAGCGCGGCGATCGGCGAGCGTTCGTTCCACAGCGATCCGCAGCAGGCGCTGGCGATGGCGGAACGCTTTATCCTCGGCATGCACAGCGCCGGCATGAAAACCACCGGTAAACACTTCCCGGGGCACGGCGCCGTCAGCGCCGATTCGCACAAGGAAACCCCGCGCGATCCGCGGCCGCTGGCGCAGATCCGCGAGCACGACATGGCGATCTTCCGCGAGCTGATCAACCGCCAGCTGTTGGACGCCGTCATGCCGGCCCACGTCATCTATACTGAAGCGGACCCGCGTCCGGCCAGCGGCTCGCCTTACTGGCTGCAGCAGATCCTGCGTCAGGAGCTGGGCTTCGACGGCGTAATTTTCTCCGACGATCTGTCGATGGAAGGCGCCGCCATTATGGGCAGCTACGCCGAGCGCGGTCAGGCGGCGCTCGATGCCGGTTGCGACATGATCCTGGTGTGCAACCACCGCGAAGGTGCGGTCAGCGTGCTGGATAACCTGTCCCCGGTCAAAGCAGAGAAGGTGAAGCGGTTATATCATCGCGGTCAGTTCACCCGTCAGGAACTGCGCGACTCCGAGCGCTGGCAGCAGGCGCACAAGGCGCTCAGCGCGCTGAGCGAACGCTGGGAGGAGCACAAGCAGCGTTCGCAAGGGTGAATCCAGGCGCCGCATCGCGGCGCAGAGCGGAAATGATGAGGGCCGCGCCCGCGGCCCTTGGCTTGTTGCGAGGATCCACATGATTATCTATTTGCACGGCTTCGATTCCACCAGTCCCGGCAATCATGAAAAGGTGTTACAGCTGCAGTTTATCGATCCGGACGTGCGCTTTATCAGCTACAGCACGCTGCATCCGCGTCACGACATGCAGCATCTGTTGAAAGAGGTGGACAAGGCGGTGCAGCAGGGCGGCGACGCGCACCCGTTGATCTGCGGGGTCGGCCTCGGCGGCTTCTGGGCGGAGCGCATCGGCTTCCTGTGCGGCATTCGCCAGGCGATGTTCAACCCCAATCTGTACCCGGAAGAGCACATGCACGGCAAGATAGACCGGCCGGAAGAGTATCGCGATATCGCCACCAAGTGCGTGGAGGATTTCCGCGAGAAAAATCGCGATCGCTGTCTGGTGGTGCTGTCGCGGCACGACGAGGTGCTGGATAACCGGCGCAGCGCCGAATTGCTGCATCACTACTACGAAATCGTCTGGGATGAACAGCAGACGCACAAGTTCAAAAACATCTCACCCCATCTGCAGCGGATCAAGGCGTTCAAGGCGCTGGGTTAACAGTTTCATAACGCCGCCGCGAGCCGCGCTCCCCGTTTTGTACCGACGGAAAGTGCGGCTTTTTTGTACGCCAAGGTAAAGTTTTTCGTGGCAATCGGCAAAATTTAAAACTGTGACTCAGCGCTAACTATTTGAATCACAATCCCCAAAAAATCCCCGCGTCCAGCCTTTAACCAAAAAAATTTGATGTACGTCAATTTTGGTATGACCAAATAACCTCACATGTTATTCTGGCCTTAGAGAGCCGATTTATTTTAAGCGAACCCTATGTATTCTAAGGATATTATTTATTTACCCTGGAATAACAAATGGTTCACATTTAGGGGGTTATTTTGACAACGCCAAAGAAGAAAATCGTTATTGTTGGCGGCGGCGCCGGTGGCTTGGAGCTGGCGACCAGCCTGGGCCATAAACTTGGCCGCAAGAACAAAGCGGAGATCACGCTGGTGGATCGCAACCACAGCCATTTGTGGAAACCGCTGCTGCACGAAGTGGCGACCGGTTCCCTCGATGACGGCGTGGATGCGCTCAGCTACCTGGCGCACGCGCGCAACCACCATTTCAGCTTCCAACTGGGGTCGTTGACCAACATCAACCGCGAGACGCAAACGCTGCAGCTGGCGCAGATCTGCGACGAGCAGGGCGGCGAGCTGGTGCCGGCGCGCGAACTGCCGTACGACATCCTGGTGATGGCGCTGGGCAGCACCTCGAACGATTTCGGTACGCCGGGCGTGAAAGAGCACTGCATCTTCCTGGATAACCCGCATCAGGCGCGTCGCTTCCACAACGAAATGCTCAACCTGTTCCTGAAGTTCTCGGCGCAGCCGGGGCAAAAAGAGCGGGTCAACATCGCCATCGTCGGCGGCGGCGCCACCGGCGTTGAGCTGTCCGCCGAACTGCACAACGCGGTGAAACAGCTGCACAGCTACGGTTTCGAAGGCCTGGACAACAGCGCATTGAACGTGACGCTGGTGGAAGCCGGCGAGCGCATTCTGCCGGCGCTGCCGCCGCGCATTTCCGCTGCGGCGCACCAGGAGCTGATCAAACTGGGCGTGCGCGTGCTGACCAACACCATGGTGACCAGCGCCGATGCCAAAGGCCTGAACACCAAGGGCGGCGAGTTCATCGATGCCGATCTGATGGTATGGGCGGCCGGCATCAAGGCGCCGGACTTCATGAAAGACATCGGCGGCCTGGAAACCAACCGCATCAACCAGCTGGTGGTGGAGCCGACGCTGCAGACCACGCGCGATCCGAACATCTTCGCCATCGGCGACTGCGCCTCCTGCCCGAAAGAGGGCGGCGGTTTCGTGCCGCCGCGCGCCCAGTCGGCGCACCAGATGGCCTCGCGCTGCGCCACCAATATTCTGGCGCTGATGAACGGCCAAACGCTGAAGCCATACGTGTATAAAGACCACGGCTCGCTGGTGTCGCTGTCGCGCTTCAGCACCGTCGGCAGCCTGATGGGCAACCTGATGCGCGGCTCGATGATGGTGGAAGGGCGCATCGCGCGCTTCGTTTACATCTCGCTGTACCGCATGCACCAGGTGGCGCTGCACGGCTACATCAAAACCGGCCTGATGATGCTGGTAGGCGGCATCAACCGGGTGATCCGCCCGCGTCTGAAAATGCACTGATCCTGCCTTCGTCGACCAACCCGCGCCGGTTCGCCCGCGCGGGTTTTTTTATGGCGGCGCGAGGCGAACGGCGGCGGTTGTTTGATTCTTCAGCATAAGCTGTCGTCGGCATGGGTAAAATTCTTAAGATTCCTCCTAAACAGCGGCGAAACGGCCGTTTTCCCGCATTTTTGGTCCCCTTGTCTTATTGCGGGCCCTCAAATCATTGTGCAGACTTTACCTCGTTTACAGACGGCGCGTCGCGCACGCCGTAAACCGGGATACCGCAAGCCGCCCATGCGCAAAATAATAAGCGCGGTGCAGCCGGTCACAGACCCCGGACAAAATGCGTGGTAACACTTTCAGGAGGTTTCCTGTGAACAAGTCAATGTTAGCCGGTGTTGGGATTGGTATCGCTGCCGCTCTGGGGATTGCCGCGGTAGCCAGCCTGGACGTCTTTTCTGCCGGTCCGCAGTACGCGCAGGTGCTCGCCGCAACGCCGATTAAAGAAACCATCAAAACGCCGCGTCAGGAATGCCGCAATGTCACCGTTACGCACCGTGCGCCGGTACAGGATGAAAACCGCATCGCCGGCTCTGTGCTGGGCGCAGTGGCGGGCGGCGTGATCGGCCACCAGTTCGGCGGCGGTCGCGGGCGCGACGTGGCGACCGTGGTCGGCGCGCTGGGCGGCGGCTATGCCGGCAACCAGGTGCAAGGGGCGATGCAAAACAACGACGTCAGCACCAGCGTTCAGCAGCGTTGCAAAACGGTCTACGACAAGTCCCAGAAAATGCTGGGTTATGACGTGACCTACAAGATCGGTAATCAGCAGGGCAAGATCCGTATGGATCACGATCCGGGCACGCAAATCCCGTTGGATAAAAACGGCCAGCTGGTGCTGAACAGAGCCTGATCGCCACATTCGAATTAAGCCCGCGGGCAGTGTTAGTTCTGATCGTTTAACCCGGTTAAGCGAGCGGCGTTAACATTGACGCGGGTTTCTGTTTTCTGCCTGCCCAAAAATTTGCGATCGTTCTAATGTCTGCGTGCCATATCACTGGGCAAAACTTCAAAAAAGCCCCCGCGTTTGTTATATTATTGTGCAATTAAGCGGTGTGTTCGGTGCCAATCGCCGCACCGGTAAAACCCGAGTATTTCGTCTCGCAGAGATAACGACATGTTAGATTTTCGCTTTCCGACAGCGTTGCAAATGGTCCTTAGCGTCGCCGTAGCTGAGAAGCAGGGCATGCGTTCGACGAGCGCCACCCTCGCCGCCGCTCTGGAAGCCAACCCCAGCTTTATCCGCAAACTGATGGTCCCGCTGACCAAAGACGGCATCATCGTTTCCACCCTGGGCCGAAACGGCTCTATCCATCTCGGCCGCCCGGCGGAAGAGATCACCCTGCGGGACATCTATCTGGCGGTGATCGACGACAAGCGCATCTGGGCTTCCCGCCCTGAAGTGCCGGCCCGCTGCCTGGTGAGCGCCAACGCCTGTTGGTATTTCAAATCGGTGGTGAACGAGGCCGAGCAGGCCTCGCTTGCGGTGCTGGCCCGCCACACCGTGGCCGATTCGCTGGCCGAACTGGAGCGGGGCGACAAGCGCGTCTGCGCGGAATACGCCGCCGAGCAAGAGGCCGAAGCCGCCGATAAATAATCGCGGTTCGCATGCATAAAAAAGGTCGGGCAATGCCCGACCTTTTTGCATGTTAAGACGGTGATTACGCCGTCTGCGGCTGCGCTTTGCGTGCCACCAGGCGCCGGAGGGTGACGTAGAACACCGGCGTCAGGAACAGCCCGAACAGGGTGACCCCTAACATGCCGGAGAACACCGTGATGCCGGTGACGCCACGCACCTCGGCGCCGGCGCCGTGACCGAGGATCAGCGGGATGGTGCCGGCGATGAAGGCGATGGAGGTCATCACGATCGGCCGCAACCGCAGGCGACAGGCCTCCAGCGCCGCCTCGACGATGCCTTTGCCCTGCATTTCCAGCTCGCGGGCGAACTCGACGATCAGAATGGCGTTCTTGCAGGCCAGCCCCATCAGAACGACCAACCCGACCTGCACGAACACGTTGTTGTCGCCGCCGGTCAGCCACACCCCTAACAGCGCCGACAGCATGGTCATCGGCACGATCAGGATCACCGCCAGCGGCAGCGTCCAGCTCTCATACAGCGCCGCCAGCGCGAGGAACGCCAGCAGCACCGCTACCGGGAACACCACCAGCGCGGCGTTGCCCTGGGTCGATTGTTGGTAGCTCAGATCGGTCCACTGGATATTCATGCCGTTCGGCAGCAGCTTGCCGGCCATCTGCGTCAGCGCGCCCATCGCCTGGGTAGAGGAGAGCACGCGCGGATCGGCGTCGCCGATCAGGTCCGCCGCCGGGAAGCCGTTATAGCGGATCACCGGATCCGGGCCGTAGGTGGTGCCGATGCTGACCATGCTGCCGATCGGTACCATTTCGCCCTTGTCGTTGCGGGTGCGCAGGTTGGCGATGTCCTCCACGCTGTCGCGGAACTGGCCGTCGGCCTGCGCCATCACCTTCCAGGTGCGGCCGTAGCGGTTGAAGTCGTTGATGTAAGACGAACCGAGGTAGGTCTGCAGCGTGCTGAACAGCGCATTAAGCGGTACCCCTTGCGCCTTGGCCTTGTCGCGATCGATTTTGGCGTCCAGCTGCGGCACGTTGGCCTGATACGAGGAGATCGGGAACCCCATCCCCGGCGTTTGCATAATGGCGCCGGACATGGTGTTGATCGCCGTTTGCAACGCGCCGTAGCCCAGCCCGGCACGATCCTGCACGTACAGCGAATAGCCGGAGCCTTGGCCAATGCCGAGGATCGGCGGCGGCATGATTGAGAAGGCGAAGCCTTCCTGAATCTGTGAAATGCGCGCGTTGATCTCGGCGTTGATCTGCGCCGCGGTGCGGGTACGGGTGCTCAACGACTCCAGCGCGAAGAACACCGTGCCGGTATTCGGCGTATTGGTGAACTGCAGCGCATTCAGGCCGGGGAAGGCCACCGCATCGGTGACGCCGTCCACGCTCAGGCCGATGGCGCTCATCTTGCGGATCACCGCATCGG
This sequence comes from Serratia sp. TMDUHS_CL, assembly GCF_037137105.1. Classification (NCBI taxonomy): domain Bacteria; kingdom Pseudomonadati; phylum Pseudomonadota; class Gammaproteobacteria; order Enterobacterales; family Yersiniaceae; genus Serratia; species Serratia sp. TMDUHS_CL. The sequence continues at coordinate 157,546 of NZ_JBBBDV010000009.1, forward strand.
TGCGCTCCAGCGAGGCGCCTTCCGGCATCTTAACGCCGCCGATCAGGTACAGCTTGTCCTGCGTCGGGATAAAGCCGCCGGGTACGGTCTTGAACATCACGCCGGCGGCGGCCAGCAGCAGCAGATAGACGACGAACACCGCGCCGCGCCGGCCCAGCACGCGGGAGACGCCGCGCTGATAGCGTTGCGAGCCGCTGGCGAAGAAGCGGTTGAACGGCCGGAACAACCAGCCGAACAGCCGGTCAATCAGGCGTGACGGCAGATCTTTCGGCGCGCCGTGCGGTTTAAGCAAGCGCGCCGCCAGCGCCGGCGACAGGGTCAGCGAGTTGATCGCGGAGATCACCGTCGAGATGGCGATGGTGACGGCGAACTGTTTGTAGAACTGACCGGTGACGCCGGAAAGGAACGCCATCGGCACGAACACCGCACACAGCACCACGGCGATGGCAATGATCGGACCGGAGACCTCGCGCATCGCCTGGTGCGCCGCCGCCAGCGGCGACAGCCCCTCTTCGATATTGCGCTCGACGTTTTCCACCACCACGATGGCGTCATCCACCACGATGCCGATCGCCAGCACCAGCCCGAACAGGCTGAGGGTATTGAGCGAGAAGCCCAGCATATACAGCGCGGCAAAGGTGCCGACCACGGAGATCGGGACCGCCAGCAGCGGAATGATCGAGGCGCGCCAGGTCTGCAGGAACAGAATGACCACCAGCACCACCAGGATCACCGCTTCCAGCAGGGTATCCACCACCGCGCGGATCGAATCGCGCACGAACACCGTCGGATCGTAAGGCGATTTCCAGCTCATGCCGTCCGGGAAGCGGGTCGCCAGCTCGGCCATCTTGCCGCGCACCGCGTCAGACAGCTCGATGGCGTTGGCGCCCGGCGACTGGAAGATACCGATACCGACCGCATCCTTGTTATTGAGCTGGGCGCGCAGCGCGTAGCTGCCGGAGCCCATTTCGATGCGCGCCACGTCGCGCAGCCGTACGATCTCGCCGTTGTCGCCGCTCTTGAGGATGATGTTGCCGAACTCTTCTTCGGTTTGCAGGCGGCCCTGGGCGTTGATCGACAGCAGATAGTCGCTGCGCGTCGGCATCGGCTCCGCGCCGAGCTGGCCGGCGGAGACCTGCACGTTTTGCTCCTGCATGGCGCTCACCACGTCGGAGGCGGTCAGGCCACGCGCGGCGACCTTGTTCGGATCGAGCCAAATGCGCATCGCGTACTCACCGGCGCCGAAGATCTGCACCTGGCCGACGCCCGGCAGACGGGCGAGCTCATCCTTGACCTTCAGGGTGGCGTAGTTGCGCAGGTACAGTGAATCGTACTTGCCGGAAGGCGAGACCAGATGCACCACCAGCGTCAGCGCCGGGGACTGCTTCTGAGTGGTGATGCCCTGGCGGCGCACGTCTTCCGGCAGGCGCGCTTCGGCCTGCGCCACGCGGTTTTGCACCTGTACCTGCGCCTGATCGGGATCGGTGCCGGGGCGGAAGGTGACGGTGGTCACCAGCACGCCGTCGGAACCGGCGACCGATTTCATGTACATCATGTTTTCGACGCCGTTGATCGCTTCCTCCAGCGGCGTGGCCACCGTTTCAGCGATCTCTTTCGGGTTGGCGCCCGGGTATTCGGCGCGCACCTGCACGCTGGGCGGCACCACGTCCGGGTACTCGCTGATCGGCAGCAGCGGGATGGCGATCGCCCCAGCGACAAAAATCAGGATCGACAGCACCGCGGCAAAGATCGGCCGGTCGATGAAAAAACGGGAAAAGTCCATGGGTCAGAAGTCTCTGCTGGGAGCTTAGTTAAGTGCGGAGGCGATAGGGTTCATGGCGACGGCTTTCGCGTCGACCGGCATGCCCGGCATAAACACTTTCTGCATGCCGTCGACGATCACCCGATCGCCGTTTGCCAACCCTTTCTGCACGATGCGCAATCCTTCGGCCATGCGGCCCACGTCGATGTCGCGGCGCTGCGCCTTGCCGTCTTTATCGACGATGTAAACGAACTTGCGGTTCTGGTCGGTCATCACCGCTTTATCGTCGATCAGCATGGCGTTGAACTCGGCGCTGCCGGGCATCTGTACCCGGGCGAACAGCCCCGGCGTGAAGCGGCGCTCGCGGTTGTCGAGCAGGGCGCGCATGCGGATGGTGCCGGTCCCGGCGTTCAGCTGGTTATCGGTGAAATCCACCAGCCCCTGATGCGGGGTGCCGTCTTCGCCCACCAGGCCGACTTTCACCGGCAGGCGCGCGTCGTGCCGGCCCTGCTGCTGATAGCGCAGGAAGGTGGCTTCATCCACGTCGAAATAGACGTAGACCTTGTCGAGCGACACCAGCGTCGTCAGCACGCTGGCGCTGTCGCCGGTGGTGACCAGGTTGCCGGCGGTGATCATTGCGCGGCTGGCGCGCCCGTCAATCGGCGCGGTAACGCGGGTAAAGTCGAGATTCAGCTGCGCCATGTCGAGCTGGGCCTGCGCTGCTAGCACGTTGCTTTGCGCCTGCGCGGCGGACGACCGGCGCTGCTCCCAGACTTCTTGAGAGATGGCCTGAGTGCCGATCAGTTTCTCGGTGCGCGAGGATTCGCTGCGCGCCAGGGCGGCCTGGTTGCGTGCCCGCACCAGCTCGGCCTGCGCCTGTTCGCGCGCGGCGCGGTAGGTGCGATCGTCGATGGTGAACAGCACCTGGCCTTTCTTCACCTCGTCGCCTTCGGTGTAGTTGACCCGCTCGATGTAGCCGGAGACCCGTGGGCGCAGCTGCACGCTTTGCACCGCTTCGACCCGGCCGTTGAAGGCATCCCATTGGCTGATGGGCTTGACCACCACGCTGGCGGCGCTGACCACCGGCGGCGGTGGCGGGGCGTTATGCGCGACGCTGTTGTCGCACCCGGCGAGCAGGGTGGCCAGCAGCGCCACCCCGGAGAGCCGCTGGCCCAGAGCGACGGCGCGCGTGCGGCCGCCGGCGTTGAACGATGAGTTTGGTTGATTTGCCATTATTTTTATTCCGATAAGTAAGCGCGGTCAGGCCCCATACCCGGCCCTGTTCTCCGGGATTCGCCCCCGCGCCGGCGTGCGGTGAGGGGGCGGCTGCGCCCAGCAGCGGCGCAGCGTTAGGTTTTGAAACACATTGGTGTCACATTAATGTATCAATATCGGTTACATTAATTGGGTGGAGTATAGTGGCGGCTTTCTGGTAAATGCAATAATAAAAATTGCATTTAAAGCGAAACTGTTGCAACGTATGTGCATCGGGCAGAGGGTGACCCTGCCGAATGATGGGAGCATCAGCATGAACACTACGGGCTTTATTACCGATTTGAAGGCGTGGATCGACAACAATCTGGAAGAGAAACTGGATATCAACACCGTGGCGGACCGCGCGGGCTATTCCAAATGGCATCTGCAGCGCATGTTCAAACGCCAGACCGGCTACGCGCTGGGGGAGTATATCCGCATGCAAAAACTGAAAGTGTCGGCGGAGCGCCTGGCCAACAGCGGCGAGCCTATCGTCAGCGTGGCGATTTCGCTCGGCTTCGACTCACAGCAGTCATTCAACCGCAGCTTCAAACGCCAGTTTGGCCAAACGCCGGGCGACTGGCGCCGCGCGTTGGCGCAGCCGGCGTCTATGGGGCGCACGCACCACTGAGCGGTTGGGCAGTGGGGATAAAAAAGCCTGAATTTGCGTTCGGGCTTTTTTGTCTTTACCCGTGGGGATTCAAAAGTTGTCGCAACTGCCTGACTTCGCCACCGTGTCGCTGTCGCGGCAGAATATGCGAATCGCCTCGTTGAGGGAGTTTGAACGAGAAGGCGTCCAGTAGTTTTCAATGACCAGGTAGCGAACGGTGTGCTGGCGGGAGTGGAAGCCAAGGACGTCAAATATGCCTTCAATAGCGGCAAGTACAGGGTTCGACGAGTCGATTTCATAGCGAATATCGACGATGGCCGCCTCCGGCGCCATCCAGGTGCGATTGGAAAGCGGCGGCACGCGAAACTTGAATGAGGAGTTCGCGGATAGGCGCTGGCCATCGAGCTCTTTAAATTCTGCGGCGGGAACATAGCTCTGGTTGCCGCCCGGCAAGGTAATCTGCCCTTTTTCGTCGCGGGTGGCATACACATCCTCGGTGACTTTGTAGATCACTTGCTGGACGTCGGGGGGAATGATGCGGAAGGATTTTACGGTACGATCCGAAGGCGTGTCGTTTGTCAGTTGGAACTCATAGGCTCTTCCGACGGATTGAACGAAAGCTAATGAAACGCTGCCGGCGAAATACTGATAGGCGGCGCCCAATATCGCCACGAGAATCCCAGAGCCTACCAAAAATGCCGATACTTTCGCCAAACGGTTATTCGATTTTTCTTTAACGGGGCCTGTCTTTGGCCGCGGGGCATTGCCTTTCTTCTTACGCGCCACGTTTCTCCCTTGCATTACGCATTGGCCTATCTTTATGAGGGCATTATGGTCGACAGCTTATGCCGCTGTCGAGAGGCTCCCTCCCGGTCGGTGCGTTATGCAAACAAAAAAGCCTGAACTTTCGCTCAGGCTTTCTCGTTAGAATATGGCGGTGAGGGAGGGATAGATTCGCTGCGCTCACCCTGCGGGCCGCCGTTGGCGGTCCAAAACGCAGGCGTTTTGTCGAACCCTGTCGAGGGTTCTCACCCTCCCGGTCAGTGCGCCATGCATACAAAAAAGCCCGAACTTTCGCTCAGGCTTTCTCGTTAGAATATGGCGGTGAGGGAGGGATTCGAACCCTCGATACACTTTCGCGTATACACACTTTCCAGGCGTGCTCCTTCAGCCACTCGGACACCTCACCATATTTTTTTGTTGCGAAATCATCGCTGCAACGGGGCGCTACTATAGGGAGTGGGGCCGATCCGGTCAAGAATAATTTCTGTGTTTTTGTTCGTCCGCTCAAGCCGTGCGCACTTTGCTGAAAACTGCGGCGAACGGCAGGGCAGATGTCATGAATGGGCGAGAAAATCAGCGGTAAGGTTCGTGGATAACCGGCGGAAATGAGAATCGCGGTCGCAGAGGGGGGGGAGATGCGCAGTGCACCATGCAAAAAAAAGCCTGGGCGCGAATCCAGGCTTTCTTTTTAAATTTGGCGGTGAGAGAGGGCTTGATTCGCTGCGCTCACCCTGCGGGCCGCCGTTGGCGGTCCAAAACGCAGGCGTTTTGTCGAACCCTGTCGAGGCTTCTCGCCCCTCTCGGCGGTGCACCATGCAAAAAAAAAGCCTGGACGCGAATCCAGGCTTTCTTTTTAAATTTGGCGGTGAGAGAGGGGTTCGAACCCTCGATACACTTTCGCGTATACACACTTTCCAGGCGTGCTCCTTCAGCCACTCAGACACCTCACCGTTTTGTTGCCGAAAACGCGTTGCGCTGTCGACGGGCGCTAATTTAGGAGAATCTGATCTCAGCGTCAACCCTCTTATTTCATTCTCATGACTGTTTAGCCAAACTTGCAGCAATTTGCTGATTTACCGAACGATATTCCCACTCGCGGCCGCCGGCGGGCAGGGCAGGCAGCGGTTGGAATCCATGAAAGACGATTGTTTGACCTTTTTCTATACAGTTAGCTCAATATGTCGCCAATGAGATTGGGTTGTTTGCTGTTATATGCATTAATACTGGATTATTAGTCAGATGTGTCGCTAAATGGAATCATGTCGGCGCGGCGTTTTTGGCAAGGAACATCACGACGCCGCGCAGATTGCCGGGTGACAGGCCGGCGATATCGCAGACAGGGACAGACTCATTACATAATAATGCAGTAGAGGTTCGTTTTGACTCCTTCAGATGCCATGCCGGCGCCGCAAGCGCGCCATGCCATTCCCCCCGGTGCGGGGGCACTGTTCTTCATCCAGATCTTCGCCACGCTCGGCTTCGCCGTGCTTTACTCTACGCTGGTGCTGTACGCCACCAAGCGGCTGGGCTTTAACGAAAGCAGCGCCAACGCCATGATGGGCGTGTTCGGCGCCTTCAACTATGGCTTGCACATGTTCGGCGGTTACCTCGGCGGTAGATTCCTCAGCAACCGCAATCTGTTCGTGCTCGGCATGGTGCTGCAGGTGATCGGCTGCGCGCTGATTGCCGTCGCGGGCGTGTGGGGGCTGTACTGGGGGCTGGCGATGTTCCTGACCGGCAGCGGCCTCAACGTTACCTGCATCAATATGATGCTCACCCAGCGTTTCAAGCCGGACGATGATCGGCGCGAATCGGCGTTCCTGTGGAACTACGCCGGTATGAACCTCGGGTTCTTCGTCGGCTTTACCGTCGCCGGGTATTTCCAACTGACGGAAAACTACCGCGCGCTGTTCCTGTTCGCCACGCTGGGCAACGCGGCGGCGATCATCGTCGCTGTCTGCCGCTGGCGCATTCTGGCGGATCTCAATACCCCGCTGCACGACGCCAGCCGCAGCCAATACCGTTGGCGCATGCTGGTCGGGCTGGCGGTGCTGGTGGCGCTGGTGCCGATTATCCGCGTGATGCTGACCCATGCCGAGTTCAGCGGCCACTTCGTGATCGTGCTCGGCGCGCTGATCTTCCTGATGCTGTGCGTGGTGACGCTGCGCCACCATCCGCGCGATGAGCGCCGCAGAATGGCGGCCTATCTGATCCTGGCGCTGGGCTCGCTGGTGTTTTGGGCGCTGTACCAGCTGGCGCCGATGGGGCTGATGCTGTTCTCCGAGCACAACATCAACCTTAACGTTTACGGCATTCAGGTGGCGCCGCAGTGGATCCAGAACATCAACACGCTGGTGATCGTGGTGGGCGGCCCACTGCTGGCCTGGTGGTTCAACCGCCTGCGCGCTCGCGGTTGCAACATCGACATTCCGCTGCAGTTCTCCGGATCGCTGTTCTGCATCGGTTTGGGCATGCTGGTGCTGCCGCTGGGTATCAGCATGGCGGGCGGCGACGGGCTGGTGGCATTCAAATGGATCGTTATCAGCTATGTGCTGCAAAGCGTCGGTGAATTGATGATCTCGCCGATCGGCTACGCCATGATCGGCAAGCTGGCGCCGCCGCGCTATCAGGGCGTGATGATGGGCTGCTGGATGATGGTGACCGGCGTCGCCTCGGTGCTGGCGGGCTACGTCTCCGGCCTGATGCCGGAAAACAGCGGCAGCACGCCGCTGCAAACCAACCCCGGCTACAGCGAAATCTTCAGCGCGCTGGGCTGGGGGGCGACGGGCGTTGGCGTGGCGATGCTGATTTTAATTCCGCTGCTGCGGCGCCTTATCCGGCGCGACGGCCCGTCCGCCGCCTGATTGGCTAACATGCACAACAGCCCCACTGGTCGGGGCTGTTTTTATTTTGGGCTTTAACGCTTGCATCCGGCGGCGAATCGCGGAAGGCTGGAGGAAAACCAATAAAAACAAACGGGAGCCCGCAGTATGAACATCATTTATTACCACCCCTTGTTTAACGCCCAGGAATGGCTGGCCGGCATCAAGCAACGCCTGCCGCAGGCCGAGATCCGCGAGTGGCAGCGTGGCGACGAGCGGCCAGCCGATTACGCGCTGGTGTGGCGCCCGCCGCACGAAATGCTGGCCAACCGCCGCGATCTGAAAGCGGTGTTCGCCCTCGGCGCCGGCGTTGACGCGATCCTCGATCAGGAGCGAAAGCACCCCGGCACGCTGCCCGCCGGCGTACCGCTGCTGCGGCTGGAGGATACCGGCATGGCGCAGCAGATGCAGGAATATGCGCTGAGCTATGTGCTGCGCTATTTCCGTCGTTTCGACGAGTATCAGGCGCTGCAGCAGCGGCAGGAGTGGCAGCCGCTCGATCCGCACTCGCTGGATGATTTTACCATCGGCATCCTCGGCGCCGGCGTGCTGGGGCAGAGCGTGGCGCGCAAGCTGACCGAGTTTGGCTTTAGCGTGCGCTGCTGGAGCCGCAGCGCCAAACAGATCGATGGCGTGCAAAGCTTCGCCGGGGAGGCGCAGCGCGCGGCCTTCCTCGACGGCGTCAAATTGGTGATCAACCTGCTGCCCAATACGCCGGAGACCGTCGGCATCCTCAACCGCGAGCTGTTCGCGCAGTTGAGCACGGGCGCCTATCTCATCAACATCGCGCGCGGCGCGCATCTGGTGGAGGCCGATCTGCTGGCAGCGCTGGAGCAGGGGCAACTGGCCGCTGCCACGCTGGACGTGTTCGCCCGCGAGCCGCTGCCGCAGGATCATCCGTTCTGGCGTCATCCGCGTGTCACCATTACCCCGCATATTGCTGCCATCACGTTGCCGCAGCAGGCGATGGATCAGATCGCCGCCAACATCCGCGCGCTGGAGGCGGGGCATGCCCCGGCCGGCGTGGTCGACAGGCAGCGGGGTTACTGATCCTTCAGCCGCCGTTCGGTAACTGATAAGCTGTTATCGTCATCGCGCCTGCCCGTACCTTTGCGGGCGGGCCCTCTGGAAGGAGAAACAATGTACCCCGTTGATTTGCATATGCACACCGTCGCCAGCACCCACGCCTACAGCACGCTGCACGATTACATCGCCGAAGCCCAGCAGAAGGGCATCAAACTGTTCGCCATCACCGATCACGGCCCGGACATGGCCGATGCGCCGCATTACTGGCACTTTATGAACATGCACGTGTGGCCGCGCCGGGTGAACGGCGTGGGCATCTTGCGCGGCATCGAAGCCAACATCAAAAACCTGCAGGGCGACATCGACTGCACGGGCCCGATGTTGACCGCCACCGACGTAATCATCGCCGGTTTCCATGAGCCGGTGTTTGCGCCGCAGGATAAAGCGTCCAATACTGAAGCGATGATCGCCGCAATGGCGCAGGGGGACGTGCATATCATCAGCCACCCCGGCAACCCGCGCTACCCGATCGACATTCCCGCCGTCGCGGCGGCGGCGGCCAAATACGAGGTGGCGCTGGAGCTGAATAACTCGTCGTTCACCCACTCCCGCAAGGGCAGCGAGGCCAACTGCCGGGCGATCGCCGCCGCGGTGCGCGATGCCGGCGGCTGGCTGGCGCTGGGCTCGGATTCGCACGTCGCCTTTTCGCTGGGTAACTTTGAGCACTGTGAGCGCATTATCGAAGAGGTGGGCTTCCCGCAGGAGCGCATTCTCAACGTCAGCCCGCGCCGGTTGCTGGACTTTCTCGAGCGGCGCGGCAAGCCGGCGATTGCGGAATTGGCCGATTTGTGACATCGTCCCGGCAAAATTTTCCGTATTGTATAAGGCATTATCATGAATGAGTTTTCCATTGTCTGCCGCGTGCTGGGTACGCTGTTCTACCGTCAGCCGCAGGATCCGCTGCTGGTGCCGCTGTTCGCGCTGATCAAAGAGGGCAAGCTGCAGCAACATTGGCCGCTGGAGCAGGATGACCTGCTGAAGCGCCTGCAGCAGGGCTGCGACGTCAACCAGTTGGCGACCGACTTCAACGCGATGTTCGTCGGCAGCGAATGCAGCGTGTCGCCGTTCCGCTCCGACTACGTCGAAGGTGCCAGCGAGGCGGAAGTGCGCACCTTCCTCCAGCAGCGCGGCATGCCGCTGGCGGAGGCGCCGGCCGACCATTTCGGCCAGCTGCTGCTGGCGGCGTCCTGGCTGGAAGATCAGTCGCAGGAAGATGAAGCGCAGGCGCAGATCGCGCTGTTCGACGAGTTTCTGCTGCCGTGGTGCGGCCGCTTCCTCGGTAAAGTGGAAGCGCACGCCACCACCGGTTTCTACCGCACGCTGGCGCTGATGACCCGCGACGCCATCCAGGCGATGCGCGACGAGCTGGCGGAGTACGAGCAGGACGACGAAGCGGGCGACGAAGAAGCGTAACGCTGCAGCTCATCCCGGCGGGCCGCCCGGCCCGCCGATCCGCTAAACACAGGTTTGCATCCCCCAGACGTAAATTGACAAAAGATCCCCTAATCTGGCGGTTTACCGTCGGTTCGGCCGCGCCTGCGCGCCGCGCTTTTTCACGCAAGGGGTAGATGATGAAAAGTAACTGGATGCAGCAGATTCAAACGTTGATCGGGCAGAAGGCCGGCGCGATGGGCGGAGCAGAAGGCATCGGCAAGCTGCTGGCGCCCACGGCGCTGGGCGGCCTGGTCGGCGTGCTGTTGGCCAACAAATCCTCGCGCAAGCTGGTGGGCAAGTTCGGCAAGAATGCGCTGATCGTCGGCGGCAGTGCGGCGGTGGGGGCGGTGCTGTGGAACAAGTACAAGCAGCGGGTGAAGGAGACCCATCAGGGCGAACCGCAGTTCGGTTTGCAAACCACCCCGGTGGATCTGCGCGCCAAACGCCTGGTGCAGGCGCTGGTGTTCGCCGCCAAGAGCGACGGCCATATCGATGCCGACGAGCAGCGCGCCATCGATCACAGCCTGGCGCAGCTGCAGGTGGGGGAGGAGGCGCAGAGCTGGGTGCAGGAAGCGCTCGATCAGCCGCTCAACCCGGAATTGATCGCCCGCAGCGTGCAAAACGAAGACGAGGCGCTGGAGGTTTACTATCTGAGCTGCCTGGTGATCGACGTCGATCACTTTATGGAGCGCGGCTACCTCGATGCGCTGGCGCAGGCGCTGAAGATCCCGGCGGACGTCAAGCAGGGCATCGAGAGCGACGTCAACGAGAAAAAGCGCGAGCTGGCATAGCGCTGCTTGGCAAGCCGGGGGGAATCGTGTCACTCTTGCCGCAATCTATGTAAGCGGATGATTTAGCAATGATGACCCCACCGAAAGCGGAAAAACGCCCTTATCCCATCACCATCCACGGCGACACGCGCGTGGATGACTATTACTGGCTGCGCGACGACGAGCGCGCAGACCGCCAGGTGCTGGACTACCTGCAGGCGGAGAACGCCTACACCGATGCGATGCTGAAACCGCAGCAGGCGCTGCGCGAAACCCTGTACGAAGAGATGGTGGCGCGCATTCCGCAGCAGGAACATTCGGTGCCTTACGTGCGCCACGGCTATCGCTATCAGACGCGCTATGAGCCGGGCAACGAATACGCGATTTCCGTGCGCCAGCCGCAGGCCGAGAGCGAGCACTGGGAGGTGCTTATCGACGGCAACCAGCGCGCCGAGAACCACGAGTTTTACACCCTGGGCGGGCTGGACGTCAGCCCCGACAACCAGCGGCTGGGGGTGGCGGAGGATTTCCTGTCGCGCCGCCAGTATGACATTCGCTTCAAGAACCTGGCCGACGGCAGCTGGGCGGACGAAGTGCTGGAGAACACCTCCGGCAGCTTCGAGTGGGCCAACGACTCCTCGACGGTGTACTACGTGCGCAAGCACGCCAAGACGCTGTTGCCGTATCAGGTCTATCGCCACGTGGTGGGCAGCGATCCGCAGCAGGACGAGCTGATTTACGAAGAGCGGGACGATACTTTCTACGTCGGGCTGGAGAAGACCACCTCCGAGCGCTTTATCCTGATCCACCTGAGCAGCACCACCACCTCGGAGATCCTGCTGCTGGACGCCGATCGTGCGGACGCCAAGCCGCAGCTGTTCGTGCCGCGCCGCAAGGATCATGAGTACGCCATCGATCACTATCACCAGCATTTCTACATCCGCTCCAACAAGGACGGCAAGAACTTCGGCCTGTACCAAAGCGAACAGGCGGACGAAGCGCAGTGGCAGACGCTGATCGCCCCGCGCGCCGACGTGATGCTGGAGGGCTTCAGCCTGTTCCGCGACTGGCTGGTGGTGGAGGAGCGCAGCGCCGGCCTGACGCTGCTGCGCCAGATCCACTGGCAGACTGGCGAAGAGAAGCGCATCGCCTTCGACGATCCGACTTACACCACCTGGCTGGCGTATAACCCGGATCCGGAAACCGCGCTGCTGCGCTACGGCTATTCGTCGATGACCACCCCGACCACGCTGTACGAGCTGAACATGGACAGCGGCGAGCGGACGATGCTCAAACAGCAGGAAGTGAAGAACTTCACGCCGGAAAACTACCGCAGCGAGCGAGTGTGGGTGAAGGCGCGCGACGGCGTCGAGGTGCCGGTCTCGCTGGTGTATCGCCAGGACAGCTTCCAGCGCGGCGCCAACCCGCTGATGGTGTACGGCTACGGCTCCTACGGCAGCAGCATGGATCCGGCGTTCAGCGCCAGCCGCCTGAGCCTGCTCGATCGCGGTTTCGTGTTCGTGCTGGCGCACATTCGCGGCGGCGGCGAGCTGGGGCAGCTGTGGTATGAAGACGGCAAGCTGTTCAATAAGCAGAACACCTTCAACGATTTTATCGACGTGACCGAAACGCTGGTCGCCCAAGGGTACGGCGACGGCAAGCGGGTGTTCGCCATGGGCGGCAGCGCCGGCGGCCTGCTGATGGGGGCGGTAATCAACCAGGCGCCGCAGCTGTTCCACGGCGTGGTGGCACAGGTGCCGTTCGTCGACGTGGTGACCACCATGCTGGACGAGTCGATCCCGCTGACCACCGGTGAATACGACGAGTGGGGCAACCCGAACGAGCAGGCCTATTACGACTACATCAAGCAGTACAGCCCGTACGATCAGGTGAAGGCGCAGGCATACCCGCATCTGCTGGTGACCACCGGCCTGCACGATTCGCAGGTGCAGTATTGGGAGCCGGCCAAGTGGGTGGCCAAGCTGCGCGAACTGAAAACCGACGATCGGCAGCTGCTGCTGTATACCGACATGGATGCCGGCCACGGCGGCAAGTCCGGGCGCTTCAAGGCCTATGAGGATATTGCGCTGGAGTACGCCTTCATTCTGGCGCTGGCGGAGTAACGGCATTCGGCGGGCGGCCTCTGTGCCGCCCGCCGTGTTAGCCAATCAGATAGTATTTCAGCGTGTGCTTCATGTCCGGGCTCAGATCGTCGATGGATTTCAGCATCCAGCGCAGATAGCCGGGATCTTCCTGGGCGATGCGATCGATCTCCTGCCCGCGATACTTGCCGAATTTGAACTTCTTCAGCAGCACCGGTTGTTCGGTGATCTGCACCATTTGCTCCGGCGTCCAGCCCGAATCCTTGATGATGCGTTGCAGCAGCGCGGCGGTGACGTAGCAGTCATACAGCGCGCGGTGCGGATACAGCGTGGCGTCTGCCGGTAGCTGCACATCCAGGTTCAGCGCATAGCGCAGATATTGGTTGCCGTACTTGATGTCCGGATACAACGTGCGCGCCAGCTTGAGGGTACAGATCCAGGCGCCGTTCATCTCCGGCAGCACGCCGCGATCGAAAGCGGCGTTGTGCGCCACGTAGTAGGGGCTGCCCTGATAGCGGCCGATCGCCACCGCGATGCGCGGTTTGCCTTCCACCATTTGCTCGGTGATGTGATGAATCGCCATCGCGTCGAGGCTGATGGGGCGATCCGGGCTGACCAGATCGCTCATCGGGTTGGTCAATTGACCGTCGAGCAGATCGAGGGAGGCCACTTCCACCACGCCGCCATCCAGCCCGCAGGTCTCGGTATCTATTACGCGTAACGTCATGTTTTCCTCCGCGTTGCCGTCAGCCCTCAGCTTAACCGGCACAGGCGGCCGTGCCAACCGTCGGAAGTCTTGTCGGCGATGATCAGACTTGAGGCGTCATCCGGCGCGGCAACCAGGAGCTCTCCCGTGTTATCCCAGATGGCACTGCGGCCTGCCGGGATCCAGCCACCGGTCGGTGCCGCATGGTTGGCCATCAACGTGACCATACCGTAACGTCGGGCATAGTCTGCCAGCGCGGCGCTGTCTTTCGCGTAACCGGCTTCAGATACCAGCACGCCGGCGGCATAAATGTGCGCACCCGCCCGTGCGGCGGCGCTCGCGTGCCCGGGCTCCGAAGTATCGGCACAGATAGCCAGCGCGATGTTGTGGTGATGGAGTTCCAGCAACGAGCCGCCCTCACCGGGCGAGAAGTATTGCTGTTCCGCGCCGTGCAGATGCTGTTTGGTATAGGTAGTCAATGCGCCGTTGGGGTGAAAGATCAAGGCGGCGATATGCAATGCCGGGCCACTGCGCAAAGGCGCGCCGACGATGATCGTCATCTGCCGTGATTGCGCCGCTGCACTGAGCGGCAGCAGGCGAGGATCGTCCAGCGTCAGCGCCAGTTCGGCAGCATTGGCCAACTCATAGCCGCTCAGCGACAGCTCGGGAAAAACCAGCAGCTGCACCTGCCGATCGGCTGCCTGCGCAACAAATTCAAGGTGACGTTCAAGGTTGCAGGCGATATTGGCTGCCGCAGCGGAGTATTGGGCGGCGGCAAGGGTGAGGCAGGACATCGGTCATCTCTCCAGTGAGGCAATAAAAAACCCGCCTTGGCGGGTTTAATGACGGATGGAAGGACGCTTACTCACCAGACGGATGCGCTTTTTTGGCGCGTTTCTCCGCACGTTTCTCAGCTGGGGTTTTCAACGGCTTCTTCTTCGCATTCTTTTTGCTATCCATTCCCTTACTCATGATGGCCTCTCGTTACCTATGATTGGGTGGCTTGCTCAGCCATTAACCGCCTAAAGCCAAGAGGATGCAAGCGGCAAAGTGCAGGTTTAGATTAACCGGCTGTTTGCGCATGAAATTTTGTTTTTGGATGACCGGGTGCTAAAAATAAATATTATGTTATAATGTTACACTTTTGGTGTTGGGAGAGCGCAATGACAGTCATGACGTTACCGGATGCGCAGCAACTGCTGGCCATGCCGGATTCTGATTATATGAACTCGGTTCAACGGGCGTTTTTCCGCCAGCTGCTGCAGGATGAGCGGCAAAAGCTGCTGCTGCACATTGATGAACTGAAAAAAGAGATCGACGGCGGTGAAGCGACGGGCGATGAAGCCGACAAGGCGGCGCGCGAAGAGGATCTGCGCCTGCTGTTCCGCCAGTTGGATCGCGAAAGCCGCCTGCTGCCGAAAATCGATGCGGCGCTGGCGCGATTGCAGAACGGCGAGTACGGCTACTGCCGGGAAACCGGCGAACCTATCGGGCTGGCGCGTCTGCTGCTGCGCCCGACGGCGGAGCTGAGCATCGAGGCGAAAACCGCACAGGAGATGCGTGAGCCGCATATGCGCAAAGGTGGCTAATTGAATCCCACCGGGGGGCGAACATGCCCCTCAACCGATCGGACCTGTGGGCATTTTGCAGGCAGGTCGTTGTGATTTTGAGCAAACGCGCGCCGAGTTCTCGGCGCGCGTTCGAGTTTTCGGGTTTTACCGTTGACCTGCCGGGCGGCTTCCGCTTTGATGAAAGCATGACTCACAGAGAGACGGAAAGCGCCATGGAACAATTACGAGGTTTGTACCCGCCGTTAGCAGCATACGACAGCGGTTGGCTGGACACTGGGGATGGCCACCGGATCTACTGGGAGCTGAGCGGCAACCCGAACGGTAAACCGGCGGTCTTCATTCACGGCGGGCCGGGCGGCGGCATCTCCCCGCATCATCGTCAGCTGTTCGATCCGGAACGCTACAAGGTGCTGCTGTTCGATCAGCGCGGCTGTGGCCGTTCCCGTCCGCACGCCAGCCTGGACAACAACACCACCTGGCATTTGGTGGCCGATATCGAGCGGCTGCGCGACATGGCCGGCGTCGATCAATGGCTGGTGTTCGGCGGTTCCTGGGGATCGACGCTGGCGCTCGCCTATGCGCAGACCCACCCGGAGCGCGTCAGTGAAATGGTGCTGCGCGGCATCTTCACCCTGCGCAAGCAGGAACTGCATTGGTATTACCAGGACGGCGCTTCACGCTTCTTCCCGGACAAATGGGCGCGCGTGCTGTCCATTCTGTCGGATGACGAGCGTAAAGACGTGATCGCCGCCTACCGGCAGCGGCTGACCTCGGCCGATCCGCAGGTGCAGCTCGAAGCGGCCAAGCTGTGGAGCGTGTGGGAAGGGGAGACGGTGACGCTGTTGCCGAGCCGCGAATCCGCTTCGTTCGGCGAGGATGATTTCGCCCTGGCGTTCGCCCGCATTGAAAACCACTATTTCACCCATCTGGGCTTCCTGGAAAGCGATGACCAGCTGCTGCGCAACGTGCCGCTAATCCGCCATATTCCGGCGGTGATCGTCCACGGCCGCTATGACATGGCCTGCCAGGTGCAGAACGCCTGGGATCTGGCCAAGGCCTGGCCGGAAGCGGAGTTGCATATCGTGGAAGGGGCGGGGCATTCGTTTGATGAGCCGGGCATCTTGCACCAGCTGATGATCGCCACCGACCGGTTCGCCGGCAAGTGACGTAAAAAACCCGCCGTTACGGCGGGTTTTTTGTTATTTGACCTTCGGCTCGTACGGCAGGCGCGAAAACCTGTGGGATTCCGCGCGGTAGTACGCCACGCGCTCGCGAAAATAGTCGCGCAGCACTTCCGGCTGCTCACGCTCCACCACTTCCGGGATCACCGGCATGTTGTAGCGCTCTTTGTACGCCACGCCTGAGGCGGCGAGATCCACGTTCACCCGGTCCATCTCTTCTTTAGACAGTTCGGCCAGATTGTAACCCACGCTATGCTCCTTACTTACTTTGCCGCTTTGAACCTGCGCAGAAGGTAATCCACCCGGGGGCGCTTGGCAAGCCCGTTGCGCCGCTGCCGTGGGCGATATTTATCCGGGAGTAATGCAATCTATTTATTCTTTTAAATAAGAATGATTCGCTTTTTGATTAAAATAAAAGATGAAAATAATTATCATGTTAATTCTCAATGTGGTGTTGATATTTTAATTTATTGATATATATGATTTTTATAATTAATGTGATTTGAGTGTAAATAAGGTGTTTTTATTTTCACGGCGGCAGGGCATAATGCGCGGAAATTAAATTCATGACCTGCAAAATAAAAGGAATCATTATGCTGACGCAAGAAATGACTCAAAAGCTGAATGAGCAACTGAATCTGGAGTTCTACTCCGCCAACCTGTACCTGCAGATGAGCGCATGGTGCAGCGATAAAGGCTTTGAAGGCGCCGCCGCATTTCTTAAAGAGCACTCTCAGGAAGAGATGCAGCATATGCAACGTCTGTTCGACTACCTGAGCGACACCGGCTCTCTGCCGCTGCTGGGCAGCATCGCCGCGCCGCCGGTGGCGTTCGAATCGCTGGCGGACGTGTTCCAGCAGACCTACGAGCACGAACAGCTGATCACCCGTCAGATCAACGAACTGGCGCACGCCGCCATGACCGCACACGATTACTCCACCTTCAATTTCCTGCAGTGGTACGTGGCGGAGCAGCACGAAGAAGAGAAACTGTTCAAATCCGTGCTGGATAAGCTGGCGCTGGTGGGCACCAGCGGCAAAGGCCTGTTCTTCATCGACAAAGATCTGAAGAAAATGGGCGCGATGGGCCAGGGCGGCAACGGCCAGGCTTAATCCGCATCAGAAAATCGAAAACCGCGCGCGGGCGAGCCTGACGCGCGGTTTTTTTTACCCTGCGTTTATCGCGGTTATGCGGCGATACGTGCTGCCGGATCGCAAAATGCCAGTGATGCGCTCGACTTGCCGCAGCCTGGTCGTTATGATTTACCGCGATACGCTACAGGGATGGTAGAGTCAAAACAGCGGGTTAGCCGATACAACCCGTTTTTCTGTTTACCCGTGGCGCAATCATTTGCGGTGGGTTGGGGCCGCTGATACATCGCCTTGGCTGTGGCCTTAACCCTTATGACCCTCTTTATACTGTTAAGGGATACCACTGTGATCGGTAAAATTCGTTCCTCCTGTCGCCTGCTTTCCACCGTTTTTGTCCTGTTCGTCGGCCTGTCTTCGCAGCAAGCGCTGGCGCACGCCCACCTGAAAGTGGAAACGCCGAAGGCCGACGCCAGCGTCAGCCTGGCGCCGAAAGCGCTGACCCTCAGCTTCTCCGAAGGCATCGAGCCGAACTTCAGCGGCGTGAAAATCACCGGCCCGGACAACGCCGTGGTGAAAACCGGCAAGCTGCAGCTCGATCCGAACAACAACACCCAGGTCAACGTGCCGATCGAAGGCGAGCTGAGAGCGGGCAAATACAACGTCAGCTGGCATGTGGTTTCGGTCGACGGGCATAAAACCAAAGGCCAGTACAGCTTCACCGTAAACTGATCGTGAGTCTGGCGACCCTGTTCGTTCTGTGTCGCTTGGTGCACTTTGCGGCGGTGATGCTGATGTTCGGCATCAGTCTGTTCACCGCCTTATTGTCACCGCAGCGCCTCTCCCCGATCCTCTCCCGCGATGTGCGCCCGCTGCTGCTTGCCGGCACCTGGATTGCCGGGCTTTCCGCCGTGGCGCTGCTGGCCATTCAAGCCGGGCAAATGGGCGACGGTTGGGAAGACGCCTGGCGGCTGGAGGTCTGGTGGGCGGTGCTCGGCACCACCTTCGGCGAAGTGTGGCGCTGGCATCTGGGCCTGTCGCTGCTGGCGATCCTGAGCCTGCTGCTGCCGGAAAGGCCGCGCGCGCAGGCGTTGGCGCTGTGTTCGGCGCTGCTGCTGGTCAGCCTGGCGTTCATCGGCCACGCGGCGATGCACGAAGGCACGCTGGGCGTGCTGCACCGCGCCAACCATGCGGTGCACCTGCTGGCCGCCGGCTACTGGTTCGGTTGTCTGGCGCCGTTGCTGGTTTGCCTGCGCTACCTGCAGCCGCCGCAGTGGCGCAGCGACGCCATCACCACGCTGATCCGTTTCTCGCGCTGGGGGCACCTGGCGGTGGCGGCGGTGATCGTCACCGGCATCGTCAACAGCCTGATCATTCTCGGCGGTTGGCCGCTCAACCTCGGCTCGCCTTATCAGCGCCTGCTGCTGATCAAAACCGCGCTGGTGGCGCTGATGGTGATGGTGGCGCTGGCCAATCGCTACGCCATCGTGCCGGCAATGAGCCGCGTGCCGGCGCTGGCGCAGCGCGGCGTGGTGCTGGCCTGCTGGCTCGAAGTCGGGCTGGGGATGGCGGTGCTGCTGCTGGTCAGTTTATTTGCAACCTATGCGCCGGTTTGACATTTCGGCTTGCCGCAACCGGGCAAGCTGCGGGAAAATCGACGTGAATAGCAACCTTAAGGCCAACACATGAAATCGGTATTACTCGGCATTACGCTGCTGGCAACCGCGACCGGCGCGCTGGCGGCAGACAAACTGGTAAACATCACCAAACTGGAATACGGCAAACAGTGGGCGTTCACCAAGGAAGAAGTGACGCTGCAGTGCCGCAGCGGCGGCGCGCTGTTCGTGCTCAACAACAGCACTCTGATGCAATACCCGCTCAACGACGCAGCGGAGCAGCAGGTGAAGAAGGGCCATCAGCGCGCGCAACCGCTGGAGGTGCTCCTGCTGGACGACCCTGCCGAACCGGGGAAAAAAATGAGCCTGGCGCCGTTTATCGAACGCGCCGAGAAGCTGTGCGCTGACTAACCGCTTGTTTGCCAACGTCTTGCCCAACGTACGCGGATTGATGCGCATTTGCCGCATAGTTATTTCGTCACGAAACTATCACGCGGCCGCCGGGCGGCTGGCAAAACTGGCGCGGTAGGCTACTCTTAAAGTGCACGGCTGAACAAGCCCTGCATTAAATGCCAACTTTTAGCGCACGGCTCTCTCCCAAGAGCCATTTCCCTAGACCGAATATAGGAATCGTATTCGGTCTTTTTTTGTGTGATTGATTTATAAGGAAATTTCATTTAAGGCACCACCAGCAATCCCCGCTCCTCTTTTCGAGTCATAGCCACCAACCCGATCTCCATCCTTATTCCCCACCCGCACATATCGCTAATTTCGCCGCACCAAAAGTTATTACGTCATTTATGGCGCTGATAAGCTCCGATCATTGCTCCCATCACCGTTAAATGAGAGTGACATTATGGGGAATATCAAAGCATTAGGTGTTGTAAAAGGAAACCAGCGTTGAACGATCGGTTGAGCCAGTTGAAGATGGCGTTGCCCGGCTATCTCGAGGCGTGGCGTGAGGGGGCTTTACCCTCTGACTGGGGGAAGATGGCCAACCCCGAACTGGTTGCCGCCCTGTTGGCGGAGTGGGAGGCGCTAAGCGAATTGGCGTCTCGGTTCGAAACAACCACTGAAACTCCCTCCGATCTCGCCGCGTTTTGGCAGGCGCGTGCTGAGCTGATGGCGCAGCGCAATCTCGAACTCAGTGTCCAACTGGCGACGCCAGTCCGTCTGCCTGGCACGCGGGTAGCCTTTTTTGGCTATGTGAAAACGGCGGTGATGGATGCCAGGCAGGTGAAGGCGGCGATTCGTGATGCCGGTTTTCTCATTGATGGCGATGATAAAAACGACAGCGTACCGTCATGACCGCTGTCCTGTAACGCGTGAGTTTGGAGAATAAACGCGAACGAATAATGTCGCTCCTGTGATACGGAGCAAGGTTCAATTCATCCAGTCAATTTGTTAGGATCGCCTGACCTACATGACTATTGGTGCAGTACATTGAAAATTAAAGCGTTGTTATTTGTTGCGTTGGCCGCGCTGGCCGGCTGCAGCCAGGAGGGAACCTCGATGAATCAGCCCGCGAACGAGAAAGGCGGCCAAACGGAGGTGTTGCTGGTGAACAGCGCGCTGGTGGACTGCGTGGGCGTCGGCCCGATGAAGTGCATGCAGGTGCGCCGTTCCGCGCAGCAGCCGTGGGAGTTGTTCTATACCGGTATCGAGGGTTTCACCTTCGAACCGGGCTATCAGTATCGGCTGAAAGTGCTTGTTACTCCGGTGGAGAACGTGCCGGCCGATGCTTCATCGCTGCGCTATACGCTGATTGAGCAGATGGAAAAGAACAAGGCGTAATGGATCTACCTTGTCACCACCAAATGGCGTTTCATTTGGTGGTGACGTCTTCAGGAAAGTTTGTCTTTTTTCTTTCTTCTGGAGGATTCGAAAGTGGCGAAGGCATGTGCAAGAGCAAACCCCAACGCACAGTAGCGTAGAGGCCAATTTTCTTTGGCCCATGTTTCAGAGTCAGCAATAAACATCGCGTTGCCGTTGGCAAAAAGGGTAAATTGCCAGCAAAGGATTAAAAAGCATATCGTAACCAGAACGACATAACCCTTGGAACCCAGAGGCGGTCTGAAGCCGTATTTCACGGCCAGACAGGCCGCGGCAGCGAGAGTTGAAAGAATATAATATAAAGTCGGTTCCATTACTGTTCCTGGTGATTTTATCTTCCCTGATATTCGACCGAAAAACAGCCACACCATAACGCAACGCCAGAAGCATGATCAACTTTTGCTGATTTGAAGAGGGAAGGCTTGAACGCGCTGAGGGTGCGACGCGTGGCGCGTGGAGGCAGCACGATGCGGAGTTGGGCAACCCTGATCCCTCGACTAAACTGGTCTGTTCACTGCGCTTGTTTTCGCACTTTCTTAAGTATATCGAGAAAATCAGGTATATTGTCCTTCGGTTTTTAGCTACCAAGAAAAAATTACTATGATTATCAAACCTAAAATTCGTGGTTTTATCTGCACCACCGCTCACCCGGCAGGCTGTGAAGCCAACGTCCGTGAGCAAATCGCCTACGTTAAGTCGCGCGGCGAACTGAAAAACGGGCCTAAAAAGGTGCTGGTCATTGGTGCATCCACCGGTTACGGTCTGGCCTCGCGCATCAATGCCGCTTTCGGCAGCGGTGCGGCCACCATCGGCGTATTTTTCGAGAAGCCTGGCAGCGAAGGCAAAACCGGTTCCGCCGGTTGGTACAACTCCGCCGGTTTCGACAAGGCAGCTAAAGAAGAAGGCCTGTACGCGAAAAGCATCAACGGCGACGCATTCTCCAACGAGTGTCGTCAGACCGTGATCGATCTGATCAAAAAAGACCTGGGTCAGGTTGACCTGGTGGTTTACTCGCTGGCTTCGCCGGTGCGTAAGATGCCGGAAACCGGCGAAGTGGTGCGTTCCGCACTGAAGCCGATCGGCGAGCCGTACAAATCCGTCGCGCTGGACACCAACAAAGACGTGCTGGTTGAAGCCGTGGTCGAGCCGGCCAACGAGCAAGAAATCGCCGACACCGTGAAGGTGATGGGCGGCCAGGACTGGCAGCTGTGGATGGACGCGCTGGACGAAGCGGGCGTGCTGGCGGATAACGCGCAGTCTGTCGCTTACTCCTACATCGGTACCGATCTGACCTGGCCAATTTACTGGCACGGTACGCTGGGCAAGGCGAAAGAAGATCTGGATCGCGCGGCACACGCCATCAACCAGAAGCTGCAGGCCAAAGGCGGCGCGGCTTACGTTGCGGTGCTCAAGTCGGTAGTGACTCAGGCTTCCTCCGCCATTCCGGTAATGCCGCTGTATATCTCCATCGTGTTCAAGATCATGAAGGAGCAGGGCATTCACGAAGGCTGCATCGAGCAGATCCAGCGTCTGTTCGCCACCAAGCTGTACAGCGGTGCGGCGCCGGACACCGACGAGAAACACCGTCTGCGTCTGGATGACTGGGAGCTGCGCGACGCCGTGCAGGAAACCTGCCGTGAAATCTGGCAGCAGCTGAACGACAACAACATCAACGAACTGACCGATTACCAGGGCTACAAGGCGGAATTCCTGCGCCTGTTCGGCTTTGGTCTGCAGGGCGTTGACTACGACGCCGATCTGAGCGGCGAAGCCAACTTCGATGTGATCGAGCTGGTCTAAGCGCGTCGAGCGGTCAAACAAGGTCGGGTTAGCCCGGCCTTTTTTATTGCACGCGAATTATCGGGTGGCTAAGCGAAAATGTTTATTTCAGGTTAATAGGTTAACCAGGTGATTAACATCGGCGGGCGGCGTTGAAATAACGACGGTTATTAAACTAAAGAAAGTCATTTTTTTATTTACCCTTGCCGCCGGCTGCGGGTATTTTATTTCCTTTAAGGAGAAAACGATGACATGGCGTTATTGGGCCCCGGCATCGTTATTGTTGTTGAGCGCTTGCAGCGCGATTCAGCCGACGTCAACGTCCCCAGACTGGTCTCAGCCGCAGCCTGCCACGCGGGAGCAGCGGCAGCGCATCATGGCGGGCGAGTCCGCCTCCTCGGTATTGCACGAAGGAAATGTCGGCATTGGCGGCACCTTCGATGGGTCGAAAATATTCGATCGTTAAGCCGCTAAATATATTCAGCCAAATTAATGCGCGCATTCTGTCGATATTGTCGGAGGGTTTACCTTTCCTACGCTATTCTGCCGTGGCCCGACCATTTATTGCGTTAGCAGACAATTCGTTTTCCTTATAGGGAACTGCCGGTTTATTTCGGTGTAATCAAAGGAGTTGCCCATGGCGAAGGACATGGCCGCGATCTTTCTCTTGCTGTTGCTGCCGCTAAGCCAAAGCGCCGGCGCGGCGCGCTACGACAGGCAATGTGAAGGCGTGTCGCCGGTGCTGTTTCAAAAGCGGCTGAAAGCGCTGGCGCAGGATCTGCGGCAGGAAATGAGCGAGGAAGCGCCACCGGCAGAGCGCGATGCGGAAGAGCTGGCGCGGCTGGCGGAGTGCGGTATCGAGCCCGGCAAAGCGCCCGTCACCGGCGGGCAGCGCGCGCCCCGTTCAGAGGAAAAGCCGCCGGCATCGCCGAACGGTTGTTGAGCCGGCGTGCGCGCAGAGTAAAACGATGTAAAAGGAATCATTAATGAAAAGGATAGTGTTGGCCGGCGCGGCCTTGTGTTGCGCCAGCTTCGCGCAGGCGCGGGTGGATTTGGAATACCATGCGGCGGCGCCGAAGGACAGCAAGGTCACCGAGGAGTATCAGAAAAAGCGCGACGCATTGCGCCACAAGGTGTGGAATGTCGATAATCTGACGCTGGCCAACGAGCAGGCGATTGCGCGCGAACAGCAGCGCGAGGCGGCAGAGAGCGCCAAACGGCAGCAGCATCACCTGGAACAGCAGGAGAAAAAGCAGCGCTGCCTGCGGAGACACTCGAAAGATCCTCACCGCGAGGCGAAGTGTTACATGCACAGCTTCTAACATTAACCGTCCGGGCGCCATCAGCGCCCGGCGTCGTTTAGGCCGGGCGGCAATGCTCTTTCAGCATGGCGATCGCGTCCGGTTTCAGCTGATACAGATAGACCGGGCGGCCGGTGGCGCCGTACAGAATACGGGTGCCGAGAATGCCGCTCTCCGCCAGATAGATGAGGTACTTGCGGCAGGACACCCGCGAAATGCCGATGGCGTTGGCCAGGTTGTCGGTGGAGAATTCGCTGTCATGCTGCTGTTCGATCCACTCGCACACCGTGCTCAGGGTAATGCTGGTTAGTCCCTTCGGCAGCTTCTTGCTCTCTTGGCCGCCGGGCTGGCGGCGCAGCAGGCTGTCGACGTCGGCCTGCGAAAACTCGCGCTGCGCCAGAATCTGCGACTGCTGCCGGTAGTGGCTCAGCGCCTCCTTGAAGCGGCTGAACTGGAACGGTTTGATCAGATAATCCACCACGCCGTAGTGCAGCGCCTTTTGCACCGTGTTCACGTCGCTGGCGGAGGAGATGATGATCACATCCGTCTTCTCGCCGAGTTCGCGCAGGCCGGGCAGCAGATCCAGCCCGTTCTCCTGCTGCATGTAGATATCCAGCAGCACCAGATCGATGCTGACGCTGGCATCGGACAGCAGGGCGCGCGCCTGGTTCAGGGTGGCGACCGTCGCCTGGCAGTGAAAACCGCTGACCTGGCTCAGGTAGTATTTGTTCAGCTCCGCCACCATCGGGTCGTCGTCGACAATCAGTACGTTAATCATGGGCTCTGCTCTTGGCCTGATAGGGAAGGTGCACGAAAAATTGGGTCAGCTCGCCCGGTTCGGATTCGAAATCGATGCTGCCGCCCAGTTTCTCCAGATGGCTGCGGATCAGCGCCAGGCCAATGCCGCGTCCCGTTCCCTTGGTAGAAAATCCGTGTTCGAAGATGCGCGCGCCGATCGCCGGATCGATGCCGGGGCCGTCGTCGCTGACGATACAGTGTAATTGATCGTCGTGGTGATGGAAGCTCAGGCCGATCTCGTGGCCCTCAACGCCGTCGATGGCGTCGATGGCGTTTTCGATCAGGTTGCCGAGCACGCTGATCAGCACATGGGTGGTTTCCGCGTCGTCGGTTTCCGGCAGCAGGCTGGTTTCCTCGATGGTCAGCTCAACGCCGGCTTCGTGGGCGCGGCTGATCTTGCCGATGAAGAAGCCCGCCACTTCCGGCGAGTGAATCTTGCGCAGCAGCGCGCCGATCTCTTCCTGATAGTTGCTGGCGGTATTGATGATGTAGTTTTCCAACTGCTGGTAGGCCTTCATGTGCAGCATGCCGAGTATCACGTGCAGCTTGTTCATAAATTCGTGCGACTGCACCCGCAGCGCATCGGCGTAGTGCGCCATGCCGCTCAGGCGCTGCAGCAGGCGGCTGACCTCGGTCTTGTCGCGGAAGGTGGCGATGGCGCCGGTCACCTGGCCGTTGACGATCACCGGGACGGTATTGGTCAGCAGTTCGCTGCCGTTGAAGCTGATCTGCCGATCGCGCAGCGGTTTGCCGCTGGCCAGCACCTCCGCCAGATGCAGCTGCGCCGGCCAATGCTTGCTGGCGGCTTCCAGCAGCAGGTTTTCCACCGGGCCGCTTTGGCGCAGCAGGCGCTTGGCCTCGTCGTTGACGATGGTGATGCGGGATTCATTATCGACCGCGATCACGCCTTCTTTAATCGATTGCAGCATGGCGTTGCGCTGTTCGAACAGGTTGGAGATTTCGTAAGGCTCGAAACCCAGCATGATGCGCTTGAGTGCGGAGACCAGGAAGAAGGTGCCCAGGCTGCCGACCAGCGCGGCGAAGGCGATGGTCCAATAGATGATCCAGCGGCTTTCCGCCACCACCCGCTGCACGGTATCCAGCGCGATGCCGAGCGCCACTACGCCGATTTGCTGTTTCTGCGCGTCATACACCGGCACGAACACCCGCAGCGCCGGGGCCAGCGTGCCGCGGTTGATGGCGCTGTTGACGTTGCCTTGCAGCGCGGGCGCCAGATCGTCGCCGATAAAATGCTGGCCGATCAGCCAGGGTTTGGGGTGCGAATAGCGGATACCCTGCATATCCACCACCACCACGAACAGCAGCTCGTTTTGATGGCGCACCTGCTCGGCGAAGCGCTGAATGGCGCCGCTTTGGTCGCGCCGCTGCAGGCCGTCAACCACCGTGCTGGAGAGCGCCAGCGTATTGGCGACGGCGATGGCTTTCTGCTGCAGCTGATCTTGCCCCTCGCGGCTCATCTGCACGAAAAACAGCGCGAATACCACCAGCAGCACCGAAGCGATGATGGCGGACACCATCAGCGTGATGGAGGTGCTCAGCTTGAGCGGCACCCGTTGTTTTGGCATGGCGGTTCTCCGAATGGCGATATCACGGCGTATTCTAGCGAGGAATGAGGCAAGCTGCAGTTACCGGCAGCAGGTTATAGCATGCTGCCGGGGGAGTAGGGGGTTATTTTAGTTACAAAAGCGGGTCACTGCTGGTGGTAGATCTCCAGCGCCTGTTGGCCGCTGGCGCCCTGATGGATGATTGCCATCAACGCGCGCACCACCTGCGACGGATTGCTGTGTTGATAGACGTTGCGGCCGTAAACCATGCCGGAGGCGCCCTGGGCCATCAGCGCGGCGGATTTCTCCAGCACCGGCCCCAGCTCCCCCTTGCCGCCGCCGCGCACCAGCGTCGGGCAGCGCGCCGCTTCGACCACGCGGTGGAAGTCTTCCACGCGTTCGGTCGGGTCGGCCTTGATGATGTCGGCGCCCAGCTCGCGCGCCAGCCGCACCAGCGGCACGATCTTCTCCACGTCGCCGAGCGAGCCGTAGGCGGCGCCCTGGCCGGCTGGGGCCATCACCAGCGGTTCAATCATCAGCGGCATGGCGTATTGATCGCAGGCGTGGCGCAGGCGGCCGATGTTTTCCACGCACTGGCGGAAAATGCCGGGCTCATCCGGGATCATATACAGATTGACCACCACCGCGGCGGCGTCCATTTGCAGCGCCGCGAGGATCGGCGCCTCCGGGTTGTGCAGCACCGCCCACATTTCGCGGTGGCGCGCGGCGTTATAGGCGTTGCCGACGTCGGAGCGCATCACCAGCGCCGGTTTGTCGCGCTGCGGCGCGCGCTGCAGCAGATCCGCCTGGCCGTAGTTGACCTGAATGGCGTCGGGGCGCGCGGCGATCAGGTTGCCCATCACCCGTTCGATATCTTCCAGGCCGATCAAGAAATCCGGTTCGTTGGCGATGCCGTGATCGATCGCCACGTCCAGGCACTTGCCGTTGTTGAACAGGCGGTTCATCCGCACCTTACTGCTGAGCTGCATGTCAGGTCCTCCTGAGATAGGGATATGTCCATTATTGCCGAGTAAGGATGGTCGGGAAACGCGGAAACCGCAAACTGCGTGGCCGCTCGCAGTTTTTGCCGGCGCACGAAAGAGGAACGCTCGCCGGCGGCTTTCATTTCATTTGTTAGATCCGTGTCATGTTTTTGTTAATAAGCCATTCCAAAATGCATGTTTCGCTTGTTTGGGTTAAAAAGTTTCAATAATCTAAATTATGAAATAAAAATTTAAAAACGTGCCGGAGGTGCCGTTTGTTGTGCCAGGGGTTTATTTCAATTGGTTGTTTTTAATCTGTTTTGAGATATTGATCACCATTTTTCCAACGACCTTTATACGGCGATAACGCGGTAAATTCGCCGTATCAAAGGGATAACACCGACCGTATTGTTGTTTGAATGTAAAAAATATTTTTCATTAGCTGTCAACCAACAGACCTCTTCATTCTAACGATTAAAGGGTAACGAACATGAAGCTGAAGAAACTGATCGCCGCCTCGGTACTGATGTGCATGCTGCCGGCCAGCGTGTTGGCGAAAGACATCAAGATCGGCGTTTCCATGGCTTACTTCGATGACAACTTCCTCACCATTCTGCGCCAGTCGATGCAAAACAAAATGAAGGCCGACGGCAACGTCAGCGGCCAGTTCGAAGACGCCAAGGGCGACATCGCGCAGCAAATTCAACAAATCGAAAACTTCGTCAGCCAGGGCGTCGACGCCATCATCCTCAACCCGGTGGATACCCAGGGCGTCAAGCCGATGATTAAGCTGGCCGAGAAGGCCAAGATCCCGCTGGTGTTCGTCAACCGCAAGCCGGAAGTGGCGCTGCCGGCCGGCATGGCCTACGTCGGCTCCGACTCCAAGCTGGCCGGCAAGCTGCAGATGGAAGCGCTGGCCAAGCTGATGAACGGCAAGGGCAACGTGATGATCCTGATGGGCGAGCTGTCGAGTGAAGCCACGCGCGACCGCACCCGCGGCGTGGAAGAGGTGGCGGCCAACTATCCCGGCATCAAAATAGTCGATAAGCAAACCGCCAAGTTCTTCCGCAAAGAGGCGGTGGACGTTACCACCGACTGGATTTTGTCCGGCCAGCAGATAGACGCCATCGCCTCCAACAACGACGAAATGGCCATCGGCGCTATTTTGGCGCTGAAGCAGGCCAAGAAATCCGGCGTGCTGGTGGCCGGCGTTGACGGCACGCCGGACGCGCTGGAGTTCATCAAGAAGGGCGATCTGGCGTTGAGCGTGTTCCAGGACGCCAAAGGCCAGGGCGAAGGCGCGGTGCAGACCGCCGTTCAACTGGTGAAAGGCGAGAAAGTGGAGAGCAACGTGCTGATCCCTTACCAACTGATCACCCAGGCCAATTACCAGCAATTCGCCGATAAAAACAAGAAATAAGCCGTGAAGCCCGCCGCGGGCGCCGGTGTGGGGCGAGCGCGGCGGAAAACGTGGGTCAGTGCGGAGGTAAGCGGTATGTACCCTTATGTTCTTGAGGCCGAAGGCATCAGCAAGCAGTTCCCCGGCGTCAAAGCGCTGGATAAGGTCTCGATTAAAATCAAACCCGGCAGCGTGCACGCGCTGATGGGGGAAAACGGCGCGGGTAAATCGACGCTGATGAAATGCCTGATCGGCATCTACCACCCGGACGAAGGCTCGATCAAAATCAAAGGTCGGCCGGTCACCTTCAGCGACACGCTGCAGGCGCTGCATTCGGGCATTTCCATGATTCACCAGGAGCTGAACCTGGTGCCCTACATGACGGTGGCGGAAAACATCTGGCTGGGGCGCGAACCGGCGCGGCTGGGGTTCGTCAACCACGAACAGCTGAACGAACAGACCCGCGAACTGCTGGCGCGGCTGAACATCAAACTGCAGCCGGAAACGCTGGTGGGCGAGCTGAGCATCGCCAACCAACAGATGGTGGAGATTGCCAAGGCGGTATCCTACAACGCCGACGTGCTGATCATGGATGAACCGACCTCGGCGCTGACCGAAGGCGAAGTGGTGCACCTGTTCGCCATCATTCGCGAGCTGCGCGAGCAGGGCAAAGGCATCATCTATATCAGCCACAAGATGGACGAGATCTTCGCCATCACCGACGAAGTGAGCATTTTCCGCGACGGCACCTTCATCGCCTGCGACAAAACCGAAAACCTGACCAAACAGTCGCTGATCACCATGATGGTGGGGCGCGAACTGACGCAGATGTTCCCTAAATTCAACAACAATATCGGCGAGGAAGTGCTGCGGGTGGCGGGGCTGCGCCGCAGCGGCTGGTTCCATGACGTATCGTTTAGCGTCAAGCGCGGCGAGATCCTCGGCGTTGCCGGGCTGGTGGGCGCCGGGCGCAGCGAAGTGATGGAGAGCCTGTTCGGCATGCACCCGGCGGACGGCGGCGAGATCTTTATCGAAGGCCAGGCGGTAAAAGTGGATTCCCCGGCGAAGGCGATCGAGAGCGGGCTGGCGTTCCTCACCGAAGACCGCAAGAAATCCGGCCTGTTTCTGGTGCTGTCGGTGGTTGAGAACATGAGCATCGTCAACCTGTCGGAATACATCGGCAAGAACGGTTTCGTCAGCCACGTGCAGATGGCCAAAGACTGCATGGATCAGATTAAAAAGCTCAACATCAAAACGCCGACCATGGATCAGATCATCAATAACCTCAGCGGCGGCAACCAGCAGAAGGTCTTGATCGCGCGCTGGCTGCTGGCGCAGCCGAAAATCCTGATCCTCGACGAACCGACGCGCGGTATCGACGTGGGGGCGAAAGCGGAAATTTACCGCCTGATCAGCGAGCTGGCCAACCGTGGCGTCGCCATCATTCTGGTTTCCTCCGAGCTGCCGGAGATCCTCGGCATGAGCGACCGGGTGATGGTGATGCACGGCGGCCGCATCACCGGCATTTTGGACAAAGACGACGCGGACCAGGAGAAGATCCTGGCGCTGGCCTCAGAATAACGAAGGGTGAACATCATGAGTAACGTAAAGATTGAGAAGCCGCTCTCCGCCGATTCAACGGGCAAGGGAACGCTGTTCTCCGGGCTGAGCGGCAAAATGCCGAAGGATACCGGTATCTTCATCGTGATGATCGGCATCGCGCTGATCTTCGAAATCCTCGGCTGGTACATGCGCGATCAGTCATTCCTGCTGAACCCGAACCGCCTGCTGCTGATCGTGCTGCAGGTGGCGATCATCGGCATCATCGCGGTGGGCGTCACCCAGGTGATCATCACCACCGGCATCGATCTCTCCTCCGGCTCGCTGATTGCGCTGACCGCGGTGGTGGCGGCCAGTCTGGCGCAGACCTCGGACAGCATCTCGCCGATGTATCCGGGGCTGCTCGATCTGCCGGCGGCGATCCCGATCGGCGCGGGGATCGGGGTGGGCATCGTCTGCGGCTTTATCAACGGCTTCCTGATCACCCGCACCGGCATTCCGCCGTTTATCGCTACGCTGGGGATGATGGTGTCGGCGCGCGGCCTGGCGCAGTACTACACCAAGGGCAACCCGGTCAGCTTCCTGTCGGACGGCTTCACGTCAATCGGCCAGGGCGCGATGCCGGTGATCATCTTCCTGGTGATTGCGGTGATCTTCCATATCGCACTCAAGCACACCCGCTACGGCAAATACATCTACGCCATCGGCGGCAACATGACCTCGGCGCGGGTTTCCGGCATCAACGTCAATAAGTACCTGGTGACGGTTTACACCATCGCCGGCGGCCTGGCGGGGTTGGCGGGCGTGGTGCTGGCGGCGCGCGTCAGTAGCGGCCAGTCGAGCATGGGGATGTCCTACGAGCTGGACGCCATCGCCGCGGCGGTGATCGGCGGCAGCAGCCTGATGGGCGGCGTCGGGCGCATCACCGGCACGTTGATCGGCGCGGTGATCCTCGGCCTGATCAAAAGCGGCTTCACCTTTATCGGCGTCGATTCTTACATTCAGGACATCATCAAAGGCGTGATTATCGTCGCCGCCGTGTCGATCGACATGCGGCGCAACCGCAAAAAACACTGATTGCCGTGAATTGCCGCCGGCGCCAGGGTTGGCCGGCGGCGTTTTTTTACCGGGGGACACATCATGAATTACCTGAAAGGGCTGTGGCTGGCGGTGGCGCTGTGCGCGTCTACCCCGGCATGGGCGCAAACCATCGGCGTGTCGATGGCCTATTTCGACCAGAACTTCCTCACCATCATCCGCCAGGCGATCGACAAGGAGGCCAAGGCGCGCGGCATCACCGTGCAGTTTGAGGACGCGCGCGGCGACGTCGGCCGCCAGACCGATCAGGTGCAGAGCTTTATCAGCGCCGGGGTGGACGCGATTATCGTCGATCCGGTCAACTCGGCCAGCACGCCGGTGATGACCAAAATGGTCCAGGCCGCCGGCGTGCCGCTGGTGTACGTGAACCGCACGCCGGGCGACGCCAAACTGCCGCAGGGCGTGGTGTTCGTCGGCTCCGACGAGCGGGAATCCGGCACGCTGCAGATGGAAGAGCTGGCGCGGCTGGCCGGCTATCAGGGCAACGTGGCGGTGATGGTCGGCAACCTGACCGACGCCGGCGCGCTGCAGCGCACCAAAGACGTGGAGCAGGTGGTGAGCAAGTACCCGAAAATGAAGGTGGTGCAGAAGCAGAGCGCCAACTATTCACGCAGTGAAGGTATGGACCTGATGATGAACTGGCTGACCAACGGCGAAGCGATCGACATCGTCGCCGCCAACAACGACGAGATGGCGATCGGCGCAATCATGGCGCTGCAGCAGGCGGGCAAGGCGGACAAGAAAGTGCTGATCGGCGGCATCGACGCCACGCCGGACGGCCTCAAGGCGCTGGCCTCCGGCAAGATGCAGGTCACGGTGTTCCAGGACGCGGTCGGGCAGGGCAAAGCCTCGGTCGATGTGGCGCAGCGCATGATCAACGGTGAAAAGCTCGAGCCGTATTACTGGATCCCGTTCGAGCTGGTGACGCCGGCCACGATGCAGAAGTATGCGACCAGGCCGTGAGTTAACCGTCAGATTCGCGTTGCCGGGGCGCTGCTTGCAGCGCCTTTTTTATTGGCGTCAGTTACATGTCCGCTTGCGGCCAGCGCGGCGCGGGATCTTGCTTCACACTGAGGATCTTTAAACCGCGTGAGGATGAGCGATGAACGCATTGAACGGCAAGGTGGCGGTGATCGGCGGCGCCAGTTCGGGGATCGGCAGGGCGGCGGCGCTGCTGTTCGCCCGCCAGGGGGCTGCGCTGGTGTTGGGGGCGCGGCGCGAGCGGCTGTTGGCGGAGCTGGTGGAGGACATTCGGCGCGAGGGCGGCCGGGCGCTCGCGGTGGCGGGCGACGTGCGCGATGAAGCCTTCGCCGAACGGCTGACGGCGACGGCGGTCGACGAATTCGGCGGGCTGGATATCGCCTTCAACAACGCCGGCACGTTGGGGCCGCTGGGGCCGTCGCTGGCGCTCACCGCGCCAGAATGGCGCGAGGTGCTGGAAACCAATCTGTCGAGCGCCTACTACGGCGCCAAATATCAAATCCCCGCCATGCTGGCGCGCGGCGCGGGCTCGGTGATTTTCACCTCCACCTTCGTCGGCCACACCGCGGCGTTTCCCGGCACGGCGGCCTATGCGGCCGGCAAGTCGGGGCTGATCGGCCTGACGCAGGCGCTGGCGGTGGAGTTCGGCGGGCGCGGCATTCGGGTGAACGCACTGCTGCCGGGCGGCACCGATACGGCGATGGGCCGGCAGATGAGCAATACCCCGGAGGCGCTGGCGCAGGTGGCCGATCTGCACGCGCTGAAGCGGCTGGCGATGCCGGAGGAGATCGCGCAGGCGGCGCTGTATCTGGCGTCTGACGCTTCCTCATTTGTCACCGGCACCGCGATGCTGGTGGACGGTGGCGTGTCCATCCAGCGCGGCTGAGACCACGGGCGCCGTGGCCTCAGCGGGCGTCAGAAAGCGGACAGGTGGCGGCGCACGATCTCGCGGCCGATCTCCAGCGAGGCAGTCGCCGCCGGAGAAGGGGCATTGCACACGTGCAGCGAGCGTTTACCCTGCACGAAATGGAAGTCGTCCACCAGCTTGCCGTCGGCGGTCAGCGCCTGAGCGCGCACGCCGGCCGGGCCGGGCCGGATATCCTGCTCCTGCAGCGCCGGGATCAGCCGACGGGCGTTCTCGGCAAAGCGGCGGCGCGACAGCGAACGGCGCATTTCCGCCAGTCCTTCGCCGAGGTAGTTGCCGGCGATTTTCCAAAAGCCGCGATAGCCGAGCACCTCGCTCAGATCGCGCAGGCTGAAGTCGCATTTGCGGTAGCCTTCGCGTTTGAAGGCCAACACCGCATTGGGGCCGACGTCGCGTTTGCCGTTATACATGCGGGTAAAGTGCACGCCGAGGAAAGGGAAATCCGGGTTGGGCACCGGGTAGATCAGATGGTTGACCAGGTGGTTTTTCGCGTCGTCCAACACATAGTATTCACCGCGGAACGGCACGATCTTCATGCCGGTTTCGTAACCGGTCAGTTTGGCGATGCGATCGCTGAACAGCCCCGCGCAGTTGATCAGCAGCCGTCCCTCGAAGGTGTCGCCGGCGGCGGTGACGGTGACGGTGACGCCGCCGGCGTGCTCGCGGATGGCCTCAACCTGATGGCCGTAGGCGATCTCGCCGCCGCGCCGCACAATGATCTCCGCCAGCTTGGCGGCCACCTCCGCGTAGTTGACGATGCCGGCGTCGGGCACCAGCAGCGCTTCAAGGCCATTGACGTGCGGTTCGCGCTCCCGCAGCTGCGCCTGTGACAGCCGGGTGACCTGCAGGCCGTTTTGCAGCCCGCGCTGATAGATGTTCTCCAGCCGATCCAGTTCGTTTAGCTGGGTGGCGACAATCACCTTGCCGCATTGGTCGTGATACAGGTCGTGTTCGCGGCAGAAGGCGAACATGCTGCGGTTGCCCTGTTTTGCCAACTGCGCTTTCAGGCTGCCGGGCGTGTAGTAAATGCCGGAATGCACCACGTTGCTGTTGTGGCCGCTTTGGTGCGCCGCCGGGCCGCGTTCTTTTTCCAGGATCAGAATGCGCCGCTGCGGATCCTCTTCCTGCAGCGCATTCACCACGCCGAGCCCCACCAGGCCGGCACCGATAACGATCGCGTCGTACATCACGGCTCTTGCTCCTCGTTTTCCAGGCGGCGTAATTTGCCGCGTACGTTGTTCAGATGGCTTTGCATGGCGGCGGTGGCCGCCGCCGCATCGCTGTCGCGAATGGCGATAAACACCCGCTCATGTTCGTCGATCACCCGCTGGCGCTCGGCCTGCCGCCCTAGGTTTTTGCTGAGCGAGTACACCAGCACCCCCAGATACAGCTCGTGCATGTTATCGAGGATCTGCACGAAAAAGGGGTTATGCGAAGCCTGCATGATGGCGCGGTGGAACAGGTAGTCCTGCCGATAGCCGATCTGGCCGTCGTTCAGCGTACAGTGACGAAAGGCGAGGTGCGCCTGTTCGATCGCCTGCAATTCCTGTTCGGTACGGCGCTCGGCGGCCATGCGCGCCGCCTGCTGCTCCATGACCTCGCGCATTTCCAGCAGCGCTTCCACCTCGCGGCGGTCGGCTACCTTCATCACCAGCGGTTCGTATTTGCTCAGCAGCGAATGCTGTTCCACCCGGTGGCCGCCGCCCTGGCGTGAGGAGATGATGCCGCTGACCTCCAGCACGCCGAGCGCCTCGCGCACCGGCACCCGGCTGACGCCGAACGCGTCCGCCAACACGTTTTCCGACGGTAGCTTCTCGCCGACCGGAAAGGTGCCGTCGTTGATACCGGCTTTCAGCTGCGCCAGCACCTGATGAGAGGCTTTCTGGCGCGTGACCTTGCGGATCATGACGCGTCTCCCGGCAGCGCGGCGCGCTGTTTATAGCGCAGCAGGTGCATGGCGGCGGCGGCGGCGATCAGGGCCGCACCGCCCAGATCGGTCATCAGGCCCGGTTTGATCAGTAAAATCGCCGCCGCGGTAAACAGCACCCGCTCCAGCCAGTGGGTCTTCATCAGCCAGAAATTGGCGCTGGCGATCGACAGGGCGTAGATCCCCACCAGCGCGCTGATCACCATATGCAGCACCGACAGCGGGTTGAGATCGTCACCCTGCATCAACAGCATCGGGTTGTAGACCAGAATGAACGGGATGATAAAGCCCGGCAGCGCCAGGCGCACCGCGTCCCACGAGGTTTGCATCGGATCGGCGCGGGCGATGCTGGCGGCGGTGTAGCTGGCCAGCGCCACCGGCGGCGTGATGTTGGACAACGCGCCGAACCAGAACACGAAGAAATGCGCCGCCAGCGGCAGCACGCCGGCTTTGATCAGGATCGGCGACACGGTCACCGCGACCACGATGTAGAGCGCGGTCGAGGGTAGCCCCATGCTGAGCACGATGCACACCAGCATCACCACCAGCAGGATCATCCACAGGGTGTTGTCGGTCATGGCGACGATGTTGAACGCCAGCGTGGAGCCGATGCCGGTCATGGTCACCACGCAGATGATCACGCCGATGGCGGCGCAGGCGATGGTGACCTGGATCGAGCCGCGCGCCGCGTCATTCAAGGCCAGCGCGATTTTTTTCGGCGTCATGCGCACCGAACTGTCGGGGGTGAGCCAGCTGGCGACGATGATGGCAATGATGCCGAGGAAGCCGGCATAGATCGGTGTTTTGCCCAGCAGCAGCGTGCCGATAACGATGACGAGCGGCAGCAGCAGCAGCCCGCGCGCCTTCAGCACCGCGCGCACCTGAGGGATGTTCTCCTTGTTGATGCCTTTCAGGCCCTGTTTCTTGGCTTCCAGATCGATTGCCATGATCAGCGCGGCGTAATAGAGCAGCGCCGGCACGATGGCGGCGATGACGATGGTGGTGTACGAGATGCCGAGGAAACCGGCCATGATAAACGCCGCCGCACCCATGATGGGGGGCATGATCATGCCGCCGGTGGAAGCGGTGGCTTCCACGGCGCCGGCGAAGCGGGACGACAACCCGATGCTTTTCATCAGCGGAATGGTGAAGGTGCCGGTGGTGGCGACATTGGCCACCGCGCTGCCGCTCAACGAGCCGGTCAGTGCCGACGAGATCACCGCCACCTGGGCCGGGCCGCCGCGGCGGCGTCCGGCGGCGGCCAGCGCCAGATCGTTGAACAGCGCGGTCGCGCCGCTGACGCTGAGAAAGGCGCCGAACAGAATAAACACCACGATGGCCGTGGAGGCGGTGGACAGGGTGATGCCGAAAATCCCCTCGCCGGTCATGAACAGCCGATACAGCAGGCGTTCTACCGAGAAGCCCCCGTGGCCGAAGATGCCCATGAAGTACTGCCCGAACAGCGCATAGAGAATGGCGAAGCTCGCCAGGCCGGGGATGAAATAGCCGGTGGTGCGCCGCGCGGCTTCGAACAGCACGCCGATACCGATCGCCGCCATCACATAATCGGTGGTGTTGGGGATGCTCTTGCGCACCACGTGCAGATCGACGTAGTTAACATAGAAATAGCCGTAACTGACCAGCGTCAGAATGATGAACAGATAGTCCCAGCGGTTGAAGCTGCGAGTGGCGTACCGGGCCGAGAAGGGGAACAGGATAAAGCCCAGGATCAGAATGCCGCTCAGGAAAGTGGTGTTGCGGTAGAACTCCTGCGTGTTGGACAGCGCGTTGGCGTAGATGGCATAGGCGGAGATGGCGATCGCCAGGACGGTTGCCAGCTGCAAATAAACGCCGCTCAGCGGCCGGTTGCCGGCGCCGGCTTCCTTGTCCAGATCGACGGCGGGCTGCGGTGAAGAAGAGTGAGTGCTCATACGTCCTCCTGGATTAAGGGTTGGCGGCCAGCGCGGCGGCTTCCGGCGGGATCAGATAATCGGGTATCTCGACGCCGGCTTCGCGGTAGTAGCGATAGGCGCCGAGGTGCAGCGGCACCGAAACGCCTTTCAGCGCATTTTCCAGCGAGATGTATTTGGCCGAGCTGTGTACCTGGTGCACTTCCGGCAGGTTCTCGAACATCGTTTTGGTCAGGTCGTACACCAACTTTTCATCGAGCCGGCTGAGGGCCACCAGAATATTGGGCTGTGCGATGGTGGCGACCGCCTTGGGCTGGCGCGGGTAGGTCTCCGCCTTGATGTCGAAACGGAACCAGGAGTTGGCGATGGCGTTGATGCTGGCCAGCTGTTCGTCGGTGACTTCCAGGATGCGTGCCGGCACGCCGCTGGCATACATATCGGTGACGGCGGCGGCCGGCACCCCGGCGGGCAGGGCGCCGCCGTCCAGGCGCCCGTCGCGCATCGCGGAAACCGTGTCGCCGTAGCCGAGGTATTCCGCCGACAGCGACTTCTTGGTCAGGTTGACGCCCTGCAGGATGATCATCGTCGACTGTTCGGTGCCGCTGGCCTGCGGCCCGACGGAAAAGCGCGTGCCGGCGATATCGTTCAGCGTGCCGTCTTTCACCCGGCTTTCCAGCATCACGAAGTGTTCGACGTTGGGCCACAGCATGGAGATGGAGCGCAGATCGCCGTAGGCGCGGCCGTCGAAGTTACGCACGCCCTGATAGGCTTCGACGGCGATCAGGCTTTGCAAAATCGCCAACTGCGCCTCGTCTTTTTGCAGCAGGTCGATATTCTCGATCGAGCCGGCGGAGGATTGGCCGGTGACCTGAATTCCCTGGTGCTTCAGCCGGTTGCTCCAGACGTTGGCCAGCCCGACGCCCATCGGGTAGTAGGTACCGCCGGTGGAGGCGGTGGCGACGGAGAGGAAGGTTTTATCGGCGTTTTCCGCTTTGCCGGCGATGGCCAACAACGCGGCACCGACCACGGCGCAGGTAACAAGCAACGTTTTGATTTTTCTATTTTTCATTATTTTCCCCAGCGGTTTTTTGAAACAAATAGAAAACATTTACGCAAACTTGTATACAACATGGCAGCTTTATTCACCTAAAGCGCAGTGCTTGATTTGTGATCTAAGTGGGCGAAAATTGAACGGTGCAGCAGAGGGCGGAAATGAAAAACCCGTGGCCGGGCGCCACGGGCATGCGGGGGAGGGTTACCAGCCTTTGACGGCGTCGCCCTTGTAGATGTCGGCGGCGCTGGCCGCCACTTCGTCGGTCTGATAGGCCTTGACCAGATCTTTCACTTTCTCGCTGTCTTTGTTGTCGATGCGGCTGGCGAAGATGTTGACGTACGGGGAGTTTTTGTCTTCGACAAACAGCCCGTCCTTGGCCGGCGACAGGCCGATCTGGCTGGAATAGTTGGTGTTGATGATCGCCAGCGTCACTTTCTGATCGTCCAGCGCGCGCGGCAGCTGCGGCGCTTCAATCTCGACGATCTTCAGCTTTTTCGGGTTGCCGACGATGTCCAGCGCGGTCGGCAGCAGGCCGACGCCCTCTTTCAGGGTGATCAGCCCCTGTTTTTGCAACAGCAGCAGCGAGCGGCCCAGGTTGGTCGGATCGTTCGGCACCGCCACCTGCGCGCCGTCCGGCAGTTGGCTGAGTGCGGTTATCTTCTTCGAATAGCCGGCGATCGGGTAGACGAAGGTGTTGCCCACTGCCGCCAGCTTGTAGCCGCGCTCCTGCATCTGCTTGTCCAGATACGGCTTGTGCTGGAAGGCGTTGACGTCCAGATCGCCGTTGTTCAGCGCTTCGTTCGGCAGCACGTAGTCGTTGAAGGTCACCACCTCCACGTCCAGATCGTATTTCTGCTTGGCGACCTTTTGTACCACCGCCCACAGCGACTGATCGATACCGGCGCTGATGCCGACCTTGATGTGGTGATCGTCCTGTGCCGTCGGGCCACAGGCGGTCAGCAGCAGCGTGCCGGCGGCGGCCAGCGCCAGGGTGAGGTTTTTCAGCGTAAATGTCATTTTCCCAGGGTCCTTGTCAACATTGCCTGCTAATTTTGGCAGGCAGAATAGTGGCAGTGACTGTAGGTAATCGCTGGGCTAAAACAAAATACTGATTCACTATGACTCATAGCGATTAGCTATGAGCGGCCGCCGCCTGGCGCGGTGCGGATTGTTTTGACGGCGAATCGGCGGGCTTATTATGATAGCCGTTGGCCCGTGAGGGCAGACTGGGTACTGAAACGAAGGAAAAGACAATGCGATTGAACACTTGGAGCAAGGCGCTGCTGCCGCTGGTGGTGTTGGCCTGCGTCTCGGCGACTCAGGTTCGGGCGGCGGAGAGCGATACCGGGCCGATCCCCAAACAGCTGCTGGGCAACTGGCGCGTCAGTAAAATTGTGCCGACCCAGACCACCGGCTGCTGGGATCAACAGCAGGCGCAGAGCCTGATCGGCGGCAAAATCAGCTACAAAGCGGATGCGTTCAGCTGGAACGGCACGGCGCTGAAAAGCGAAGGGGCCACCGTCAGCACCGTAGAAGCGCAGGAGTTTGTCGAGGACAATTCCGGCAGCAGCTCCTACATCGATTTCCCGATGCTGGGCATCAGCACGCCGTCGGTCGAACGCGTGGCCATTCAGCACGCGGATACCGCCATCAAAGGTATCACCGATCAGGGCACCGATGGGGTGCCCGGCGATAACGTGCTGGTGAAAGACGCCAACACGCTGATCCTGTCGCTGTGCAACGTCTGGTTTGAGGCGCAGCGCGAGAAGTAATTTTTGCCTTCAGCCCCGGCAACGGGGCTTT
The DNA here is from genome assembly GCF_037137105.1 of Serratia sp. TMDUHS_CL. Classification (NCBI taxonomy): domain Bacteria; kingdom Pseudomonadati; phylum Pseudomonadota; class Gammaproteobacteria; order Enterobacterales; family Yersiniaceae; genus Serratia; species Serratia sp. TMDUHS_CL. Next base: position 197,307 of record NZ_JBBBDV010000009.1, read on the forward strand.
CCCTCCGCGTCGCCACCCGTCATACGCGCCATTTCTGAACTAAAATTAACCATAACGATATGACCCCGGCGTGATATCGGAGCCTCGGCTCTACCGAGTCCATGACAGGAGGCGCTATGTGTTACCACCATATTGTCATCGCCACCGATCTGAGCGATGACGGCAAACGGCTGGTCGAAAAGGGGGCGCTGCTGGCGGAGGCGCTGCAGGCCAAACTCTCGCTGATCTATGTGGACGTTCACTACGACACCTACCACGCGGCGATCGGCTTTTCGGAGCGCAGCTATGACGGCGTGCCGTTCGAAGAGAAGATCCGCAAAGAGCTGGAGCCCACCACGCAAAACGTCAATTACCCGATCGCGGAGGTGATTATCGGGCGCGGCGGCTTCGTCGACGAACTGCGTACGGCAGTCGTGGATAAGAACATCGATCTGCTGGTGTTCGGCCATCACCACGATCTGTGGAGCAACCTGTTTTCTTCCACCCGCAATGCCATCAACCAGCTGAATATCGACGTGCTGGTGATCCCGATCCGCTCATAAACGCGGGCCACCGCCGGGCAACGATGGCGGTGGCCGCTGCGGCTTATTGCGTGAAGAAGTCGTTATATAGCATGTACAGGTGCGCCGCGCTCCAGGAGAAGTTCGGCGCGCCTTGCTGCTTGCCGGTGAGCGGGTTGTAGTTCTCGCGGATCGGCCCGTCGGCGACCAGGCCGTCGGCGTGGCGGAAGAAGGCCTGCGCCATCGCCACCGCATCGTCGCGATAGCCGTAGCGCTCCATGCCCTTGAGGCCGAAATACAGCTGATCGACCCACACGCGGCCGCGCCAGTAGATGTCCGCGCCGAACGCCGGATTGGTCAGCGCCGCGGTGCCGAGCGGCACGTAGGTATTGAACTCGCGCGGATCCTTCATCACCCTGACCACCGCATCGGCGTGCGGTTGGCTGGCGGCGCCGTTGAACAGCGGCGACCAGCCTTCCGGCCCTTTGCCGCGTTCGACGATCGGTTTGCCGGCGCAGCCGTTGGCCAACGGCTGGCTTTCGATGCGGATGTCATAGAAGAAACCGCTCTGCTTGTCGAACATGCAGGTGTTGATGTAGGCCGCCAGCCGGTCGGCTTTGGCGCGGAAGGCAGCGGCCTCGGCACCGCGGCCCAGAATATCGGCCATCTCCGCCAGATAGCGGTTGTCGCTGTACATATAGCTGGCCTGATCCACCGACTCCTGCAGCAGCGAGTAGCCGAGCAGCGTACCGTCCGGCGCGCGGTTTTCGGCGAATTTTACCTGCCAGTCTTCGCGTTTGCCGCCCTGCGCCACGTAGCGCGCCAATTGATCCGGATCGATAAAGCCGAATATCGCCGCGTCGTCGCGGCCCGACTCCCAGGAGGCGGCGGTCTGCGCCGGGATCTCGATGCTGTCGTACAGCCCCTCGCGCACGATGCGATCGTAATTGTCGAGGCCGGCCAGCGTTTGCTCGCGCTGCCCGCGTTTGACGGTGAACAACATGCGCCCGTCGGGGGTATTGTGCGCTTTGTCGCGGGTGGCGCCGTACTCCGGCACGCCGTTGCCGTTGTGATCGCGGTTGCGCAGCCACCAGTCATGGTAGGCCACCAGCTTCGGGTACATCTCCGCCAGCCAGTCCTTATCGCCGGTGACGCGATACACCTCCATCACCGCCCAGGCCGCCAGGCTCGGCTTGGTGTTGCGCTCGTTCCAGTTGCCGCCGTCGCCGCCGCGCTCCGGGCTGGGGTTGTAGGCGATAAGGTCGGGCAGAAAACCGGCGTCCCACGGGCGCAGGGCGTCGCCCGGTCGGATCTGGAAGGCGAACACTGCGCGAATGTTGTCCTTGGCCACGTCCGGGTTGAAGTGCGCCATGGCGTAGGCCTGTTTCCAGGTGTCCCACGGCCAGGTTTGGTTGCCGGAGAACCAGCGCCCGGTCACCGACGGGGTGACCGAGTCGAACTTCATCGCCCCGGCTGCGCCGCGCCAGTTGCCGTTCAGCGTTTCCATCGCTTTGACCGCCACGCGGGTTTGTTCCGGCGTGGCGTGCGGGTTGCTGAGCCCTGTGGCGAGATAGCGTTCCCAGCGCTGGGCCGACGCGGCCATATAGCGCTGCGGGTGAGCGAGGATATCGGCGATAGCGCGCTGTTCGCGCTGTGCCTCTTCGGCGGTGAGCAGGTGCGAGTAGGTGGTGTACAGGGTGGTGGAACCGGCGATGCGCGCCGTGGCGCGGAAGCGGTGGCCGTCGACCGTGGTGCGCTGCGGCAGTGATTTGTGGATCTGATACTCGGACTGGCCCGAGGTCATCAACTGCGACGGTGCGCGCACCTTGCCGAAGGTGACGCGCAGGCCGTCAGCGGTCGGCACAATGCGGCGCGTGTAGTCCGGAAACGCCTGCTCGAGGGTCGCCGGCGGCTGCGGTTTTTGCTCTTTGGCCGCGTAGCGCTCCAGCAATTCACCGTCCCACACCAGCTCCAGCGGCGTGTCGGTCAGGATTTGGGTTTCCAGCAGCGAGGTGCGCGCGGCGGCGAAGCGCAGCGTCAGGTTGACGGTCACGCCCGGCGCGCTGAGCCGCTGCACCAGGGCGCCGGGCAGGCTGTAGGCCGTCATGGTGAAATGCACCGGTTTACCGTCTCGATAGACGCTGAGCCGATCGAAATTGTTGGCCATAAAGTTGATGTACTCTTCGGTCAGCAGCGCCGGGCCGGGGAAACCGCCCATGCCTTCCGGCCCGCTCGGCAACAGGTGGCCGTGCCAGGCGCCGAGATCGAAGAACGGATTGAAGCGCTGGTGATCGTCGAAATCGTAATCGAGCATAAAGTGCGGCGCGCCGCGGCGGTCGATGACGTTTTTATAGCGCTCGGCCAACGGGGCGTCGGCGTCGGGCGTTTTCGGCGCACAGCCCGTTAGCGCCAACGCGAGGGTGAGGGCAGTGGCCAGCGGTGTCAGGGGAGTCATGTTCATCGTAGGAGCCTCAACGGTTACCAATAGAAATATTGCATCAGAAACACCGAGTTGCTGGCACCGGTGCTGTCGTTGCGCATGAAGAATTTGCTGTCCAACGCGGTGGCCAGTCTGCCGCCGGCGTATTCGTACCAGACGCCAAACTGGGCGTATGAGGTGGCGGTGTCCGCCGCGTTATCAAACCGGTGACGGGCGTAGCTGTAGGCGCTGGAGAGATACAGCCCTTTGGCGGTTTCCGTCATCGCGCTGAGCATCAGGCCCGATTCGCTGCCGGGATGGCCGCCGCTGTCGCCTTTGCCGGTGTGGTGCCAGATGCGGCCGGCCAGGTGCTTACCGCGCAGCCCCAGCAGAAACAGCTGCCCCAGCCCGTCGGTCACTTCCAGGCCGGTCAGCAGCGTCAGATTCTCCTGCAGGTCGTACTGGGTGTAGCCGTTGGCCATCGCCCGGTAGGTATACTTGTCGGAATAGCGGTCGTATTTACCGAAGTGCAGCAGTGCCTTGCTCTCGTCGGTGCGGCTTTCCGGGGCAGCCGTCACGCTGTAGCGAAAGCGCCCGGTCAGTTTTTGCAGCTTGGCGGCGTAGCTGAGATCGCGGGTGTTGGGGATCACGTAGCCGTACTCCGGCGTGAAGTCGCCCCACCACTGCAAATCGTCGAGCGACGAATCGTTGCGCACGCTGAGCATCATCTCGGTGCCGTCGTCGGTGCGATAACCGCCGTAAAAGCGGTTCAATCCACCCTCGAAGCCGCCCCAGCTGTGGTCCGGCGTCCAGGCGTGGCCCTGGCTGTCCGCCTGCACGGTCCAGCCTTCGCCGTAAATCAGGCCGAACCAGTGTCCCCGCTTGATCTCCAGGCCACCTTCGATATAGGTGCCGTCGCTGTATTGATGCTGATGTTCGCCGTTCAAATAGACGCTGCCGCCGATGCCGAGCTCGCCGTAAAAACGCAGGGCGGTCGCGGTGCTATCGGGAAGCGGCGGTGGCGGGAGCTGATTGCGCTCCGCCGGGGTCACCGGTTCCTGCGCCGCCCAGGCGGGCGCATTAACGAGCAGCAACAAGGGCAACAGGGCGTGATGGCTTAGTGATTTCATGGGGCATAGCCTGGTGTTGGATGGATCGGAACGTCAGCCGAGCGGCGGCTCACGCGAGGTCGCTCCCGGATCCCTGGGAGAAGAGAAAAAGTCCGCCCTCATGGGGCAGTAAACGGCAGGTATATTAGTAAAATATTTAGTAAAAAATACGCTTAAATCAGTAAATCGTTAACTTGATCACAGCGGGCGAAATGGGTATCTTTCGCTGCAGGCGCCCAGCAACGGCTGGCATGAGCGTGCGCTGGCCCGGTCTGGGAAGGAGAGGAGGCGGGCGGCGCTGTACGCCGTGGCGCTATCCGATTAAGCTACCGTTTTTCGTCTGTGCATTGGGACTCTATGGCCACACTGAAGGAAATTGCTGAAGCCGCTAATGTGTCCGTCGCCACCGTTTCACGCGTGTTGAATGACGACCCCACCCTGAGCGTGAAGGCGCAAACCCGCCAGAAGATCCTGGAAGCGGCGGAGCGCCTCGAATACAAGGTTGCACCTTCCAAACGGCAAAGCGGGCAACGCCTGCATTTCGCCGCGCTGTTCACCTATACGCAGGGCGTGGAGATCAACGATCCCTATTACCTGGCGATGCGCTACGGCATCGAAACGCAGTGCGAAAAGCTGGGCGTGGCGCTGAGCGCCGGATATGACTTCAACGGCGACAAGGCGCTGCCGGCCGCCGACGGCCTGCTGGTGATCGGCCGGCCACAGCCCGCGCTGTATGAGCAGCTCAGGCAGCAGGAAACGCCGGTCGTATTCATCGACGGCGTGGTGGAGGATGAGCGGTTCGACTGCGTCAATGTCGACCTGTACAAGATCAGCCGCAAGGTGATCGACTACTTCATCGGCCGCGGCTATCAGCGCATCGGCTTTATCGGCGGGCGCGACGATCCGGCCGGCATCGACCAGCGCGAGCAGGCATTCGTCGAGTATGGCCGGCAGCAAAACGTGGTGCGAGCGCAGGACATTTACCACGGTGATTTCAGCAGCCAGTCGGGCTACCAGTGCGCCAAAGCGATGTTGCAGAGCAAGAATGGCTATCCGCCGGCGCTGCTGGTGGCGACCGATTCGATCGCGATCGGCGTGCTGCGTGCGCTGCACGAACACGGCATTCAGGTGCCGGGGCAGATCGCGCTGATCAGCGTCAACGACATTCCCACCGCCCGCTTTATTTTCCCCGCCTTGTCCACGGTGCGCATCCCTTCGGAGACCATGGGCGCACAGGCCGTCAACCTGCTGGCGGAGCGGCTGCGCGATGAGCGCGCCGTCCCGCTGTCGATCTTCGTTCCCAGCTCGCTGCAGCTGCGCGACACCACCGTCGCCTGACCGGCCCCGCTTCGGCGGGGCGTTGCGTTGGCGCCCAAAATTAACGTCATGATAAAAAAAGGCATTTGAGATTTATTGTGATCCTGTCGTCATTTGGTAAATATCAACTGTAGTTTTTACTAAATATTTACTATCGTTTCCGCATTGCACAGGTGTCGGGAGACGTGACGTGAATAATTGGGAAAACATTGAAAAACAGTCGGAGCACCGGTTGGCGCCGCGCGCGAGCTTCTTCAGCTACGCGGACGCCGGGCAGGCGCTGAGCTTCGATCGCAACGCCAGCCGGCGCTTCCAGCTGCTGAGCGGCCGCTGGCGTTTTCGCTTCTTCGAGCACCCGGCGCAGGTGCCGGCGGCGTTTTACCGGGAGCCGATGAACGACTGGGGCGATATGGCGGTGCCGGGCATGTGGCAGCTGGAAGGGCACGGCCACCTGCAGTACACCGACGAGGGCTTCCCGTTCCCGATCGACGTGCCTTACGTGCCGACCAACAACCCCACCGGCGCCTATCAGCGCCCCTTTACGCTCGACGCCGGCTGGCAAGATCAGCAGGTGCTGATCAAATTCGACGGCGTGGAAACCTACTTCGAGGTGTACGTTAACGGCGACTATGTCGGCTTCAGCAAGGGCAGCCGGCTGTGCGCCGAGTTCGACATCAGCCCCTATGTGCGGCAGGGCGAGAACCTGCTGTCGGTGCGGGTGATGCAGTGGGCCGATTCCACCTACATCGAAGATCAGGACATGTGGTGGATGGCCGGCATCTTCCGCGATGTCTATCTGATCGGCCAGAGCGCCACTCACCTTCACGACCTGACACTGGTCACCACCTTTGATGAGCGCTATTGCGACGCGCAGTTGGCGATCGATGCCGAGCTGCGCCATCTCGGTGTGCAGGCCGCCGAGGGCTGCCGCCTGCAGGCGCAGCTGTTCGACGGCGATCGCTGCGTGGCGGAGCAGTGGCGCGACGATCTGCGCATCGAGCAGGCGCTGAGCTGCCGTTTCGAACTGCCGGTCAGCCGCCCGCAGCAGTGGAATGCGGAAAATCCCTACCTGTATCAGCTGTTGCTCAGCCTGTATGACGGCGCCGGCAACCTGCTGGGCGTGGTGCCGCAGCGGGTGGGTTTCCGCGAGATCGCGGTGCGCGACGGGCTGATGTACGTCAACGGGCGCTACCTCAAGTTGCACGGCGTCAACCGCCACGATCACGATCACCGCAAAGGGCGCGCCGTCGATATGGCGCGGGTGGAGCGCGACATCGTGCTGATGAAGCAGCACAACATCAACTCGGTGCGCACCGCCCATTACCCCAACGATCCGCGCTTTTACGAGCTGTGCGATCTCTACGGCCTGTTCGTGATGGCGGAGACCGATCTGGAAAGCCACGGCTTCGCCAACGTCGGCGATCTGAGCCGCATCACCGACGATCCGCGCTGGGAGCAGGCCTACGTCGAGCGCATCGAGCGCCACGTGGCGGCGCAGAAAAACCACCCGTCGATCATCATCTGGTCGCTGGGCAACGAGTCCGGCTACGGCTGCAACATTCGCGCCATGGCCCGGCGCTGCAAGGCGCTCGATCCGACTCGTCTGATCCACTATGAAGAAGATCGTGACGCCGAAGTGACCGACGTGATCAGCACCATGTATTCCCGCGTGGCGATGATGAACGCCTTCGGCGAATACCCGCACCCCAAACCGCGCATCCTGTGCGAATACGCCCACGCGATGGGCAATGGTCCCGGCGGGCTGTTCGAATACCAGTCGGTGTTCAACCGTCACGCCAGTTTGCAGGGGCACTACATCTGGGAGTGGTGCGATCACGGGCTGCTGAGGCACGACGCGCAGGGGCGCGAGCGCTACCAGTACGGCGGCGATTACGGCGACTACCCGAACAACTACAACTTCTGCATGGACGGCCTGATCTATCCGGACCAGCGCCCCGGCCCCGGCCTGCGTGAATACCAGCAGGTGCTGTGCCCGGTGGAGGTGACGGCGGAAGAGGGGGCGGGTGACGTGCTGCGGGTGAAAAACCGCTATTGGTTCAGCTCGCTGGCGGACATCACGCTGAAGGTCAGCGTCAAGACCGACGGCCGCCAGGTGGCAAGTTACGAATTCAAGCTGCCGCATCTGCAGCCGGGCGAGAGCGAAGACATGCATCTGCCGGTGTTGGCGCTGGGGCAGGGGGAAACGCTGATCGACGTGGCGGTGCATAAGGACAGCGCCACCCGCTACAGCGAGAGCGGCCAGCGGCTGGGGCATTATCAGCATCTGCGCCAGGCGGCGACGCGGCGACCGGCTCCACCGTTGGCCGATGCGCCGGCGCTGCAATGCCGCGAGGAGAATCATCAGCTGCTCGTCAGCGGCGGCCGGTTCCAGCTGGCGTTCTCGCTGCTGAGCGGCGAACTGCTGTCGTGGCGGGTAGACGATGAAGAAATGGTGGGGCGCGCGCCGCGCATCACCTTCTTCAAACCGGTGATCGATAACCATAAACAGGAATATGAGGGGATTTGGCTGCCGCAACATTTCCCCATCATGCAGCAGCACTTCCGCCGCCTCAGCCGGCAATGGCAGGGCGAAGATCTGCTGCTCGAGGTGCACAGCCTGATTGCGCCGCCGGTGTTCGACTTCGGCATGCGCTGCACCTACCGCTGGCGCATCTCCCCGCAGGGCGGGGTCAGCCTGGATCTGTCCGGTGAGCCTTACGGCGATTTCCGGCAGATTATCCCGAAAATCGGTCTCGATTTCGGCATCAGTCGCCGCTTCGTGCAGGTGGAATACTACGGCCGCGGGCCGGGCGAGAACTACCGCGACAGCTGCCGAGCCAACCTCATCGGCCACTACCGGCAGCGCGCCGAGGCGCTGTTCGAACACTATCCGTTCCCGCAGGACAACGGCAACCGGCAGGACGTGCGCTGGCTGAGCCTGCAGGACGCGGCGGGCAAGGGGATCTTCATCCAACCGCGGCGGCCGATCAACTTCAGCCTGTGGCCTTACAGCGCCGAGATGCTGCACCAGGCCCAACACATCAACGAGCTGGAACCGAGCGACTGCCTGACGCTGAACCTGGACGACCAGATCCTCGGCCTCGGCTCCAACTCCTGGGGCTCCGAAGTGCTGGATACCCACCGGGTCTATCTGGCGCCGTTCAGCTACGGCTTCACACTGGTGCCGTTCGACGGGCGGCAAACGCAGGGTGCCGCGCTCGCCGGTTATGACTTCGCGCCCGCTCATCATCACCCGCAGTCTGCGGAGGAAAACGCATGATCATTCTCGAATCCCTGGCGGAGTTCCAGCGCATTTATCACAGCGGCAAGAAGTGGCTGCGTTGCATGGAAGCGATCGCCAATGTCGAGCGCATCAGCCCAAACGTGTGCCATTCGATCGGCGACTCGCTGACGTATCGGCTGAGCGTCGGCGCCGGCCGCCAGCACGGCTGGCTGGAGGGCAACCGCCGTTACTTCGACGTGCACTATTACCTCGACGGGGAAGAGACCGTCGAGGTTGCCGACAAACGGGCGCTGACGACGGTGGCGCCCTATCAGGACGAAACCGACCGCGAGTTTTTCAGCGGCGAAGGCGAGAGGCGCCGGGTCGGCAAAGGCAACGTGGTGATCTTCGAAAACCACCAGGCTCACCGCTTCGCAGAAAGCGGCAAGGTAAAAAAAGTCATTTTAAAAGTGACGGTGGAAGACAGCTATTTCGTCAATAAATAGCGCGCTCGCCGATCGATAACAACAAACCGAAGTCCCCTACACCATTCGGAGAATCTCTATGGCTGCGTCGAACAGAAACACCATCGGCAAGTTTGGCCTGCTGTCGATGACGTTTGCGGCAGTGTTCAGTTTCAACAACGTGATCAACAACAATATTCAGCTCGGCATCGCCTCGTCGCCGGTGTTCCTGGTGGCGACGATCATTTACTTCATTCCCTTTTGTCTGATCATCGCCGAGTTCGTCTCGCTCAACCGCAACTCCGAGGCCGGCGTTTATGCCTGGGTGAAAAGCGCGCTCGGCGGGCGCTGGGCGTTTATCACCGCCTACACCTATTGGTTCGTAAACCTGTTCTTTTTTACCGCGCTGCTGCCGCGCGTCATTGCCTACGCTTCTTACGCGTTCCTGGGCTATGACTATGTGTTTACCCCGCTGACCACGGCGATCATCAGCATCTTCCTGTTCGCCTTCTCGACCTACATTTCCAACAGCGGCGCAAAACTGCTGGGGCCGATGACCTCGGTGACCTCGTCGCTGATGCTGCTGCTGACGTTTTCCTACATCGTTCTGGCGGGCGCGGCGGTGCTGGGCGGCATCGAGCCGGCCGACCCGATCAACGTGCAGGCGATGACCCCGAACTTCAACTGGGCGTTCCTCGGCATTACCGCCTGGATCTTCCAGGCGGCGGGCGGGGCGGAGTCCGTGGCAGTGTACGTGAACGATGTGAAAGGCGGCAGCCGCGCCTTCGTGAAGGTGATCATCGTTTCCGGGCTGTTCATCGGCGTGCTGTATTCGGTGTCTTCGCTGCTGATTAACGTATTCGTGCACCGCACCGATCTGCACTTTACCGGCGGCACGGTTCAGGTGTTCGAAGGCCTGTCGGCACACTTCGGCCTGCCGACGGTGCTGATGAACCGCTTTGTCGGCATTGTTTCCTTCACCGCCATGTTCGGTTCGCTGTTGATGTGGACGGCGGCGCCGGTGAAGATTTTCTTCACCGAAATCCCGAAGGGCATTTTCGGCGAGAAAACCATTCGCCTGAACCGGCACGGCGTGCCGACGCGCGCGGCCTGGATCCAGTTCTTCATCGTCATCCCGCTGATGCTGATCCCGACGTTGGGTTCCAGCAGCGTGCAGGATTTGATGAACACGCTGATCAACATGACCGCCGCCGCCTCGATGTTGCCGCCGCTGTTCATCATGCTGGCCTACCTGAATCTGCGGCTGAAGTACGACCGGGTGGCGCGCGATTTCAAAATGGGCTCGCGCCTGCAGGGCATCGCCATCGTCAGCGTGCTGATCGCCATCTTCACCGTCGGTTTCTTCGCTTCGACGTTCCCGACCGGCGCCAGCATCATGACCATCGTGTTCTATAACGTCGGCGGGTTGGTGGTGTTCCTGGGATACGCCTGGTGGAAGTACAACCGCTACTCGAAGACCCTGAACGCCGAGGCGCGCTACCACGAAGACATGCCGCTGGCGCGCCTCGCGCTGGAAGCGCAGGAAGGGGCGCCGGCCGGGCAACCCGCGCTGACCACGCCCGCTTGCAATAAGCCGCTGTAATCTCTCCTCTATCGGCTCCGCGCTCAGGCGCGGAGTCTCGCTTGTGTAAAAAATCCACGTCTGCGTTTGCATAATACATAAGTGAATACTAATGTCTTTATATGAACGAAAATGACATCTTCAAGGCGTTGGCCGATCCGACCCGCCGCACCATCTTCGACAAACTCGCCGCCGGCAGCATGAACGCCAGCGCGCTGCGCGAAGGGCTGCCCATCAGCCAGTCGGCGATGTCGCAACATCTGGCGGTGCTGCGCAATGCCGGGCTGGTGCGCGAGGCGAAGCAGGGGCGCTGCGTCAATTATCAGGTCGACCCGGACGGGCTGGCGCAGATCGCCCAGTGGCTGGCGAAGTATCGCGCCTGGTGGCCGGCGCGCATCGACGCGCTGCAAACCTTGCTGAAGGACATGGATCAATGAACAAACGGGCTGAGCCACCGCCGCACGATCGGCTGGTGTTGGAATATTCGCTCGATGCGCCGCCGGAAAAAGTGTGGCGGGCGCTCAGCATTCCCGAGCTGCGCGAGCAGTGGCTGCCGACGGGCGACCTGGCGCAGGCCGAGCCGCTGGCCACCACGCCGGGCGAGGCGGTGAGCTACCGCCTGCGCGACGACCAACCGCCGTTCCGCGAAAGCGTGGTGACGCTGCAGATTGTGCCGGATGCCGGCGGTGGCAGCCTGCTGCGGATTATTCACCAGCTCGACGCCGCCAACGACGGCCCGACGACGGTGATGCGCGCCGCCTGACGCGCTAAACACACTTCCCTTTGTTGCCAACCCAGGAGTTCACCGATGCGTGAGAAGATGATGCTCGTCCCGATGGTGGTGGAACAGACCAGCCGGGGAGAACGCTCCTTTGATATTTATTCGCGCCTGCTGCGCGATCGGATCGTGTTCCTCAACGGTGAAGTCAACGACGACGTGGCTGAAATGCTGTGCGCCCAGCTGCTGTTTCTGGAGGCGGAAAACCCGGAAAAACCGATCCATCTGTACATCAACTCGCCGGGTGGGGCGATCACCAGCGGGTTGGCGATTTACGACACCATGCAGTACCTGCGCGCGCCGGTGCATACCCTGTGCATGGGCACCGCGCGTTCGATGGGCTCGTTCCTGCTGATGACCGGCGAGCCGGGGCACCGCATGGCGCTGCCCAACGCCAGCCTGCACGTGCACCAGCCGCTGGGCGGCTTTCAGGGGCAGGCCTCCGACATCTTGATCCACGCCGAAGAGATGAAGCGCACCAAAGACCGGGTGATCCGGCTGTACGCCCAACATTGCGGCCTGAGTGATGAAGCGGTAGAGCAGGCGTTGGATCGCGATCGCTTCATGACCGCCGACGAAGCGGCGGCCTGGGGGCTGATCGATAAGGTGCTGCGGGAGCGGTAAAACGGCTCAGCGAGGCTCGGCGGCCTGCGGCGTGTGCCAAACCCGTTCAAGCCCGAATTCGACCATCGCGAAATAGAGGCTGAAATAGCGCTCTGCCATGATAAAGAACGAGCTGTTGAGTTCGATCACTACGTTATTGGTGGTGGTCAGCAGGCCCGATTTTTCCGCCGCCTGCAGGATGCGGTTTACGTGCGCGCGTGAGACGGAGCACGACTTGGCGATTTTCGCCGAGGAGAGCAGCAGAAAGGGGGAGTCCTGCCGGATGCTTTCGATATGCAGCATCAGTAGCACCATGTGGCCGGCGTCCTTGCTGATAAACAGTCCGGATTGCGGCACCAGATCGATCAGGTAGATCTCCTTGAGCATCAGCTGCCCGTAGGCGGCGAAAAAGGTGGGCAGAAAGTCGGGCGCCGCCAGCAGCGCCGCGATGGGCATCTGTGGCGCCAGCGCCTGATAGGGCCGCGCCATGGAGGCGATCAGCGCCTGGGTTTCCGCCAGCGCGTGCGGCGTAGGCTTATAGCGCAACTGGCGTTTGTCATGTTCGCAGGGTTTGACCTCCAGCCGGCGGCCGACCCGCAAAAAGAACAGAAAGGAGTCCAGGGAGTTCTCGCTGATCATGTTCTTTCCTTTAAAAAAGGCTTTGATGTCTTTCAGCCCGGCGGCGGGCTGGTGGTAGTAAATGGACAGGATGGTGGAACAAATGATGAACCGGCTGTTCCTGAAGATGATTTTGTAAAACAGCGGATGCTTCTTGTAGGTCTCTTTCAACAACTCCCCGTGTTTGACGATGGCGGCGTGAAATCCCGGTGACTGCCTGATGTTGTTGGCCTGTTTCTCCAGGTGAAACTGTAGCTGGAATCTGCTTAGACTCATTTTTCCCTATTTCCTGTACTTAAAAAATGTGCTGCTTTTTATCGTTATGGGTTTGCTGTGTATGACTTGACGATCTGTTGGCCCTGGTCGTTGATGAGGGTGGCCTGAACGGTGATCTGTGAAGGGAGTGTCGGCGCCGCAACGCCGTCGAGGTGATAATCTCGCATGCTGAACGGCGCGGTCATCATGTCGCTTTCTTGTCGCACCGGGTAATCACGTTTTCCTATGTGTACGCTTATGCGGGCGAAGGAGAGATAAAACGCCGACCGGTTGTGGCAGCGCAGCAGATAGCCGCCCGGCGATTTTTGCAGCGAGAACGAGACGGCCTCGGCCGCGTTTTCGGCGTTTCCCTTTAGCGCTTTGGGGCGGTAGAAGATTTTCATCTGCGTGTTCATCGCCAGCGTCACGCGCGACGCCAGCGGCGGCGTGGTCGGCTGGCTGGGCGGGATCTCATACAGGTTAAGCCAGAACACCGACTCCCTGTCGGTGGGCAGGGCTGCGCCGGCAAACAGGATCCGCAGCCCTTTCAGCGCCGAAGGCGGCAGGGCGAATACGCTGGGCAGGGTGACAAACGGCGCGCGCGACAGTTCGGGGGCGGCATTGACGTCGCCGTTATCGACCCAGGTTTGCGCCACGATCGGATAGCCGTTGGTGTTGAGCAACATCAGGGTTTTTTCCGTGTCACCCTCGCGGAAAATCACCCGGGTGGCGGAGGCGATGATGCCTGCCTGCGCGCCCATGGCCGCCAGCGCCAGCAGCAGGGCGCATCCCATTGTCAGATATTTCTTTCTCATCATTATTGCACCTTAACCCAGACGTAGGCCCTGGCGTCCACTTTGCCGGCGGTGACGGTTTGCCCGGGCAGCCGGGCAAGCGTGGCGGTGAGCTGGGTGGTGTAGTGGGTAAACCCCGCCGCGGTGCTGCCGCCGCCGCTGGCGCCGTTGAGCACCGGGTACCAGCCGGCGTCGTTGCCCTGCGGGCATTGCCCGGCGCTGCAACGCGCCCAGCCGACGAAGTTCATCGGCGCGCCGTTGCCGGCGTTGGCGAGTGCGATGCCCACGCCGGTGGCGACGCTGCTGTCGGTGCCGTAGCCGCTGGAGAGCAGGTAGCTCACGCCGCCGTTGGCGCTGACCAGCCCGAGCTGCTGCGCCGCGACATAGCTTTCATACGGTACCTGCAGGCCGAGGGCGGTATTGTTGCTGCTGACGCCGGACACGGCGGCGTTGTCGCATTCGATATTGATGGTGAACTGCGCCTGAGAGGTTTGCCCGGCGGTCAGCTGGCTGACGGAAATGGTCGGCAGGATCACCAGCGGCGTGACGTTGCGCGCCACGCAGGTGGCGGTATAGGTCAAGGAGGAGATCGGTGCGGTGCCCATGCCCATCGCGTTCCAGCGCCCGGTGCCCCAGGTGGCGTAGTTGGTGGCGGAGTCGCTGCCGATAGGATCCGAGGCGATGCCGGGCCCCTGAAAGGTGACATAGCCGTTCGGCTGCGTGCAGGTATAGTTCGAATTGCCGGTGGTCGAGGCCATGCCCACCAGCGGGTTGCCGGCGCTGTAGCCACAGTAGTTGCTGGCGCCCGCGCCCGGCAGCGAGCTGATGCGGATCAGATCGGCACGGATGGCGCTGAAGTCTTTCACCCGGATCTGAATTTTGCTGCCGACGGTGGCATAGCGGGTAATCGGCGCCGACTGCCAGTAGCGGGTAAAAACCTTGCCGGAATCCAGATGGGTCAGGCGGATGCCGACGTAGGGGAAGTAGGTGGCGTAGTAGTTGGGGTTGCCGTCCTGGGCGCCCAGATCGTAATAGCCGCCGACGCGATCGTCGCCGTTGGTGGCGAAGACTTCATAGATCTGCCCCGCGTCGCCGGCGTCGCATTCATACAGCACCTTGTTGGGATCCGGATAGCGCGTGCCGGAGGTGAAGTCGAACACGCTGGTGCCGAGCGGCGTACCGACGGGCTGCAGGTAAGTGCTGGTCAAATTGACCCGGCCCAGCGCCATGCCCACTCCGCAGGGATCGCAACCGGAATCGATCCAGGGGGCGACCCGGGTGCATTGCGCCAGCGCGGCGGGCGCGCCGAACAGCGACAGGGCGAGCAGCGCCAGGGCGGCGAACGGGTAAAGAATGCGTTTCATCGTCTCTCCTGAAAATAAGTTTAACGGGCTAGCGGCACGAGGCGCTGAGCCGTTGAATCGGGCCGTCTTCCCCGGCGGGCAGGCGGTAATGCAGCGTGCACTGCTGGCCGGGGGCGTCGCCCCAGTTCAGCGTCAGTTCCCCGGCGCGCTTATCGCTGCGCAGATACACCTGATTGGCCTGGCCGACCATGCCTACGCTGTTGCCCGCGTTGTCCAACACGTTGGCGCCCATCGGGATCGGTGCGTTATCGGGCCGCTGCGCGGTGATCAGCAGCGCCTGGCCGCGCACGGTGTTGAAGTGCAGGCGCACCGTGGCTCCTGCATAAGGAGCGACGCGCCGCTGGCCGTCTTCCAGTTCCGCTTTGTCGTTCATGCCCTCGGGATTCAGCGCGACGGTGTTGTAGTGATAGGGCACCAGCGACGGTGCCAGGGCGTAGCCGAAGCGATCGACGCGCGCACCCTGGCCGTCCATCACCCGTGCGCCGCTGGCGCCGGGCGCCTCGATCAGGGCGAAGGTATCGCCGACATACGGCCCTAATGTCACGCCGCCGCGGTGCGCCACCACCGCCCCCTGCAGCGACAGGGAGCCTTGTCGGTACTGGCGCGCGGTGGAGAACGAGCCGGTGACGTTGGCGTAAGGCAGACGGGTTTGCAGGTTGCCGCCCCAGATGCTTTGTTGGCGATCGTCATCGGTGGTGAAGTTCAGGCCGTAGCTGACCGGCTGTTCGTCGCCGACGCTGCCCGATAGCGCAGCCTGATAGTTGCCGCCCTGGCCCTGGCTGTGGTTGGCCAACAGCGAGACGCTGGGGGCGGATGACGAACGGCCGAGCGGGAAGCTCAGCGACAGGGCGGTGACGGTCTGCGCGCTCTGCGCCAGCGGCGCGCTGTAGACGTTATCCAGCGGCCCGTAGCCGCGGTAGTCGCCGTTGCTGTAGCCCAGGCTGCGGGTGCGGGTGACGGAAAGGTTAAGCGCCACGCCGTTGCCGAAGGTTTTTCCCCAGCCCAGCTGGAGCTGATTGTCGCGGCCGCGCTGATCGCGATAGTCCTGAGTCGAGCCGGACATCGTCAGGCTGCCGAACGCCCCCATCCCCTGATTGACGGCGACCTCGAAGCGCGAACGCTGGCGGTAGGAGTCGGACTGCCAGTTTTGGCCGGTGGTGGCGGCGCGCCGTACGCCGAGCACGTCGCTGAGATCGCGAAAGCCTTCGGTGGAGTAGCGGTAGCCGGCGATGGATAAGGTGGTGTCCGTCGGGCTGAAGGTTCGGCTGTAAGAGAGGTGCAGCATCCAGCCGGAGGCGCCGCCGTCCGGCAGGCTGGCGTGGGAATAGGTGGTGTCCATGCCGAAGGCGCCCAGCCAGCTGCTGTACACGCCGCCCAGCATCATCGCCTGATAACCGTCCGCCAGCTGGTTGCCGAGGTTGAAGGTCAGGGCGTTGGTCAGGCCGTGCTGCCAGGTCACTTCGCTGAACAGATCGTTGTCGCCGACGTAGCGGGAACGGCCGACGATCGCGGAGTAGCGCGACTGGCCGGGGCGGATGGATTCCGGCACCGCGGCGAACGGCACGGTGAAGGTACTGACGCTGCCGTCGGCTTCCGTCACCACCACGGTGAGATCGCCGGCGTAGTTGGTGGCGTACAGATCGTTGATGGCGAACGGCCCCGGCGCGACGGTGGTTTCATACAGCGTGCTTTTGCCCTGCAGCACCGTCACGCGCGCGTTGCTTTTCGCCACGCCGCGTACCACCGGCGCATAGCCGCGCTGCGAATCCGGCAGCATGCGGTCGTCCGAACTGAGCTGAATACCGCGAAATCCCAAGCCGGAGAAGAAGTGCCCGTCGGTAAAGCCTTCGCCCAACAGCATTTCGCTGCGCCAGGGCAAGATCGCGCGCTGCACATAGCGGCGGCTGGTATCCAGGTGGCCGCCGAACTCCCGATCGTAGCGGTAGCTGGACTGCTGGCGGTAGCGCCATAGCCCGAGGTTGAACCCGCCGTTCAGGTTGGCGTAGGTCGAGTCGAGATCGCGGGTTTGCCCCTGTCGATAACTGACGTGGTACTGGTTGAGGTTGTAATTGACGAAGGCCATCGATTCGCCGCTGTCCAGGCTGGCGGGATTGATGCTGCCGCGCGGCTGGCCGTTCAACAGCGCCTGCGGAATGCTCAGATCCAGCCGCAGCCGCGAAATATCGGCGTTCACCGCGATGTCCTTGAGATCCCGACCGGGCAGCAGGCATTCTGCTTCGGCGGCCGCCGGCGGATTTTTCAGCCCGAAGCGCGCCAACTGCGGCCGATCGAAACAGGGCAGCACCTGCTGGCCTGCGCGCACGAAGCGAATTTGGTCGCGCTCGAGAAACTGGCCGTTGAGGTACAGATCGATCTGATAGCTGCCGGGAGCAACGGCGTCCTGTTGGTTGAACTGGCTCAGGGCGCTGTTGCTCAGCACGCTGCCGCGCAGCAGCGCGGGATCGAAGGTATAGCCGTCGGCGGCGGCGCAGCCCAGCGGCAGCGCCAGCAGCGCGCAACACCAGCGCGCGGGCAGCGGCGTCGCCTTGCGGACATCGAACATGAAAACCTCCCTGTCTGGTTTCAGCGCGCGACGTTCAGGGTGCGTGAGATTTCCACCCCATAGTCATTGATGACGCGCAGTGCGACCTGCCGCACCTCCCCGTTCACCGGCCAACTGGCCTGCGAAAACGGCGGGATCAGATCCGCCTGCGGGATGGTGATGCGCTTCGCGCCGCTCAGGATCGCGGCCTGGCTGACGTTGGCGTAGTAGCCGGTCGGGTTGTCGACGCGCAGCGCGTTACCGGCCTGGCGCAGGCTGAGCCGATCGATGACCTGGTTGGCGTCGCCGGCCAACCCGGCGGGGCGATAGAACACCTTCAGCCGATTGGTGACCACCAGCAGCAGTTTGTTCTTGTCGCTGTCCGTCTGGCGCACGGCGGGCACCTGCAGGAAGTTGAGGTAGAACAGCGATTCGCGATCGCGCGGCAGCGGCTGGCCGACGAACGACAGCCGCACCATCTGCCCGCTGTGCGGATTCATGCGGAAGATTTGCGGCGAGGCGACAAAGGGCGCATCGGCGTTTTCCGGCGTGGATTTGGGGTTATTGATGTCGAGCCAGATCTGCATCAGCGCCGGGGTGCCGTCGTCGTTGGTGAACTGCAGCGTTTTTTCCCGCGCCTCGGCGGGGTAGATCACGCGGTTGCCGAGCAGCGTCACGCTGGCCGACGCGTGGGTAGCGGCAAAACTCATCAGGCAAAGCGACAGGGCGGCCCATCGGCGGGCGGAGCGGGTTATCTGCGGCATAAACGTGAACCGATAAAGGGAGCGAGTCATTCAGCGCCGCCCGGCGAAGGGCGGCGCTGGCATCAACAGGTATGGCGCCTGACGCCGGCTTATTTGTAGCTAATGGCGAACTGTGCGGTGGCGATCACCGAACCGGCCGCCACGCCGGTGTCTTCCGCGTAGTAGCGGGCCACCAGGTTCTGCGAGGTGGAGGTGGCGTCTTTGGCCAGCGTCATCGCCGACGTGGTGACGGTCGAACCGCTGGCGAACGACAGCGGCGTGGTGGCGTCGCTGTCCAGCAGTTGAATGGACACTTTGGCCGCATCGCCCGCGTTGCCCAGGTTGCCGTTGGTGGTTGGGTTGTTGCCCGCCAGCACGGTTTTGATCGCCGTATCGCTGGTTGCGGCCGCACAGCCGGTCACGTTGACGGTGAAGGTGGTGTCGCCGGCGGTGGCGCCTTTGGTGGCGAGTTTGCTGGCGGCGACGGTCGGCAGCAGAACGACCGGGTTGGATTGGTTGCCGTTAATATTCACCGAGCAGGTTTGCGTGCTGACTTCGCCTTTAAATTGCACCGTATTGGACGAAGCGGCCGCACAGGCGCCGGAGAGAGCCAGCATGGATAATGCGACTAATTTAACATTCATGTGAAATGCCCTTTAATTTACTTTAGAGAAAAGCTTTCCTGACAGTAATAAATTACTGACGTGCGGTTGTGGGTTAATCATGTTGCGCAATTGTTTTTTAAACGCGTCGGCAAACATGGATTTTCATCCTAACAAACTAAGAATTTTCCCTATAGGTGTTTTGAATAAGGCAATAAGACGAGAGGGCCTGCTGTTACATTTTTTTTCATTTGTGCTTATATCATACAAAATAGAAAATAGATCTATATCATTGCGTTGCGATTTTATTGGATCGCCAGTTTTTGTTATTGAAATAATTTGAAACATTCATGCCTTTTTTGCGTATTAATCAACGTGCTGACGGTTGCGTGATTATTTGAAAAACATGTTATCAAGATGTTTTATATCGGTGTGCTTTGCAGGCGAATTACCCCAAAAAAGAGCAGCGACAAGCCGCCTGAGGTGTGGAAGCATGCGTCCATGCTGATAAGGAGAATTAAAGTGAGAGTGATTTATATCGATGGTTCACCGCTGTGCCGGCTGGGCATGAAAACATTATTGGGTGGCGGGGTGATAACCTTATCCTCACCCAATATGAATATCATTAAAAATATAAGCCCGGCGCCTGATTTAATTATTATGGAGTTTCCTCAGGAGATTTACCGGTTCGAGGCGTATTTAAAATTCATTAAATATTCACGCAGTGAATATAAAGACGTCCGGTTACTGTTCTTCATCGATAAGACTTCACCGCTGATCCTGGCGTTTATCGCCGCGGCGCAGCCGGATGCGATTTTGCACAAACGGGAAGCGCTGCAGGTGGTGCGAGAGACCTGCGCAACGCTGGCCCGCCAGGAGACGAGCGAACGGCACGTGGTGAACCGGCAGCGGGGGGCGGCAATCACGCCTGGCGAGGCGGCAGTGCTGTGTGAAACCGCCCGCACCGAAGATATCCGCCTGACCGCTCGGCGGCTTAACCTGCACCCGAAAACCGTTTATTCGCACCTCAATAACGCCGGCAAAAAGTTCGGCATCCGCAATCGGGTCGAACTGCTGAAGATGATTGCGCTGTTGTAGCGCACCGTTAGCGGGTTTTGCCGACGGCCAGCCGCCATCGCGTGATCTCGTCGGCGCCGGGCCCGGCGGCCAGCGCCAGGTTTTGCGGCGGCAGCGATTCGCCGGTCACGGCATCGACCACGCGCAGAGTGGCGGGGTGGCCAGTCGCACGGTCGACCACGCGCAGCGGCGGCCCGGCCAGCTCGGACAGGTTCCACTTGTCGCCAATCTGGATCATCGCCATCACCAGCAGACCGAGATCTTTTCCCTTCTCCGTCGGAAGATACTCGTAGCGATCGGGGCGCGTCTGGTATTGCCGCTTTTCGATAAGGCCGCTGCCTTCCAGCGCCTTGAGCCGATCGGCCAACGTGTTGTTGGTGATGCCGGTCGATTGGCGCAGATCGTCATAGCGCGAGAGCCCCAGCAACAGATCGCGCATGAGAATCGCGCCCCAGCGATCGCCCAATGCCGACAGCACGTGGGCCACCGAACACGTCATACCTTCAAACCCTTTTGCTTTCACGTTGCCTTGCCTCCGTTTGCCGCCCTAATGCGGATAATTTTATCGCCTAGGCTTGATCACTTCAATGATTGGAGTTATTACTCTTATTATTGGAGTTTTGTTTGACACAGGCTGCCGGCCAGAACGATTGTCGATACCCCGCAGCTTTACCGAGGAGATAACGCGATGCCACTGTGGCAGATTTACCACCCTGAACCGGCTTTCAGCGCCGCCGATAAACGCGCGATTGCGCAGAAGGTCACTGCCCTGTACCAGGACTTTTTGCCGCGCTTTTACGTCAACGTGTTCTTCCACGCGCTGCCGCCAGGTTCGGCCTATCTCGGCGGCGAACCGGCCGATGATTTCGTGCGGGTGACCATCGACCATATTGCGCGCGCCATGGACAACGACGCAGAGCAGCAGCAATTCCTGGCGGCCTGCACCCGCATCCTGCAACCCTACCTTGCCGCGCGCGGGTTGCGCTGGGAGCTGCACGTGGACGAAACGCCGTTCTCGCTGTGGACTATCGAAGGCTTGAAGCCCCCGGCGCCGGGAACGACGGCGGGGGAGAAATGGCGCAGCGAGAACCGGCCTTCGGCGTGGGAGGGGGCTGATATTTTGCCTGGCAGTTGATTGGCATGCCAGGGCGGTTATTTTCATATTGCGGCATCATATCAGCCCTTACTCGGGCAACCAGGTGGGCAAATTGATACAGGTGGCGGCAGCCAACATACCCCTAGGACAATCTGGCAGCAGCAAAGGTTGAGGATGCATTGGTGAGGTAAACCATACGCCGACGTCGACATTCAGCGCTTGTTCCAATGTTGTCTTTTGTTGCTTTTGCTCCGCTGAGAGCATTAAGGGGAACCTCAGCCAACTGTTTTCTGCTCCCACCACGGTCAGCGCGTGGGAATATCTCTGTTTTAGCGCCCAGCGTCGCCAGAATTCCGCACCACGGCGTCGCCGCTGTAATAGCTCTGGTAACTGATTAAGTTGCAGCGTCAGGAGTTCCGCGACCGGCTCAGCCATTCGCCAGTGATACTGTGGGCTGAACAAACCGCTGAGTTCGGTCTGCTGCATCTGCGGTATCCGCTGTTCTTGAGGCCACGATGCATCCGCCGTCGCCTTTCCTTGCTGGTTGGCCTGTACGGCATGTCGCAAAGTGCGCAACAACGCTCGTATGAATGGTGGCTCGGCATCAGCTGTCTGCGCATACACCTGCTGCAAACGAGCTTTCAAAGCGGGATCACGGGTGATGACCCACCCACCGTGAATGGTATTGACGATCTTCGAACGCTCGCTGCTGAAAAAAGCAATGTCGCCCAACGTTCCTAGCAACTGACCGCGGTAGCTGGCTCCGGTAGCGTGGGCGCAATCCTCGATAATCCACAGCCCATGGCGGCTTGCCAGCGACAACAGCGACTCCAGATCGCGGCAAACCAAGCCAAAGCTGTACTGGATCATGACTGCGCGTGTGCGGGGAGTAATGGATTTCGCTAATGCTTCCGCATCCATGCCAAAGGTTTCGGTTTCAATATCGACAAACCTGGCTTCCACGCCGTTGTAGGTCAGCGCATTGGTTACGCACTGGCAAGTAAACGCTGGGATCAGGACCTGATCACCGGGTTGAAGCCCAAGGGTACGCACTACCGCATAGAAGGCCGCGCGCCCCCCCATAAAACTCGCCACGCCTTCCTGGCCGCATTGCCAGAGCTCGGCAATTTGTCGATGCAGAACGTGCACCGCTTCATCTGGCGCGTAGATGTCGTGGCCAGCCAACCAGCGCTGTGCACATGCATCTTCCGATTTGCCGAGCGTTGTATTCAATAGCTCTACCCGTGACTTGAAAGGCAGCCTTTCCATACCCCCTCCTGCAGTTTTTATCTTTGTAAGATAATTGTTGTTATTTTGTTCATGCTGTTATATTAAATAATAACAGTAAGTGCAACGACAAATAATCTGCTGGTGTGCTGCTGAGATAAATAATAATAAACGGTACCAAGGGGGAGTGATGGACGTAACAAGTAACTGTTTTGAAAGAAAATGGTTTTATGTCTTCATGTTTATGTATCTGTTGGTAATGATGCCTTTCCCATTCTTCTACAACACCGCTTACCAGCCTGGTTGGCTCGGTGTTCCGGTGTTTATATTTGGTTGGTTAATACATGGTGTAACAGTTATTGCCTTGATTGTTCTTTTTGCCTGGCAATGCCTGCAGCGCCCTGAGTATCAGGACGATATTGAGGAGGACAACGCATGAGCAATCTCACTACGCTGTTACAGCCTGAACCGGTGTCCTTCTATACGACTTTGAGCCTGTTCTTGCTGCTGCTCGGCGGCATTGGCTGGTATGCCGCCCGCGCCACCAAATCGCTCAGTGACTTCTTGGTCATGGGAGGGAAAGCCGGTGCAGTCGTTGGTGGCTTCGCCTACTTTGCCAGCCAATACAGCATGAGTACCTTTATGGGGGTACCGGCCATGACCTACAGTACCGGATTTGCCGGTATGAGTGTGTCTGTGCCCGGGTTGGCGTTCTCCATGCTAATCCCGGCGTTGTTTGTCGGTCGCAAATTAATGCTGATGGGGCGCAGATATAACCTGATGACCATGAGCGACTACCTGTCCGATCGCTATGAGTCTAATGCTATCCGCGGCGTTCATGCGGTTATGATGGTCATTTTCCTTATAGCCATGATGGGCGCTCAGACCGTTGGGGCCGGCGTCATTCTCAACACCTTCACCGGGCTGCCGGAATGGATCGGTGTGGTAGTCATGGGGGCGGTGGTGGTGCTCTATTGCATGATAGGCGGCATGACCGGCGCGATGATGACAGACGTATTGCAAGGCGGGCTGATGGTCGCCACTGCTGTTGTTACATTCATCGTTTCCGTCCACGCCGGCGGCGGAATGGAGGTCATTACCGGAAAGCTGGCGACGGAGATGCCGAGTCATTTGACGCATCCCGGCGCAAAGGGGGACTTCCCTTGGCAGACCTATGTCTCGATGATCGTGATGTGGAGTTTCTTTACTATCGGTCAGCCAACGCTGTTCACCAAGTTCTTTACCATGAACAGCTACCGCACAATGTTTAAAGCCGTCATCCTCGGCACATTGGGCATGCTGTTTTCGGCGACGATGATTGAATGGTCGGGGGTTAACGCTGCTACTTTCATCAGTGGTTTGAGTGGACAGGAAACTGACTTTATCGTTCCCGTGATCCTGCAGCAGAATTTGTCGCCCTGGATCGCCTCGCTACTGATAACCGGGATTGTTTCTGCCGGCATGTCCACTATTTCCGCCTTGTTGGTGGTCGCCACCGGCGGCGTAACGCGTGACATCTACCAGAATATGCTACGTCCACAGGCCTCGTCCCAACAGATTTTGACGTTGTCGCGCCTGATGACAGTTTTGTTGGGCATTGCCGCTATCATCATCGGTATTATGAAACCTGCCGGGATCTTTGCGTTGATACGCTTCGCTTTTGGTGGCCTGGGTATCTGGGTTGCTCCGGTTATCCTCGGTATGTACTGGAAACGCGCTACGGTAGCCGGTGCCATCAGTGCGGTGATTTTGGGCGAACTGGCCTATGTGGCGATGAAACTGTGGCTGCCTGACTGGTCCTTTGGTTTTGACCCGTTGATTATCTGCTGGAGTTTCACCATGGTGGTGATGGTGGTAGTCAGCCTGTTCACTTGCCCAGCCAGCGACGCGACGCTCAAACGTCATTTTGAAGATCTGCAAGCGTTGTGCGTCAGACGTGCCCGGCGGCCTATGGGTCACTCTGAACATTAATAAATTGAAAAGAGGCGTGTCTTATCAATATCGACAAAAACCTGCCGATTTCCCTGCAAACGCAGATCGTCGGCGCCATTGAGTATGGCATCATGGCGGGCACTTTTCGCGATGATATCGCTTTGCCCTCGGTACGCGCGCTCAGCAAACAGCTGGGCGTCGCACAACTGACAGTCAGTAATGCCTATCAAACCTTGAAAGGTATGGGGCTGATTGAAACCATTGCCGGTAAAGGCACTTATGTTGTGCGAAATCGCCAGGAGACGCCTCATCAAGACCAGGTAGCACAGCTTCAACAGCGCTTTAAACAGCTGTTGCAAGATGCAGCCAACATCGGTTTGTCGGAATCGTTCTTTATCGGAGCGCTGAATCAGAACGCGTCTCCGGATATCTCTCCACGGGTATTGAAGATGGCGTTGGTCGGCAACTCCAACCGTATCAACCTCAGCTACATTGAGAGCATTCAGGAGGTTCTGGGCCATCGACAAACGATCGATACCTATACATTTCGGGAGTTTGCTGATTTGGCGCAAGAGCAATTGGACAGTTATCAGTTCTGGTTGACCATCCCGCATTGCATCCCACGGTTGAGGCTCCGGGTCGCGGAATCGACTCCGATATTCGCGCCATATCTCATTCCATCAGAGGAAACTCGTACCCGATTGGCACAGCTTTCCGCGGATACCGGCGTATTGCTGGTGTCACGCTATCAAACTTTTTTGCCCGCCATGCTGGAGGGTGTGAAGAATTTTGCGCCACATCTGGGAAAAATAGATGTTATCGCGCTGGAGGACGAAGGGTTGGCTGCGTCGCTGGCCAGCCATCGCACCCTCATCTACAGCACCGGTTGCCATAGCCATTTGCAGCCCATGCTACCGGCGACAAGCGAAGCCTTTGAGTATCGGCATACGCCGGAGCCACGCTATCTGCGCGAGACGCTACGTCCAGCCTGGCATCACTATTGCCAACACCAGGAACCTTAAGGAGATAATAATGAAAATCAGCGAGATGAACTGGTTTCAACTGCAGGATTACTTGACTCGCGACGATCGTGTGATCCTCTCCCTCGGCAGTACTGAACAGCACGCTTATCTTAGCCTGTGCACCGACCACTTGCTGGCCTCACGATTGGCGGAAGAGGCGGGCGAGAAACAAGGTATTCCAGTTTATCCCGGCCTGCCGTTTGGTATGGCACCTTACTTTACCGAGTTTCCAGGCACTATCAATCTGCAACCGCAGACTTACAACGCGCTTCTGGATGATGTCTTGAGCAGCCTATATCGCAGCGGTTTCCGTCGCTTATTTCTGGTCAATGGGCACGGCGGTAACTCGCCTGTCCAGGTTCAGATCCACAATTGGCTCAACCGGTATCCCGAGGCTCGCGTGCAGTTGCACAACTGGTGGGCCTCTCCCAACGTTATGGGGTTAGTGAAGCACTTTTCCCCCAATGCTTCGCATGCCTCCTGGATGGAAAATTTCCCCTGGACGCGTCTGCCCAATGTTGACATGCCACGGGAAGAGAAGCCGGCGATCAACGTGGCAAAACTGGCGCAACTGCCTGCCGCTGCAGTCAGGGGTTACATCGGCGATGGCAATTATGGCGGCGACTACCAACGTAGCGATGAAGAAATGGCGCAGATTTGGGCCGCCGGTCTGGATGAAACTTGCGTGCTGTTGGAGCAAGGGTGGATGCCATGAACTTTACATTGATCCGTAATGCGCGAGTGATTATTCCGCGAGGGATCGTTAAGCAGAACCTGCTCATCGGCATGGGCAAAGTTCTGGCGATGGCTGAAGATTTGTCACCGCCGTCATTATTCTCCTGTGAGTTGTTTGACGCCGGCGGGCGCATACTGGCACCCGGAATCATTGATCAACACGTTCATCTGACAGGCGGCGGTGGAGAAGCAGGGTTTCATACGCGAACGCCGGAGGTTCAACTTTCACAGTTGCTGCAAAGCGGTATCACCAGCGTAATGGGATTGCTCGGCACCGATGGTGTAACCCGCCATGTGCAATCCCTGTTCGCCAAAGTCATGGGGTTGCGCAACGAAGGCATTTCCGCCTGGATGCTAACGGGCTCCTATGAGGTGCCGACCGTCACGATCACCGGTTCTGTCAGGGATGACATTACGTTTATCGAACCCGTACTGGGCGTGAAAACAGCCATCTCCGATCACCGTTCTTCACAACCGAGCATTGAGGAACTGATTCGCCTGGCGACTCAGGCTCGAGCTGCTGCGTTGTTGACGCAGAAACCCGGTCTGGTGGTCTTGCACCTGGGAAACGCCGCCAGTGCGCTTGAGCCGTTGGATGCCATTCGTGAGCAATGTGACGTGCCATTGCCCCACTTCCTGCCGACTCACGTCAACCGTCAGCGTCCTCTTTGGCGGCATGCCATGCAGTTAGCGAGACTGCAAGGCATCAATCTCGATCTCACCGCCGGCATCAGCCCTCATCTGGGCGCACGCGGTGCGGTAAAGCCCAGTGAAGCGGTGCTGGAGGCGTTGGATGCAGGCATTTCATCGGCTCAGTTGACGCTAAGTTCCGATGGGAATGGCAGCATTCCGGCCTTTGATGCAGAGGGTAATGTTTGCGGTCTGACCGTGGCCGGTTTTGATAGCTTGCTCAATGAAGTTCGGGATCTCAATGCTACGCTGCCGTTGGAACAATGTTGGCCTATGGTTGCCGGACATGTGGCGAAGCGGCTGAAACTACCACATAAAGGGGAAATCGCCGTGGGCAATGATGCCGATCTGCTGTTGCTTAATGATGACTTGCATCCCGAGGCGCTGTGGGCGAATGGCCGGCTGATGTTGGCTGATGGTGAAGTGCTGGTACGTGGAACATTCGAATGATGTTTGGTTACCGGCAACAGAAAACGGGCTCTTGAAGAGAGAGCCTCCTTGGGTGATCAGGCTGCGAGCCGGCTTGCTGCGGCTTTGTTCGAGTTAAACTGCCTCGGCTTACGAGGCGATTTCGGTAGGCGGGTTTTACCCTCATATTCAGAACTTCATCTGCAGGCTGAGGGAGACAAAGTCCTTGTCGGTGGGCGCAAATGGCGTATTGCCGCTGCCGGACCAGGCGAGTTCTGCAGAGTATGTCTTGCCATAGTCGAACCTGGCACCGGCGGCACCAAGCAGACGGCCTTCGGAGAACACGCCATCATAGGACCAGCCTTTTACGTCCTGACCGAAGCCGACAAAAGGGGAAACGCTGACGCCTTTAAACAGGCCTGGATAGCTCAACTGCGCTCGTAAGCGATAGCCCCAGGCGAATTTGCTGGTATAGCCGTCGCTGGAGCAGCCGAGCTTGCGGTATTTGGCCTCACTTACGCCAAGCAGGCAGCCCTTGGCGTTACCGTTGGCCAGATCGGATCCATAGGTATCCGTTTTGGCATAGCGGCGGTCACCCAGACCAGGGAGGTCATGCACATACTTCATGCCAACTTCGCCGGTCAGCTTCAGACCGGCGGCACCCAGTAGTGAGGGCAAGGGCTGGATGACCCCCAGTGATAACTGCGAAACTTTACGCCGGTCATAGCCATTGTAGACTGAGCCCGGCGGGGCATTGATAGCATCCCGGCCCAGCGTGATGTCTTGACCGATCAGATGGCCCAGTTGCACAGGATCGCCGGCGAAGGCCGGGATCAGATCGCCGGTGGCCAGCTGCATCGGCTGGTTGGGGCGGAAACTGTACTCGCCGAATACTTCGGTTCTTTCCAGCTTGCTGGAAAAACTCAGGCCAAAAATGTGAATATCATCCGGAAAATCGGCGAAATAGCGGCCGTTGGTTGCTTGTTGTCCTGGCAGCCAGCCGGCTCCCTGCTCCTGTCGGCGATCCGTGATCAGGCTGACGTAGGGGGTGCGTGAGTGGATGTTCATCGCGTAGGCGCCGAAATGGGTGTGAATGCTGTCGGCGAGGTAGCGTAGCGCCAGGCCGAATTGGCCCGTGTTCGATGGTTCGTTGTCGCCCGCACGGTGAATGATGAGATCATTGGCGAAACTTTCACGGTCGTTAGCTCCTCCACGGGGTACGCCATAGCAACCGTCAGGCATGAAGTCGCTGTTGGAGAAATAGGTCCCGCAACCTTCGATCACCGATCGCCGCCATTGTAGTTGGTAAAAGGCTTCCAGAGTGAGCTGATTGGTCAACCCTATTTTGCCGTACAGCATCGGCACCAGCGCTTCCTTTACCTGGGTGCCCGGCCGACGTAAGGCGGCCATATCGTTAGGGTTAATGGCGTTGATACCGTTCTGGAAGTACAGACCTTCTCCCCAGTTGATCACCTGGTTGCCAACCCGGACGTTCAATGGATGGCCGGCCAGGCTGAAATCACCGAATACATAAGCATCGAGCAAGGCGATCCCCTGAAACTTGGCCAGCCTGTCAAAGTGGCTATCGTCCAGTTTGCTGTTGGTACGGTAGCCGTTGGAAGAGTGGCCGAAGTCTACTTCTCGGTTGTTCAGGGTATAGTCGTACCAGGCTTTGCCGCGTATGAATGCGCCGTAGTTGCGCCAGTTGAGCGCCACTTCACCCTGCAGAGTGAGCGGCGAGGAGACCAGGCCGCGTTTGCGAAAGTTGAGTCTGCCGTCGTCGCCGGTACGCCCGCCGCCGTTGTTGAATTCTCTACTTGTGCCATAGCCAACGAGGTTGGCGTTACCTTGATAGATGCTGCTCGCACGGGGATGTTCTGCGTTCCAGACGCTGCCGATGCTGAGGCTGCCGTTGTAGCGCCCGTTGACGTCACCCCAATCGAATTTTCCGGCGCTGGCGGTATTGCATATCGCCCAGATGACGGGCGCCAGCAGACAAGCTGCCGGTGAGAAAGGCATAGGATAAGGGGGGCGCGATTGCAGATAGCTCATGGCGGCTGCCTCTTGCTTATTGTTATAAGAAGACAGGAGCACCGGGCACAGCACAAGCCAGATACTGTTGATGTGTAAAGCGTCGTGACGGCGGGCTCATTGAGCCGATCGTTAAGGCAGCGCCGGAAGCAGTGCGCTCACCATGCTATTGAAGGCGGCGACAGTGTCTGCAGGTTGGCTGCCACTTGCCGGCGCGGCTCCGGCTTGGGTAGCTCGCGGGGCCATATCGGGTGCTGAAGACATCTTGACGATCACCAGTTCGCGCTTGGGGTTGATGTAGATGCGTTGGCCGAAGCGGCCCGCGGCTTCGATAGAACCGTCGCCATCGTTCTTCTGGTACCAGTAGTCGCGATAGGCATAGCCGATGCGCTCTTTGGCTCTGGGGTTGTGCGCGATCAGCGCCTGGCTGGTGTTGGGTAGCAGCGCCAGCTGTACGGCCTGGGTAAATGCCGATGTTTGATAAGGTCTGGACCAGGCCAGGCGAATGGCCTCGGCAAAGCGTGCGGCGTCGCGCAAGGTGCTGCTCAGGCCGCCACTGGCCATCTCTGTGCCCAGGGCATCGACCTGGCTGTAGGCATCGTCTTCAGCAAACAGAGACCAGATGCGTTCCGCCACCAATGCCGACCAGCTCTTGCCGGTGACCCTGCGCATGGCCCAGGCCACCGCTTCAG
Source organism: Serratia sp. TMDUHS_CL (assembly GCF_037137105.1). Lineage (NCBI taxonomy): Bacteria > Pseudomonadati > Pseudomonadota > Gammaproteobacteria > Enterobacterales > Yersiniaceae > Serratia > Serratia sp. TMDUHS_CL. The sequence goes on from NZ_JBBBDV010000009.1 coordinate 227,130, forward strand.
GAGAACCGTTCTGGTAATACCAAATCGGCGTGGCGCTGGCCTGTTCAGGCCGGCTCGCGGCGAGCAGGAAACCGTAGATATTGTCGGGCATGCCGGGCCGCTGCGGCACGATGCCGACGGCGGCGAATAAACCGATATCCGGAGGCAGATGGGCGGGATAAACCGCCTCTACCTGCATGTCCAGATTTTGTTGCAAGGTTGCTTCGCCGAAGGGGGTGCCTGCCAGTTCCGGCACATAGACCGAGAGTTTGGCGCTTGGATCAAGTTTCCCCTCGGCGATCAGACCGGCGGCCAGCAGACCCGTTACCGATTTGGTCATCGACGCCCAGATGTGCGGCTGTTCCGGCGAGAATGAGTCGAGGTATCGTTCGTAGACGATTTTGCCCTGATGCAGCACGATGAAACCATCGGTAAAGGTTTGGCGCAGATATTCGGGAAGCGATAACGATTGCTCAGCGACGGTAAATCTCAGCCGATCGAAGTCAGCCGATGGGCCTGCTGCCAGCGGTAATGGGGTGATGGCTCGGCGAATATCTGTCGTTGGCGTCAAAGCACGCGCGTTGCGCAGAGCCCAGCGCAGGTTAGGAAACTCGAATGCATTCTGCGTGGTTACCCGCTTGTCTGCGGCCGGGGGAAAACCCTGCATTATCCCCAGGCGAACGGGATCGCTAATGTCGGCGGCGGCCTGACTATGGCCGCTGCTTGCCAAAGCCAGCAGCAGTACTGATAACAGGTTTTTGCACGTCGCTAAAACGTCAGAGGCTTCGCAACTCATTATTATTATCTCCTGGCAGGTGCAGTAAGGAGGAATATGTTTCTTCTGGTTGGTGTTGCATCCCGATAGAAAGAACGGACATTGCACTCAGTCTGCGAGGGCGCTATACCTGAACGCAATGCATTAAAGGTTATCAAGTCATAGCTAATGGGAATGTCATGAATATACGCGACCTGGAATATATCCTTGCCGTCCAGCAGTGCGGCGCTGTGGGGAAAGCCGCCGAGCAGTTAGGGATCACTCAACCGTCGCTCTCCAAGGCGATAAACCGGGTCGAGAGCCAACTGGGGGTAATGTTATTTGAACGCCTGTCAACGGGGATGCGCCTGACGTTGGCCGGCGAGACGTTCCTGGCCCGGGCACAGAGGCTCAGTCGTGATTTTGATGATGCGTTGGCGGAGATGCGCGGTATCCGCAGCGGAGAGCAAGGCGCAGTGCGCCTGGGCTATTCTCCGTCCCTGCCGGAAGATTTGCTCATTGCCAGCTGTCGCCGATTGTTGCGCGAACGTCCGGCTGCGCGGCTGCGTTTGCGCAGACGCCTGGCGAGCGAGTTGCTTGAACAGTTGCGTAGCGGTGAGCTCGATGTTGCGGTCATGCCGCTTTCAGGGGGGGCAGAGGAGTTCGACACACAAGTCTTGTATGAGGATTGCCTGGCCGTCGTGGCTGATGTCCGGCACCCGCTGGCCGCCAGGGAGTATGTGCAATTCAGCGATCTGCAGCATGAGCAGTGGCTGTTGCCTGAAGGACACGTCAGCGTTCGCCGGGCGCTGGATAGCGCCTTTATCAGGCAAGGGTTGCCGCCACCGAATTTACGTATCGAAGCTGATTTCAGCAGCGAAGCATTGTACGAACTCATCATCGGCACGCCGATCTTAACGCTTGCTCGCCGTGGCCGCATGCCTCATGCGGTGGGGGTGAAGCCATTGAGCCTCGATCTGGACGGTCTTGAACTGCATCGTTCTATCGGACTGGTCACCCGTTCCGGCGGCTACCTTTCGCCGGTGTGTGAACGATTGCTCGAACTGTTTGCTGATGTCGCCAGCGAGCGCAACATGCAGGAGTGGCTGTAGCACTCCCCCATCCCATTTTGTTATGGGGGAGTGCTTAAGAGTGGTATTGGCGAGTTTTTTCTCCACTTCTAAGATCGGATAACCCCGTTCAACTTTGGAGAATAAAGTGAACCTCGGAAAAATACTGAGCCGAAGTGCACGCTACTGGCCCCACAACGAAGCGGTCATCGATAGTCGCCAGAGACTGACGTATGCGCAACTCGAAGCGCGCAGCAACCGGCTGGCCTCAGGTTTGCTGAGGCTTGGGCTTGCACCGGGTGCGCACGTTGCACTCCTGGCGACGAATCGTGTCGAGCTGGTCGAGGCTGAAGTGGCCTTCTATAAGGCTGCGATGGTCAAGGTACCGATCAACGCCCGCCTGTCGCCCGAAGAGATAGTATGCGTACTCAACGATTCGCGCAGCGTAGCCGTGATTGCAGGCAGCGCCGTTGCGAAAATTCTGGCCGCCCACCGCGAGGCATTGCCCCACCTGAACTGGATTATCGCATTAGGCGATGAGGGCGGCGATATTCCCTATTGCGAAGTGCTCGGTATGGGGGAAGAACGCGAATTCAACAGCGATCCTGCCGATAATGATCTGGCCGTACTGCACTACACCTCAGGCAGTTCTGGTGTGCTCAAAGCCGCGATGCTGACGTTCGGCAATCGTAAGGCACTGGTGCGTAAGAGTCTAAGCAGCCCCGTCCGCAGCGCTGGGCCTGATGACGTCATGGCCCATGTGGGCCCCATCACGCATGCCAGTGGCATGCAGATCATGCCACTCCTGGCCGTAGGTGCCTGCAATCTATTGCTCGAACGCTATGACGATGAGTTGCTCTTGCAAACGATTACGCAAGAACGGGTGACGCGTCTGTTCCTGGTGCCGGCGATGGTCAACAGGCTGGTCAACTTCAAGGGCGTTGAGCAGTTCGATCTCAGTAGCCTTCGTCTGGTGATGTATGGTGCGGCGCCTATGGCTCCGGCCTTAGTTGAACGCGCCATCGAAGTTTTTGGCCCGATCTTGGCTCAGGGATACGGCGCGGGTGAAACCTGCTCGTTGGTAACCGTGCTGACGGAACAGGATCATTTGTCCCGGGATGGCGATACCCGTTTGTTGTCCTCTTGCGGGCGTTGCTACTTCGAAACCGATCTGCGCGTGGTTAACGAACAGTTTGAAGACGTTCAGCCGGGTGAGATTGGTGAGATCGTAGTCAAAGGTGACGACATCATGAAAGGTTACTGGCAGGCGCCGGAACTTACCGCAGAAGTCATGAAGAACGGCTACTACCACACAGGCGATCTCGCGACGGTGGATGACCGGGGTTATGTGTTCATCGTCGATCGGAAAAAGGAAATGATTATTTCCGGTGGCTTCAATATCTATCCTACCGAGGTCGAACAAGTGCTGTACCGCATGCCCGGCATCTTCGAAGCCGCAGTGGTTGGTGTGCCGGATGAGCAGTGGGGCGAGGCGGTCAAGGCGGTGGTGGTGCTCAAGTCCGGAACAACGCTGGACGAGTGCCAGGTCATCGAATATTGCGCAAAGTATCTGGCTGGTTTCAAAAAGCCGCGCAGTGTCGACTTCATCAATGAACTGCCCAAAAACCCCAACGGCAAGATCGTACGCCGTCAGGTGCGTGATGGGTACTGGAAAAACAGTCAGCGCAAGATCTGACGCGGGAGCAAAAATAAAATGATTCAGCCGAGCGAAAAAGCGCAGCGCATCATCAGCGATATGCAGACGTTCATCCGTGATGAAATTATTCCTCTGGAAAGGAGGGAGCAGCTGCAATGGGGGGAGGCTCATCCAAAGGCTCTTCTGGCCGATGTCTGGAAGCGCTCCTGTGAACTTGGTTTCTACAACGTGATGTTGCCCAAGAGTCTTGGGGGCGCAGGATTGAGCGTGGTTGATCTGTGTGCGGTCAAAGAGGCGGCGATACTGACCGGCTCGATGTTTGCACCCCATGTGTTGGGCGAACTGAGCGGCCCGCCGCGCATCGGGCATCTCTTCAAGGTTGCCAGCGAGGTGCAGATTGCCAAATTCCTGGAGCCGGTTTGCCGGGCGGAAAAAGCGGTGTGCTTCGCGCTGACCGAAGCGGAAGCCGGCTCTGACGCCATGGCCATCAAGACCAGCGCCGTGCGAGAAGGGGGCTATTATGTGCTGAATGGCGCCAAGCGTTATATCTCCGGTGCGCCTTATGCCGACTTCGCCGTACTGATGGCGGTAACAGGGGCGGGCCAGGGTGCCGATGGGATCTCGGCGTTTTTTGTTGATCTCAGCACTCCCGGCGCGCAAATCGATGCCGATTACCAGGTCATGTCTGGCGGCGGCAGCCATGGCAACATCGCGCTGAACAATGTGCGGGTGCCGGTCGAAAATCGCATCGGTGCCGAAGGGGCGGGCTTCAGGCTGGCGATGGGGCGTATCATGCTCAACCGATTGCTGCATTGCCCGACCATGCTCGGTATGGCTGGCCTGGCATTGAATCTGTCGATCGAATATGCCCGCACGCGCACCCAATTTGGCAAGCCTATCGCAACGTTTCAGGCGGTCAACCACATGCTTGCCGATATGGCCACCGAATTGCTGGCGGCACGCAGCATGATGTACGCGACGGCGGCGCTGAGCGATGCGGACGGTGACATTCGGACTCAGGCACCGATGTGTAAGCTGTTTGCTTCGGAAACGGCATTCCGCATCGTCGATCGCGCCGTGCAGGTGCATGGCGGTGCAGGTCTGATTCGTGGCAACCCGGTCGAGTGGATGTTTCGCGCCACCCGCATGATGCGCATTCTCACCGGTACCAGCGAGATCCAGCGCAACACGATCGCCAAGGGCATTCTGATGCCTGATTAAACCTGCCTGCCCACGTTCGCTGGATCGGCGGGCGTGGTCCACCTATAAGAAAAATCAGAGGTGCCCTATGCCCGCTACAGAATCCCGCTATCACCCGAAGGCCGCCTGGACCATCGCAGCGCTTCTCGCTGTGATGATGTTGGTGAACTTTCTCGATAAGGTCGTCATCGGCCTGGTCGCCGTCCCCATGATGGAAGAGCTCGAACTTAGCCCCACGGAATTTGGCTTGATCGGCGGCGCATTGCACTGGCTCTTCGCTATTTCGGCGGTGCTCGGCGGCTTCCTGGCAAATCGTAAACCCACGCGGACCCTGTTGTTGGGCATGGGGCTGTTCTGGGCATTGGTGCAACTTCCGATGCTGTTTGCAACGTCATTGTGGACCATTGTCGCCTGTCGGGTTCTTTTGGGCATTGGAGAGGGCCCGGCGTCACCTGTCGCCACTCACGCCCTGTACAAATGGTTCCCCGACAGCAAGCGTAGCCTGCCGGTGGCGATGCTGCATTCGGGCAGCGCGATGGGTTTGCTGATCGCCGGTTTATTGATCCCCTGGATGAGCGAACACTATGGCTGGCGCAGCAACTTCGCCGTGCTGGCGGCCATCGGTCTGGTCTGGTGCCTGGCCTGGCACCGTTTGGGTAAAGAAGGCGTGCTGGAGTGTATTCGTCCGGTCAGTATGGAAGGCGTGTCGACGCAGCCGCGTATCCCTTACCGGCGCTTGTTTGCCGATCCTACAGTGATTGGCAATTTTATCGGTCATTTTGCCGCCAACTGGTCGCTGGCTCTGACGTTGACCTGGGTTCCCGCCTATCTTGAGAAGGGATTAGGGATGACTTCACTTCGTGCTGGCCATATGTTCGTGGTATTTGTGCTGGTGACAACGCCTTTGAGTCTGATTATGGCATGGTGGTCTCAGCGCTTATTGCGCCGAGGCTTACCGTCGAGGATAGCGCGGGGGATGTTCGTTTCGATGTGCCTGGTTTTCAGCGGCGTCCTCGCTGCTTCACTGGTACTGCCAGGATTGTCGTTGGCAGAGCGCATGGTCTGTTTGACACTCAGTGGTGGTTTGGCGTTAGTGATGTATTCGGTTGGTCCGGCGATGCTTGCCGAAGTGGTGCCCAGCATTCAGCGTGGCAGCATGCTGGCGATCGGAAATGCCTGCGGATCTTTGGCGGGGTTGGCTGCGCCGATAGTCACCGGCCTGTTGGTTCAGAGTGCACAGGGCATCAGCGGCGACGGCTATGCCCATGGTTTTATGGTCTGTGGCGCGATCCTGGTCTGCGCCGGCCTTATCGGATTACTGACCATGAACCCGCAACGCTCGCTCCGTCAACTTAAGGTAACGCCATCCCACGTTCCCATGCGTGGCTGAGCGTCGTCTTCATCCTGATACGCGCGTTGCTGCTCGATCAACTCGCCTCTCCATAGGCCCGAATGGACAACTTCGATCAGCAAGTCTCTCACCAAGTCGCGCATGCAAGACGCGGCAAAGGTGAGGGGCTTGTGAATAGAGTAGGCCAGCGACAATGTGCGTTTCAGGTTGGGTTCAACGATGCGCCGCGCAGTTTGCTGCAGATTCTCTTCTACCGCAGGCCAGTTGCCAATGGTGGCTGCTAGGCCACTGCGTACCAGGCTGCTGACGCCTTGCGCGGTTTGTTGCTCATACTTCACTTTTAGCACCAGCCCTGCTTCGACAGCCGCTTGTTCTACTCGCCGGCGAAGGTGCGAGCTGAGTCTTGGGGCCATCACCAACGGGCCGTCGAGCAATTGCGCCAGCGTCATGGTATCGCCGGGGAGATCAGGGGCTTCAAGGCCTATCCAGTATAGGGACTCGGTAAAAATAGGTTCGACATTCACATGAGTGAGCTCTTCGGCATTGGGCACCAGACCGAAGTCCACTTTACCCAGCTCGATGGCTTCCCCCCCCTCCAGGCTGAGCCCATCGCGTACGGTCAATTCGATGCCGGGGAACTTTTGATTGGCGCGCTCAAT
>NZ_JBBBDV010000010.1:0-207709 GCF_037137105.1 Serratia sp. TMDUHS_CL
TGTGAAGTGAATCACTTGCGCCGTGTCGATGGAGGCGCATTATAGGGATCCGAGTTTTTTGCACAACCCCTTTTTTGATCTTTTCTTTCTGTTTGCACACTTTTCAGCCCTTCCGGGTGGATCTTGTGCGATCAGGGCCATTTTCCGCAGGATCCGGCGCTGCTGTTGGTTGTAATTCCATCGCCAGAGTCTAGTATTGCCGGTAAATATGATCCCGACGTGAGGCAGCATTATGTCCGATGCAGTACGTTCTTATCTTCAATACACCCCCAAACTCGGTCAGCGCGTCTTGATCGATCCTTCCAGCGTCGTGATCGGCGACGTCGATCTGGCGGATGACGTCAGCATCTGGCCGCTGGTCGCTATCCGCGGCGACGTCAATGCGGTAAAGATCGGCGCGCGCAGCAATATTCAGGACGGCAGCGTACTGCATGTGACTCACCGTTCCGAACACAACCCAGACGGTTATCCCCTGCTGATTGGGGAAGACGTGACCGTGGGCCATAAAGCGATGCTGCACGGCTGCGCCATCGGCAACCGGGTGCTGGTCGGTATGGGATCGATCCTGTTGGACGGTGTAGTAGTAGAAGACGACGTAATGATTGGTGCCGGCAGTTTGGTGGCGCCGGGCAAGCGCCTGGCGAGCGGCTATCTTTATATGGGCAGCCCGGCACGCCAGGTTCGGCCGTTGACCGCCGCCGAGTTGGAGGGATTGCTTTACTCTTCTAACAACTATGTACGCTGGAAAGACGAATACCTGTCGGAAGATATCTGATGGGCGCCCCGTTCCCTATAAAGAGAACGGGGTAGGATTTATGCCGCCAGCTCGCTGCGCAGCTGGCGCAATACCGGCTCGATCTCTGGCATCACTCCGTGCCAAAGCAGGAAAGCATGCGCCGCCTGCCCCACCAGCATACCCAGCCCATCGGCATATTCCGTTGCCCCCCGCTGCTGCGCCCAGGCCAGGAATGGCGTGACGCCCTGCTGATAGAACATGTCATAACAACGGGTTTTCGCGTTGACTACGCCCGCGGGCAAGGCCGGGATCTCCCCGCTGATGCCGGACGCCGTCGCATTGATCACCAGATCGAACGCTTGCTGATCCAGTTGATCCATCGGCGCCGCCGAGATTTCCCCCAAATGCCGGAAAGCGTGGGCCAACTCTTGAGCCCGGCTGAAGGTGCGGTTGGTGATCGTGAGCCGGCAGCCGAAAGACAGCAGCGGTAGGATCACACCGCGCGCTGCGCCGCCGGCGCCCACCAGCAGAATGCGATCCTGCGGCCGGATCAATTGTTGACGCTGCAGATCGGTCAGCAAACCGACGCCGTCGGTGTTATCCCCCAATAGACCGCCATTCGGCAATACCTTCAGGGTATTGACCGCCCCGGCCATCGCTGCACGCTCGCTCAGCTCGGAGGCGAGCTCATAAGCACGCTCTTTGAAAGGCACCGTGACGTTCGCCCCCAGCCCTCCGGCGTGGATAAACGCCTGCAGGCTGGTTTCAAAACTGTCCAACGGCGCCAACACCGCTCCATAAGGATGCTCAATGCCAGTCTGGGCAGCGAACAGCGCATGAATTCGCGGCGACTTGCTGTGACCAATAGGGTTGCCAAATACCGCAAACTTCTCCATGCCCATTACCTCTAGCCCTGACGGATCTGTTCGCCGGTCAGAGCATCTCTGATTTCGGAAGGATTAAGACGGCCACCCACCTCGCCGGCCAATACCGGGAAAGCAGTGCCGAATTGTCGTGTGACTTCATCCGCACTGCGGCACGGCTCCAACCCACTGAGATTGGCACTGGTCGATACCAGTGGCTTACCGTACTGCCGACACAGCCGCTGCACCAACGGGTGATCGCTAACGCGCACCGCCAGCGAGCTGAAACGCCCGGTCAGTAAACGTGGCGTCTCCGGGCGAGCAGGCAACACCCAGGTTACCGGCCCAGGCCAGCTGGCGAACATCGTCGCGCGCTGCTGTTCGCTGAGCGCACTGTCGTCGATATAAGGCTTAAGCTGCGCATAGTCGGCGGCGATCAGAATCAGCCCCTTTTCCCACGGCCGCTGTTTCAACGCCAGCAGCGCATTGACCGCCTGTTCGCTGTCGGGATCGCACCCCAGGCCGAATACCGCTTCGGTAGGATAGGCAATCACCTGCTGTTGATGCAAAGCATCGATGATAGATACAAGGTTCGGGCTTAATTCTGAGTTCATGATGTGATTATTCTGTAGTCGCGACAGGTTTTCCGCACAGCTTGCTGGCACAGCACAGGACGGGGCCTTTTGCCGTGCGCTTTTCCATCAGCAGCGGATAATGGCAATAGGCACATTCACCGGCGACGGGTTTAACATTGAGGGCAAATTGGCATTCCGGGTAACGATCGCAGGAGTGAAAAACCTTGCCATAGCGCGATTTACGCTGCAGCAGTTTGCCCTGACCGCACTGCGGACAGGTAATGGCGGTTTCGTCAGGCTTATCGATCACTTCAGTATGATCGCACTGCGGATAATCGCTGCAACCGATAAACATGCCATAGCGCCCCTGGCGCAGCACCAACGTCGCCTGGCACTTCGGGCACTGTTGCCCATCCAGCACCTTGACGATATGCCCGTCGGCCTGCGCTTTCAGCGGGCGAATATATTGGCATTCAGGGTACTGGGAACAACCGAGGAAGGGGCCATGGCGACCGCTACGGATCACCAACTCGGCCCCGCATTCCGGACAGGGTTCATTTTGCCTGGCGGCAAAAATCGCGTTTTTTGTCATAACGTCTTCTATGCGCGTTATCGGCTCAATGCAGATAACCTTCGTTCACTTCAAACAACAGTTCTTCCATTTGCTGATAGGCGCTTTCATATCCGGGGATATTAAACAGCACCATCAACACGACCCATTTCAGATCTTCGAGATCGAATTCCGCATTATCCAAGGCCATAACGCGGTCGATAACCATTTCACGGGTTTCGAGGTTCAATACCTGAATCTGTTCCAGGAACAGGAGAAAACCACGGCAGCCGGCGTCCAAACGCGCGCTTTCCTCTTCGGTGTAGATCCGCATCGCCAGCGGATCGGCATCCATAAAGTAAGGCGCATTTTGACCTTCTTGCAGGTCAGCCAACTTCTCAAGCCAATTCAACGCGTTGTAGATATCATCCCGATGAAACCCCGCCTGAGCGAGATCATCAGTCAGTTGATCCTGATCGACGCGCATCTCTGGTTCATTGTGGATATAAGTTTCAAACAAGTACATGAGTACGTCGAACATGGCTTGCCCTCCTTATTCGGACATAGCCGCCGGGTACAGCTGCGATCCAACCTGCTAACTCCAGTTCGAGTAACTTGATTACCACCACTGGCACAGGTTGGCCGGCACGTTCAGCGACGACGTCAACAGGTGTCACCTCATCTCCTACGTTAGCCAACACATCGGCAAATGGCAATTCAACTTCAGCCTGCGACGCACAAATAGTTGTATTTTCGTTCAGTGGCAGCCAGTGAAGGCCGCTTCCCAGCAATTCTGCGATATCTTTAGGCCCGGTGACCAGGTGCGCGCCCTGTTGGATCAGCCAATGTGTCCCCTCGCTCATCGGGTTCCCTAACGGCCCCGGCAAGGCGAACACTTCACGCCCCTGCTCCAGCGCATAGCGAGCCGTCACCAGAGTACCGCTGCGCAACGAGGCTTCTATGACCAGAACGCCCTGGCTCAGCCCGCTGATAATACGGTTACGGCGCGGAAAATGGTCGGCCAGAGGTAAATCAGTGACCAAATGATCTGAAATCACCGCGCCGCCCTGCTCGACAATATGCTCCGCGAGCCTGCGGTGCCGGCGTGGATAAACATTGGCCAGCCCGCTGCCCAGCACCGCTACCGTGCAACCCCCGACCGCCAGCGCTGCGCGATGGCAAATGCCGTCGATGCCGATCGCCAAACCGCTGGTGATGGTGAAACCGCAACGCGCCAATTCCTCGGCGAAATAATTGGCCCAACGCTCACCGTAGTGGCTGAACTGCCGGCTGCCAACCATGGCGAGCTGCGGGCGCAGCAACGCCTGAGGATCGCCCTCGATCAGCAGAAACAGCGGCGCATCGTCGATCTGGGCCAGGCGTTCCGGATAACCGGCCGCTCCGTAGTTCAGCATACGGTGCGCCGGCTCCTCCAGCCAACGCAGGGTCGCGGCCAGATAACCGGGATCCACCTGGTTGAACTGCGTCTGCTGCCGTTCGTCCAACCCTAGCTCATGCAGCACGCGGCGAGGCTCGCACCCCATTTGCGATAGCTGCCGCACGAGCCGGCTGGCCACAACGGTCTGCAGCCCCGTTACCCCTCGCATCCGTAAAGCGATCTCTTCCGGCCGCATCGTCTGTTCCCTCAGCAAAAACGGTGGTATTACCAATCTGAGCAATTGGTGCGCAATGCTGTCAATCAGGCCGGGAAATGTCTAGAATAGAGGTTAAACCTCGTTCATTACTCGGATACAGATCTAAAGATATATGTCAGTCTTGCAGGTATTACATTTCCCAGACGAGCGTCTGCGCAAAGTCGCAGCGCCGGTAAAAGAAGTCAATGCAGATATCCAGCGCATCGTGGATGATATGTTTGAAACCATGTACGCAGAGGAAGGCATTGGCCTGGCTGCGACTCAGGTGGATATCCATCAGCGCATTATCGTGATCGACGTCTCCGAGAATCGCGATCAGCGCCTGGTGCTGATCAACCCGGAACTGCTGGAAAAAAGTGGCGAAACCGGCATCGAGGAAGGCTGTCTTTCCATTCCCGAACAGCGTGCGTTGGTACCCCGTGCCGCGCAGGTGAAGATCCGCGCGCTGGATCGCGAAGGCAAACCTTTCGAGCTGGAAGCGGACGATCTGTTGGCGATCTGCATCCAGCACGAGATGGATCACCTGATGGGTAAACTGTTCGTCGATTACCTGTCGCCGCTCAAGCGTCAGCGCATTCGTCAGAAACTGGAAAAAATGGCCAAGCTTCAAGCCCGCGCCTAACCGATCAGGAAATCAACGTGTCTGACTCTTTACGGATTATTTTCGCCGGAACACCAGACTTCGCAGCGCGTCATCTTGACGCGCTGTTGTCATCTGAGCACCAGATTGTCGGCGTTTTTACCCAGCCCGACCGCCCGGCAGGCCGCGGCAACAAGCTGACGCCAAGCCCGGTCAAAGTACTGGCTGAACAACACCAACTGCCGGTCTTTCAGCCCAAATCGCTGCGCCCCGAAGAAAACCAACGCCTGGTGGCCGATCTCCACGCCGACGTGATGGTGGTGGTTGCCTACGGGCTAATCCTGCCGCAGGCGGTGCTGGATATGCCGCGTCTCGGTTGCATCAACGTACATGGCTCGCTGCTGCCTCGCTGGCGCGGCGCGGCACCGATCCAGCGTTCGCTCTGGGCCGGCGACAGCGAAACCGGCGTGACCATCATGCAGATGGACGTCGGTCTCGATACTGGCGACATGATGCACAAGATTGCCTGCCCGATTGAGAGCAGCGATACCAGCGCCAGTCTCTACGACAAGCTGGCACAGCTCGGCCCGCAGGGCATGCTGACTACGCTGCGCCAAATGGCAGACGGCAGCGCCACCCGCGAAGTGCAGGACGAAGCGCTGGTCACCTATGCAGAGAAGCTGAGCAAAGAAGAAGCCCGTCTGGACTGGAATCTGTCCGCCGCTCAGTTAGAGCGTTGTATCCGCGCCTTCAACCCTTGGCCGGTCAGCTACTTCACCATCGACGATCAACCGGTGAAAGTGTGGCAAGCCAGCGTACTGACGCAAAGCACCAACGCGGAGCCAGGCACCGTTGTCCATGCCGACAAGCACGGCATTCAGGTGGCGACCGCCGACGGCATCCTCAATCTGATCCAACTGCAGCCCGCCGGCAAGAAACCGATGTCGGCGCAAGACCTTTTAAATTCACGTCGTGAATGGTTTACCCCGGGTAACCGGCTGTAAGTCAACCCCACTGCCCGGCCGTTCATCGCCGGGCCGTTATTTTCTTAATGCCGATCGTTATCAGCTTCAGCCTATGAAAAATAATTACAATCTCCGCAGCATCGCTGCCAAAGCCATCGGCCAGGTGCTGGATCAAGGGCAGTCGCTCAGCACCGTCCTGCCGGCGCTCCAAACCACCATCAGCGATAAAGATCGCGGGTTGCTGCAGGAACTGTGTTTCGGCACGCTGCGCGTGCTGCCGCAGCTCGAATGGTGCATTCAGCAATTGATGGCTAAGCCGCTGACCGGCAAGCAGCGCACGCTGCACTATTTGCTGATGGTCGGCCTGTATCAGCTGCTGTATACCCGTATCCCGGCGCACGCCGTATTGGCGGAAACCGTGGAGGGCGCGGTAGCGCTGAAACGCCCGCAGTTGAAAGGCCTGATTAACGGCGTCTTGCGGCAATTCCAGCGCCAGCAGGAAGAGCTGCTACAGCGCGCCGCCAACAATGACAGCCGCTATCTGCACCCAAGCTGGTTGCTGAAACGCCTTCAACAAGCCTATCCCGCCAACTGGGAACAGATCGTCGACGCCAATAACCAGAAGCCACCGATGTGGCTGCGCGTCAACCGCCTGCATCACACCCGGGAAGCTTATCTGCAGTTGTTGACCGACGCCGGCATCGCCGCAGAACCTCACGCAGACTATGCCGATGCAGTGCGTTTGCTGGCGCCTTGCGCCGTGACCGATCTGCCTGGGTTCGCCGACGGCTGGGTCACCGTGCAAGATGCCTCAGCCCAGGGCTGTGTCGATCTATTGGATCCGCAAGACGGTGAACAGATCCTCGATTTGTGCGCCGCGCCTGGCGGCAAAACCACGCATATTCTGGAAGCGGCACCGAAAGCGCACGTCATGGCGGTCGATATCGACGAACAGCGCCTGGCGCGGGTGAAAGAAAACCTGCAGCGCCTGCGTTTGCATGCCGAAGTTAAGCTGGGTGATGGCCGCACCCCGCAGCAATGGTGCGGTGACAAGCAGTTCGACCGGATTCTGCTGGACGCGCCTTGTTCCGCCACCGGCGTGATCCGCCGTCACCCCGACATCAAATGGCTGCGCCGCGATCGCGACATCGCCGAACTCGCCGCGCTGCAGGCCGACATCCTGGAAGCCGTCTGGCCCCATCTGAAATCGGGTGGCGTGATGGTTTACGCCACCTGCTCTATCCTGCCGGATGAAAACAGCAGCCAGATCGCCGCGTTCTTGCAGCGCCACGCCGATGCCAAGCTGGTTGAAACCGGCGATGCGCAGCGGCCTGGGCGGCAGAATATCCCGCATCCCGAGGACGGCGATGGCTTCTTTTACGCTAAGCTGATTAAAATGTAATGCTTCGGGGCGTGCGTGCGCGCCCTAAGTCTTTCAGTGTGAAGCAGAGAACACGATGAAAATAATTATTCTTGGTGCCGGTCAGGTTGGCGGGACGCTGGCGGAAAACCTGGTGGGTGAAAACAACGATATCACCGTCGTCGATACCGATTCCGGTCGTCTGCGTCAGCTGCAGGATAAATTCGATCTGCGCGTGGTTCAGGGGCACGGCTCTCACCCTCGAGTGCTGCGCGAAGCCGGCGCGGAAGACGCCGACATGCTGGTCGCCGTCACCAACTCCGACGAAACCAACATGATCGCCTGCCAGATCGCCTATTCTCTGTTTAATACCCCCAACCGTATCGCCCGTATCCGCGCGCCGGAATATATCCGCGAGTCGGAGAAACTGTTCCTGCCGGAAGCGGTGCCGATCGACCATCTGATTTCACCGGAACAGTTGGTCATAGACTATATCTACAAGCTGATTGAATACCCCGGCGCGCTGCAGGTGGTCAATTTCGCCGAAGGTAAGGTCAGCATCGCCGCGGTTAAAGCCTATTACGGTGGCCCGCTGGTCGGCAATGCGCTCTCTTCGATGCGCGAACACATGCCACATATCGACACCCGCGTCGCCGCAATTTTCCGCCAGGACAGACCTATCCGGCCGCAAGGCTCGACCATTATCGAAGCCGGTGATGAAGTGTTCTTCGTCGCCGCATCACAACACATCCGCGCGGTGATGAGCGAACTGCAGCGGCTGGAAAAACCGTATAAGCGCATCATGATCGTCGGTGGCGGCAACGTCGGCGCCGGCCTGGCCGCCAAGCTGGAAAAAGACTACAACGTCAAACTTATCGAGCGAAACCAGCAACGCGCCGCCGAACTGGCCGAGCAGCTGCACGATACCATCGTGTTCTACGGCGATGCCTCCGACCAGGAGCTGCTGGCCGAAGAGCACGTCGAGCAAGTGGATGTCTTCATCGCTATCACCAACGACGATGAGGCCAACATCATGTCCGCCATGCTGGCCAAGCGCATGGGCGCCAAGAAGGTAATGGTATTGATCCAGCGCCGCGCCTATGTCGATCTGGTGCAAGGCAGCGTGATCGATATTGCCATTTCCCCCCAACAGGCGACCATCTCCGCCCTGTTGGGGCACGTGCGCAAAGCGGATATCGTCAGCGTTTCGTCACTGCGCCGCGGCGTGGCGGAAGCGATCGAAGCGATTGCCCACGGCGATGAAAGCACGTCCAAAGTGGTCGGCCGCATCGTCGAAGACATCAAGCTGCCACCAGGTACCACCATCGGTGCGATCGTGCGTGGCGACGACGTTATCATCGCCAATGGCAACAGCAAAATCGAACAGGGCGATCACGTCATCATGTTTATTACCGACAAGAAATTCGTGCCGGACGTTGAACGCTTGTTCCAACCGAGCCCGTTCTTCTTGTAGAACGAATTTATTAGGCGATGGTCTATAATCGCGTAGTTGTTCTCTGCCTTGGGGGAGATAAAACTTCTCTCCTTTTGTGGCAAAGGGAAATTGCTTTGTTAAACTTGAGTTATTAATTCTGCAAGGGGTGCGTTCTATGAGTATGTTGAAAGAGTTTCGCGAATTTGCCATGCGTGGCAACGTGGTCGATTTGGCCGTCGGTGTGATTATCGGTGCTGCATTCGGCAAGATTGTTTCGTCCTTCGTGGCCGATATCATCATGCCACCTCTGGGCCTACTGATCGGCGGCGTCGACTTTAAACAGTTCCATCTGGTTTTACGTGAAGCTCAGGGCGCCGTCCCGGCGGTGGTAATGAACTACGGTTCATTCATTCAAACCGTATTCGACTTCGTGATTGTCGCCTTCGCCATCTTCCTGGCGATTAAATTGATGAACAAAATGCGCCGCAAGCAGGAAGAAGCCCCGGCAGCGCCGCCAGCACCTACCGCAGAAGAGAAACTGCTGACGGAAATCCGTGACCTGCTGAGCCAGCAACAACAGCCAAAACTGTAAAACAGCGTTTGGTTACGCCAATAAAAAGCCACCTGACGAAGGTGGCTTTTTTAATGCCTTAAAACCAGAAGGCCAGTGGTAACTGATCGTTTGATCGTTTACCACTGGCCTCCCAGTTACCGCCTTTGTTGTGTTTTTCTTTACGCCGATAGCTGCCTTTGCCTTTCACATTCTTTTCTACTCGTTGACGGAATAGCGGATCATGCAGCAGCGCCTCAATGGCGTTATCTTGAATCTGACCTTTAGTGTGACGATATTTCGTCATGATAATGCTCCTGTAAAAGGTGGGGTAATAAAACGGGGCGATAATACTGCCGGCGGTATAAAAATTAAAGTATCGTCAGCAACCTTTTTTGCCTTTTTCATCGCTGGCGCCCTGTTCCAAGGCTTCCAGAATAGAGCAATAATTGCTGGTATGGGCAGTGCCGCAGCAGGCATCACTCAGCCGCTTCAGCGATTCGCGCATACGAGTCAGCTCCGCCAACTTGCTTTCCACTTCGCTCAGCCGCGCATCGACGATCGACTTCGACTCTTGGCAGGTATGATGCTCAGGATCGACGCGGATCGACAGCAGCTCGGCGATCGTTTCCAGAGTAAACCCCAGCTGCTTGGCATAGCGAATGAAGCGCAGCCGCTGCAGATCCTGCTCGGTATACAACCGATAGCCGCCTTCGGTGCGGACATTGTGATCCATCATGCCCTGCTTTTCATAGTAACGCACGGTATCCGGCGTCACTTCAGCAAGCTTGGCCAACTGACCTATCTTGAACATTACTTCTCCTCCCGGGTGAATTTGCCGTCCAATGCACGCTGATATTCGCCATGCAAGAAATCCGTACTCATCCCAGCCTGACGTAATCGATGCTCCAGCAGCGCCATGCGATTACTGAGTTCGACATAGTCCGGATGCTCACTGCTAATCTCTTGCAGCAAGCGAGCAACGGTCAACGCCTCTTTGCGATCTTCCAGCTCCGGTGGCAGGTAACCGGCATTTTTCAGCAGACGGTAACCGGCGCGTAGCTCAGCCGGCACCGCGCTGTCATCTTCCAGCGTCAACGGTTGGCCCTGGCCGGGCAGATTGTCGAACTCGCCTTTATCCTGGGCATCAAGGATATGACGTTCCGCCCATTGATCGAGCAACCCCATGACAGACAGCCTCGGTAAGCTTAATGATGAAGCCTTAGCATAGCGGATAGGGGCGGGGATCTTAAGCGCAGCGGGAGAATTACGCACATTTGGCTGGGTTTGGACGTAAAAAAACCGGGCAAGCCCGGTTTTTTTACGCGTCTACAGATTACTCTGCAGTTGCTACTTCTGCTTGAGACTCAGCACGATCAACCAGCTCGATGTATGCCATCGGCGCGTTGTCGCCTGCGCGGAAGCCACACTTCAGAATGCGAGTGTAACCACCGGCACGGCTCGCGAAACGCGGGCCCAGCTCGTTAAACAGTTTTGCCACGATCTCGTTATCACGAGTACGGGCGAATGCCAGACGACGATTAGCTACGCTGTCGGTCTTGGCAAGAGTAATCAGCGGCTCAACAACGCGACGCAGCTCTTTTGCTTTTGGCAGGGTCGTCTTGATGATCTCATGACGAACCAAAGAGCCGGCCATGTTACGGAACATAGCCTGGCGATGGCTGCTGTTACGGTTCAGTTGACGACCACTCTTACGATGGCGCATGACCTTATCCTTCTCAGTAAAACCTTAACCTGTGATCCGGTTACTCGTCAGCAATGCTTGCCGGCGGCCAGTTTTCCAGGCGCATGCCCAGAGACAGACCACGTGAGGCCAGCACGTCTTTAATCTCGGTAAGAGATTTTTTACCCAGGTTTGGCGTTTTCAGCAACTCAACCTCGGTACGCTGTACCAGATCACCGATGTAGTGGATAGCTTCTGCCTTGAGGCAGTTAGCAGAGCGGACAGTCAATTCCAGATCGTCAACAGGGCGCAGCAAGATCGGATCGAACTCTGGTTTCTCTTCTTTAACTTCCGGCTGACGTACATCACGCAGGTCAACGAAAGCTTCAAGTTGTTCAGCCAGAATGGTGGCCGCACGGCGGATCGCCTCTTCAGGATCGATCGTGCCATTGGTCTCCATCTCGATGACCAGCTTATCCAAGTCAGTACGCTGTTCTACACGCGCAGCTTCAACATTGTAGGCGATACGCTCTACAGGGCTGTAGCAGGCGTCAACCAACAGACGACCGATTGGGCGCTCATCTTCTTCCGAATGAATTCGGGCAGAAGCCGGCACATAACCGCGACCGCGCTGAACTTTGATACGCATGCTGATAGCCGCGTTCTCATCAGTCAGGTGGCAAATCACGTGCTGAGGCTTGACGATTTCGACATCACCATCATGGGTGATGTCGGCAGCGGTCACAGGGCCAATGCCAGATTTATTCAGGGTAAGAATAACTTCGTCTTTGCCTTGAACTCTCACCGCCAGCCCTTTCAGGTTGAGCAGGATCTCCAGGATATCTTCCTGTACGCCTTCTTTGGTGCTGTACTCATGCAGTACACCATCAATCTCAACCTCGGTCACCGCGCAACCCGGCATAGATGAAAGCAGAATACGGCGCAGTGCGTTGCCAAGAGTATGGCCAAAGCCACGCTCTAAAGGCTCAAGGGTCACCTTGGCGTGCGTCGAACTGACTTGCTCGATATCTACCAGGCGCGGTTTTAGAAACTCTGTCACAGAACCCTGCATTGTGTCCTCTCTTTGGTACTAAGCTTTACTTGGAGTAAAGCTCGACGATCAGGTGTTCGTTAATGTCCGCAGACAGATCGGTACGTTCAGGCATACGCTTGAACACGCCTTCCATCTTAGCAGCATCAACTTCCAGCCAAGTCGGCTTTTCACGCTGCTCAGCCAGCTCCAGAGAAGCTTTAACACGAGACTGCTTTTTAGCTTTCTCGCGGATGCTGACTACGTCATTCGGAGATACCTGATAAGAAGCGATGTTAACAACGTGACCGTTTACCATAACTGCTTTGTGGCTAACCAGCTGACGTGACTCTGCACGAGTAGCGCCGAAGCCCATACGGTAAACAACGTTGTCCAGACGACCTTCCAGCAGCTGCAACAGGTTTTCACCGGTGTTGCCCTTCAGGCGGGTTGCTTCTTTGTAATAGTTACGGAATTGACGCTCCAGAATGCCGTACATACGGCGAACTTTCTGCTTCTCACGCAACTGAACACCGTAATCAGACAGACGCGGTTTACGCGCACCGTGCTGACCAGGTGCTTGTTCAATTTTACACTTGGAATCGATCGCGCGAACGCCAGACTTAAGGAACAGGTCTGTGCCCTCACGACGGCTCAGCTTGAGCTTAGGACCCAAATATCTTGCCATTTTCTTTCTCCAACAATCCTAAAAGCTGCGTTACACGCGGCGCTTTTTCGGCGGACGACAACCGTTATGAGGGATCGGAGTCACATCAGTAATATTAGTGATGCGGAAACCAGCCGCGTTCAGAGCGCGGATAGTAGACTCACGACCAGGACCAGGTCCTTTAACCATAACTTCCAGGTTCTTGATACCGTATTCTTTTACTGCGTCAGCACAACGTTCTGCTGCAACCTGTGCTGCGAACGGAGTGGACTTACGAGAACCACGGAAACCGGAACCACCGGCTGTTGCCCAACCCAAAGCATTACCCTGACGATCAGTGATGGTAACGATGGTGTTGTTGAAAGAAGCATGGATATGAGCCACGCCGTCAGAGACTTGCTTTCTTACACGCTTACGTGTACGAACAGGTGCCTTTGCCATTATTCAATAACCCCGATTATTTCTTGATCGGCTTGCGCGGACCCTTACGGGTACGAGCGTTGGTCTTGGTGCGCTGACCGCGTACCGGCAGACCACGACGATGACGCAAACCACGATAGCAACCAAGGTCCATAAGACGCTTGATGCTCAGGGTAATTTCACGACGCAAATCACCCTCAACGGTGTATTTGGCAACTGCATCACGAAGCTTTTCGATTTGCTCTTCAGACAGCTCACTGATCTTAACATTTTCAGCAATACCCGTGGATGCACAGATAGCCTGTGAACGGGTTTTACCGATACCGAAGATCGACGTTAAGGCGATAACGGTATGTTTATGATCAGGAATGTTAATGCCTGCTATACGGGCCACTATGCACTCCTACTATTTTATACAGCAACACCATTCTGAAAAGCCCGTTTTCAGGATACTCAAATAATGTTGCAGTGCGACATACAAAAGATTGGCTGGCTAATCTAGCCAGCTCAACCCAACTTTGCAAGAAAAATATGCGAGATAATCAGCCTTGACGCTGTTTATGCTTCGGCTCGGCGCTGCAAATCACACGAACGACACCGTTACGCTTAACGATTTTGCAGTTACGACATAATTTCTTGACGGAAGCACGAACTTTCATTTTTACTCTCCGTAACTTCTCAAACGAATCTGACTAGCGGTTATAGCCTTTCAGATTTGCTTTCTTCAATGCAGACTCGTACTGACTTGACATCATCAGAGTTTGCACTTGAGCCATAAAGTCCATGATGACGACAACCACGATCAGTAGCGAGGTACCACCAAAGTAGAATGGTACTTTCATTGCATCACGCATGAACTCCGGGATCAGGCAGATGAAAGTAATGTACATCGCGCCCACCAGGGTTAAACGCGTCATTACTTTATCGATATACTTCGCCGTTTGCTCTCCCGGACGAATTCCTGGTACGAAGGCACCGGACTTCTTCAGGTTATCTGCTGTCTCACGCGGGTTGAAGACCAACGCCGTGTAGAAGAAACAGAAGAAGATGATTGCAGACGCATAGAGTAACACATAAAGCGGTTGCCCTGGCTGCAAATACAGCGAAATCGTAGTCAGCCAGTTCCAACCGGTACCGCCCCCAAACCATGATGCAATCGTGGCCGGGAACAGAATAATGCTGGAAGCGAAAATCGCCGGGATAACACCCGCCATGTTCACTTTCAACGGTAAGTGTGTACTCTGTGCTGCATAAACACGACGACCTTGTTGACGCTTCGCATAGTTAACGACGATACGACGTTGACCACGCTCGATGAAAACAACGAAGAAGGTTACTGCAAACACCAATACTGCAACCAACAGCAGCAGGAGGAAGTGCAGGTCGCCTTGCCGCGCTTGCTCGATAGTATGGGCCACTGCCGGCGGGAGCCCCGCTACAATACCCGCGAAGATAATGATCGAGATACCGTTGCCGATACCGCGCTCAGTAATCTGCTCACCCAGCCACATCAGGAACATTGTCCCGGTCACCAGGCTCACAACCGCAGTAAAGTAGAATGCAAAGCCTGGGTTTAACACCAGGCCCTGCATACCAGGCATATTCGGCAGACCGGTAGCAATACCGATCGACTGGAATATGGCCAATACCAGCGTACCGTAACGGGTGTACTGGCTAATCTTGCGACGGCCAGCCTCCCCTTCTTTCTTGATTTCGGCCAACGCTGGATGAACCACCGTCAGCAGCTGGATAATGATCGACGCCGAGATATACGGCATGATCCCCAGAGCAAAGATAGAAGCACGGCTGAGGGCACCACCAGAGAACATGTTAAACATTTCAATGATAGTGCCTCTCTGCTGCTCAAGCAATTTGGCAAGCACAGTGGCATCGATACCAGGAATCGGAATGAAAGAGCCGATACGGAAGACAATCAGCGCGCCGATGACAAACAAAAGTCTGCGCTTCAGCTCGCCGAGCCCGCCTTTAGCACTTTGAAAATCTAATCCTGGTTGCTTAGCCATCTGCTACTTATTCCTCAATTTTACCGCCAGCAGCCTCGATAGCAGCACGAGCGCCTTTGGTGACACGCAGACCACGCAGGGTTACCGGACGAGCGACTTCGCCAGAAAGTACAACTTTCGCGAATTCGATCTGGACACCAACTACGTTAGCGGCTTTCAGCGCGTTCAGGTCGATAACATCGCCTTCAACCAGAGCCAGTTCAGACAGACGAACTTCTGCCGTGATCATCGCTTTGCGTGAAGTGAAGCCGAATTTCGGCAGACGACGGTACAGAGGCATCTGACCACCTTCGAAACCACGACGTACGCCACCGCCAGAACGAGACTTCTGACCTTTGTGACCACGGCCGCCGGTTTTACCCAGGCCAGAACCAATACCACGACCTACACGCTTAGGCGCATGCTTGGCACCTTCAGCCGGAGACAGAGTATTTAAACGCATCTGTTACTCCTCAACTTTAACCATGTAGGAAACCAGGTTGACCATACCGCGAACAGCAGGAGTATCCTCGCGCTCTACGGTGTGACCAATACGACGCAGACCCAGACCGAGCAGAGTAGCTTTATGCTTCGGCAGACGGCCAATTGAGCTGCGAGTTTGTGTAACTTTAATAGTCTTAGCCATGGTCAATTACCCCAGAATGTCGGCAACGGATTTACCACGCTTAGCAGCGACCATTTCAGGAGACTTCATATTCGCCAGAGCGTCGATAGTTGCACGAACCACGTTGATCGGGTTAGTGGAACCATAAGCTTTAGCCAATACGTTGTGCACCCCAGCAACTTCGAGAACGGCGCGCATTGCACCACCCGCGATGATACCGGTACCTTCATGAGCAGGCTGCATGAACACGCGAGAACCCGTGTGAGCGCCCTTAACAGGGTGCTGCAGGGTGCCGCTGTTCAGCGCGACGTTCATCATGTTGCGACGGGCTTTTTCCATCGCTTTCTGGATCGCTGCTGGAACTTCGCGTGCTTTGCCGTAGCCAAAACCAACGCGACCGTTACCATCACCAACTACAGTCAGTGCGGTAAAGCTGAAAATACGGCCACCTTTTACGGTTTTAGATACGCGGTTTACCGCGATCAGCTTTTCCTGCAGTTCGCCAGCTTGTTTTTCGATGTGAGCCATCTTAAACCTCTTCCTTAGAACTGAAGGCCAGCTTCACGGGCAGCATCTGCCAGTGCCTGGACTCGACCATGATATTGGAAACCGGAACGGTCAAAGGATACTTTCGCAATCCCTTTTTCCAACGCGCGCTCAGCCAGAGCTTTACCTACGGCTGCTGCTGCGTCTTTGTTACCGGAATACTTCAGTTGCTCCGCGATAGCTTTTTCTAAAGTAGAAGCGGCTACCAGTACTTCAGAACCGTTTGGAGCAATCACCTGTGCGTAAATGTGACGCGGGGTACGATGTACCACCAGGCGGGTTGCACCCAGCTCTTGGAGCTTGCG
This sequence comes from Serratia sp. TMDUHS_CL, assembly GCF_037137105.1. Lineage (NCBI taxonomy): Bacteria > Pseudomonadati > Pseudomonadota > Gammaproteobacteria > Enterobacterales > Yersiniaceae > Serratia > Serratia sp. TMDUHS_CL. The sequence goes on from NZ_JBBBDV010000010.1 coordinate 16,550, forward strand.
GCGTGCGCGGGTCGCACGACGGATACGAGCAGATTTCTTATCCATAGTGTTACCTTACTTCTTCTTAGCCTCTTTGGTACGCACGACTTCGTCGGCGTAACGAACACCTTTACCTTTGTAAGGCTCAGGACGACGGTAAGCGCGCAGATCTGCTGCTACCTGGCCAATAACCTGCTTATCAGCGCCTTTCAGCACGATTTCAGTTTGGCTTGGGCATTCAGCAGTGATACCTGCCGGCAGCTGGTGATCGATAGGGTGAGAGAAGCCCAGGGCCAAATTCACCACGTTGCCTTTAACGGCAGCACGATAACCAACACCTACCAGTTGAAGCTTTTTGGTGAAGCCTTCGGTAACACCAACAACCATTGCGTTCAGCAGAGCGCGCGTGGTACCCGCTTGAGCCCATGCGTTAGCAAAACCTTCGCGCGGAGCGAAAGTCAGTGCGTTAGCTTCTTGCTTCACTTCAACGGCGTCGTGGATAGTACGAGTCAACTCGCCGTTTTTACCCTTAATCGAAATAACCTGACCGTTGAGTTTTACCTCTACGCCGGCAGGAATGACGACGGGTGCTTTTGCAACACGAGACATTCTTTCCTCCCGAATTAAGCTACGTAGCAGATAATCTCGCCACCCAGACCAGCCTGGCGAGCTGCACGATCGGTCATAACACCTTTAGAGGTAGAAACAACAGCGATACCCAAACCGGCCATAACTTTTGGCAGCTCATCTTTTTTCTTGTAGATGCGCAGACCTGGACGGCTGATACGTTGAATGCTTTCTACCACAGCTTTGCCCTGGAAGTACTTCAGTACCAGTTCCAGAACAGGCTTGGCGTCGCCTTCGATTTTGAAATCTTCAATAAAACCTTCTTCCTTCAGCACGTTGGCAATTGCCACTTTCAGCTTGGAGGAAGGCATGGTGACCGCAACTTTGTTCGCGGCTTGACCGTTACGGATACGGGTCAGCATATCCGCGATCGGATCTTGCATGCTCATCTGTCTTTACTCCCGTGATTCAATTGGTAATTACCAGCTAGCCTTTTTCAAGCCTGGTACTTCACCGCGCATAGCGGCTTCACGAAGCTTAATACGGCTCAACCCGAATTTGCCCACATAACCATGTGGACGGCCAGTTTGGCGGCAGCGTTTACGCTGACGAGACGGGCTGGAATCACGCGGCAGAGTTTGCAGCTTGAGAACGGCATCCCAACGATCTTCATCGGACGCGTTCACATCAGAGATAATAGCTTTCAGTTCAACGCGTTTTGCAAAGAACTTGTCAGCTAATTTCACGCGCTTGACTTCGCGTGCTTTCATTGATTGCTTAGCCATCAGTAACCCTGCCTTACTTGCGGAACGGGAAGTTAAAAGCAGCCAGCAGCGCGCGGCCTTCATCATCAGATTTCGCAGTAGTGGTAATGGTAATATCCAAACCACGAACGCGATCGACTTTGTCGTAGTCGATTTCTGGGAAGATGATTTGCTCACGCACGCCCATGCTGTAGTTGCCACGGCCATCGAATGACTTGGCGGACAGGCCACGGAAGTCACGGATACGTGGAACAGCAATGGAGATCAGACGCTCAAAGAACTCCCACATGCGTTCGCCACGCAGAGTTACTTTACAGCCGATCGGATAGCCCTGACGGATTTTGAAGCCTGCAACAGATTTGCGGGCTTTGGTGATCAACGGTTTTTGACCGGAGATGGCTGCCAGGTCCGCTGCGGCGTTATCCAGCAGTTTCTTGTCAGCAATCGCTTCACCAACACCCATGTTCAGGGTGATCTTCTCGACCCGAGGGACTTGCATGACAGAGTTGTAATCAAACTGAGACATCAGTTGTTTGACTACCTCGTCTTTGTAGTAATCATGCAGTTTCGCCATCGTATTACTCCAAATTACTTGATAGTTTCGCTGTTAGACTTGAAGAAACGGACTTTTTTGCCCTCTTCGAATCTAAAGCCTACACGGTCAGCCTTGCCGGTAGCCGCGTTGAAGATAGCAATGTTAGAAACCTGAATTGCAGCTTCTTTCTCAACAATGCCGCCTGGTTGGTTCAGAGCCGGAACCGGCTTCTGGTGTTTCTTAACCAGGTTGATGCCTTCAACAATGACCTTGCCAGCAGACAGGACATTTTTTACTTTACCGCGCTTACCTTTGTCTTTCCCGGTAATCACGATAACTTCGTCATCACGACGGATCTTCGCTGCCATGTTCGCTCCTTAGAGTACTTCTGGTGCCAGAGAGATAATTTTCATGAACTTCTCATTACGCAGTTCACGAGTTACCGGCCCAAAAATACGCGTACCGATTGGCTGCTCGCTGTTATTGTTCAAAATAACGCATGCATTGCCATCGAAGCGAATGACAGAACCGTCCGGGCGACGTACACCCTTCTTGGTGCGCACCACTACCGCCTTCAGAACATCGCCTTTCTTCACCTTACCGCGAGGAATTGCTTCCTTGATGGTAATTTTGATGATGTCGCCGACGCCTGCGTAGCGACGGTGCGAGCCACCTAGAACCTTGATACACATTACGCGACGTGCACCGGAGTTGTCGGCGACGTTCAGCATAGTCTGTTCTTGGATCATTTTAGTGCTCCGCTAATGTCAACTACTACTTTAAAGACCCAAGTAAAAATTAGGCCGTTGAAAAGCCCCATAACCGAGGGCGCAGCATTATAACACCGCTTACTTGGTATGGGTAGAAAAAATAAACGGCTCATTTTCTGAGCCGTTTATTAAGTGAGAGCCAGCTACTCTATTACAGAATCGCTTTCTCTACAACGCGAACCAACGTCCAGGACTTAGTCTTGGACAGTGGGCGGCATTCGCGGATTTCCACCACGTCGCCGGTACCACATTCGTTGTTCTCGTCATGTACGTGCAGCTTGGTCGTACGTTTGATGAATTTCCCGTAGATCGGGTGCTTCACAGTACGCTCGATAGCAACAACGATGGATTTCTCCATTTTATCGCTAACAACACGACCCTGCAGGGTACGGATAACTTCAGTCATTTACACACCCGCCTTTTGAGTCAGTAAAGTCTTAACGCGTGCGACGTCACGACGCACTTGTTTCAACAGGTGAGTTTGTTGCAGCTGGCCACTGGCCGCCTGCATGCGCAAGTTGAATTGCTCACGCAGCAGGTTGAGCAGCTCGGCATTCAGCTCTTCAACGCTTTTTTCACGCAGCTCTTGTGCTTTCATTACATCACCGTCTTAGTTACAAAGGTGGTTTTGATCGGCAGTTTCGCTGCTGCCAGTTTGAATGCCTCGCGGGCAACCTCTTCTGGCACGCCGTCCATTTCGTACAGGACCTTACCAGGCTGGATCAGGGCAACCCAATACTCCACGTTACCCTTACCTTTACCCATACGCACTTCCAGCGGCTTCTCGGTGATCGGTTTGTCCGGGAATACACGGATCCAGATCTTGCCTTGACGCTTAACTGCACGAGTCATTGCACGACGAGCTGCTTCGATTTGACGAGCAGTCAGACGGCCACGGCCAACAGCTTTCAGACCGAAAGTGCCGAAGCTAACATCCGTACCTTGCGCCAGACCACGGTTGCGGCCCTTGTGCACCTTACGGAATTTTGTACGCTTTGGTTGTAACATCAGCGACTCTCCTTACTTGCGGCCTTTACGCTGCTGCTTTTTAGGTTGAGCAGCCGGTTCCGGTTGTTCAACTGCAGCCATACCACCCAGGATCTCACCTTTGAAGATCCATACCTTAACGCCGATTACACCATAAGTGGTGTGCGCTTCAGATGTGTTGTAGTCGATGTCCGCACGCAGAGTGTGCAATGGAACACGACCTTCGCGGTACCATTCGGTACGTGCGATTTCGGCGCCGCCAAGACGGCCGCTTACTTCAACTTTGATACCTTTAGCGCCAAGACGCATTGCGTTCTGTACTGCACGCTTCATAGCACGACGGAACATAACGCGACGTTCCAGCTGAGAAGTGATGCTGTCAGCAACCAATTTAGCGTCGAGTTCCGGTTTACGGACTTCGGCGATGTTGATCTGTGCAGGAACGCCAGCGATGTCCGCTACGACCTTGCGCAGTTTTTCGACGTCTTCACCTTTCTTGCCGATAACGATGCCTGGGCGAGCAGTGTGAATGGTCACACGGATGCTCTTCGCAGGACGCTCGATAACGATGCGAGAAACGGAAGCTTTCGACAGTTCCTTAGTCAGGAATTGACGAACTTTAAAGTCGCTGTCCAGGTTGTCAGCGAATTCTTTGGTATTCGCATACCAAGTAGAGTTCCAAGGTTTGACAATACCCAGGCGAATACCATTAGGATGTACTTTCTGACCCATTGCTAGTCTCCAGAGTCTCAGCGATCGGACACAACCACAGTAATGTGGCTGGTGCGCTTCAGGATGCGATCTGCACGACCTTTTGCACGCGGCATAATGCGCTTCATGCTTGGGCCTTCGTCTACGAAGATTTTCGTAACTTTCAGATCATCGATGTCAGCGCCATCGTTGTGTTCTGCGTTAGCAATGGCAGACTCCAGCACTTTCTTAACCAGACCAGCAGCTTTCTTGTTGGTGTAGGTCAGAGTTTCCAGAGCTTGCGACACTTTCTTACCGCGAATCAGGTCAGCAACAAGGCGAACCTTCTGAGCAGAAGAACGAGCGTGGCGATGTTTAGCGATAGTTTCCATCTCTTCCTCCTACCTTAGCGCTTTTTAGCTTTTTTATCAGCCGCATGGCCGCGATAAGTACGAGTCGGCGCGAATTCACCCAGTTTGTGACCGACCATTTCATCGGAAACGAACACTGGTACGTGCTGACGACCATTATGGACAGCGATGGTCAAACCGATCATGTTAGGAAAGATCGTTGAACGACGGGACCAAGTGCGCAAAGGCTTCTTGTCACCGCTTTCCACCGCTTTCTCTACCTTCTTCAGCAAGTGCAGGTCAATAAAAGGACCTTTCTTGAGAGAACGTGGCATGGCTTATCCTCTAATTATTTTTTGCTACGGCGACGTACGATGAACTTATCAGTACGCTTGTTGCTACGGGTCTTCTTACCTTTGGTCTGAACGCCCCACGGAGTTACCGGGTGCTTACCAAAGTTACGACCTTCACCACCACCGTGCGGGTGATCTACCGGGTTCATCGCCGTACCGCGAACGGTAGGACGAACACCACGCCAACGTGCAGCACCTGCTTTACCCAGAACGCGAAGCATGTGTTCAGCGTTACCGACTTCACCCAGGGTGGCGCGGCAATCAGCTGGAACTTTACGCATTTCGCCGGAGCGCAGACGCAGAGTTACGTAGGAACCATCACGAGCAACGATCTGAACGTAGGCACCAGCGGAGCGAGCCATCTGGCCGCCTTTACCTGGTTTCATTTCTACGTTGTGAACCGTTGAACCAACTGGAATGTTGCGCATCGGCAGGGTGTTACCCGCTTTGATTGCAGCATCAACGCCAGATTGAATCTGGTCACCAGCTTTCAGGCCTTTCGGCGCCAGGATGTAACGGCGTTCGCCGTCTTTGTACAGAACCAGCGCGATGTTCGCGGAACGGTTCGGATCGTACTCCAGACGCTCAACCACAGCAGGGATACCGTCTTTGTTGCGCTTGAAGTCAACCAGACGATAATGTTGCTTGTGGCCACCACCGATATGACGGGTGGTGATACGGCCATTGTTGTTACGACCACCGCTTTTGCTCAGTTTTTCCAGCAGCGGGGCATAAGGTTTACCCTTGTGCAGCTCAGGGTTAACCACTTTAACAACGTGGCGACGACCCGGAGATGTAGGTTTACATTTAACAATTGCCATTGTTCTTACTCCTCCGACTTACTCTGCGCCGCCGATGAAGTCCAGATTCTGGCCTTCTTTCAGGGTGACGTAAGCTTTTTTCCAGTCGCTACGACGACCAACACGCTGACCGTGACGCTTCACTTTCCCTTTAACTACCAGGGTGTTCACGTCTTTGACTTCGACTTCAAACAGTTTCTGCACTGCAGCTTTGATTTCTGCTTTGGTCGCGTCTTTGGCAACTTTGAGAACGATGGTGTTGCTTTTTTCCATCGCAGCGGATGCTTTTTCAGATACGTGCGGTGCACGCAGCACTTTCAGCAAACGTTCTTCACGGATCATGCCAGCATCTCCTCAACTTGCTTCACAGCATCAGCAGTCATAACCACTTTGTCGAAGGCGATCAGGCTAACCGGATCGATACCTGCTACATCGCGCACGTCAACCTTGTACAGGTTGCGAGCTGCCAGGAACAGATTCTCATCCAGTTCACCGGTCACGATCAGCACGTCTTCCAGAGCCATATCTTTCAGTTTCTGTGCCAGCAGCTTAGTTTTAGGCGCTTCTACAGAGAACTTCTCGACAACGATCAGACGATCTTGACGTACCAGTTCGGACAGGATGCTTTTCAGCGCGCCGCGGTACATCTTTTTGTTTACTTTCTGACTGTGGTCCTGTGGCTTAGCAGCAAAGGTCACGCCGCCTGAACGCCAGATCGGGCTCTTTACAGAACCTGAACGCGCACGGCCGGTGCCTTTCTGACGCCATGGCTTTTTGCCGGAACCAGTTACTTCAGCACGGGTCTTCTGAGCACGAGTACCTTGACGGGCACCTGCTGCATAAGCAACAACAACCTGGTGTACCAGCGCTTCGTTGAAATCACGACCGAAGGTAGTTTCGGAAACAGTCAGCGCGCTTTGCGCGTCTTTCAATACTAATTCCATTGCTATCCCCTTACGCCTTCACAGCTGGTTTAACGATCAGGTTGCCACCGGTTGCGCCCGGTACAGCACCCTTAACCAGCAGCAGGTTGCGCTCAGCGTCAACACGTACTACGTCCAGGCTTTGAACGGTTACGCGCTCATCACCCAGGTGGCCAGCCATTTTCTTGCCTTTGAACACTTTGCCCGGAGTCTGGTTCTGACCGATAGAACCCGGAACGCGGTGAGACAAGGAGTTACCGTGGGTAGCGTCTTGGGTACGGAAGTTCCAGCGCTTAACAGTGCCAGCAAAACCTTTACCTTTAGAAGTACCGGTAACATCGACTTTTTTAACGTCAGCGAAGATTTCTACGCTAATTTCCTGACCTGCAGCGAACTCTTGACCTTCTTCCAGGCGGAATTCCCACAGACCACGGCCAGCTTCAACGCCAGCTTTAGCGAAATGGCCCGCTTCCGGCTTGGTTACACGGTTAGCTTTTTTGCTACCAGTGGTAACCTGAACGGCACGGTAACCGTCGGTGTCCAGGCTTTTAACCTGAGTCACGCGGTTCGCTTCAATTTCAATTACGGTTACTGGGATAGAAACGCCATCTTCAGTGAAGATACGGGTCATACCCACTTTTTTACCGACTAAACCAATCATTGTTTCAACCTCTCAATCGCTCAATGACCTGATTAACCCAGGCTGATCTGCACGTCTACACCGGCAGCCAGATCCAGACGCATCAGAGCATCAACGGTTTTCTCGGTTGGCTCAACGATGTCAACCAGACGCTTGTGAGTGCGAATCTCGTACTGATCGCGCGCGTCTTTGTTGACGTGCGGAGAGATCAGAACGGTAAAGCGCTCTTTGCGAGTTGGCAGCGGGATCGGACCACGGACTTGCGCACCAGTGCGCTTTGCAGTCTCGACGATTTCCGCGGTTGATTGATCGATCAGACGATGATCAAACGCTTTCAGGCGGATACGGATTCTTTGGTTCTGCATGAGACCAGAGCTCCAATTATTTATAAACGTAAATAATTACTCCTCACACCCATTTCGATTGATGGGGGAGTGTAATCGTCAACATATAACCCCCATATCGGGAGTATTGTTCGAAAGGCAAAAAAGGCCTGCCAATCGACTGATTCGCTAAAATCAGGCTTACCAAGATTAGGTAAGCCCGCGCATTATACGCAAAATGGCCCAGGAAGCAAGCCGCAGTTGGAAATATGCTCAGGAAATCGTCATTTTTGCGCGTTCAGCGGCAGTGGGCGGGTTAACACGGTGAACAGGGAATGAATTATGCTTAGGGCGGGTTGAATTCTCCCCTGCCCCACCGTAAAAACGGCCGCCGGCAGGAGAGACGATGACGAACGGAAGACAGGCTTACTCTTTGCGCTCTAGAACCTGGGCCTGGGCATAGTTTTGAATACCGAGGCGAGCGATCAGATCCAGCTCGGTTTCCAGCCAGTCGATATGCTCTTCTTCATCAGCCAGGATATCGATCATCAAATCGCGGCTGACGTAATCATGAATCGAGTCGGCATAGGCGATACCTTCACGCAGGTTTTTAGCGCCTGCCAGCTCCAGCGCCAGATCGGAACGCAGCATCTCTTCAATGTCTTCGCCGATGTTCAGCTTGCCGAGATCCTGCAGGTTAGGGAGCCCTTCCAGGAACAGGATACGCTCGATGTAGCGATCGGCATGCTTCATTTCGTCGATCGACTCGTGGTATTCCTTGTCGTTGAGGCGCATTAAGCCCCAATTCTTGAACATGCGGGCGTGCAGGAAATATTGATTGATGGCAACCAGCTCGTTGCCGAGCAGCTTGTTGAGGTGAGCAATGATCTTTTTATCGCCTTTCATAGGTAACTCCTCCTGGCCAGTTCTAAAAGTGTAGAACCTGTAAGCCAAGAGTCAAAAATAACCTTACCCTTTGTTAGGCAACTTCATGCATTGGGATGATAGTTCCGCGTTCCTCCACCATAATCTGTCTTGCCTGACGAATGCACTTTCCACAATCGGTACCAATCGGCACAAGTTCACGCAGCTGCTTCATGGTATGGGGATTGTGCTGACGCACCGCATTACGGATCGCTTTGTCAGTCACCGCATTACACAGACATACATACATAGAGAGACTCACTTCTTAACCAATGCATTGAGTCTAAATAGGAATGGTTTTTATTTCAATTAAGATTTGAACAAATTGCATAAAAAAAGGGCACCGAAGTGCCCTTTTTGTGTCGAAAAATTATTCGCGATTAAGCGATAACTTTAGCAACAACACCAGCGCCTACAGTACGGCCGCCTTCACGGATTGCGAAACGCAGACCGTCGTCCATCGCGATTGGGTGAATCAGGGTTACAACCATGTTCACGTTGTCGCCTGGCATTACCATCTCTACGCCTTCTGGCAGTTCGATGGTACCGGTCACGTCAGTAGTACGGAAGTAGAACTGTGGACGGTAGCCTTTGAAGAATGGCGTGTGACGACCACCTTCATCTTTGCTCAGGATGTACACTTCAGATTCGAACTGGGTGTGCGGCTTGATAGAGCCTGGCTTAGCCAGTACCTGACCACGTTCGATTTCTTCACGTTTGATACCACGCAGCAGAACACCTACGTTCTCACCAGCACGGCCTTCGTCCAGCAGTTTGCGGAACATTTCAACGCCAGTACAGGTAGACTTAACGGTGTCTTTGATACCAACGATTTCAACTTCTTCGCCAACTTTGATGATACCGCGCTCAACACGACCGGTAACAACGGTACCACGACCGGAGATGGAGAATACGTCTTCGATTGGCAGCAGGAACGGCTTGTCGATAGCACGCTCTGGCTCTGGGATGTAGCTGTCCAGGGCTTCGGCCAGTTCGATGATTTTCGCTTCCCACTCAGCTTCGCCTTCCAGCGCTTTCAGCGCGGAACCGCGGATTACCGGCAGGTCGTCGCCTGGGAAGTCGTAAGCGGACAGCAGTTCGCGAACTTCCATTTCTACCAGTTCCAGCAGCTCTTCATCATCTACCATGTCGCATTTGTTCATGAATACGATGATGAAAGGAACGCCAACCTGACGACCCAGCAGGATGTGCTCACGAGTCTGAGGCATTGGGCCGTCAGTCGCAGCTACTACCAGGATCGCGCCGTCCATCTGAGCAGCACCGGTGATCATGTTTTTCACGTAGTCGGCGTGCCCTGGGCAGTCAACGTGCGCGTAGTGACGAGTCGGGGTGTCATATTCAACGTGAGAGGTGTTGATGGTGATACCACGAGCTTTTTCTTCTGGCGCGTTATCGATCTGGTCGAAAGCACGTGCAGAACCGCCGTAGGTTTTAGCCAGTACGGTGGTGATCGCTGCAGTCAGGGTAGTTTTACCGTGGTCAACGTGGCCGATAGTACCAACGTTAACGTGCGGTTTTGTACGTTCAAATTTTTCTTTAGACACGGCTATATTCCTTACTATAGCGCTCTCCCCTTCTGGAGAGAGCACGGGACTTTGGTTTTAACCCTGCGGCTTATTTGCCACGGGCTTCGATTACGGCCTGAGCGACGTTGTTCGGTGCATCATCATACTTCAGGAATTCCATGGTGTATGATGCGCGACCTTTAGTCAGAGAACGCAGCTGAGTTGCGTAGCCGAACATTTCGGACAACGGTACTTCAGCGTGGATCTTAACGCCAGTCACTTCAGATTCCTGACCGCGCAGCATGCCGCGACGACGGCTCAAGTCACCGATAACGTCACCGGTGTTCTCTTCTGGAGTCTCAACTTCAACCTTCATGATAGGCTCAAGCAGAACTGGTTTCGCTTTCTTAAAGCCTTCTTTAAAGGCGATAGACGCGGCCAGTTTAAACGCCAGTTCAGAGGAGTCAACGTCGTGGTAAGAACCGAAGTGCAGACGAATACCCATGTCTACTACCGGGTAACCAGCCAACGGACCAGACTTCAGCTGCTCCTGGATGCCTTTATCAACGGCAGGGATGTATTCGCCAGGAATTACACCACCTTTGATGTCGTTGATGAACTCGTAACCTTTCGGGTTAGAGCCCGGCTCCAGTGGGTACATGTCGATCACAACGTGACCGTACTGACCGCGACCACCAGACTGCTTGGCGTGCTTACCTTCAACATCGGTAATCTTCGCGCGAATCGCTTCGCGGTAAGCTACCTGAGGTTTGCCCACGTTAGCTTCAACGTTGAATTCACGCTTCATGCGGTCAACGATGATGTCGAGGTGCAGTTCACCCATACCGGCGATGATGGTCTGGTTAGACTCTTCGTCAGTCCATACGCGGAATGACGGGTCTTCTTTAGCCAGACGGCCCAGAGCCAGACCCATTTTTTCCTGGTCAGCTTTGGTTTTCGGTTCAACGGCGATAGAGATTACCGGCTCAGGGAATTCCATACGCTCCAGGATGATTGGAGAGTCTGGGTCACACAGGGTGTCCCCGGTGGTCACGTCTTTCAGACCGATCGCAGCGGCGATGTCGCCTGCGCGAACTTCTTTGATCTCTTCACGCTTGTTAGCGTGCATCTGAACGATACGGCCGAAACGCTCGCGCGCAGACTTAACGGAGTTCAGCACGGTGTCGCCGGAGTTAACAACGCCGGAGTACACGCGGAAGAAGGTCAAGTTACCTACGAACGGGTCGGTAGCGATTTTGAACGCCAGAGCAGAGAACGGCTCGTCATCACTTGCGTGACGCTCAGCCGGAGTGTCTTTACCGTCGTCCAGGATACCGTTGATCGCAGGAACGTCAGTTGGTGCCGGCAGGTATTCGATTACCGCATCCAGCATCGCCTGCACGCCCTTGTTCTTGAACGCAGAACCACAGGTAACCAGGATGATTTCGTTGTTCAGTACGCGCTGACGCAGAGCGGACTTGATTTCTTCCTCGGTCAGCTCTTCGCCGCCCAGGTATTTTTCCATCAGCTCTTCGGAAGCTTCCGCAGCGGACTCGATCAGGTTCTGGCGCCATTCTTCAGCCAGATCCATCATGTCAGCCGGCACGTCTTCGTATTCGAAGGTTACGCCTGCGTCTTCTTCGTTCCAGTTGATCGCCTTCATCTTCACCAGGTCGATAACGCCGGTGAATTTGTCTTCTGCGCCGATAGCCAGCTGCAGAGGAACAGGGTTAGCGCCCAGACGAGATTTGATCTGGCCAACAACTTTCAGGAAGTTAGCACCCATACGGTCCATTTTGTTAACGAACGCGATACGTGGCACTTTGTATTTGTTAGCCTGACGCCATACGGTTTCAGACTGTGGCTGAACACCACCAACAGCACAGTAAACCATTACCGCGCCATCCAGCACACGCATGGAACGTTCTACTTCGATGGTGAAGTCAACGTGCCCTGGGGTGTCGATGATGTTTACGCGATGCGGTTCGAACTGCTTGGCCATACCAGACCAGAAAGCAGTAGTCGCTGCAGAAGTGATGGTAATACCACGCTCCTGCTCCTGTTCCATCCAGTCCATGGTGGCAGCGCCGTCATGAACTTCACCGATTTTGTGGTTTACACCGGTGTAGAACAGAATACGTTCGGTAGTGGTGGTTTTACCGGCGTCGATGTGAGCACTGATACCGATGTTGCGGTAGCGTGCAATGGGTGTTGTACGAGCCATTTGATTCCTCTATTCCTAGGGCGTTCAAGTTCAGTTAACCCAAGCGGGCCGATTTGACGCGCCCGCTTGGTTAGCATGACTACAGCCGGGTGATTACCAGCGGTAGTGGGCGAACGCCTTGTTGGCTTCGGCCATACGGTGAACGTCTTCACGCTTCTTAACAGCAGAACCTTTGTTCTCTGCTGCGTCAGACAGCTCGTTCGCCAGGCGCAGAGCCATGGATTTATCACCGCGTTTACGTGCAGCATCAACGATCCAACGCATTGCCAGAGCATTACGACGAACCGGGCGGACTTCAACTGGTACCTGATAAGTAGAACCGCCAACGCGACGCGACTTAACTTCTACAGTCGGGCGAACGTTGTCGAGAGCGACTTCGAAAGCTTCCAGGTGATCTTTACCAGAACGCTGAGCCAGGGTCTCCAGCGCGGTATAGACGATTGCTTCTGCAGTAGATTTTTTACCGTCTACCATCAGGATATTTACAAATTTGGCCAGCAGCTCAGATCCGAACTTAGGATCTGGCAGGATTTTACGTTGGCCGATTACGCGACGACGTGGCATGGAAATACTCCGTTGTTAATTCAGGATTGTCCAAAACTCTACGAGTTTATTTTGACATTAAAGTTAAAACGTTTGGCCTTACTTAACGGAGAACCATTAAGCCTTTGGCTTCTTCACGCCGTACTTGGAACGAGCTTGCTTACGGTCTTTAACACCGGAGCAGTCAAGTGCACCACGGACGGTGTGGTAACGCACACCTGGCAGGTCTTTTACACGACCGCCACGGATCAGGATTACGGAGTGTTCCTGCAGGTTGTGGCCTTCGCCACCGATGTAGGAAGTTACTTCGAAACCGTTGGTCAAACGCACACGGCAAACTTTACGCAGTGCGGAGTTTGGTTTTTTCGGGGTAGTGGTATATACGCGGGTGCATACGCCACGTTTCTGCGGGCAGGCTTCCAGCGCTGGAACGTTGCTTTTAGCAGCCTTCACAGAGCGTGGTTTGCGAACCAGCTGGTTAATTGTTGCCATTAAAAAAGCTCCTGGTTTTTGCTTCGTACTAGCTTCGTAAACATGTGATAAATCCCCTCGTATGCACTACTGGCAAAGTACGAGGACGCAGAATTTTATGGCTGACCAGTATGGGTGTCAAGAAATATACAACATCACTCTCATCACCAGGCCATTTGGCTGCGGTGTTGTTCGGTTAATTCAACGAAGTGATTATAGCCGACGGCAGTGATTTTGTGCGAAAAATGACCAACCAATCCCCGGGCTTCCAGGTCGTCCTGCAGCGCATAAAGGGATATGGGGGCGGCGAGCAGTAATTCAAGATGGGCGCTGCCGGCAAGGCCGGCGAGCACGCCGTCCTGCAGCAGCAGCAGCGCATCGCCCTCTGCCGTCAGGCGCAGCAGCGCAGGTAAGTCACATTGGTTTGGCGAATGGCTCAGGGTATACAGCATCAGAGGATCCTAAAACGTCATCACGGCGTCGTAGCCGGCCAGTTCGCGGCGCAGTTCGTCCGGCGCCAGCACTTCCGCATCCAGCACCCAATCGGTCACCTGGCTCAGCCCACGTTCCTGCAGCGAAGCCTGGCACAGATAGCACCGCTCCACGTCATACAGCGGCAGCACGCCGAAGGTGGCAATGTAATTGCGTGCCAAAATCTTTTCCGGTTGCTGCCCCGGCAACAGTTGCAATACGCCATCGCCGACAAAAAACACCCCCAAGTCTTCGCTGAGCGCCGACGTGGCGAGCAGCGCATCCAGCCCTTCCCTGCCGCCGGCGCCGCCGTGCGGCCCGTGGGTGAAAACAAAAGCGACTCGTTTCATCATATCCTCAGAACTGCACCAGACGGTCGCAACTCAGCGACGCTTCGGCCAGGGAACCCAGCCCGCTCAGGGTAAAACCGGGCTGCAGGTTGGCGCTTGCCAGCCCCTGTTGCGCCGCCTCCTGCTCGTCGGTGACGCCACGGCGCAACGCAGCAGCAACGCAGACGTTGAGCGCCACGCCGTGTTGCTGCGCCAGCTGCGTCCAGCCGCGCACCAGGTCGAACTCGTCGCTGGCCGGCGCGGTCAGCTGGTTGGCGTTCAACACCCCTTCACGGTAGAAAAAAACGCTGGAAAGCCGGTGCCCTTTCGCCAGCAGGGCCTGAGCGAACTGATAGGCGCTGCTGGCCTGCTGCGTGCCGTAAGCCGGGCCGGTGACCAACAGACAATAATCGAGCATCAACGGTCGCTTCCCAACAGATCGCCGCTCTTGAACTGGCGGATATACAGATACACGGTGTGTTTGGAGATATTCAGGCGATCCGCCACCTGGTTGATCGCATCCTTGATGTCGAAGATGCCTTTCTCATAGAGATTGAGCACCACCTGGCGATTCTTGGCGTTATTGGACACCGAGCGGTCGGCGTTCACCTCTTCAATGGTGAACTCCAGCGTCTGCGCCACCAGATCGTCGACGGAAGAAGCGAAATTCACCGACGACGGCACGTCCTGCGTGGCCGGCGGCATAAAGGTCTGCATGATCTGCGAGAACGGCACGTCGAGGTTCATGTTGATGCACAGCAAGCCGATCACCCGCTGCTCGCGATTGCGAATGGCGATGGTCACCGACTTCATCAACACGCCACTCTTGGCGCGGGTGAAGTAGGCTTTCGACACGCTGCTGTCGTCGCCGGCCATGTCATGCAGCATGCGCAGGGCAAGGTCGGTGATCGGCGAGCCGATTTTGCGCCCGGTATGCTCGCCGTTGGCGATGCGTACCGCTGAGCTGTTCAGGTCTTCCAGCGCGTGCAGTACGATCTCGCAATGGCCGCCGATCAACATCGCCAGCCCGTCGACCACCGCTTCATAGGATTTCAGGATTTCATGATCCGTTTGAGTAAACGGACGTTCATTCAGCAAATCAAGTTCGCTGGCTTCGCTGGATAAAAGCGAATTCGACATCGAAGATACCACCCTCATAGATCGCCTGTGCCAGGGGGCGCAGCTAAAACCGCTCGGACCGGATCGCTGCCGTCGTCGGCACGCCGCAGCGCGGCCGGCTGAGAGCGGCATCAAACGGCACGATGACATCCGCAGGCGAGGCGGCCGGGAACAATTTTAGGTACACGCCCTAAGGGGCAGACGCATGACTGATAAATCAGAATTATTAGTCTAGCAAAGCGGCCGGAGCAAAGTCCTTGCGTTTGCGCGTGGTATTGACGTTAAGCCCGATGCCCGGCAGGCGTCAAGCGTTCAATGGAGAGAGAGGCGGCGGCTGCCGAAATGAAAACCGCCGCGGAGGGCATCCGCGGCGGTGGCAAACAGAGCGACGATGTTATTTCGCTTTGGTAGCGGCTTTCGCGTCAGCCGGTTTTTCAGCTTTAGCGTCGGCTTTCGGCGCCGCTTTCACGTCCAGCAGCTCAACGTCGAAGACCAGCGTGGAGTTAGCCGGGATGCCCGGAACGCCGGTTTTACCGTAGGCCAGCGCCGGTGGGATCACCAGCTTGATTTTGCCGCCTTTCTTGATGTGCTTCAGGCCTTCGGTCCAGCCTGGGATCACGCCGTCCAGACGGAACGACAGCGGCTCGCCGCGGGTGTAGGAGTTATCGAACTCGGTACCGTCGGTCAGGGTGCCTTTGTAGTTCACTACCACGGTGTCGCTGTCTTTCGGTGCTTCACCCGCGCCCGGTTTCTCTACCTGGTACAGCAGGCCGGATTCGGTTTTCTTCACGCCTTTTTCTTTAGCGAAGCTGTCGCGGTACTTGGCGCCTTTGGTTTCGTTGTCCTTGGCGTCCTGTTCCATCTTCGCCTGAGCGGAAGCCTTCACGCGCGCTTCGAAGCCCTGCAGGGTCTTCTCGATGTCGGCATCGTTCAGCTTGCTCTTGTTGGCGAACGCGTCCTGAACGCCGGCGATCAGCTGATCTTTGTCCAGCTTGATGCCCAGCTTCTCTTGCTCTTTCAGAGAGTTGTCCATGTAACGACCGAGAGAGGCGCCCAGTGCGTAAGCCGCTTGCTCGTCGTCGTTTTTGAACTTGCCGGTGCTCGGTGCTGCTGCCGCGTCCGCTGGTTTAGCGGCTTCTGCCGGTTTGGCGGCATCGGCTGCCATGACCTGGGTCGCATTCAGAGCAAAAGCCATGGTGGTTGCCAGAAGCGTGACTTTAAACAAAGATTTCATCCATTTCTCCAGTGTCTGAAGCAATGCCCCAAACAATCATTAGGTAAGATAACCGGGCTACTATAGCTGCCTGAAACAAAACAAAACAGTCGCACAGGTAACCAATCGAGTCAAAGTGTGACTCCCGCTTTGCCAAGAAGTTTCCCACCGCGTGCTACTCGCATGATAAATCAGATTTTTCTTGCAGAATATTCGGCGAGGTTAGCAAAAAACGGCGTATCAGGCGCGCAACTTTTCAGCACTTTACACTGCCGATCGCAACGTTGCGCGCCGTCTGGAGAAATAGCGCGAGCAAACCCGGCGCCAGCTGTTACCATAGCGCCGAATCAGGATTTTATCGCGTCAGAGGTAGCCTCATGCACAACGCCGACACTCAACGCCTGCTACAGCGGCTTGAAGAACTGGAGAGCCGTCAGGCCTTCCAAGAGCTCACCATCGAAGAGCTCAACCAGACCGTCATCCAGCATCAAATGGAAATGCTGAAGATGCGCGAACATCTGCGCATGTTGACCGACAAGCTGCGCTCGACCCAAACCTCAATGATCGCCTCGCAATCGGAAGAAACGCCTCCGCCGCACTATTGAGGGCCCGCCATGCGGTTATTTCAGGCGTGCCAGCCCTGCGACGGCACGCTCGAGATACCGGCGCGGGCATCCCAGGTTGATACGGATAAAACCGCTCCCCTGCGGGCCGAAACCGCTGCCCATCGACGGCGCCAGCTTCGCCACCGCCACCAGCGCCTGCTGCAAGTCAGCATCGTTCAAACCCAGCGAGCGGCAATCCAGCCAGGCGAGATAGGTCCCTTCAGCCTGGGTCATCGTGCACCAGGGCGCGGCGTCCGCCAGCGCCTGCTTAAACCAACGCCGGTTCTCCGCCAGGTAGTCGAGCAGCTCATCAAGCCAGGCCGCGCCCCGTTGATAGGCCGCGGTCGCCGCCGTCATCGACAACGCGTTGAACACATCCAGCCCGTGGGCGTTCAGCCGATCGACAAACGCCTGCCGAAGCCAGGCATTGGGGATCAGGAAATTCGAAATGCGCAGCGAGGAAAGGCCGAACGTTTTGCTGGCGGACGTCGCCGCAATGACCCGCTCGCGATATTCCTCGCCCAGATGCAACACCGACGTAAACGTCTCGCCGGGCAGCAGCAGATCGGCCCAAATTTCATCGGAGATCACCGTGACGTCGTGGGCGTGGCAGAGCGCCATGAGCCGCTCCAGTTCATCACGGCGCCAGCAACGGCCGGTCGGGTTGTGCGGATTGCACAGTAACAACAGCGGCGGTTTACGCTGCGCCAGACAGGCGGCCAGCTGGTCGAAATCGATCCGGTATCCCTGCGGGGTTTCCAGCAGCGGGTTTTCAATCACCTCTCTGCCGTTCATGGTGACTATCTTGGCGAACGAGCCATAATACGGCCCCTGCACCACCACGCCATCCCCCGGCTTGCTGAGCAGTTGGATCAGCATCGCCAACCCCGGCACTACCCCTTCAATCGACGTGAACCATTCGCGCCGCAGCGGCAAGCCGTGCCGCTTGGCAAACCAGTCGATCGCCGCCTCATAGTAAGCGTCGTCGCGTTCGCTGTAGCCAAAGACGCCGTGGTCCACCCGCTGATGCAGCGCCTGTTGCACCTCCGGCGGGCACGGAAAGTCGAAATCGGACACCCACATCGGCAACAGTTCACTGCCGTCCAGTTGCAGATAGCGGTCGATGAAGTCCCACTTCACGGAGCCGGTGTTGTGGCGATCGATGATGGCGTTGAAATGACTCGTCATGTCAGGCTTCCTTACGCTGCAAGTCGTTCTGAGGTTGGAGTTTGGCGATACCGAAGCCGGTAAACCCATAAATCAGGGCGAACACCACCGCGGCATAACATTGGATCGCCCACGGCAGCAGATCGAGGGTGCTGACCCCCAGCGTGGTGGCCATGTAAATGCCGGCGGCCGTCCACGGGATCAGCGGTTCGATGACGGTGCCCGCATCTTCGACGGTGCGCGACAGATTTTTGTTGTCCAGCCCCATGCGTCGATAGGCCCCTTTGAACAGCTCCGCCGGGATCAGCAGCGCCAGCTTGCCGTCGCTGGTCGCGCCGGTCACCAGGATAGTGGTGGCAACGGTGGCGGCGATCAGCTGGCCGGTGGTGTGCACCACTTTCAGCAGCCGGCTGATGATCACCGTCAGCGCGCCGGTCAGCGTCAGGGCGCCGGCGAAGGAAAAGGCGCAGAACACCAGCAGGATCGTACTCATCATCGAGAACATGCCGCCGCGGTTCAGCAGGCGCGGCACATCGGCGACGATCCCTTCGACGTTATGGCCCTGAGTGGCGAACATCGACAGATTGAAGCCGTCCATCAACGCATTCAGCCCCTGCTGCAGGCTAAAGCCCTGCAGCGCGACGCCGATGGCGATCGCCAGCGCGCAGGCGGCCAGCATGACGGGGATCACCGGCCGTTTGGTCACCGCGCCCCACAGCACCAGCACCGGCGGCAGGATCAGCAGCAGATTGAAGTGGTACAGCCCCTCGAGCGCACCGACAATTTCGGTCACTTTCTCGGGCGTTGCCACACTGCCCACCGCACCGGTGTGGCCGGCGATCAGGTACACCACGGCGGCCAGGATAAAACTCGGCAGCGTCGTGTACATCAGATGCTGGATATGGCTGTAGAGATCGGTATCCGCAACGATAGCCGCGAAGTTCGTCGAATCGGACAACGGCGAAATTTTGTCGCCGAAGTAAGCGCCGGACACCACCGCCCCGGCCGCGGCGGCCAGCGGCACGTCCAGACCGGCGGCCACGCCCATCAGCGCCACGCCCACGGTGCCGGCCGCCCCCCACGAGGTGCCGGTGCACACCGAGATCACGCTGGTGATGAAGAACGCGGCGATCAGAATGTATTGCGGGCTGATCAGCTTCAGCCCCCAATACACCATGTAAGGGATGGTGCCGCTGATCATCCAGGTGCCGATCAGGCCGCCCACGCAGATCAGGATCAGGATAACCGGCATCGCCTTCGCCAGCTTGGCCACGATGGCCTCGATGATGTCGTCCCAGCGGTAGCCTTGCCACCAGGCTAACGCCGCGGCGATGGCGGCGGAAACCAGCAGCAGCGGTTCAATGCGCAGGCCAAACTGGCCATAGCCGATGATGAGCAGCAACAGCATGGCCACAATCGGCAGCGTCGCCAGCCCAAGGTTGAGCGTTTTCTTATTATCCATATACGGCTCCTGTTGAAGATGGGGTACTGCAACAGCGTAATGGCTTCGGTAATTGGAGGATGTGAGCGCAGGCAACCGGCCATGTAATCGGTTTCATGAGATGGCGTTGTGTGAGCCGTCTCTCATTCGCCGAGCTTGCTTTGCTCATGCGGTTCGCCGTCGGCTACGGAGTCTCGCAGGATAAGTTCGGCCGAAAAGCGGTTGTTCCGTGGCGCGATGTCGCTGCCGCTGTGGATCTGTAGCGCCAGGCGCGCGGCACGCCGAGCCATTTTCTCGATGGGATAATGCACGGTGGTCAACGCGGGGTGGAGATACTTCGCCAGGGCAATGTCGTCAAAACCGACGATCGACAGCGCTTGAGGCAGCTGAATGTGCCGTTGGTGGCAGGTACGCATCATGCCGGCGGCCATTACGTCGTTGAAGGTCACTGCGGCGGTGAAGCATGGGTCGCTGGCCAGCACGCGCTCGGCCGCCAGTTCGCCCCCTCGCTCGTTGAAGGGCACGCTGATGATCCAGCTGCCGGGTACCTCAATGCCGGCGGCGACCATGGCCTTGCGGTAACCCGCTAACCGCTGCGCGCGGTCGTCGATCGGCAGATCCGCCGTCACGCAGGCAATTCTCCGATGCCCCTGGCGTATGAGCAACTCGGTCGCCGTCTGCGCCGCATTGGCGTTGTCGAGCCAGATGCAACGGTTGGCGATGGCGGGCAGATAACGATTGATCAGCACCAGCGCAGGCGTGTGGGCGGCGTAGCGCAGCAGCTCCTCCTCCCCCATGCGCGTGACGTGCGCCACGATGGCTTCGCATCCCTGGTTGATGAGAAAATCAAGGCCGCTTTTTTCCAGCTCGGCCTGATGCCCGCCGCTGCACAACATCAACCGCACGCCGGCCTGCCGCGTGATGTCTTCCACGCCCCGCGCCAGGCGTGAAAAAAACGGATCGTCGAGGTTGCCGGTCAGCAATCCCAGCATATTGCCGCTTCTTTTCGCCAGCGCCAGCGCGGCGGCGTTGCGATGGTAGTTAAACTCGCGCATCGCTTTCTCGACGCGTTCGCGGGTCACCGGTTCAACGTAGGCGGTATTATTGATCACCCGGCTGACGGTGGCCGTGGAAACGCCGGCGCGGCGCGCAACGTCTTTCATGGTGGCCATGGCATGTCCTGTTGTGCCGTTCGGCGCCCGGTGCGCCGCGCATAAAAAAGGGCAGCCGATGGCCGCCCTCTTGTCTCGTCACTGCGCTCTGCTTAGTGGCAGCCGCAGCCGCCGTTACCGCAACCACCTTTACCGTGGTCGTGACCATGGTCGTGATCGTGGCTGTGGCCGTGACCGCCGCAGCAGCCTTCACCGTGCTCGTGGTGATGGTCGTGCTCGCCGTGTACGTGGCCGTGCGCCAGTTCTTCTTCGGTCGCTTCGCGGATCGCGACAACTTCCACGTTGAAGTTCAGGTTTTGGCCGGCCAGCATGTGGTTGCCGTCAACCACCACGTGGTCGCCGTCAACTTCGGTGATTTCAACCGGTACCGGGCCCTGATCGGTGTCAGCCAGGAAACGCATGCCGACCTGCAGTTCGTCAACGCCCATGAAGACGTCTTTCGGTACGCGTTGCACCAGGTTTTCGTCGTAGTTGCCGTACGCGTCGTTCGCGCCGACGTGAACGTCAAAACGAT
The DNA here is from genome assembly GCF_037137105.1 of Serratia sp. TMDUHS_CL. Classification (NCBI taxonomy): domain Bacteria; kingdom Pseudomonadati; phylum Pseudomonadota; class Gammaproteobacteria; order Enterobacterales; family Yersiniaceae; genus Serratia; species Serratia sp. TMDUHS_CL. The sequence goes on from NZ_JBBBDV010000010.1 coordinate 37,950, forward strand.
CGCCAACGTCGTGGCCTTCGAGTGCTTTTTCCAGACCTGCGATCAGAGAACCATGCCCGTGCAGATAGTCCAGCGGTGCGCTCACCGGAGACTCATCAACCAAAACACCGTCTTCTGTACGTACTTGGTAAGCCAGGCTGACCACCAAGTCTTTTGCTACTTTCATGATATCTCCTACCGTTGGCTACTAGGACGCACACCGTTATCGGGATGCGCGCCTTTTCCGGACAGATTGTAACGGAAATCTGCCTCGCTGTACCCTCCGGGATAAAAAAACGCTACTTCGGCTGGAAAATGCCGATCACCTGCTCTTGCGGGCGAACGTGTTTTTCCACCTGTTGTTCGGTCTGGCGCTGATGGTGGCCGCACTTGACGCACTCCACCACCTCCACCTGATCCTCCCGCCATACCGCCAGCGTATCCATGGCGCTACAGCTTGGGCACACCGCCCCGGCGATAAATCTTTTACGTGTTGCAGACATCGTTATGCTCCCGCTTATTCGTATTCGTCCCAGCCGTCGAACTGGCGGCTTTCTTTTTGCATTTCGCGATGGAACAGCTCTTCCAGCTCGCGCCGCGCCTCTTTCACGCGGGAAATTTGCGCCACGTCGCCCTGATGCGGCGGCATCAGTTCACGCAGCATGCGCATATCCAGGCGGCGGAAATGCTGCTGGGCGCGGAAGGCCTGATGCGGGTGCATCCCCAACTCCATCAGCGCCTTGCGCCCCAGTTCCAGCGCGCTGGAGAAGGTTTCGCGGCTGAACTGTTTCACCCCCGCCTGCAGCAACTCATGCGCCTCCACGCGGCCGCGCGCCCGCGCCAGAATGCTCAGGTTCGGGAAGTGTTGCTGGCACAGCCGCACGATCTCCATGGTGTCTTCCGGCTCGTTGCAGGTGATCACGATCGACTTGGCCTTCTCGGCGCCCGCCGCGCGCAGCAGCTCCAGCTCGGTGGCATCGCCGTAATAAACCTTGTAGCCGTAGCGCCGCAGTACGCCAACGGCGCTGACGTCGCGCTCCAGAACGGTAATGCGCATTTTGTTGGCCATCAACAGGCGGCCGATCACCTGGCCGAAACGCCCGAAGCCGACGATGATCACCTGCGGATCGTCATCTTCCACGTACGGCGTCTCCTCGTCTTCGTCTTTGGCGTTATAGCGGCGCGCCAAAATGCGGTCAATGGCCTGCATCAGCAGCGGCGTGGTCATCATCGACAGCGTCACCACCACCAGCAGCAAAGAGAGTTGATCCGGCTGCAGCACCTTTTGGGCGCCCGCCGCCGAAAACAGCACGAAGGCGAACTCACCGCCCTGGCTGAGCACCCCGGCGAACTGCAGGCGCACCGAACTGCGCAGGCCGAACAGGCGCGACACGCCGTAGAGCACGCCGGATTTGACCGTCACCAGCACCAGCACGCCGATCAACACCTCGGCCAGATGGGTGTAGAGCACGCCGATATTCAACACCATGCCCACCGAGATAAAGAACAGCCCCAGCAGCAGCCCTTTAAACGGCTCGATGGAAATTTCCAGTTCGTGGCGGTATTCGCTCTCCGCCAGCAGCACCCCGGCAATGAAGGTGCCGAGCGCCATCGACAGGCCGAGCGCTTCCATAAACAGCGCCGAGCCGAGCACCAGCAACAGCGCCGCGGCGGTGAAGATCTCGCGCACGCCGGAAGCGGCGATATAGCGGAACAGCGGCCGCAGCAGGAAACGGCCGCCGATCAGCATGCCGCCGAACGCCGCCACCTTGAGCGCGATCTTCGCCCAGTCGTCGCTGGTGCCGCCGGCGCCGGCCAGAATCGGGATCAGTGCCAGCGCCGGGATCACCGCCATATCCTGGAACAGCAGCACCGAGAAGCCGAGCTGCCCCCCTTCGTTGCGGTTCATGCCCTTCTCGCGCATCAGCTGCAGCGCCATGGCGGTGGAAGACATCGCCAGGCCGACGCCGCCGATCACCGCCGCCTGCCAGGCGAAGTGCGTCAGGTACAGCAACGCACCCAGCACCGCCGCGGTGATCAACACCTGGCCGGCGCCGGCGCCGAAGATCGAACGCCGCAGCTCCCACAGCTTGCTGGGGTTCAGCTCCAGGCCGATGATGAACATCAGGAACACCACGCCCAGCTCGGAGAAGTGCAGGATCTCGTCGACGTCGCGAATGAAGCCCAATCCCCAGGGGCCGATGGCGATGCCGGCGATCAGATAGCCCAGCACCGCGCCGATCCCCAGGCGACGGGCGATCGGCACCGTCACCACCGCGGCGAACAGGAACAGTAAAATGGCGGTCAGTAAGGTCGATCCTTCCATGCTCACCGCCCTCCGCGCGGCAGCGGGTGGCTCAGCCACTCGCCGTAGGCGTCCGCATGGCTGCGCAGCACCTCCGGCTTTTGCCGCCGCGCCCAATACACCACGAACGGCGTCAGCCAATGCATATGGCACATCCCGGCGGTCAGCTCGAACGGCCGCAGAATATCTTCCATCGGGTAGTGGTTATAACCGCCGGTGCGGTAGGCGCCTTCCGGTTCGCCGGTGGTGATCACCGAACGCCAGTATTTGCCCGCTAGCGCATTGCCGCCCACGCCGCTGGCAAAGCCGCGCGACAGCACGCGATCCAGCCACTCCTTCAGCAGCGCCGGGCAGCTGTAGGTATACAGGGGGTGCTGAAACACGATGACCTGATGCTCACGCAGCAGCTGTTGTTCGTGATGGATATCGATAAAAAAATCAGGGTAGTGCGCGTAGAGATCGTGCACGGTGACATGTTCCAACTGCTGCGCCGGTCGAAGCAAAACCCGGTTCGCCACCGAGTCATGGGATTCCGGATGGGCATACAGCAGCAAGACCTTGGGCGGCTGCGACATCATTCCCCTCCAAAGCGTCGTCAGGGTAGCGGTTTTCCGTTACCATGCATCGCAAAGACAAAAACAGCGCGCGGTGCGCGTTCTGTTACCTTAATGATAATTTAACATACTCTGAACATACGGCGCTTTATGATTGTATTCTCCTCGCTACAAATCCGACGCGGCATCCGCGTCCTGCTGGACAACGCCACGGCGACGGTTAATCCAGGTCAGAAGGTCGGCCTGGTGGGCAAAAACGGCTGCGGCAAATCCACGCTGCTGTCGCTGCTGAAGGGCGAGATCGCGGCGGACGGCGGCAGCTTCACCTTCCCCGGCAACTGGGCGCTGGCCTGGGTCAACCAGGAGACGCCGGCGCTGGACGTGCCGGCAATCGAGTATGTTATCGACGGCGACCGCGAGTTTCGCCAACTCGAAGCCGAATTGCAGGCGGCCAACGATCGCAACGACGGCCACGCCATCGCCACCCTGCACGGCAAGCTGGACGCCATCGACGCCTGGACCATCCGCTCCCGCGCCGCCAGCCTGCTGCACGGCCTCGGCTTCTCCAACGAACAGCTGCAAAGCCCGGTGCGCGACTTCTCCGGCGGCTGGCGCATGCGCCTCAACCTGGCGCAGGCGCTGGTGTGCCGTTCCGACCTGCTGCTGCTCGACGAACCGACCAACCACCTGGATCTCGACGCGGTGATCTGGCTGGAGCGCTGGCTGAAAAGCTATCCCGGCACGCTGGTGCTGATCTCGCACGACCGCGACTTCCTCGATCCGATCGTCGACAAAATCCTGCATATCGAACAGCAGACGATGAATGAATACACCGGTAACTATTCGTCGTTCGAACGCCAGCGCGCCACCAAGCTGGCGCAGCAGCAGTCGCTGTATCAGCACCAGCAAGAGAAAGTGGCGCACCTGCAAAGCTATATCGACCGTTTCCGCGCGCAGGCCACCAAGGCCAAGCAGGCGCAGAGCCGCATCAAGATGCTGGAGCGCATGGAGCTGATCGCCCCGGCGCACGTCGACAACCCGTTCACCTTCAGCTTCCGTCCGCCGGAAAGCCTGCCAAATCCGCTGCTACGCATGGACAAAGTCAGCGCCGGGTATGGCGACAAGGTGATCCTGAAGTCAATCAAGCTGAACCTGGTGCCCGGCTCGCGCATTGGCCTGCTCGGCCGCAACGGCGCCGGTAAATCGACGCTGATCAAACTGCTGGCCGGCACTCTGGAACCGCTGAGCGGCGAGATCGGCCTGGCGAAAGGCATCAAGCTGGGTTACTTCGCCCAGCACCAGCTGGAATTCCTGCGCGCCGACGAATCGCCGCTGCAGCACCTGAGCCGCATCGCGCCACGGGTGCTGGAGCAGCAGCTGCGCGACTATCTGGGCGGTTTCGGTTTCCAGGGCGACAAGGTCAGCGAAGTGACCGAACGTTTCTCCGGCGGCGAGAAGGCGCGGCTGGTGCTGGCGCTGATCGTCTGGCAGCGCCCTAACCTGCTGCTGCTCGATGAACCGACCAACCACCTGGATCTCGACATGCGTCAGGCGCTGACCGAAGCGCTGATCGATTTCGAAGGCGCGTTGGTGGTGGTCTCGCACGACCGTCACCTGCTGCGTTCCACCACCGACGATCTGTACCTGGTGCACGACGGCCAGGTCGAGCCTTTCGAGGGCGATCTCGACGACTACCAGCAGTGGCTTGTCGACCTGCAGCGCCAGGAAAGCCAGCAGGACGCACCGGAAAAAGAGAGCGGCGGCAACAGCGCGCAGGCGCGCAAGGATCAAAAACGCCGCGAGGCGGAGTTCCGTACGCAGACCCAGCCGCTGCGCAAGCAGATCGCCAAGCTGGAACAGCAGATGGAAAAACTGGGCGCCGAACTGGCGGCGGTGGAGGAACAGCTGGCGGATTCCGCACTGTACGACATCAGCCGCAAGGCCGAGTTGACCGACTGCCTGCAAAAGCAAAGCCAGGCCAAATCCGCGCTGGAAGAGACGGAAATGACCTGGCTGGATGCACAGGAACAGCTGGAACAGTTAACGCAGGCGTTCGAAGCCTAAGCCTCAGGCCTTGTAAAAAGGCCTATCCCCCAGAATGGTCGCGCGGTGCATGATGCGCCGCTGCGGCAGATAATCCGCGTTGGCGTAGTGCTGCGTCACGCGGTTATCCCAGATCGCCACGTCATTTTCCTGCCAGCGCCAGCGCACCTGAAACTCCGGTTTGGTGATGTGAGCAAACAGGAAGTTCAGCAAAGCGTCGCTCTCTTTCGGCGCCAGATCGACGATCCGCGTGGTAAACCCCTCATTGACGAACAGCGCCTGCCGGCCGCTGACCGGGTGGGTGCGTACCACCGGATGCAGCAGCGGCGGGTTTTTCTGCACCGCCAGCTGCCAGCGCTGATGCTCTTCTTCACTGCCGCGATGTTTGTGTTCCGGGAACGACTTGGTGAAGTCATGCTCCGCACGCAGTCCTGCGAGCAGCGTTCTGAACGGCGCCGACAGCGCCTCGTAGGCCGCGATGCCGCTGGCCCACAGCGTATCGCCGCCGGTGGAAGGCAAGATCTTGGCCGCCAGGATCGCCCCCAGCGGCGGGTTTTCGATAAAGGTCACGTCGGTGTGCCAGTTATCGTTGTCCGGCGGGTTGTCGTCGTGGGTATCGAGCACGATGATCTCTTCCACGTCGGTGGCGTGCGGATAGACCGGATGGATATGCAGATCGCCGAAGCGGCCGGCCAGATCGCGCTGCTGCAGCGGCGTGATCGGCTGATTGCGGAAGAACAGCACCTGATGCTTCAGCAAGGCATGATAAAGCTGTTCAAACTGGCCGTCGCCCAGCGGCCGGGCCAATTCGACGTTTTCCACCAGCGCCCCGATGTAAGGCCCCAGCGGGGTGATATTCAGACGTTCGTTCATTGCTGTACTCCATGCCACGGGGTCAATCGGCGCTGCAGGGCACGCAGCCCCAGCTCCAGTCCAAATGCAATCACCGCAATCACGCCGATGCCGGCCAACACCACGTCGGTCGCCAGAAACTCACCGGCGGATTGCACCATAAATCCCAGGCCGCGCGTGGCGGCGATCAGTTCGGCGGCCACCAGCGTCGACCAGCCGACGCCCAGCCCGATGCGAATGCCGGTCAGGATCTCCGGCAGCGCGCTCGGCAGCACCACGAAACGCAGCACCTGCCAACGCGTGGCGCCCAACGCGCGGGCGGCACGCACCCTCACCTGCGCCACGCTGCGCACGCCGGCCACGGCAGACAGCGTCACCGGCGCGAAGATCGCCAGATAAATCAGTAAGATCTTTGAGGTTTCGCCGATGCCGAACCAAATCACCATCAGCGGCAGATAGGCCAGCGGCGGCACCGGGCGATAGATTTCAATCAGCGGATCGAGGATGCCGCGTACCGTGTCGTTCAGCCCCATGGCGATGCCCACCGGAATGCCGACGATCACCGCCGCCAACAGCGCTACCAGAATGCGCCCCAGGCTGGCCGCCAGATGTTGCCACAGCGTGGCGTCCATAAAGCCTTGCGGGCTGGCGATGGTGATCAACTGGTGCAGCACCTGCTGTGGCGCCGGCAAAAACAGCGGGCTGATCAGCTGCAGCGCCGTCACGCCCCACCAGACGATCAACACCGTCAACAACGTGGCGCCGCTCAGCCAAACGTTGCGCGGCACGCTGAAACGGCGCGTCGCTTTGCCCTGCGGCTGCGCCGCGGCCTTCAGAGTGGAATGCAGGCTCATAGCAAGGCCTCACGCTGTTGGAAAACTTTGCCCAGCACGTATTCGCGCTGCGCGATAAATTCAGGATCTGACTTGATGGCGCGGCAGGCTTCGCCGTCGGCATAGCGTTGGCCGAAGTTCAGCGACAGCCGCTCCACCACCTGCCCTGGCCCCGGCGACAGCAGCAGCAGCTCGCTGGCGAGGAACACCGCCTCTTCGATATCGTGGGTGATCAGCAGCACCTGCTTGCCGGTATCACGCCAAATGGTCAGCAACAGCTCCTGCATCTGCTCGCGGGTGAACGCGTCCAGGGCGCCGAACGGCTCGTCCAACAACAACAGCCGCGGATCGGCGGCCAGAGCGCGGGCGATGCCGACGCGTTGGCGCATGCCGCCGGAAAGCTGCCAGATGAAGTGCTGTTCATAGCCCGCCAGCCCCACGCGCTGCAGCATCTGCTCCGCCACCTGGCGGCGCTGCGCCTTGCCGACGCCGGCCAGCTGCAGGCCGAACTCGACGTTGTCCACCACGTTGCGCCACGGCAGTAAGCCCTCATGCTGGAACACCACGCCCCGTTCGGCGCTCGGGCCGTGAACGGGCGTTCCATCCAGCGTGATGCTGCCAGCTGAAGGCTCGATAAACCCGGCGATCAAATTCAGCAGCGTGGTCTTGCCGCAGCCCGACGGGCCGAGCACCACCACCAGTTGCCCGGCGGCGATCTGGAACGACACGTCACGCAGCGCGGGCCGCCCCTGATACTCTGCTGAAAGATGATTGACGTTTAGCATCCTGCTTCCTTACGACTGCGGCGCAGCCTGCACCTGTTTCACAAAGCGGTCGGTCACGTAAGCGCTGTAGTCGCTGTCGACCTGCGGGATCTTGCCCTGCTGCTTGAGGAATTCGGCGGTATCGCGGATCGCCTTGTCCACCGGCTGGCCGAGCTGGGCAACCTGATCCGCCACCGGCAGATAACGGTTTCCCTTCACCAGCTCCGGCACCTGCGCTTCCGGCACGCCGCTCAGGCGCGCCAGCGTGCTGAGGTGGTTCGGATCTTTCAGCCACTGTTCCGGCGCCGCCAGGTAGGCTTTTTGCGCCTGCAGGGCGCTGGCGGCAAAGGCGGTCACCACGTCGGGATGTTTCTCGGCAAAGTCTTTGCGCACCACCCACACGTCCAGCGTCGGCGAGCCCCATTCGCCCACCTGCGCGGAGTCGGTCAACACCTTGCCCTGTTTGGCCAGTTCGTTGACCACCGGCGCCCAGACGTAGGCGCCGTCGATGTCGCCGCGCTGCCAGGCGGCAGCGATGGCCGGCGGCTGCAGATTGAGGATCTTCACCTGCTCAGGCTTGATACCCCAATGCTTGAGCGAGGCCAGCAGGCTGTAATGGGTGGTGGAGATAAACGGCACCGCAATGCGCTTGCCGATCAGATCCTGCGGGCTTTTGATGTCATTCTTCACCACCAGCGCTTCGGAACTGCCGAGCTGCGAGGCGATGAGGAACACTTCGATGGGGAGTTTCTGGCTGGCGGCCACCGCCAGCGGGCTGGAGCCGATATTGCCGATCTGCACGTCGCCGGAGGCCAACGCACGCAGCACGCTGGAGCCACTGTCGAACTTACGCCAGTCGACGGTCGCGCCGGACCGTTTGGCGAAGCTGTTTTCCGCCTGCGCCACCTTGGCCGGTTCCGCCGACGTCTGGTACGCCACGGTCACATCCACCGCGTAGGCGCTGGTTGCGCTGAGCGACAGCGCCAACAGCGCCGCGTTGCGTAAGGAAAAGAGTTTGCCCGCCATGTTCCGCTCCGTTGATAAAAATCTGTTCAGTTGCTGACAGTTTTATCTGAGCGATGACGGGCTATAAAAGAATAAAAAAGTCTTCTTTATTACCGTGAGTAATATAAACGCGGGTTACAGCGCGATACTTCCGCGCAGGAACACATGAGCATAGCCGCCGAGCAGCGTGCGATCCCCGTGCAGTTCGCAGAACAGTTCGCCGCCGCGTGCCGAGATCTGCTGCGCATGCAGCCGATGGCGGCCGAGACGCGCCGTCCAGTAAGGCATCAGCGTGCAGTGCGCGGAGCCGGTAACCGGATCTTCACCACCGTCGAGCGTGAAATAGCGCGACACGAAGTCCACGGTGTCACCCGGCGCGGTAACGATTACCGCACGCCCGGCCAGCGCGATCAGCGCCGGGATGTCCGGCCGCAGCGCGCGTACCTGCGCCTCATTTTCCAGCACCACCATCAGCGCTTTCGCCTGCCACACCTCCAGCGGCTGCACGCCCAGCAGCGCCGCGAGGCCCGCCGGTTCAGCCACCTTCTGCGGCGGCCGTGCGGGGAAGTCGAGCACCAGCCGTTCCCCGTCCTGCGCATCGCGCTTGACGAACAGCTCGCCGCCGGCCGAACGGAAGCGGATATCCTGCAGCGCCGGATTGATCGCGCTGAACATCACATGCGCCGCCGCCAGGGTGCCGTGGCCGCAAAGGTCGACCTCGCGTTCCGGGGTAAACCAGCGGATAGCGGTCATGTCGCCGTCATCCCAGACAAAGCTGGTTTCCGGCAGGCCGATCTCGTTGGCGATCGCCTGCAGCCGCGCCGCCGACAGCGGCTGCGTCAGCAGGCAAACCCCGGCCGGGTTGCCGCGCAGCCCTTTGCCGGTAAAGGCAACCACGTGATAATAATTTTCCGCCATCGTTCGCTCCTTAATGCCAGATCAGTAACACACAGGCTGCGGTCAACAACCCCATGGAAACGTTGAAGATAACCCAGGCCTTTTTGCTGCGCAGCAGGCGGCCGATCACGGTGCCGAACGCCAGCCAGATAATGCCGGCGACAATGTTGACCACCAAAATGCCCAGCGCGATCGCCGCAATGGATCCGTTGTACTTATCGCCCGCCAGGCTGAAGCTGGCCACCGCCCCCAGCGCCATCAGCCAGGCTTTCGGGTTGAGGAACTGCAGCAGCCAGCCCTGATACAGCCGCACCGGCTGCGGCGGCGCCACGTCGGTTTCCAGTTTTTCATAGGCGGCGGTGGCGACTTTCCACGCCAGCCACAGCAGGTACAGACTGCCGAGGATTTTCAGGATCAGGTGCAGCGACGGGTAGACCAGGATCAGGCTGCCGACGCCGAAGGCCACCAGCAGCAAAATGCTTTGCATGCCGAGCATGATACCGACCATCAGCCACAGCGATCGCATAAAGCCGAAGTTAGCGCCAGAGGTAGTCAACAGCAGGTTATTGGGACCAGGCGTGATGGCGGCGACCCACAGGAAGCCCAGCATCGAAAGGAATAAACTCGGTTCCATGGCACGGGTGCTCCTCACCCAAGGCGCTTTTTTGCAGTATCATTGTTAGTTCTTGGTATTGAAGCTAACAGTGCGCTAGGGATCTCACAATAGCCGCCCACAACATTTTTACTCAGCCTATGCCTAACACCTTTCGCCCTCTGACCGGGGCCAGTAACCCGCACCTGCAAACGCTGTTGCCGCGGTTGGTGCGCCGCCGCGTGTTATTGAAACCGCATTGGCAACGGCTGGAATTGCCCGACGGCGATTTCGTCGATCTCGCCTGGAGCGAAGATCCGGCGCAGGCGCGCGACAAACCGCGCGCGGTGCTGTTCCACGGCCTGGAAGGCAGCTTCTACAGCCCCTACGCACATGGCCTGCTCAACGCCTGGCGTGAGCGTGGCTGGCTCGGCGTGGTGATGCACTTTCGCGGCTGCAGCGGCGTGCCCAACCGCAAGCAGCGCATCTACCACTCCGGTGAAACCGAAGATGCACGCTTCTTCCTGCGCTGGCTGCGCGACCGCTACGGCGAGGTGCCGACCGCGGCGGTAGGCGTTTCGCTCGGCGGCAACATGCTGGCCTGCTATCTGGCGCAGCAAGGCGCCGACAGCCTGCTGCAGGCGGCGGTGGTGGTCTCGGCGCCGCTGATGCTGGAGCCCTGCGCCTACCGCATGGAGCAAGGTTTCTCCCGCGTTTATCAACGCTACCTGCTGGGGCAGCTGAAACAAAACGCCACCCGCAAGCTGTTGCACTACCCGGACACTCTGCCGCTCAAGCTGTCACAGCTGAACGGGTTGCGGCGCATCCGCGAATTCGACGACGCCATTACCTCGCGCATTCACGGCTTTAGCGACGCTATCGACTACTATCGCCGCTGCAGCGCCTTGCCGCTGTTGCCGGCTATTCAGACGCCGCTGCTGATCATCCATGCGAAGGACGATCCCTTCATGACCCATGAGGTGATCCCCGACGTCGCCGGCCTGCCGCGCAATATCGAATATCAACTGACCGAGTACGGCGGCCACGTCGGCTTCGTCGGCGGCACGCTGAAAAAACCGCACATGTGGCTGGAACATCGCATTCCGGCCTGGCTTTCCCCTTATCTGGACATCCCGACGTGATCATTCCCTGGCAAGAACTGGCAACCGACACCCTGAACAGCCTGATCGAATCCTTTGTACTGCGCGAAGGTACCGATTACGGCGAACACGAACGCTCGCTGGAACAGAAGGTGGAGGACGTGCGCCGCCAGCTGAAAAACGGCGAAGTGGTGCTGGTGTGGTCGGAACTGCACGAGAGCGTCAACATCATGCCGCGCGGCCAGTTCCGCGCCGGGCAGGAAGAAATTTAGTGGCGCTCGGTTCTATGACTGACGGAAAAAATCAGGTAACAATGGGGCATTGCAAACCAGCGCGCGCCATTTTTTCCTGAGTGAGATAGAGAGCGTCAACAAGAGCCACAATAATCCCCTGACGCCGGCGCATTCAACACGGAGTGACAACCATCATGTCTGCCAAACATCCCGTTATCGCGGTGACCGGTTCCAGCGGCGCCGGCACCACCACCACCAGCGTGGCGTTCCGTAAGATCTTCCAACAGCTCAACATCCGCGCCGCCGAGCTGGAGGGCGACAGCTTCCATCGCTACACCCGGCCGGAAATGGACGCGGCGATCCGCAAGGCGCGCGATCTGGGCAGACACATCAGCTATTTCGGCCCCGAGGCCAACGACTTCGGCCTGCTGCAGCAGAGCTTTATCGACTACGGCAAGAACGGCACCGGGCGCTCGCGCAAGTATCTGCACACCTACGACGAAGCGGTGCCCTACAATCAGGTGCCGGGTACCTTCACCCCGTGGGAACCGCTGCCGGCACCGACTGACGTGCTGTTCTACGAGGGGCTGCACGGCGGCGTGGTCACCGATCACCACGACGTGGCCAACCATGTCGATCTGCTGGTCGGCGTGGTGCCGATCGTCAACCTGGAGTGGATTCAGAAACTGATCCGCGATACCGGCGAGCGCGGCCACTCTCGCGAAGCGGTGATGGATTCGGTGGTGCGTTCGATGGAAGATTACATCAACTACATCACGCCGCAGTTCTCGCGCACCCACATCAACTTCCAGCGCGTGCCGACGGTGGACACCTCCAACCCGTTCGCTGCCAAGGCGATCCCCTCACTGGACGAAAGCTTCGTGGTGATCCACTTCCGCGGGCTGGATCAAATTGACTTCCCCTATTTGCTGGCGATGCTGCAGGGCTCGTTTATCTCGCACATCAATACGTTAGTGGTGCCGGGCGGCAAGATGGGGCTGGCGATGGAGCTGATCATGGCGCCGCTGGTGCAGCGGTTGCTGGAAGGCAAGAAGATCGAATAAATGCGTTGAGCGCGGCGCCGGGCCGCGCTCCGTTTCGATTACGCCGGTTGGCGGATCTCGAAGCTGTGGGTCACCGTGGCGGCCTTGTTGAGCATCAGCGCCACCGAGCAGTACTTCTCCGCCGACAGGTTCACCGCACGCTCGACGATCTTGTCGGTCAGGTCCTGGCCGGTAACGATGAAGTGCAGGTTGATATGGGTGAACAACCGCGGGGCTTCTTCGCGGCGCTCGGAGGTCAGCTTCACCTCACAGTCGCGCACGTCGTTGCGCCCTTTTTGCAGGATGGACACCACGTCGATCGCGCTGCAGCCGCCCACCGACATCAGCACCATCTCCATTGGGCTGGGCGCTTTATCACCGGCGTTGCCGTCCATCAGCACCTGGTGGCCGGAGGCCGATTCCCCCAAAAACGTTAACCCTTCCACCCATTTAACTCTTGCCTGCATTCTGGTCACTCCGGTTGATTTCTTAAAATCAGAGTACGCTTTCGCATAGAAACAGGCAACGTAACCTGATGCTAATCATGCTGAAGCGAGACAACACGAGACACCCGCCTTACTCTGTGCTACAAACAGAGCCGCAATAAATCTTTCCGGGACACTGAATTTCAGGGAAACGCCCAGAGAAAGGCTCCTTTACCGGTATGTTAACAGAATGTAGCTTGCAGCGCTTACGGCAAGTTAATATGCTAGAGCGACAGCGTATTTTTATGACACGCCTCAAAACTTGCCGGTAGCCCTCGCTCATGACTGCGGCTACAGGCGGGTTTTACAGGGAACTCTGACCCCTGTGACACAAGGCAGCGATAACAACAGAGGATAACAGCGAATGGTTCTCGGCAAACCGCAAACAGACCCTACTCTCGAATGGTTCCTGTCTCATTGCCATATCCACAAATATCCATCGAAGAGTACGCTGATTCACCAAGGTGAAAAGGCCGAAACGCTTTACTACATCGTGAAAGGCTCCGTCGCGGTGCTGATCAAGGATGAAGAAGGTAAAGAGATGATCCTGTCCTACCTCAACCAGGGGGATTTCATCGGCGAGCTCGGATTGTTCGAAGAAGGCCAGGAGCGCAGCGCCTGGGTTCGCGCGAAAACCGCCTGTGAAGTGGCCGAAATTTCCTACAAGAAATTCCGCCAGCTGATCCAGGTGAACCCGGACATCCTGATGCGTCTGTCCGCCCAAATGGCGAGCCGCCTGCAGGTCACCTCCGAAAAAGTGGGCAACCTCGCCTTCCTGGACGTTACCGGCCGCATCGCGCAAACCCTGCTGAATCTGGCGAAGCAACCCGACGCCATGACTCACCCGGACGGCATGCAGATCAAGATCACCCGTCAGGAGATCGGCCAGATCGTCGGCTGCTCGCGTGAAACCGTTGGCCGTATTCTGAAAATGCTGGAAGATCAAAACCTGATTTCCGCCCACGGCAAAACCATTGTCGTCTACGGCACCCGTTAATCCCTGAAAAAACGGCGCAGTCTGCGCCGTTTTTTTGTCTGCTCTCTGCCATGTGGCGCCGCCTGATCTACCACCCGGAAATCAACTACGCACTGCGACAAACGCTGGTGTTGTGCCTGCCGGTGCTGTTCGGCCTGCTGATAGGCCAGCTGCAGCTCGGCCTGATGTTCTCCCTCGTGCCCGCCTGCTGCAATATCGCCGGGCTGGATACGCCGCATAAGCGCTTCTTTAAACGGCTGATCGTCGGCGGTTCGCTGTTCGCCTTCAGCAGCGTGCTGCTGCAACAGGCCCTGCTGTGGCACGTGCCGCTGCCGGCGCTGATGCTGGGTCTGGCGCTGCTGCTCGGCGTCACCGGTGAAATCAGCCCGCTGCACGCCCGGCTGTTGCCGGCGGCGCTGGTAGCCGCCATCTTCGCCCTCAGCACGGCCGGCACGGTGCCTATCTGGCAGGCGCCGCTGCTGTACGCGATCGGCACCGCCTGGTACGGCTTATTCACCTGGTTCTGGTTCAAGCTGTGGAAAGAGCAGCCGATGCGCGAGACGCTGAGCCAGCTCTACCTGGAACTGGCGGACTATTTCGAAGCCAAATACTCGCTGCTGACCCAGCACACCGATCCGCAGACCGCGCTGCCGCCGCTGCTGGTGCGCCAGCAAAAGGTGATGGACCTGATCAGCCTGTTGTACCAACAGCTTAATTTCCTGCCGCACGCCAACAATCTCGAGCAAAAGCGCCTGCAGCGCGCCTTTCAGGTGGCGATGGACCTGCAGGAGCACATCACCGTCAGCCTGCATCTGCCGGAAGAGGTGCAAAAACTGGTGGAGCAGAGCCAGGCCGAAGCGATCATTCGCCGCAATGCTCAGGTGATCGCCGGCCGGCTGCGCGTGGTGGCGCACGATATTCTCTATCATCAACATTCGAAGCGCTTCTCCATGACCCACGAGCTGGCGGCGCTGGAAAAAATGGCGGCGCAGCATCCCGATAATCCGGTCGGCCAGTTTTGTTATTACCACTTCAGCCGCATCGCCCGCCTGCTGCGCACCCAGCATCCGCTGTACCGCCGCGACCTGATGCCCGGCCAGCACCGCCTGCCGTTTTGGCCGGCGCTAGTCAGCTATCTGTCGTTCAAATCCACCGCCCTGCGCAACGCCGCGCGGCTGGGCGTAACGCTGGCGGTCGGCAGCAGCCTGGGTGCGGTATTCAACCTGCCGAAACCTTACTGGATCCTGCTCACCATCATGCTGGTGAGCCAAAACGGGTATAACGCCACCCGGGTGCGTATTCAGCACCGTGCGCTGGGCACGATTGCCGGGCTATTGCTGGCAGCCGGGCTGCTGCAGCTGCAGTTGCCGGAGGGAGAAACGCTGAGCATCATGCTGGTGATCACGCTGCTGGCCTACCTGGTTTCGCGCAAGAACTACGGGCTGTCGGTGATTGGCTTTACGGTCACGGCGGTTTACACCCTGCAGCTGCTGGCGCTGAACGGCTCGCATTTTCTGGTACCGCGCCTGATCGATACGCTGATCGGCTGCGTGCTGGCGTTCGGCGGCACCATTTGGCTGTGGCCGCAGTGGCAAAGCGGGCTGCTGCGCAAGAATGCCCATCAGGCGCTGGAGAACGATCAAGCCGCGCTGCGGCTGATGCTGAAGCAACCGGAACCGGACGCCACCGCGTTGGCCTATACCCGCATGCAGGTCAACCAGGCACACAACGCGCTGTTCACCTCGCTCAATCAGGCGATGCAAGAGCCGGGGTTCGCGTCAAACTATCTGGCGGACATGCGGCTGTGGGTCACTCACAGCCAGTTCATCGTCGAGCACCTGAACGCCATGACCATTCTGGCACGCGAGCACTACATGCTGACGCCGAAACTGGCGGAAGAGTATCTGCAGACCTGTGAAATCGCGCTGCAAAGCTGCCAACAGCGGTTGGAATACGACGGCCCGAGCAGCGGCAACAGCGGCATCATGCAGCCGCCGGATCTGCATCCGGACATGCCCGTTACCGAGATGGAGCGCCATCTGCGGCGCATTTTGTCGCACCTGAGCGTGATGCACACCATTTCGTCGCTGGCCTGGCGCCAGCGCCCGCACCACGGTATCTGGCTCAAGCGCAAACTGCGCGATCAATAAGGGCGCGGCATGCCGCGCCCCGTTATATGCCGTGCGGGCTTCAGGCGTTGATCACATCCTGCACCGCCAGCTCGAACAGCGCCATGCCGGCCTCGATATCCTGCAGCTCCACCACCAGCGACGGCGCGAAGCGGATCACGTTCGGCCCGGCATTGAGGATCATCAACCCACGCGCGGCGGCGGCGGTGAGGAAGTCGCGCGCCCTGCCGTGATAATGCGGCGTAAGCTCGGCGCCAATCAGCAGCCCCATGCCGCGAATCGCGGTGAAAATACCGTATTTATCGCCGATATGCTGCAAAGCCTGCACATACAGCGCATGACGCTGCTCAATGCCGCTCAGCACCTCCGGCGTATTGATCACGTCCAGCGCCGCCTCCGCCACCGCGCAGGCCAGCGGGTTGCCGCCGTAGGTGGTGCCGTGGGTGCCCACCTGCATCACCGACGCAATGTCTTCGGTGGTCAGCATGGCGCTGACCGGGAAACCGCCGCCCAGCGCCTTGGCGGTGGTGAGAATGTCCGGCGTCACGCCATAATGCATATAGGCGAACAGTTTGCCGCTGCGCCCCATGCCGCTTTGCACTTCGTCGAACACCAGCAGCGCCTGATGTTGGTCGCACAGCTCGCGCACGCCTTTGAGGAAGCCGGCGTCGACCGGCGTAATACCGCCCTCGCCCTGAATCGGCTCCATCACCACCGCGCAGGTGTGGTCGTCCATCACCGCTTTCACCGCCGCCAAATCGTTGAACGGCACGTGCACGATGTCGGCCGGCTTCGGCCCGAACCCGTCGGAGTATTTGGCCTGCCCGCCCACCGACACGGTGAACAGCGTGCGGCCGTGAAACGCGTTATAGAAAGCGATGATTTTGGTTTTGTACGGGTTGTGACGGGTAATGGCGTAATGGCGCGCCAGTTTGAACGCCGCCTCGTTGGCCTCAGCGCCGGAGTTGGCGAAGAACACCCGATCGGCGAAGGTGGCGTCGATCAGTTTGCTTGCCAGGCGCAGCGCGGGCTCATTGGTGAAGACGTTGCTGGTATGCCACAGGGTTTCGCCCTGGTGTTTGAGCGCCTCGACCAGCGCCGGATGGCAGTGCCCCAGCGCCGTCACCGCGATGCCGCCGGAAAAATCGATGTACTCTTTTCCCTGCTGATCCCAGACCCGGCTGCCTTGGCCGCGCACCGGCACAAACTGGGCAGGCGCATAAACAGGCAGGATCACCTGGTCAAAGGTACTGCGGCTCACTGCGGATTTTTCAGTCATTTTCGGCTCCACCCTGAAAGTTTTTCAGCGCTATCGTAATGTCAGATTGAAAACATAATCACGAAATATGCATAAAAAACCAATCAAGCGCAAACGCAAAACGCCTGACGGGCGAAAAAAACGCACCGGAATTAACGCTTGAGGAAATTATCCAGCAGCTGGTGGCCCTGCTCGCTGAGCACGCTTTCCGGATGGAACTGCACGCCTTCCAGCGCCAAAGTGCGGTGGCGGATACCCATGATCTCGTCGCGCACGCCGTCGCGCTCGCTCCAGGCGGTCACTTCAAAACAGTCCGGCAGCGTATCGGCTTTCAGCACCAGCGAGTGATAGCGGGTCACGGTCAGCGGATCGCTCAGGCCATGAAACACGCCGACGCCCAGGTGACGAATCGCCGAGGTTTTGCCGTGCATCACCGCGCGGGCGCGCACCACCTCGGCGCCGAACGCCTGCCCCAGCGCCTGGTGCCCCAGGCACACGCCGAGGATCGGCAGCTTGCCGGCAAAATGACGAATAGCGGCCAGCGAGATACCCGCTTCGTTCGGGGTACAGGGGCCAGGGGAAATCACCAGATGCTGCGGCGCCAGCCGCTCGATATCGGCCAGCTGCAGCTCATCGTTGCGCTTCACCAGCACCTCGGCGCCCAATTCGCAGAAGTACTGGTAAAGGTTATAGGTAAAGGAGTCGTAGTTATCGATCAGCAGCAGCATGTTAGGTCCGGCAGAGAAAAATGCCGCCACAGTGTACTGATTTAACCCGCCGCTGCCGACGATAATTTCCGCTTACTTTTTACGGCCGCCGGTGATCGACCCCAGCACGCCGCGCAGGATCTGGCGGCCGAGATCGCGCGCCATGCTCTTGGCTGCGGTCTGGACGATGCCGTCGCGCTTGCCGCCGCGCGGGCCGGTGGAACCGAACAGCAGCTCGTTCAGGCCGTCCATCAGGCCGCCGCCCGCCTGCTGTTGTTGCTGTTGCGCCTGCGGTTGCTGCCCCTGCTGCGGGGTGCCGACGGTGGCGAAGCCACCCGACGACAGCTTCTCGTAGGCGGATTCGCGATCGATCATATCCTCATAGCGGCCATACAGCGGCGACTTGTTGATCGCGCTGTTCAGCCCTTCCGCACCGAGCATGCCCATTTTGGATTCCGGCGCGATCACCATCGCCCGCTCCACCACGTTAGGCCGGCCCTTCTCGTCGAGGAATGACACCAGCGCTTCGCCCACGCCCAGCTCGGTGATCGCCGTTTCGGCATCGAAGGCCGGATTGGCGCGCAGGGTTTGCGCCGCCGTCTTCACCGCCTTCTGATCGCGCGGGGTAAAGGCGCGCAGCGCATGCTGTACGCGGTTGCCCAGCTGGCCCAGCA
Source organism: Serratia sp. TMDUHS_CL (assembly GCF_037137105.1). Lineage (NCBI taxonomy): Bacteria > Pseudomonadati > Pseudomonadota > Gammaproteobacteria > Enterobacterales > Yersiniaceae > Serratia > Serratia sp. TMDUHS_CL. The sequence goes on from NZ_JBBBDV010000010.1 coordinate 56,379, forward strand.
CGCTGTCCGGAATGTCCAGCGGGTTCTGGGTGACGAAGTAAATGCCGACGCCTTTGGAGCGGATCAAACGCACCACCTGTTCGATCTTGGTCAACAGCGCCGCCGGCGCATCGTTGAACAGCAGGTGCGCCTCATCGAAGAAGAACACCAGCTTCGGCTGTTCAGGGTCGCCCACTTCCGGCAGGTGCTCAAACAGCTCGGCCAGCAGCCACAGCAGGAATACCGAATACAGCTTCGGCTGATTGATCAGCTTGTCCGCCGCCAGCAGGTTGATCACGCCGTGACCGTTGGCGTCGGTTTTCATCAGGTCGTTGATGTCCAGCATCGGCTCGCCGAAGAACTGGTTGGCGCCCTGCTCTTCCAGCGTCAGCAACCCGCGCTGGATGGCGCCGATCGACGCGGCAGAGATATTGCCGTACTGGGTCTGGAATTGTTTGGCGTTGTCGCCGACGAACTGCACCATGGCGCGCAGGTCCTTCATGTCCAGCAACAGCAGCGCATTGTCATCGGCGATCTTGAACACCAGCTGCAGCACGCCGCTTTGCACCTCGTTCAGATCCAACAGGCGCCCCAGCAACAGCGGCCCGAGATCGGAAATCGTGGCGCGGATCGGGTGGCCCTTTTCGCCGTAAATATCCCACGGAATAATGGTGCAGGCCTGCGGCTGCCAGTCGGTGACGCCGATCGCCGCCAGGCGCGCCTGCAGTTTCTCGGAAGGCACGCCCTCGGCGCCGATGCCGGACAGATCGCCCTTCACGTCGGACAGGAACACCGGCACGCCGATGCGCGAGAACTGTTCGGCCATTTTCTGCAGCGTCACCGTCTTGCCGGTGCCGGTTGCCCCGGTGATCAGCCCGTGGCGGTTGGCCAACGCCGGCAAAATCACCAGATCCTGCTCCGGTTTTCCGTCTTTCATCGCTTTGGCGATAATCCGTGGTTCACTCATTTTCTGTTCCTTTGACGCTGACGCGGCGCGAAACGCGCCTGTTGATGCAATAAAGCTATAAGCGCCGCGTAACCCCGTCAAGGACAAACAAAATGGGCGCCGTCGGAGCCTGATGAATTCAGATTGCGCTTAGCACCAGCACGTCTTTGCTTGAACAATAAAGCACCAGTGCTATAGTGATAATTACGCTGTATATACGAGGTAAATACCATGTCTGAATCTACCGTGGTAATCCGCGTGGATGAAGAGTTAAAAACCGCTTTCGCCAGCGCGGCAAAGGCCGCCGATCGCACGGCTTCGCAACTGCTGCGCGATTTCATGCGCGAGTTTGTCAGCCGCCAGGCACAGCAGGAAGAGTACGACCAGTGGTTAAAGGAAAAGGTCGAGGTGAGCCGCAAGGCGTGGCGTGAAGGCAAGTTCGCCGACGATGAAGAGGTGGCCGCTTATTTCGCCGAACGCAGAGCTAAATCAACGCAATAAAACACAAAAGGACTTTTGTGAAACTGACATGGACGGAACCCGCCATCGCCGATCGTCTGGCGATTTATGAATGGTTGGAACTTAAAAACCCGGCCGCCGCCGCAGAGAATGATGCAAAAATCGCTGACGCGGCGGCACGCCTCGTGCATCATCCCGCCAGCGGGAAAACGGGTCGGATAGCCGGCACGCGCGAGCTGGTCATCTCCCCGTCCTATCTGCTGGTCTATGAATGGGCGCCTCAACGCATCATCGTATTGGCCATCGTGCATACTCGCCGCCGGTGGCCGCCGGCATAGTCACCCCCGCAGCCCCAGTTGCTCTTTCAGCGCCTTCAAATAGCGTCGGCTGACCGGTACAGGATCGCCGGCCGACATGATCATTTCCGCCGCGCCGCCCTCTTCGAAGCGGATCTCGCGCACCTGCTCCAGATTGACCAGATACTGCCGATGGCAGCGCACCAGCGGCGTACGGCTTTCCAGCGTGCGCAGCGTCAGCTCGGTGAAACACTCCATGCCGTCGCTGCGCACCACGAAGACCCCGCTCAGTTTGGAACGGATCGCCAGCACTTCGTCGAACCGCAGCAGGTAGATGCGGCTGTGGCCGGTGCAGGGAATGTATTTCAGGTAACCGGCGCTCTCTTCCAGCGCCGCCACGTCCTGCGGTGCACTGCGCTGCCGCAGGCGTTGCAACGTCTTGCTCAGCCGCTTCGGCTCCGCCGGCTTCAGCAGATAGTCGAAGGCATGCTCCTCGAACGCCTGCACCGCATATTCGTCGTAGGCGGTCAGAAACACGATGTGCGGCATGCGGTTGGGATCCAGCATGCCGACCATTTCCAGCCCGCTGATGCGCGGCATCTGGATATCGAGAAACACCACGTCCGGCTGCAGCCGGTGGATCTGGCTGATGGCTTCGATGGCGTTGGCGCATTCGCCGATAATCGCGACCTCCGCCTCGGCCTCCAGCAGGTGGCGCAGGTTGTCGCGCGCGGAAGGTTCATCGTCAACAATCAGTGCGTTTAGCATCAGGCGGCCCTCTCCATGGGAACATTGAGCGTAATGCGGGTGTAGGCGTCCGGCCGGCAATCCACCTGCACGCCATAGCCTTCGCCGTAGCGCACGCGAATGCGTTTATCCACCAGATTCATCCCCAGCCCGCTGCAGTTCGGTTTCGGCTGGAACAGCCCGGCGTTGTCCGTCACCTGCAGCAGCAGATGCTCGCCTTCGCAGCAGGCGCCGATTTCGATGCGGCCCACGCCCAACAGATGCGAGGTGCCATGCTTGATGGCGTTTTCGACGATCGGCTGCAGCGAGAACGCCGGCAGCCGCACCGCCAACAGCGCCTCCGGCAGCGATACCGCGATCTCCAGCCGATCGGCGAAGCGCGCTTTCTCGATCTGCAGGTAGGCGTTCACGTGTTCAATCTCATCCGCCAGGCTGACTTCGTCATCCGAGCGTTTGAGGTTTTTACGAAAGAAGGTCGAGAGGGACTGCACCAGATCGCAGGCGCGCTCGCCATCGCGGCGAATCACCGCCACCAGGGTATTCAAGGCATTGAACAGGAAATGCGGATTGACCTGCGCATGCAGCAGCTTGATCTCCGACTGCGCCAGCAGCTGCTTGTGGCGCTCGTACTGTCCGGCCATGATCTGCGCCGACAGTAGGCTGGCGATGCCTTCGCCCAGCGTACGGTTGATGGTGCTGAACAGCTGGCTTTTCGGTTCGTACAGTTTGATGGTGCCGATCACCCGCTGGTTTTCGCCGCGCAGCGGGATCACCAGCGTCGATCCCAACTTGCAGGCCGGATTGATCGAGCAGCAGTAAGAGAGCTGATTGCCGTCGGCGTACACCACCTCGTTGTTGTCGATGGCGCGATGCGAATGCACCGAGGCGATCGGCGTGCCCGGCAGGTGGTGATCGTCGCCGATGCCGATAAACGCCAGCAGCTTGTCGCGATCGGTGATCGCCACCGCGCCGATGCCCAGCTCCTGATAGATCACCCGGGCAACCTTCATGCTGTTCTCCTGATCGAACCCCTGCCGCAGGATGCCCTCGGTGCGCTCGGCGATCTTTAGCGCCTTGGAAGAGAAGGCGCTGGTGTATTTTTCGAACATCGCGCGCCTATCCAGCAGGATTTGCATGAACATCGCCGCGCCGACGGTATTGGCGATCATCATCGGCAGCGCGATATGCTCCACCAGCTGCAACGCTTCGTCGTAGGGGCGCGCCACCGCCAGGATGATCGCCATCTGCAGCACTTCCGCCACCAGCGCCACGCCGCCGACGAACAGCGGATTGAACAGCAGCTCGATGCGCCCCCGGCGCATGGCGATGCTGTGTACGATGCCTCCGACCAGGCCTTCCGACACCGTGGAGATCGCGCAGGCTACGTCGGTCATGCCGCCGAGCGTATACCGGTGCAGGCCGCCGGTCAGCCCGACCAGAAAGCCCACCGACGGCCCGCCCAGCAGACCGCCCAGGACCGCACCTATCGCACGGGTGTTGGCGATCGAATCCTGAATGTGCAGCCCGAAATAGGTGCCCATGATGCAGAACACCGAGAAGATCACGTAGCACAGCAGCTTGTGCGGCAGGCGAATGGTCACCTGCATCAGCGGGATGAACAGCGGGGTTTTGCTCAGCAGATAGGCGATAACGAGATAGACGCACATCTGCTGCAGCAGCAACAGCACCTGGTTAAATTCATACATGGCAGCAACTCATCCAGAGACAACAAAGGGCGAACGCCGGATTTCCGGTCTGATTATTGTCTGCCGATTAGAGCATGGGGCGCAGGAGAAAACAGTGATGAAGGCAAGGCTTCGGGAGGAAGGAGCGGCCGACCCCGGCGGGATCGGCCAAAAAACTTACGGCAGTACCTTGGCCGACAGAATCACCACCGGTTTGGTCGGCACATTCTGGTAAGGGCCGACGTTGCCGGTCGGCACCTGGGCAATTTTGTCCACCACGTCCATGCCTTTCACCACTTTGCCGAACACCGCGTAGCCGAAGTCACGCTGGCCGTGATCCAGGAAGGCGTTATCCGCCACGTTCAGGAAGAACTGGCTGGTGGCGCTGTCCTTGTCGGCGGTGCGCGCCATCGAGATGGTGCCGCGCAGGTTGCGCAAGCCGTTGTCGGCTTCGTTCTTGATCGGCGCCTTGGTGGATTTTTGCTGCATGTCAGCGGTGAAACCGCCGCCCTGGATCATAAAGCCCGGGATCACGCGGTGGAAGATGGTGTTGTTGTAGTACCCGCTGTTCACGTAGTCGACGAAGTTCTGGCTGGAAACCGGTGCCTTCTGGCTGTCGAGCGCCAACTCGATATTCCCCGCCGAGGTCGTCAGCATGACGTGGGTCTCACCGGCGGCGAGTGCGGCTGGCGCCACTGCGGTCAGGGAACACAGCGCGACGAAGGTCACTAAAGTACGTTTGAACATTAACGGGTCCTTTCTCTGAGAGACAAACAACGGAAAAGCGCTTTGATTCTAAAGAGCTGTATCGGCAAGTGCCAGCCATTTACCTATATTTACCCAATTACGGGACATATCCTAGGCGGCCCTGAATTTTGCTGCGGAAAGTATGGGCGCAGAAGACTTTTTTGCCAACCGCATCACGCATTTTTTGCCCCGCGCCACCCTGGGTCGGTTTTTGCGATCTGCCTCCCAGTTTGCACACGCATTGTCGTTACTCTATTTAAATGAGAGCGCTCTCATTATAAAAAGAACGGATACTGAAGCATCCCACGGCGGCGTCGCCGCGCAACCCCTGGAGAAATGACGTGAGTGAATTGATGACTGAAGTCAGCCCCGAGTTTGAAAGCACCATCATGGAACTGCTGGTGTTCTCCGGCAGCGCGCGCAGCAATGCGTTGATGGCGCTGCGGCAAGCGCGCGCCGGCGACTTCGCCGCCGCGGCCAAGCACATGGCCGAATCCAAAGAATGGGTGAAGAAGGCGCACCTGATCCAGACCGAGCTGATCGGCCTGGACGAAGGCTGCGGCAAGCTGGCGATCAACCTGATCACCGTGCATGCGCAGGACCATCTGATGAACGCCATGGTGATCCAGGATCTGGCCGACGACATGATCGAGCTCTATCGCCGTCAGTCGCAGACGGAGGGCCGCCCATGAGCACGCTCAAAATCGCCGTGATCGGCGGCGGCAGCAGCTACACCCCCGAACTGGTGGACGGGCTGATCCAGCGCATCGAGGAGCTGCCGGTCACCGAACTGGCACTGGTGGACGTCGAACCGGGCCGGCAAAAAGTGGAAACCATCGCCGCCCTGACCCGCCGCATGCTGTCGCGCCACGGGCTGGAGCAGGTGAAGGTCAGCGTGCACTTCGCGCTGGACGACGCCATTCGCGACGCCGCTTTCGTGCTGACCCAGTTCCGCGTCGGGCAACTGCCGGCACGCGCCGCCGATGAACGGCTGGGCCTGAAATATCAGCTGCTCGGCCAGGAGACCACCGGCGTCGGCGGCTTCGCCAAAGCGCTGCGCACCATCCCGGTGATGCTGGATATCGCTCGCCGGGTGGAAAAGCTGGCACCCGACGCCTGGATCATCAACTTCACCAACCCGGCCGGCATCGTCACCGAGGCGGTGTCTCGCTTTACCAAAGCGAAGATCATCGGCCTGTGCAACGTGCCCATCAGCATGCATCACATGATCGCCAACATGCTGCAGGCGCCTTACGCCGACGTACAGCTGCAGTTCGCCGGCCTGAACCACATGGTCTGGGTGCATCAGGTCACGCACCTGGGGCGCGACGTCACCGCCAAGGTGATCGACATGCTGTGCGACGGTGCGGCGCTGACCATGAACAACATCAAGGAAGAGCCCTGGCAGCCGGACTTCCTGCGCGCGCTCGGCGCGATCCCCTGCCCGTACCACCGCTATTTTTACCAGACCCGCGAGATGCTGGCGGAAGAGATGGCCGCCGCCGGCGAGCGCGGTACCCGCGCCGAGCAGGTGATGCAGGTAGAAAAAGAGCTGTTCGAGCTGTATGCCGATCCGCAGTTAAACACGAAACCGGAGCAGCTCAGCTTCCGCGGCGGTTCTTTCTATTCCGAAGTTGCGCTGGAGCTGATTCGTGCTATCCATAATAATCTCGGCACGCAATTAGTGGTCAACACCGCAAACCGCGGCGCAATCCATGGCCTGCCGGACGATGCTGTGATAGAAATCAACTGTATCGTCGATGCTCAGGGCGCACACCCGCTGACCTTCGGCCCGCTGCCGGAGCCGATGCAGGCCCTGACGCAGCAGGTGAAAGCCTACGAACGTCTAACCATCGAAGCCGCGGTGCACGGCGATCGCCGCAGCGGGTTGCTGGCGCTGATCGCCAACCCGTTAGTGGGCAACGCCAACCTGGCGCAGCCGCTGCTGGACGAGGTGTTGACGATAAACGCGCCGTATTTGCCGCAGTTCAGGTAAGCGGCTATACGCAGCCAGACAGGGGTTCGGCGCGCCGAACCCATTTTTTTAGCCGTAATTCAGGAGTGGGACGATGGTGACACTGGAAGATGTCGCGGCGCTGGCGGGCGTTTCGCGCGCCACCGTATCGCGCGTGGTGAACGGCGACAGCAACGTCAAGGCGCCGACCCGCGAGAAGGTTGAACGCGCCGTCGCCCAGCTCGGTTATACCCCCAACCCGGCGGCCCGCGCGCTCGCCTCCAGCCACAGCAATACCCTCGGACTGGTCACCACGTCGTACCGCGGCGGCTTCTTCGGCGCGCTGATGGACTTCGTGCAGACCGAGGCCGAATCCCACGGCAAACAGCTGCTGGTGACCCAGGGCCGCAACAGCGCCGAAAACGAATGGCAGGCGATACAGCGGCTATTTAGCCTGCGCTGCGACGGCGTGATCCTGCACGTGCGTTTTCTCAGCGACGATCGGCTGCGCCAATTGGCGGCGGAACAACGTGATTTCGTGTTGCTCGATCGTCTGGTACCGGGGCTGGAAGCCCGCTGTGTCACCTTCGATCACCCGCTCGCCAGCCGCATGGCGACGCAGCAACTGCTCGATGCCGGGCACCGGCGCATCGCCTGCATCAGCGGCCCGCGTGAGCGCCCGTCGAGCCGCCTGCGGCTGCAGGGGTTTGAAGAGGCAATGCAGGCGGCGAATATCGAACCGGTGGCCTGCCTGGAGGGCGTCTACGATCTGGAAAGCGGTTACCGCTGCGCCGATCGACTGCTGCAGCAAGCCTCGCGGCCCAGCGCCATCTACTGCTGCAACGAAGAGATGGCGATCGGCGCGCTGCTGGCAATCAATGAGCACCGCCTGCGGGTGCCGCAGGATATCTCCTTGATCTGCTACGACAGCGGCGAACGCGCGCCTTTCGTGCGCCCGGCGTTGAGCAGCGTCCATTTTCCCATCAGCGAGATGGCCCAATACGCGGCGCGCAGGCTGATCGACCCCGCCACCCCGGCGCACCGGTTTGAGCCGACGATAGTCAACCGTGATTCCATTGTGACGGTACGCAAATAGATCACAATAATGCGCATCACCCCTTCATGGGTTACATCAAAAAATCGACAGCCATCACAAAAAATCCCGTTGTCTGTGCTAGGATCCGCCCCCTGGTGGCCTGATCGGGACTTTTTTCTGCGTTTGTCAGGAAAAGCCAGCGGCCTTATGCCAGCTTTAAAACCTCTAACAGACATATTCAGGCCTATACAATGAATGACAGTAACCGCATACGGCTTACCTGGATCAGCTTCTTTTCGTACGCGCTGACCGGTGCTTTAGTGATCGTCACAGGGATGGTGATGGGAAACATTGCAGAGTACTTTAACCTGCCGGTTTCCAGCATGAGTAACACCTTTACTTTCCTCAACGCCGGTATTTTGATTTCGATCTTCCTCAATGCCTGGCTGATGGAAATCATCCCGCTGAAGCGTCAGCTGATCTTCGGCTTTGTCCTGATGGTGCTGGCGGTCGCAGGGCTGATGCTCGGCAAGAGCCTGACCATGTTCTCGCTGTGCATGTTTATCCTCGGCGTGGTTAGCGGTATCACCATGTCGATCGGCACCTTCCTGATCACCCACATGTATGCCGGCCGCCAGCGCGGTTCACGCCTGTTGTTCACCGACTCCTTCTTCAGCATGGCCGGGATGATCTTCCCGATCGTCGCCGCGATGCTGCTGGCCCGCCACATCGGCTGGTACTGGGTTTATGCCTGCATCGGCCTGCTGTACGTGGGGATCTTCGTGCTGACCCTGTGCTCCGAATTCCCGGTGCTGGGCAAGAAAGGCGCCGACGCCGGTCAGCCGGTCGAAAAAGAAAAATGGGGCATCGGCGTGCTGTTCCTGTCGATCGCCGCACTGTGCTACATCCTCGGCCAGCTGGGCTTCATTCAGTGGGTGCCTGAGTACGCCACCAAGTCGTTCAACATGGACATCGGCCAGGCCGGTAAGCTGGTGAGCGACTTCTGGACCTCTTACATGGTCGGCATGTGGGTGTTCAGCTTCATCCTGCGCTTCTTCGATCTGCAGCGCATCGTTACCGTGCTGGCCGCATTGGCTACCGGCGCGATGTACCTGTTCGTCAGCACCGACAACCCAGAGCACCTGGGCTACTACATCATGGCCCTGGGCTTCGTTTCCAGCGCCATCTACACCACGCTGATCACCCTCGGCTCGCTGCAGACCAAGGTCTCCTCACCGAAGCTGGTCAACTTTATCCTGACCTGCGGCACCATCGGCACCATGCTGACCTTCGTGGTCACCGGCCCGATCGTGGCGAAAGGCGGCGCGCACGCAGCGCTGACCACCGCCAACGGCCTGTACCTGGCGGTGTTTGTGATGTGTCTGCTGCTGGGCTTCGTGACCAAGCACCGCAGCCACGGTCACGTGACGCACTGATTTCTTCGCATCAAATACATCAAGGGCGCCCGCAAGGCGCCCTTTTTTATGTACATTTTTCACACTTAATTATACATTGTTTATACATGAACAATGGAGAGGGATTGCTCATGAAAGTCTTTATCAAAAAATGGGGCAACAGCGCGGGAATGCTGGTGCCCTCAGCGCTAATGAACGAGCTGGAACTCCAGGTAGGTCAGGAAATGGACATGCAGGTCATCGATGGAGCGTTGGTCATTAAGCCGGTTAAGAAACGCTATTCACTGCAGCAATTGCTCGATGGCTGCGACGGTGAAGCGCCGGCCGCCGCAGACGACAACTGGGAACACATGCCGCCGGCGGGGAAAGAAGTATGGTGAAGCGCCCCGTTTTTCAGCGCGGAGATCTTATCCGGGTCAGCCTGAATCCCGTGGTTGGCCGTGAGCAGCAAGGCGACTTTCGTCCGGCACTGGTGCTCTCTCCCCGCGAGTTTAATGCGCTGGGCATGGTGCTGGTCGCCCCTATTTCGCAAGGGGCTAATTTTGCCCGTACAGCGGGTTTCACCGTCAGCCTGAGCGGGAGCGGCACCGCAACGCAGGGCGTCATCTTGATCAACCAGGTTCGCATGATGGATCTGGCCGGGCGCAGCGCGCAATTCATTGAACGTGCCCCTGGCGAAGTCATCGCCGACGCGCTGGCGCGGCTTCAGGCAATCATCGACTAACGCCGAAAATCCACCGTCTCATCCTGCTGCAAATGCAGCGTGGTTTCCGCCGGCCGCGTTTCGGCGATCAACGCTCCCTGGCGAATCGAATAACGCACCGGCGTCTGGCGGCGCACTGCGTCGAAGCCGCTTTCCGCCGGCAGGATCACCAGGTTGGCGCTGTTGCCGGCCGCCAGGCCGTAGTCGCTCAGGTTAAGGGTGCGCGCGCTGTGGTGGGTGATCAGCTTCAACCCATCGTCGATCTGGCCATAGCCCATCAGCTGGCACACGTGCAGCCCCATATGCAGCACCTGCAGCATGTTGGCGGTGCCGAGCGGGTACCAGGGATCGAACACGTCGTCATGGCCGAAGCAGACGTTGATCTCTGCCTCCAGCATCTCCTTCACCCGCGTCACGCCGCGCCGTTTCGGGTAGCTGTCGAAACGTCCCTGCAGGTGAATGTTCACCAGCGGGTTGGCGACGAAGTTGATGCCGGACATTTTCAGCAGGCGGAACAGCCGCGAGGCGTAAGCGCCGTTGTAAGAGTGCATCGCCGTGGTGTGGCTGGCGGTAACTTTCGCCCCCATCTCCAGCTTCAGCGCCAGCGCCGCCACGGTCTCGACGAAGCGCGATTGCTCGTCGTCGATTTCATCGCAGTGCACGTCCACCAGCCGATCGTATTTTTGCGCCAGCGCGAACGCCTTATGCAGCGACTCCACGCCGTATTCGCGGGTGAATTCGAAGTGCGGAATGGCACCCACCACGTCGGCCCCCAGCCGCAGCGCCTCTTCAAGCAGCGCTTCGCCATTAGGATAGGAAAGGATCCCCTCCTGCGGGAAGGCGACGATCTGCAGCGTCACCCAGGGCGCCACCTCCTGCTTCACCTCCAGCATGGCACGCAGCGCGGTCAGCGTGGGATCGGAAACGTCGACGTGGGTGCGCACATACTGCACGCCGTTGGCGATCTGCCACTTGAGCGTTTGCCAGGCGCGCTGTTTGACGTCTTCATGGGTCAGCAACGCTTTACGTTCGGCCCAGCGCTCAATGCCCTCGAACAGCGTGCCGGACTGGTTCCAGGCCGGCTGACCGGCGGTTTGCGTGGTATCCAGGTGAATATGCGGTTCGACGAACGCCGGCAACGCCAGCCCGCCCTGCGCATCCAACACGTCGCTGCGCCACTCCTGCCCTTCCGGCTGCGGCACCAGATGCGCGATGCGCCCCTGTTCGATCGCCAGTTGCCACAACCCTTCATGCCCGCTTAAACGCAGGTTGTCGATAAACTTCAATGGACGTTTCGCCACCCTTCACCTCTGCCGTTGCGCTGGTTTTCTTCATCATACTGGCAGCGGATCGCGCTGACAAAGTCGCCGTTGCCTGCCTACCCCCTGCGTTTACTCCCTGCGGGGTAATTTGCATGCAAACTGACTCGCTTCAGCTAAAGGTGAATAAAATCCGCAACTTATCAAAAAACGTGAAAAATCATCCATATACCACGTTAGAGGTATATAAGGGTGTGATTGATTTGCATCAATAAATTGCCCATCGGGAGAGATAAGGTAAGCCTAGGAAACCAGAATTTTGAGGCAATAATGAGCAGAGTCAAACTTGCCGTCGTCGGCAATGGCATGGTCGGCCACCGGTTCATCGAAGATCTGTTGGATAAAGCAGACAAAGACCAATTCGAAATCACCGTATTTTGCGAAGAGCCACGCATCGCTTACGATCGCGTGCACCTTTCCTCCTACTTCTCGCACCACACCGCCGAAGAGCTGTCGCTGGTGCGCGAAGGCTTTTACGAAAAACACGGCGTGAAGGTGCTGGTCGGCGAGCGCGCCATCACCATCAATCGCGACGAGAAGGTGATCCACTCCAACACCGGCCGCACCGTCTATTACGACAAACTGATCATGGCCACCGGCTCCTATCCGTGGATCCCGCCGATTAAAGGCTCGGATAGCCAGGACTGCTTCGTTTACCGCACCATCGAAGACCTGAACGCCATCGAAGCCTGCGCGCGCCGCAGCAAACGCGGTGCGGTAGTCGGCGGCGGACTGTTGGGGCTGGAAGCCGCCGGCGCGCTGAAAAGCCTGGGGGTGGAAACGCACGTGATCGAGTTCGCTCCGGTGCTGATGGCCGAACAGCTCGACCCGATGGGCGGTGACCAGCTGCGCCGCAAGATCGAGCGCATGGGCGTCAAGGTACACACCGGCAAAAATACCCAGGAGATCGTCAACGGCGGCGGCACGGCGCGCAAAACCATGCATTTCGCCGACGGTAGCCTGCTGGAAGTGGATTTCATCGTGTTCTCCACCGGCATCCGCGCCCAGGACAAGCTGGCGCGTCAGTGCGGGCTGGAGATTGGCCGCCGCGGCGGCATCGCCATCAACGACAGCTGCCAGACGTCGGATCCGGACGTGTACGCCATCGGTGAGTGCGCCGCCTGGCGCGATCGCACCTTCGGCCTGGTGGCGCCGGGTTACAAAATGGCGCAGGTGGCCGTCGATCACCTGCTGGGCCGCGAAAACGGCTTCCAGGGCGCCGACATGAGCGCCAAGCTGAAGCTGCTGGGCGTGGACGTCGGCGGCATCGGCGATGCCCACGGCCGCACCGAGGGCGCCCGCAGCTACGTTTATCTGGATGAAAGCAAAGAAGTCTACAAACGCATCGTGGTCAGCGCCGACAACAAAACCCTGCTCGGCGCGGTGCTGGTGGGCGACACCAGCGATTATGGCAACCTGCTGCAGCTGGCGTTGAACGGCATCGAACTGCCGGAGAACCCGGACGGCCTGATCCTGCCGGCCCACGCGGGCAGCAAACCGGCCATCGGCGTGGATTCGCTGCCGGAAAGCGCGCAGATCTGCTCCTGCTTCGACGTCAGCAAAGGTGACATCATCCAGGCAGTCAACAAAGGCTGCCACACCGTAGCGGCGCTGAAGGCCGAAACCAAGGCCGGCACCGGCTGCGGCGGCTGCATCCCGCTGCTCACCCAAGTGCTGAACGCCGAGCTGAGCAAGCAAGGCATCGAGGTCAACCACCACCTGTGCGAACACTTCGCCTATTCGCGCCAGGAGCTGTTCCACCTGATCCGCGTTGAAGGCATCAAGTCGTTCGAGGCGCTGCTGGCCAAATACGGCAAAGGCTACGGCTGCGAAGTGTGTAAACCCACCGTCGGCTCGTTGCTGGCCTCGTGCTGGAACGAATACATCCTCAAGCCGCAGCATACGCCGCTGCAGGATACCAACGACAACTTCCTCGGCAATATCCAGAAAGACGGCACCTACTCGGTGATCCCACGCTCCGCCGGCGGCGAAATCACCCCGGACGGCCTGCTGGCCATTGGCCAGATCGCCAAGGAGTACAATCTCTACACCAAAATGACCGGCTCGCAGCGCATCGGCATGTTCGGCGCGCAGAAAGACGATCTGCCGGCCATCTGGCGCAAGCTGCTCGCCGCCGGCTTTGAAACCGGCCACGCTTACGCCAAGGCGCTGCGCATGGCGAAAACCTGCGTCGGCAGCACCTGGTGCCGCTACGGCGTCGGCGACAGCGTCGGTTTCGGCGTCACGCTGGAACATCGCTACAAAGGCATCCGCACCCCGCACAAAATGAAGTTCGGCGTCTCGGGCTGCACCCGTGAATGCGCCGAAGCGCAGGGCAAGGACGTCGGCATCATCGCCACCGAGAACGGCTGGAACCTGTACGTCTGCGGCAACGGCGGCATGAAACCGCGCCACGCCGACCTGCTGGCCGCCGACCTCGATCGCGAGACGCTGGTGCGCTACCTCGACCGCTTCATGATGTTCTATATCCGCACCGCCGATAAGCTGCAGCGCACCTCGGTGTGGCTGGAAAGCCTGGAAGGGGGCATCGATTACCTGCGCAAGGTGATCATCGACGACAAGCTCGGCATCAACGACCAACTGGAAGCGGAGATCGCTCGCCTGCGCGATGTGGTGATTTGCGAGTGGAAAGAGACCGTCGAGCATCCGGAAACGCAGCTGCGCTTCGCCCACTTCATCAACAGCCCGCTGCGCGATCCGAATGTGCAGGTGGTGGCCGAACGCGACCAGCACCGCCCTGCGCGCCCGGACGAGCGCATTCCCGTCACCCTGATCGATACCGAGGAGAGCCACGCATGAGCCAGTGGATTACCGTTTGTCCCGTCGCCGACATTCTGCCCGGCACCGGCGTGTGCGCCCTGATCGGCGATCGGCAGGTGGCGGTGTTCCGCCCCTATGCCGACGAGCAGGTGTTCGCCATCAGCAATATCGACCCGTTCGCCCAGGCCAGCGTGCTGTCGCGCGGCCTCATCGCCGAGCATCAGGGCGAGTTGTGGGTCGCCAGCCCGCTGAAGAAACAGCATTTCCGCCTGTACGACGGCCACTGTCTGGAAGACGACAGCCGTTCCGTCGCCAGCTTCACCAGCCGGGTGGTCGACGGCATCGTGCAAGTCGCGGCATAACCTTTCGGGAGGCAACATGTTTACCGACACGATCAATAAATGCGCCGCCAACGCGGCGCGCATCGTCCGCCTGGCGAAGGAGAGCCCGCTCGGCTTCTGGATCAGCTCGGCGATGGCCGGCGCCTACGTCGGCCTCGGCATCATCCTGATCTTCACCCTCGGCAACCTGGTCGACCCAAGCGTGCGGCCGCTGGTGATGGGCGCCACCTTCGGCATCGCGCTGACGCTGGTGATCATCGCCGGTTCCGAGCTGTTCACCGGCCATACGATGTTCCTGACGCTCGGCGTCAAGGCCGGCACCATCCGCCAAAGCCAGATGTGGGCGGTGCTGCCGCAAACCTGGCTCGGCAACCTGCTCGGCTCGGTGCTGGTGGCGCTGATGTATTACTACGGCGGCGGCAGCCTGCTGCCGGTGGATACCAGCCTGGTGCACAGCGCCGCGCTGGCGAAAACCACCGCGCCGGCCGAAGTCCTGTTCTTCAAGGGGGTGCTGTGCAACTGGCTGGTTTGCCTGGCGATTTGGATGGCGATCCGCGTTGAAGGCGCCGCCAAGTTCATCGCCATTTGGTGGTGCCTGCTGGCCTTTATTGCCTCGGGTTACGAACACTCCGTCGCCAACATGACGCTGTTCGCCCTCTCCTGGTTCGGCAACCACAGCGAGGCCTATACCCTCACCGGCATCGGCCACAACCTGCTGTGGGTGACGCTGGGCAATATCCTGTCCGGCTCGGTGCTGATGGGCCTGGGGTATTGGTACGCCACGCCGCGCGCCGAACGCCCGCAGGCGGCGAAAGCCGCCGCACGTCAGACCGCCTGAGTTTTCGGGGGCGCATTTCGCCCCCACACTGATTACCCCGAGGAGTGCCGATGGACTACCTGCCGATTTTCTGCCAACTGCAACATAAAGCCTGCCTGCTGGTGGGCGGCGGCGAGATCGCCGAACGCAAGGCGCGCCTGCTGCTGGACGCCGGCGCAGCGCTGACCGTCAACGCCGTGGACTTCACCCCGCAGTTCCGCCTGTGGGCGGAAGAAGGCCGGTTGACGCTGGCCGAAGGCGAATTCAGCCCGGCCCTGCTGGCGGAAAAATGGCTGGTGATCGCCGCCACCGACCGGCTGGAGGTCAACGCACTGGTGTATCAGTGCGCCAACCAGCAGCGGGTGTTCTGCAACGTGGTGGACGATCCGAAACGCGCCAGCTTTATTATGCCGTCAATCATCGATCGTTCGCCGATCATGGTGGCGGTGTCCTCCGGCGGCAAAGCGCCGGTGCTGGCGCGGCTGCTGCGCGAGAAGCTGGAAGCGATGCTGCCGCAGCACCTCGGCAAGCTGGCCCAGCTGGGCGGCTCGCTGCGGCAGCGGGTAAAACAACGCTTCAGCAGCCTCGGCGCGCGCCGTCGCTTCTGGGAACGGTTATTCGCCCACGATCGGCTGGCGCAGTCGCTGGCCAACGACGACGCCACGCTGGCCGAACGCCAGCTCGAGCAGCTGTTCAGCGAACAGCCGGAAGATCGCGGTGAGGTGGTGCTGGTGGGCGCCGGGCCGGGCGATGCCGGCTTGCTGACGCTGAAAGGGCTGCAGCAGATCCAGCAGGCCGACGTGGTGGTTTACGACCGGCTGGTCTCCGAAGAGATCATGACGTTGGTGCGCCGCGACGCCGAACGCATCTTCGTCGGCAAACGCGCCGGCCACCACTGCGTGCCGCAAGAGCAAATCAACCAAATCCTGCTGCAGCAGGCGCAGCAAGGCAAACGCGTGGTGCGTCTGAAAGGCGGCGATCCCTTTATCTTCGGCCGCGGCGGCGAAGAGCTGGAGACGCTGGCGGACGCCAACGTGCCGTTCTCGGTGGTGCCGGGCATCACCGCCGCCTCCGGCTGTTCCGCCTACAGCGGTATCCCGCTCACCCACCGCGACCATGCGCAGAGCGTGCGCCTGGTGACCGGCCACGCCAAGGCCGACGGCGGATTGGACTGGGCGACGCTGGCCGCCGGGCAACAGACGCTGGTGTTCTATATGGGGCTGTCGCAGGCGGCGGAGATCCAGCGCCAGCTGATCGTGAATGGATTGGCGACCACCACGCCGGTGGCGCTGGTAGAAAACGGCACTTCCTGCCACCAGCGGGTGATCGAAGGCGAGCTCGGCCAACTGAGCGCCCTGTCACTGCAGGCCGCCAGCCCCAGCCTGATCATCGTCGGCAGCGTGGTCAGCCTGCGCAGCAAACTCAACTGGTTCGCCAGCGAGGCATCACCCGTCAGCCTGGCGCAAATGGCGTGATACCGACATAAAAAAAGCGGCCCGTGGCCGCTTTTTTTATTTTCGCCGGCGTTACGCCTGCGGCGGTACGAAACCAACGGCCTGATAGACCTTCGCCAGAGTTTCCTGCGCGCGTGCGCGGGCCTTGGCGGCGCCGTCGCGCATCACCTGCTGCAGATAGGCTTCGTCGTTACGGAAGCGGTGATAGCGCTCCTGCAGCTCACCCAGCATGCCGGAGACGGCTTCCGCCACCGCGCCTTTCAGGTGGCCGTACATCTGGCCTTCGAACTCGGCTTCCAGCTGCGCGATGCTCTTGCCGGTCACGCCGGCGAGAATATCCAGCAGGTTAGAGACGCCCGCCTTGTTGACCACGTCGTAACGCACGACAGGCGGCTCTTCCGAGTCGGTCATTGCGCGCTTAATCTTCTTGGTCACCGCTTTCGGATCTTCCAGCAGGCCGATCACGTTGTTGCGGTTATCGTCCGACTTGGACATCTTCTTGGTCGGTTCCTGCAGCGACATCACGCGCGCGCCGGATTTAGGAATAAACGGCTCCGGCACTTTGAACACGTCGCCGTACAGCGCGTTGAAACGCTGGCCCACGTCGCGGCTCAGTTCCAGGTGCTGCTTCTGGTCTTCGCCCACCGGCACCTGGTTGGTTTGATACAGCAGGATATCCGCCGCCATCAGCACCGGATAGCTGAACAGCCCGGCGTTGATGTTCTCCGCGTAGCGCGCGGATTTGTCTTTGAACTGCGTCATGCGGCTCAGTTCGCCGAAATAGGTGTAGCAGTTCAGCACCCAGCTCAGCTGCGTGTGCTCAGGCACGTGCGACTGCACGAAGATGGTGCTTTTTTCCGGATCGATACCGCAGGCCAGGTACAGCGCCAGCGTATCCAGCGTGGCTTTGCGCAGTTTCTCGGCGTCCTGGCGCACGGTGATGGCATGCAGATCGACGATGCAGTAGATGCAGTCGTAGTCGTCCTGCATCTGCACCCACTGACGCAGCGCACCCATGTAGTTGCCGATGGTCAGTTCGCCGGACGGTTGCGCGCCGCTAAATACGATGGGCTTACTCATGTTTAAATTTCCTGATTCTCTAAAGATGACAGCCCAAGAGCGGGCAACAAATCGGCGAAGCGCTCCAACACCCGATCGGGGTGGCTCAGGGCTATCGATTCGCCGTAGTTATAACCGTAGGTAAAGCCGACGCTTGGGCAACCGGCGCCCTGCGCGGCTTGAATATCGTTGCGTGAATCGCCGACGAACAGCAGTTCATGCGCGCGCAGCCCAAGCTTGCCGAGCACCAGATACAACGGCGCCGGGTGCGGTTTCTTTTCCGTCACGTCGTCGCCGCCGATCACCAGCGAGAAATAGTCGCCAATCCCCAACGATGCCAGCAGCGGCGCCACGAACGGCGTCGGTTTGTTGGTCACCAGCGCCATCGGGTAGCCGTGCGCGGCCAGTCGGGCCAGCGTCTCTTGCACCTGCGGAAACAGGCGGCTACCGCTGTCGACGGTCTGCGCATAGAAATGGTCGAAGCGTTCACGCAGCCGGCCGCACTGTTCCGGCGTGCCTTCTGCTTCCGCCCAGCGCAGCGCGCGCTGCACCAGCACGTCGGCGCCGTTGCCGATCCAGGTGCCAACCCGCTCCTCACCCGCTTGCGGCAGGCCCGCTTCTTCCAGCGCCATATCGATGGCGGCCGCCAGGCCCGGCGCGCTGTCGACCAGCGTGCCGTCCAGATCGAAGGCCAATGCGCGGATCGCGCCGAAATCAGCCATGGGAAACCTTCGCCAGCTCGCTGCGCATCTCGTCGATCACCTTGCGGTAGTCCGGCTGGCCAAAGATGGCGGAACCGGCGACGAACATATCGGCGCCCGCGGCGGCGATTTCGGCGATGTTATCCACCTTCACCCCGCCGTCGACTTCCAGGCGGATGTCGCGACCGCTGTCGTCGATCAGCTTGCGCACCTGGCGCAGCTTGTCCAGGGTGCCGTGGATGAACGACTGGCCGCCGAAGCCCGGGTTAACCGACATCAGCAGGATCACGTCGATTTTATCCATCACGTAGTCGAGATAGCTCAGCGGCGTGGCCGGGTTGAACACCAGGCCGGCTTTACAGCCGTGCTCTTTGATCAGCTGAATGGTGCGATCGACATGCTCGGAAGCTTCGGGGTGGAAAGAGATATAAGACGCGCCGGCCTTGGCGAAATCAGGCACGATGCGGTCCACCGGCTTGACCATCAGGTGCACGTCAATCGGCGCGGTAATGCCGTAGTTGCGCAGCGCTTCGCACACCATCGGACCGATGGTCAGATTGGGCACGTAGTGGTTGTCCATCACGTCGAAGTGCACCACGTCGCCGCCTGCGGCCAGCACGTTGGCGGTATCTTCACCTAACCGGGCAAAATCTGCCGACAGAATGGACGGGGCAATCAAAAACTTTTTCATCCGCTTCTCCAAACGTAGGGTCGAGTTGTTATGCGCCGGGGTGCCCCCGGCTTAGCGATACAGCGCCAAAAGCTCGTTCACTTTGCTGCGGCCGAGAATGTTGCGGCTGATCGTGCGGCGCGCTTTCACCACATACAGCGCAGCATTCTGGTACCAGTCGCGCGTCAGCTCGGTATCGTGATTGGAGATCAATACCGGTACCCGGCTCTCTACCGAGAGCTGATGCGCCAGTTGCGCCAGGCTCTGCTGATCGGCGATGCTGAAGCTGTTGGTGTGGTAAGCGGTGAAATTCGCCGTCGCCGACAGCGGCGCATAAGGCGGATCGCAATACACCACGGCGCCGGCCACGGCCTTCGCCATGGTATCGCGGTAATGCTCGCAGACAAAAGTGGCATTGCGCGATTTTTCGGCAAACCAGTAGAGCTCTTCTTCCGGGAAGTACGGTTTCTTGTAGCGGCCGAACGGTACGTTGAACTCGCCGCGCAGGTTATAGCGGCACAGGCCGTTATAACAGTGGCGGTTCAGGTACAGGAACAGCAGCGCCCGGCGGTAAGGCTCGGTGCTAGTATTGAACTCTTCTCGCAGCAGGTAAAACTGATCCGAGTTATTGAATTCATCGGCGAAAAGCGTGCGGGCATCGCGCACGAAGTCATCCGTGCGCAGCTTAACGATGTTATACAGGTTGATAAGATCGCTATTGATGTCGGCGAGAATGTAGGCGTCGTAATCCGTATTCAAGAAGACGGATCCCGCACCCACGAAGGGCTCGATTAAGCAGTCTCCCGCCGGCAGATGGCGACGAATCTCGTCTACCAGCGGGTATTTTCCACCAGCCCATTTTAAAAAAGCGCGGTTTTTCTTCATGCCGTCAATTAGCTACTTATACAATTCAGAGCGGCGGATTGTACTCTGTTTCAGACAGCACATCAGCGCACAAATTTAAATGATTTATTTTTTAAGATCTTGCTGTACCTGATGTACAGGTCGGACCCATGGTTTTTTCGCCTGTACATCCGCCGGCAACGAAGCAATGGCGCGCTTCGCTTCTGCGGAAGACGCGTAGTTGCCGCTTACCAGCACATACCACGGTTTGCCGTCACGCTTGGTGGCGTACACCAGGTAGTTCTGCAGCTTCTGCTGTTTGGCGTAGGCGTTCAGCGTATCGGAACGCGAAGCGCTGCTCAGCTGCAGCGTGTAATGGCTGCCCGGTGCAGACTGCAGCGAACTGCCGCTGCTGCTGATCGCTCCCGCTTTCGCGGTGGAAGACGGCTTGACCGGCGGCGTATACACCGTAGTCGGCGATTTATGCTGCGTCGCGGTCGGTTTGGTGGCGGCGGTTTTCGCCGGCGTTTTATGCTGTTGCTGCGCGGTACCTTGCACAGGGCGAGTCGCCTCGCGCGCCGCGGCGCCGCTCATCACCGTCGCCGGTGCGGTCGGCAGCGTCGACGCTGCGCCGGTCATGCCCTGGGTCGCGGCATCCACTTGCCCTTGCTGCTGCGACAGCGCATCCGCCATGTTGCCCGGCAGATCGACGCGCTGCTGCGCACCGCCCTGCTGAGGCTGAGTTTGCGCTTCGGTCGGCGTGCCGGAGATCGGCGGAACGCTGACGTTCTGCGGTTGCTGCGGCTGAGTCGTACTCACGCCGTTGTTGTCGTGGGTATCCGTCGTGCCGCCCGGCACGCCGTTGTTGGCGGTGGTCAGCGACGAAGAACCGGACAGGTTGATATCGCGAGCCGCGCCGTTTTGCGCGCCGCTATCCTGAGCCGCCTCATGCTTGGTCGGCGCCTTCAAGGCGGAACCGATACCGATAATCAGCAGCAACAGCACCAAAATGCCGATGCCGATCATCAAATGCTGGCGCGAAACGGCGAAGCGCGGCGCGGCGGCCGGCTTGCGCGAACGCGTAGGACGACGATCGCTGCTATCAGGTCTGAGATCGTCTTCCGGTTTAAACTCGTCCATCTGAAACCCTCCAACTAGAGGCAAAAGCCCACCACCGTAGACCTACCGTGGCACGGGCAGATTAACCCGATGATGGCAAAGCGACACCCGTCGTGCTCTGCTCACTGTATTAATATAGATGCAAATGGCGGCTAAGCCACTGTTACTTGGTCCGATTTAATTACGCTGCTGCTCAGGCAGGCAGGCGGCGATCGACGCCAACACCAGTTCATGCCCTACGCCGCCGCGCACTTCGGCCGCACCGATCGCGGTCGGCAGCACCAGACGCAGTTCACCCGCCAGCACTTTCTTGTCGCGCAGCATGTGCGGCAAATAGGATTCCGGCGTCATTTCCTGCGGCCCGCAGACCGGCAAGCCGGCGCGCAGCAGCAGCGTTTTGATGCGCTCGATGTCTTCAACGGAGAACTGGCCGAGACGGTGCGCGGTTTCCGCCGCCATCACCATGCCCGCAGCCACCGCTTCGCCGTGCAGCCATACGCCGTAGCCCATTTCGGCTTCGATGGCGTGGCCGTAAGTATGGCCCAGATTCAGCAAGGCGCGCAGGCCGCTTTCGCGTTCGTCGGCGGCCACGACCTCGGCCTTCAGCTCGCAGCAGCGGCGGATACAGTAGGCCAACGCCTGCATATCCAACGCCATCAGCGCATCGATGTTGTTTTCCAGCCAGACGAAGAACTCGCGATCGAGGATGATCCCGTATTTGATGACTTCAGCCAGACCGGAAGAGAGTTCACGCGTCGGCAACGTTTTCAGGCAATCCAGATCAACCACCACCGAAGCGGGTTGATAGAAAGCGCCGATCATGTTTTTGCCGAGCGGGTGGTTGACGGCGGTCTTGCCGCCCACGGAAGAATCCACCTGCGACAACAGCGTGGTGGGAACCTGAATGAAGCGCACGCCGCGTTGATAGCACGCGGCGGCAAAGCCGGTCAGATCGCCGACAACGCCGCCACCGAGCGCGATCAGCGTCGTGTCGCGCCCGTGCGGTTTTTCCAGCAGCGCCGAAAACACCTGCTCCAACACCGCCAGAGATTTGTACTGCTCACCATCGGGAAGGATCACCTGATCCACCACGACGCCGCCCCGCTCCAGCACCTGCCGGACGCGCTCCAGATAGAGCGGCGCCAGGGTCTGGTTGGTGACCAACATCGCTTGCTCACCCGCCTTCAACGGCATAAAAGAAGCCGGATCGTTAAACAATCCGGCGGCGATGGTAATCGGGTAGCTGCGCTCCCCAAGCGTTACAGTAATTCTCTCCATGTCGCGCTCAGTTCTCTGTATGGTGCGGCGGTGGTTGATCCCCGCAGCGGCGGGGAACACAAATCAGTTTTCCGCATTGGCCGACGGCGAACGCGAAAATCGGCAATCAGTTGCTTTCCAGCATGTTGATGATCTGGTTAGCAACCACTTTAGCGCTCTGATCGTCGGTGCGGATGGTGACATCGGCAATCTCTTCATACAACGGATTGCGCTCTTTCGCCAAGGCTTCCAGCACTTCACGCGGCGGAGAATCGACCTGCAGCAGCGGGCGTTTTTTATCACGCTGGGTACGAGCCAGCTGCTTCTCGATCGTGGTTTCCAGATAGACCACCACGCCGCGCGCGGACAGACGGTTGCGCGTTTCGCGCGACTTCACCGAACCGCCGCCGGTCGCCAACACAATCCCTTGTTTTTCCGTCAGTTCATTAATGACTTTTTCTTCACGATCGCGGAAACCTTCTTCCCCTTCCACGTCGAATACCCAGCCCACGTCAGCTCCGGTACGTCGCTCAATTTCTTGATCGGAGTCGAAGAACTCCATATTGAGTTGCTGAGCTAACTGACGGCCAATAGTGCTTTTGCCGGCACCCATAGGCCCAACCAGAAAGATATTGCGTTTCTCTGCCATGTTTTTCGGTATTACTAAGACAATTCGTTAATGTTAACCCGCCCCGCCAATCAAATCAGCGGCGGGACCTAAACTGAAACCTCATGAGCGATAGTGCGAGATCAGACGAAAAATTATCTCAACACTCTTGGTAGTTTGGCAACCGAATAAATCGCAATCCACGCCGCGGGAGGGAAACCATATGTTTTTAACGGCGTCTTGACGCTAACAAAAAACCTCGGTGCTCAATTCGGTAACCCTTGTAAGCTAAATCGGCCGCAGCGTCAAACGCAGATCCCCCCAAGGAGATAAAAAAGTGTATCTGCTCATCAACTTTAGGAGATTTGCCGTCCGGCTGACAGGTAGCCGCTTATCCCTTAATCAGGGTCGGCGTAATGAAGATCACCAGCTCGCGTTTTTTCTGTTGTGCGCCGCTTTGTCGGAACAAGCCTCCCAATAACGGCGCATTCGCCAATCCCGGCACCTTGTCCGCCGTCTTGCCGCTATGCCGTTGAAAAATACCGCCGAGCACCAGGGTTTCACCGTTTTTCACCGTGATCTGCGTTTTAATCTCCTGTTTATCGATGGTCAGCGCTTCCCCCGCGCCTCGGCTGATGGCGCGCCCCGGCATATTTTGGCTGATGTGCAACGTCAGCGTGATGCGCCCGTCCGGCAACACTTTCGGCGTCACCTCCATGCCCAGCACCGCCTCTTTGAACTCGATGGCGGTCGCACCGCTGGCGCCGCTTGACACTTCGTAAGGGATCTCGGTTCCCTGCTTGATGCTGGCGGTTTGCAGGTGGGCCGTCAGCAGCCGCGGGCTGGCGATGATCTCCACCTGATTCTCCTGTTCCAGCGCCGTCAGCTTGAGGCTCAGCAAACGCCCGCTGATGCGCGCCAGATGGAAACCGGCGTTCACCGCGCTGCGCTCCAGCGGCAGGTTGACGCCGAGATTGCCCGGCCGCAGCGGCTGCGCCGGCCTGTCGTCAGGCGCCAATCCCCAACGCACGCCGAGTTCGCGCAGGCTTTCGCTGTTGATGGTCACGATATGCGCCGCCAGTTGGACCTGTGCCAGCGGCGCGTCCATTTCCGTTACCCGCTTTTTCAACTGCGCCAGGATCGGCGCGGTGTCGCGCAGCAGCAGCGTATTGGTGCGCTTATCCGCCAGCACGCTGCCCCGCTCGCTGAGCAAGGCGCCGCGTTGGGCATTGAGGCTTTCGGCAATCTCCGCCGCATCGCCGTTCTGTAACGTCAGGCTCAGGCTGTGCAGCGGTTGCCGCTGCGCCAGCGCCTCTCGCTGCTGCCTTTTTTCCTGCGCGTCCAGCTCCGGCGCAATCAGCATCACGTTACCCTCACGCGTCATCGCCAATTTGCCCATGCGCAGGGTCAGCGCCAGCGCCTGAGGCCAGGGCACATTCTCCAGCCGCAGCGTCAGGTTGCCGCTCACGCCGGGCGCGGCGATCAGGTTCATCTGCCGATAATCCGCCAGCGCCTGCAGGATGACCGTGACCGGCGCATCCTGAAACTCCAGCGAAATAACCTGTTTATCCTGCGCCTGTGCGGCGCCGAGCGTCAGACACCACAGCGCCATGCCCAGTCCAGCGCGTCCTTTCATGGTTTCCCATCCTTGTTGTCCATTATCAGCGAGATGTCGCCCTGGCTCGCCGGGCAATCCGGTTCGGCCACCAGCGCCGTTAACGTCAGGCTGCGCGCCTGCACCTGTGTCACCTGCCAACGTTCGGCCAGCACCCGCTGCTGCGGCCGCAGGCGCAGCCACTGCCCCGCCGGCGTCACCACCCAGCCATAGCGCAGCGTCGGTTGCCCGATGATGCCTTTCAGGCGCCAGCCCGCCGGCGATGCCGCCGTTTGGGCACAAGCAGGCAGCGGAGGCGGCGCAAACGGGTCGCGCGGTTCAGCACATAAGGCCCACGGCCATAGCAGCCACCACCAACGGCCCGGTCTTTTACTCATCTGCCTGCTCCTCGGCGGCATCCTGCAAAACCAACCGTGCCGTCATGCCAAGGGGCGACGTCTCCACGCTCAGCTGCTCGAGGCGTAAATCGGCGGGCAGCGCCTCCAACAGCACCAGCAAGCCGGCGTAGTCAATGCGCAAGCTCAGCGTTTGCCGCGGCGGTTTTTCCTGCCGCTGCCAGCGCAGCAAACCGCCCCCCGCCCGTTGCAGCACGCTCGCCAAATCGCCGGTGGTGGTCGGCGCAAGCGCCGCCGCCGGGATAATGGTTTGCGGCGTCTCTTCCAACTGGCTCTGCACCATAGCGATCTGTTGCAGCAGGCGCTGTTGCCGCTCCGCCGCGTTTTCCCGCTGACGCCATTCGTCTTGCAGCAGCCAACCGCCGCCCAACAGCGCCAGCGTGCCGATGCCCAACCCTTGCGACAGCAGCAATAGCCAGCCCGGTAAGCTCAGCCAGAGGCGCAGCCCGGAGGACAAACGGCTATCCATCACGCCCCCACTGCGCCGCCAGGTGAAAGGAGTACAGGCCGTCTTCGCGTTGCGCCATCTCCGCCAAATGCAGCCGTGGCAACGCAGGTATCCCCGCCAGCCGCCGTTCGAACTGCGTGATGGCCGCAGGAGAGCGGCTCAATCCACGCAGCCGCAGGCCGTTCGCCGCATTGCAGTCCAACGCCGTGAGCCACAGCGGCGGAGGAATGCTGGAGGACAATTGCTGCAGCAGCTGCAAATAACGCCGGTTATGTTGGGCGTTATTTGCCTGCCGTTCGGCGCGGGCACTGTGCATCGCTTGCTGCGCCCGCTCTTGCTGCTGCTGGCGGGCGAGCGACATCAATGCCGCCAGCTCCTCACCCAGCATCGCCTGCCGCGCCTGCCGCTGCGTCTGTTGGTGACGCAGTTGGCCAGCGGCCAGGAACAGTGCCAGCAGCAGCGCCGTTACCTGCAACAGCAGCACGCCCAGCCAGAAATAGGCGCGTCGCCGATCGCGGCGCTGGCGCCAGGGCAGAAAGTTAACCTGATACATCAACGATCCTCCTCGCGCAGCGCCAGACCACCGGCCAACGCGAACGCCGAGGGATGCACAGGCAACGGCGGACGCAGCTGCGTAAAGGCGCTGAGCGGCGACCAGGCTAAGCAGCCGGCGGGCAGGGCTCCCGCCAGCACGCTGCCGGCATAGACAGGCCGATCGTCGCCCGCCGGCGTCTGGGCTTGCAGCGCCCGCAGCGCCTGGGCGCCATCGTCGCCCGGCGCCAGACCAAAGGCGAAGGCGCCATCGGCCGGCGCCACCCACAGCCATTCTCGTTCGAGGCGATGCATCAGCCCCGCGGCGGGCGGCACGCCTGCCGCCGTCGCCATCATCCGCAGCGCGCAGGGGGTGATATCGACCGCCTGCGGATGCAGGCCAGCCTGACGCAGACAAAGCAGCCACTGCTGCAGTTCCTGCCGCCGCGCGGCGGTCAACAGCAGCGCCGCCTCATCCCCCGGTGCGGCGCGATAGTCGAGCGCCAGCGTCTGGCCGTCGAGCGGAAACTGCTTCAAACCGTGGCCGCCGATATAGTCGCTGCGTTCCGGCTCGCGCAGCCGCGCATCAGGCCGTGCCATACGCTGCTGCAACACACGCTGCGCCGGCAGGGCAATGCGTAAGGAAATATGTCGCGGCAGCTGGACGCGCCATTGCCGCAGCGCCCGGATCAGGAATTCGGAAGGTTCCAGGCAGCCGTCGCGTAAAACTGCCTGCGGCAGCGCCTGCTGCCACCAGTGGCGCAACTGCCAGCCGTTGCGGCGGCGTTGGGCCGCCACCGCCCGCACGCAGTCGATTTGTATATCCAGCCCC
This sequence comes from Serratia sp. TMDUHS_CL, assembly GCF_037137105.1. Classification (NCBI taxonomy): domain Bacteria; kingdom Pseudomonadati; phylum Pseudomonadota; class Gammaproteobacteria; order Enterobacterales; family Yersiniaceae; genus Serratia; species Serratia sp. TMDUHS_CL. Next base: position 83,135 of record NZ_JBBBDV010000010.1, read on the forward strand.
ACCTGCCATGCTTGAGGGAACATGTTTCGCAAGCCTCCATAACATCAGATGATAAAAGAACATATCCATGTCGCAGGCTTGCCTTTATACTACCGCGCGGTTGTTTATAAACTGCCCAAATGACTTAGAAATGGGAAATCTCAGGTGAAGTTCGTAAAGTATTTACTAATCCTTGCAGTATGTTGCATCGTGCTGGGAGCAGCCTCGATTTTCGGCTTGTACAAATATGTCGAGCCACAGCTGCCCGACGTCGCAACGCTGAAAGATGTGCGGCTGCAAATACCGATGCAGGTTTACAGCGCCGATGGCGAACTGATCGCCCAATACGGCGAGAAGCGCCGCATTCCGCTGAAGCTGGATCAAATTCCACCGGTGATGGTGCACGCATTCATCGCCACCGAAGACAGCCGCTTCTACGATCACCACGGCGTCGATCCGGTCGGCATCTTCCGCGCCGCCTCCATCGCGCTGGTCTCCGGCCACGCTTCGCAGGGGGCCAGTACCATTACCCAACAGCTGGCGCGTAACTTCTTCTTAAGCCCGGAACGCACCCTGATGCGTAAAATCAAGGAAGCCTTCCTGGCTGTGCGCATCGAGCAGATGCTCACCAAGGATGAAATCCTTGAGCTATATCTGAACAAGATCTATCTGGGTTACCGCGCCTACGGCGTGGGCGCCGCCGCGCAGGTCTATTTCGGCAAAGACGTCAGCCAGCTGACCCTGAGCGAAATGGCGACCATCGCCGGCCTGCCGAAAGCGCCGTCCACCTTCAACCCGCTCTATTCGCACGATCGCGCCGTTGCCCGTCGCAACGTGGTGCTGTCGCGCATGCTGGACGAACACTACATCACGCAGGCGCAGTACGATCAGGCGCGCGCCGAAGATCTGGTCGCCAACTACCATGCGCCGGAAATCAGCTTCTCCGCGCCGTATCTCTCCGAGATGGTGCGTCAGGAGATGATCAAGCGCTACGGTGAAAATGCCTATACCGACGGTTACAAGGTTTACACCACCGTCACCAAGCGGCTGCAGCTGGCGGCGCAGGAGTCGGTACGCAACAACGTGCTGGCCTATGACATGCGCCACGGCTACCGCGGCCCGTCCAACGTGTTGTGGAAAGTCGGCGAAGCGGCCTGGGATCGCAAACAGATTGTTGATTCGCTGAAAAACCTGCCGAACTACGGCCCGCTGGCGCCGGCGGTGATCACCGCCGCCAACCCGCAGGAAGCGACGGCGATGCTGGCCGACGGCAGCAGCATTGCCCTGCCGATGGCGACCATGCGCTGGGCGCGCCCATACCGTTCAGACACGCAGCAAGGCCCAACGCCGAAACGCGTCACCGACGTGGTGCAGGCCGGCCAGCAGGTGTGGGTGCGTAAAGTGAACGAGGCCTGGTGGCTGTCGCAGGTGCCGGACGTCAACTCGGCGCTGGTCTCAATCAACCCGAACGACGGCGCGGTGAAAGCGCTGGTTGGCGGCTTCGATTTCAACCAGAGCAAGTTCAACCGCGTCACGCAGGCTCTGCGCCAGGTAGGGTCGAACATCAAACCGTTCCTGTACACTGCCGCGATGGATAAAGGCCTGACGCTGGCCACCATTCTGAACGACTTGCCGATTACCCGTTGGGATGCCGGCGCCGGCACCGACTGGCGGCCGAAGAACTCGCCGCCGACCTACGACGGCCCGATTCGCCTGCGGCAGGGACTGGGGCAATCGAAGAACGTGGTGATGGTGCGCGCGATGCGTGCGATGGGCGTCGACTACGCGGCGGAATATCTGCAGCGCTTCGGCTTCCCGGCGCAGAACATCGTGCATACCGAATCGCTGGCGCTGGGCTCCGCCTCCTTCACCCCGATGCAGCTGGTACGCGGCTACGCGGTGCTGGCGAACGGCGGTTACCTGGTTGACCCGTACTTCATCACCAAAATTGAAGACGACAACGGCAATACGGTGTTCGAAGCCAAACCGAAAGTGGTGTGCAGCAGCTGCAACCTGCCGGTGATCTACGGCGACACCCACCGTTCGGCGGTGCTGTCCGACGACAACATCGAAAACGTCGCCACCTCGCAGGAAGGCAGTAACAGCACGGTGCCGATGCCGCAGCTGGAGCAGGTTACCCCGGCTCAGGTGCAGCAGGACGGCGACCAACAGTATGCGCCGCACGTGATCAGCACGCCGCTGGCCTTCCTGATCCACGACGCGCTGAACAGCAACATCTTCGGTGAACCGGGTTGGATGGGCACGGCCTGGCGCGCCGGGCGCGATCTGAAGCGTCATGACATCGGCGGCAAAACCGGTACCACCAACAGTTCCAAAGACGCCTGGTTCTCCGGCTATGGCCCGGATACCGTGACGTCGGTGTGGATCGGTTTCGACGATCACCGCCGCGACCTGGGCCGTTCGACGGTATCCGGCGCCATCCCGGATCAGATTTCCGGCGGTGAAGGCGGAGCCAAGAGCGCCCAGCCGGCGTGGGACGACTTCATGAAGACCGCGCTGGAAGGCATCCCGGAGCAGAAAGTCACGCCGCCGCCGGGCATCATCAGCGTCACCATCGACAAGAGCAGCGGCAAGCTCTCTGGCGGTGGCGGCGGTAGCCGTTCCGAGTACTTCATCGAAGGCACTCAGCCGACGGACTACCCATCGCGCGATACCGGCACCACGTTGACCGATCCGGGCGGTGAAAGCCACGAGCTGTTCTGATCGAAAAGGGCCAGAGAAATCTGGCCCTTTTTTTGTTTGGCGCGAAGCGTATCAGCGCGAAGCGCGCAAAAATGCCTCTGAGAGGAACAGCGCGCTGACGTTGCGCGCCTCACGAAAATCCGGTTCCGCCAGCAGCGCCATCATGTCGGCGATCGGCCAACGCACCTGCGGCAGGGGCTCCGGCTCATCCCCTTCCAGGCTCTGCGGATAGAGATCGTGCGCCAGCACGATATTCATTTTGCTGGAAAAGTAAGAGGGCGCCATCGTCAGCTTGCTGAGAAAATCGAAGCGCTTCGCGCCGTATCCCACCTCTTCCATCAGCTCGCGGTTGGCGGCCTCCAGCACCCCCTCACCGGGATCGATCAGCCCTTTCGGGAACCCCAGCTCATAGGATTCGGTGCCTACCGCATATTCGCGGATCAGCAGCAGGTCATCGCCAATCACCGGCACGATCATCACCGCTTCGCGATCCGAAGGCCGCATGCGCTCATACACCCGCCGCACACCGTTGCTGAATTCCAAATCGACCGACTCGACGTTGAACAAACGCGAACGCGCGACGGTTTCCACTTTCAGAATTTTAGGTTTTTGCAGGTGTTTATCCATGATTGCCTCAAAGAGGTTACCCAGGCGCGGACGGGGCAACCGAAATAATGATTGGCGTAACGCACGGCTCGTTGGCGCTCAAACGCTGACCAAATTCGATCCTGATCACATTGTGCGTTAAGGGTAAGCTCCGCCGCAACGAGCATGAGCAGTAATTTACTTTCTTTTAACAAGCGTAGCCAGCGGCGGGCGATTTTCCGTACTGATTCAGCAAACAGCACGCATGAAAATAGGATAATACCGATATCGACGGCAGAGGCCGGTTGCTAGTATCACGCAGGCAAGAATCAGTGATAAAATGGCCTTGCGTCATGAAGGAATGAGATCCAGAGCGAGAATCTGTTTGTTCCCTCATTAGTTCTGGGTGCCTCCTGGCGGTTTACTCCGTATAATATTCACCTTTTCATCAGGTTGGCGAAATTCACGGGTGTGAGATGGGGATTGCATGAGCACAATAGTGTTGATATTGGCCTTAGTGCTTGTCTGCCTGATTGCCGCCGGCCTGTACCTGTGGTTCAAGGCGCGCAACCCGTCGGCGCTGGCGCACGCGCTGCCGTTTATCAAACCTGCCCACCGCAAGCTGACCGACGAAGAGCGTGCTGCGGTCGAGTTCTATCTCAATCAGCAAAACAAGCTGAGCAACAAGCTGTTGCCCGGCGGCGGCGCTACCTTGCCCGCAGCCAAACTGGCGCTCACCCCGCAAAGCGATAACGTTTATCCCGTCACGCACGCCATCACCCGCTATGGGCTGGCCAGCGACGATCCCAATAAATGGCGCTATTACCTCGATGCCGAAGAGGTGCACCTGCCGCCGTTTTGGGAACCCTATATCACCGCCGACAACCATGTGGAAGTGATCCGTACCCAGACGCTGCCGCTGGTGATTTCGCTCAACGGGCACTCGCTGAAAGATCATATTCACGACCGGCCGCAACCGCCGGTGGTGAGCGCCGCGCCGACCAAAAACGCCTCTATCCGCAAGGAAGAGAGCGAGCATGTCGAGCTGGTCAATATTCGCAAGGAAACGCCGGAAGAGCATGCGCTGAACCGGCCGAACGGCATCCGTGAAGCCGTCATCATCTCCGCCGCGCTGCTGCTGCTGTTCTTCAGCCTGATAAGCCCGGTGCTGGTGATCCCCTGGATGATTTTCGTGGCGGTGCTGATGATCGCCTGGGGATGCTGGAACCTGTTCCGCCGTCCGGCGTCACGCGAGCTGAAAGAGATCCACTGTCTGCGCGGTACGCCGAAGCGCTGGGGCCTGTTCGGCGAATCCGGCCAGGGGCAGATCAGCAACATTTCACTCGGCATCATCGATCTTATCTACCCGCCGCATTGGCAGCCTTACCTGACGCAGGACCTGGGCAAGACCACCGATGTGGACGTCTACCTCAATCGGCAGGTGGTGCGCCAGGGGCGCTTCCTCTCGCTGCATGACGAAGTGAAAAACTTCCCGCTGCAGCAGTGGGGCCGCAACGCGGTGCTGGTCGCCAGCTCGGCGCTGGTGCTGCTGTTGCTGCTGATCTATATCCCGCTCAACCTGCCGCTGACCCTCAGCATGGCCTGGCTGCAGGGTGCGCAAAAAGTGGAAGTGACCAGCGTTCAGGCGCTGGAAGCCACGCCGCTGCGCATCGGCGACACGCTGAAAGTGCGCGGCAGCGGCATGTGCTATGTGCCCCCGCCGGCCAATGGGGGCAGCGCCGTCAATTTTGCGCCGTTCGACTGTTCCGGCATCTACTGGAACAACGCCGCCCCACTGCCGCAGCCGGAATCGGAAGTCATAGACAAAGCGACGGCCCTGCTGGCCACGGTCAACAGCCAGCTGCATCCGAGCGGCGCCGATCAGAAGGTCAACCCGCAATTGGCCAGCGCCATCGAGAAATCCGGCATGATCCTGTTGGACGACTTCTCTGATATCGTTTTGAAAACACAGGATTTGTGCCAGGCAGAAAGCGACTGCGTGCGGTTGAAGAACGCCCTGGTCAACCTGGGCAACGCCAAAAACTGGAGCGGCCTGGTGAAACGCGCCAGGTCCGGCGCGCTGCAAGGCGTCAACGTCCTGCTGCGCCCGGTGAGCGCCGAGTCGCTGGAAAGCCTGACCAAAGTGGCCACATCGTCGTTCATCTTCAATGAAACGCGTTTGGCCACCGCAGCGCTCAACAGCCCGCCGCCGGGCGGTTTCCTGATCAGCAGCGACGAAGGCCGCCAGCTGGTCAGCCATCCGCAGCCGTCGGCGCCGCAGAGCGAATACAACGCCCTCGACCAGTGGAATGAGTTGCAGCGCCTTTCCACTCTGCTGCTGCACACCCCCTTCCAGGCACAGGGCGTGATCACCAGCCTCAGCGTCGACGCCAACGGCACCCGTCATGTGGCGCTGCACAGCGAACCGGACATGATCACCCTGTGGCGCTACCTCGGTACCAGTCTGCTGTTGCTGGCGGTCGTCATCAGCCTGGGCTATAACGCCTGGCGGCTGGTGCAGCGTCGGCGCATCAATCAGCACCGCGTCGCCGATATCCAGCGTTACTACGACAGCTGCTTCAATCCGCAGCTCAATCCGATGTCGATGCGGCCGATGGCCTGAACCTGACGCCGGGGCCTCCGCCCTGTCATCTGCTTATGCTACGCTAACGCTATTATTCTCATCTGCGGACCGCCCGTCGGTCCGCCCGTGGAGTTTTTATGGTTCCCGAGTTTGATTGGCCGCAGATCGATACCGTGCTGCTGGATATGGACGGCACCTTGCTGGATCTGGAGTTCGACAGCCACTTTTGGCTCAGCCTGGTGCCGCAGGCGCTGAGCGAAAGGCGCGCCATTCCTTTCGACGAAGCCCGTCATATCATTGAGCGGGAGTATCAGGCGGTGCAGCACACCATGAACTGGTATTGCTTCGATTACTGGAGCGAGCGGTTGGATCTGGATATCTACCGCATGACCAGCGAAGTCGGCAGCCGCGCCCGGCTGCGCGAAGACACCGAGCCGTTTTTACGGGCGCTGCGCGACGCCGGTCTGCAAACCATTTTGCTGACCAACGCCCATCCGCACAGCCTGGCGGTGAAAATCGAGCATACCGGCCTCGATCGGCACCTTGATTTATTGTTTTCCACCCACACATTTGGTTATCCGAAAGAAGATCAGCGTCTGTGGCAGGCGGTGCAACAGCACACCGGATTCAATCCGCAGCGCACGCTGTTCGTCGACGACGGCGAGCCGATCCTCGACGCGGCGCGCACTTTCGGCATTCGTTACTGCCTGGGCGTGCAAAACCCGGACTCCAGTACGGCGGAGCAAAGCTTCCAGCGCCATCCGTCGATGCGTGACTACCGCCTGCTGATACCGGCGCTGGCCAAGGGGGAAGCATGAAGGAAAAAGCGACGCGCGACGACGCGGTACGGCTGGATAAGTGGCTCTGGGCCGCTCGCTTCTATAAGACCCGTGCGCTGGCACGCGAAATGATCGACGGCGGCAAGGTGCATTACAACGGCCAGCGCGGCAAGCCGAGCAAGATTGTCGAACTCAACGCCGAGCTCAAGCTGCGGCAAGGCAACGAAGAACGTACGGTAATCGTGCTGGCGCTGACCAGCCAACGCCGCGGCGCCGGCGAGGCGCAGCAAATGTATCAGGAAACTGAAGCCAGCATCGCCAACCGCGAAAAGATGGCGCTGGCGCGCAAGATGAACGCGTTGACCATGCCGCATCCGGACCGTCGTCCGGACAAAAAGGAGCGGCGAGACCTGATGAAATTTAAATTTGGTGAGCCGGAATAACCCCTCACCGCAATGAGAGAAGATTATGTCCAACCATGACCAATTGCACCGTTACCTGTTTGAAAACTACGCGGTGCGCGGCGAGCTGGTTACCGTCAGCGAAACCTATCAGCAGATCCTGAACAACCACGACTACCCGGCGCCGGTACAGAAGCTGCTGGGCGAACTGCTGGTCGCCACCAGTCTGCTGACCGCGACCCTGAAGTTCGACGGCGACATCACCGTGCAGCTGCAAGGCGACGGCCCGCTGAAGCTGGCGGTGATCAACGGCAACAACCGTCAGGAGATGCGCGGCGTTGCGCGCACCCAGGCGCCTATCGCCGACAACAGCACCTTGCATCAGATGATCGGCAACGGCGTCATGGTCATCACCATTTCGCCGACGGAAGGCGAGCGCTATCAGGGCGTAGTCGGTCTGGAAGGTGAAACCCTGGCCGAATGCCTGGAAGCCTACTTCCGCCAGTCCGAGCAGCTGCCAACCCGCCTGTTCATCCGCACCGGCGAAGCGGAAGGCAACGCCGCGGCGGCCGGTATGCTGCTGCAGGTGCTGCCGGCGCAGGACGGCAACCTCGATGATTTCGATCATCTGGTGCAACTGACCAACACGGTAAAAAGCGAAGAGCTGTTCGGCCTGCCGGCCAACGAAGTGTTGTACCGCCTGTATCACCAGGAAGAGGTCACCCTGTACGAACCGCAGGACGTGCAGTTCCGTTGCACCTGTTCGCGCCAGCGTTGCGCCGACGCGCTGCTGACCCTGCCGACCGACGAAGTGGCGGACATGCTGGAGCAGGACGGCAATATCGACATGCACTGCGACTACTGTGGCAGCCACTATGTCTTTGACCCGGTTGATGTTGCCGCTTTGTATGCAGGTAACACCGGCGAAAGCGACCAGTTGCACTAAGCTACACCTCCTCGGCGGGCGCGCCCGGCGCCCGCCAACGCCCGCCGTTTGCACGTTTGCTTTTTTCCGTGTGCTATCTCTCAGATCGTAACGAAATACCGCCTAAAACGTTAAATATTTGATACCCATCGCGGTTACGCACCGTTAGATCCCTACAATTGCCGCCAGAAATTCTGTGACCAAGGAGTAGTAACATGCGCGTTAAAGGTATAACCCCTCAGGATCTGGCCGCTTACGGCATTCACGACGTTAGCGAAATCGTTCACAACCCGAGCTATGAACTGCTGTTTAAGGAAGAAACAGACCCATCTCTGGAAGGTTTTGAGCGTGGGGTAGTCACCAAGCTGGGTGCCGTCTCCGTCGATACCGGCATCTTCACCGGCCGCTCGCCGAAAGACAAATACATCGTCCGCGACGACATCACCCGCGATACCGTGTGGTGGGCCGATCAGGGCAAGGGCAAAAACGACAACAAACCCCTCAGCCCGGAAGTGTGGGCCGATCTGAAACACCTGGTCACCGAACAACTGTCCGGCAAACGCCTGTTCGTGGTGGATACCTTCTGCGGCGCCAACGCCGACTCGCGCCTGAAAGTGCGCTTCATCACCGAGGTGGCCTGGCAGGCGCACTTCGTGAAAAACATGTTCATTCGCCCGAGCGACGAAGAGCTGGCTGACTTCGAGCCGGATTTCGTGGTGATGAACGGCGCCAAATGCACCAACCCGAACTGGCAGCAGCAAGGCCTGAACTCGGAGAACTTCGTCGCCTTCAACCTGACCGAGCGCATGCAGCTGATCGGCGGCACCTGGTACGGCGGCGAAATGAAGAAAGGCATGTTCTCGATGATGAACTACCTGCTGCCGCTGAAAGGCATCGCCTCGATGCACTGCTCGGCCAACGTGGGCGAGAAAGGCGACGTGGCGGTGTTCTTCGGCCTGTCCGGTACCGGCAAGACCACCCTCTCCACCGATCCTAAGCGTCAGCTGATCGGCGATGACGAGCACGGCTGGGACGACGACGGCGTGTTCAACTTCGAAGGCGGCTGCTACGCCAAGACCATCAAGCTGTCTGAAGAAGCCGAGCCGGACATCTATCACGCCATCAAACGCGACGCGCTGCTGGAAAACGTTACCGTGCTGGCCGACGGCAGCATCGACTTCAACGACGGTTCGAAAACCGAGAACACCCGCGTTTCTTACCCGATCTACCATATCCAGAACATCGTCAAGCCGGTGTCCAAGGCGGGTCACGCCACCAAGGTGATCTTCCTGACCGCCGATGCCTTCGGCGTGCTGCCGCCGGTATCGCGTCTGACCGCCAACCAGACTCAGTACCACTTCCTGTCCGGCTTCACCGCCAAGTTGGCCGGCACCGAGCGCGGCGTAACCGAACCGACGCCAACCTTCTCCGCCTGCTTCGGCGCCGCATTCCTGTCGCTGCACCCGACGCAGTACGCCGAAGTGCTGGTGAAACGCATGCAGGCCGCCGGCGCCCAGGCTTACCTGGTCAACACCGGCTGGAACGGTACCGGCAAGCGCATCTCGATCAAAGATACGCGCGGCATCATTGACGCCATCCTGAGCGGTGAAATCGACAAGGCGGAAACCGTCACCCTGCCGATCTTCGATCTGGCGATGCCGACCGCGCTGCCGGGCGTGAACCCGGAGATCCTCGATCCGCGCAATACCTATGCCAGCCTCGAGCAGTGGCAGGAAAAAGCGCAGGATCTGGCCGAGCGCTTCATCACCAACTTCGACAAATACACCGACACGCCTGCGGGCGCCGCGCTGGTCAGCGCCGGCCCTAAGCTGTAATTCGGTAGCGTTACCTCTTCAGCTAAGGCGCGGATCCCGCGCCTTTTTTTATTTTCAGCGATTGCTTTTTAACCAGCAAGGCGAGAAAATAAGTCAATGCAATCATTGATAGCAAAGGAGGTTTCAATGGCTACTATCACCGTCAGAAATCTGGACGACGAAATCAAAGAGCTGCTGCGTATTTCAGCGGCGAAAAACGGCCATTCCATGGAAGAGGAAGCGCGCATGATCCTGAAACAGGCGCTGGTGAAAAAGCCGCCGCGCTATGGGTTAGGAACACGCATGCATCAGTACTTCGCCGAATTCGGCGGCGTTGAGTTGGAGATCCCCCCACGTGATGAAGCCCCTCATCGTATTGTCAACTTTGATGAAGACGATGAAAAATGATTGTGCTGGATACCAACGTCGTTTCGGAATTGCTGCGGCCGGCGCCTCACTACAATGTATTGCGCTGGTTAGATGAGCAGGATACGTATCGGTTCTATTTGAGCGCCATCGTGGTTGCGGAGCTGTATACGGGCATCGCCTGCATGCCTCACGGCAAGAAACAGCTCGAACTGCAAACTAACCTCGGCGACATGCTGCAGGAAGAGTTTTCAGACAGAATCTTACCCTTTGACGTCGGCTGTGCGATGCAGCATGCGGAATTAATGGGCGCCAATCGCCGCCGAGGCATTGGCGTCAGCATACCGGATACCCAAATCGCCGCCACCTGCCTGCATTACGGTGCCGCCCTGGCCACCCGCAACACCAAAGACTTCCTCCACTGCGGCATCGAGTTAATCGATCCGTGGCAGGCGCCGACCGGCCGTCGGTTGCATGAGGATGCGGCGGAATACTACGTGATGAGCAGGAAGTCCTAACGGGGCCGCAGCAACGCGGCCCGCGCCAAGAGCGTCAGGCGTTTTCCCTGGCGGTTTGATGGCCGTTGGCCGACTCTTTTTTCTCCATCGGCAACGGAATATACGCGCGGATCAATAGCCCGCCGCGTTCGCTGGTGCCGATATCCAGTTCGCCGTCGTGCGCGTCGATAATGCGCTGCACAATCGCCAGCCCCAGACCGGTGCCGCTGGTGCTGCGCGCGCTGTCACCGCGTACGAACGGCTGCAACAGGTGCTTCAATTCTTCCGGCTTGATGCCCGGGCCGTCATCCTCTACCTGGAACCAGCCGCGCTGCAGCTCGCGGCCGCTGCTGACCTTGATCCAGCCGTTGCCGTAACGTGCCGCGTTCACCACCATGTTCACCGCCGCCCGCTTAATCGACAGCGGATGCACGTTCATCATCAGCTCGCCCGGCGACAGCGCGGTTTCAATCACCCGCTCATAGCCGCTCTCCGCCGCGACCACCTCGCCCAAAATGGCGTTCAGATCGCTGCTTTCGGTCGGCATCTCCTGCCCGGTGCGCAAGTAATCGATGAACTGCTCGATGATGGCGTTGCACTCTTCGATGTCTTTATTGATCGACTCGGCCAGATAGCCGTCTTCGGCGCTCATCATCTCCGTCGCCAGCCGGATGCGCGTCAACGGCGTGCGCAGGTCATGGCTGACCCCGGCCATCAGCAAGGTGCGGTCGTCCGCCAGCTGCTTGACGCCCGACGCCATCTGATTGAATGCGCGAGTCACCGACCGCACTTCGGAAGCGCCATACTCGCGCAGCGGCGGCGGAATGATGCCCTTGCCCACCTGCAGCGCCGCATGTTCCAGCTCCACCAGCGGGCGGTTTTGAATGCGGATAAATAGCCAGGCGCCGCCGATCGCCAGTAGCATGATCGCCAGCGTATAGCGGAACAGCGGAGAGAAGTCGCCCTGGTGGATTTCCGTCAGCGGTACGCGCACCCAGATATCGGGCTGCAGCCAGGTTTTCAGCCACACCACCGGGGAGTTCTTGTTCACCTCCACCCGCACATCGGTCGGCCCGCCGAGCTGCTGCGCCATCTGCTGGCTGAGGAACTGGTAGTGCTGCGCCCAGCGCAGGCCGCTCTCCTCCGCCGCCGAGTTGGTGTAGAGAGAGATGCCCAGTTCGCGGTAGATCTCACGGCGGAACGCCGGCGGCACTTCCAGCAGCGTGCCGTCCTCCAGCTGCAGCCGATCGGTCATCAGCATACGCACTTCGTACGCCAATACCTTGTTGAACTGCTGCAGACTGGGCAGGATGGCGAAGTTCAGCACCACCAGATAGGTCGTCACCAGGCTGACGAACAGCAAGGTGACGATCAACAACAGGGTTCGGGCAAACGAGCTACGCGGTGAAAAGCGCAATCGCCTCATGCCTTACTGCCGTCCGGGACGAACACGTAGCCGAGACCCCAAACGGTCTGGATATAACGCGGATGCGCCGGATCTTCTTCCACCATGCGGCGCAGGCGCGAGATCTGCACGTCGATGGAGCGCTCCATGGCGCTGTATTCGCGGCCACGCGCCAGGTTCATCAGCTTATCGCGCGACAGCGGTTCACGCGGGTGGCTGACCAGCGCCTTCAGGACCGCGAACTCGCCGCTGGTCAACGGCATCGGTTCATCTTCGCGGAACATCTCGCGGGTGCCGAGGTTCAGTTTGAATTTGCCGAACGCGATCACCGCTTCTTCCTGCGAAGGCGCGCCCGGCAGTTCGTTAGCCTGGCGGCGCAGCACCGCGCGGATGCGAGCCAACAGCTCACGCGGGTTGAACGGCTTAGGAATGTAGTCGTCGGCGCCGATTTCCAGCCCCACGATGCGATCGACCTCTTCGCCTTTGGCGGTGACCATAATGATCGGCATAGGGTTGCTCTGGCTGCGCAGGCGGCGGCAGATGGACAGCCCATCTTCGCCCGGCAACATCAGATCGAGCACCATCAGATGGAAGGATTCACGGGTCAGCAAGCGATCCATTTGCTCAGCGTTGGCAACGCTGCGAACCTGGAAGCCCTGCTCGGTTAAATAACGTTCTAAAAGCGCGCGCAGGCGCATGTCATCATCGACAACCAGGATCTTATGATTCTCTTGCATGGTATTACTCCCAAAGGCTTTATTGCCTGACTCGAATATTGTTAGAAAACCTTGCCATTTGAGACAGCGTTTAATGGTATGTATTCTAGACGAAATTGTTACAAAGCTTATTCTTTTCCCCATTTATCAACAATTTTCATCGAATGTCGACGGGGGTTCGTCAAAATTTCGCCCTTTATCGGCGCAATGTGGGGCAGTGGCCCAATTTTACGCAATTTCGCCACCGGCAAACCGCACGGTGGCGTTTTGACGACGAGTCAGGAAGTCTGCAGGAAACGCGCCAGCTGCCGGCGCAGCTGCCGGTTCTCTTGCTGCAGTGCATCAACCCGGTCGAGCAGCGTCAGCGCCATGGCGATCCCCGGCCAATCCAGATCCAGTTCGGCCCGCAGCCTGCGCGCACGCTGCAGATGGCTCAGCGCCGGGTAATCGAACTCCCAGCTCGGCTGCGCCGGCTCCAGCGGCACGATCACGCCCAGGCCGACGATCTCGACCAGCTCATCCTCTGAAATCTCCACCCTCTGACACAGTTCCACCACGGTGAATGTGATCTCTTTTTTCATCATGTGCTTTACTCCCATTCCGCGCGCGGGTTGAACGCCGCCTGTTCAGCCAGTTCTCGCCACAGGGCGCTGGCCTTCTCGTTCGGCTTCGGCGGCATCACCACCTTGAGAATGACATACAGATCGCCGGGCTCTTTCTTGCCCGCCAGCCCCTTGCCCTTGACCCGCAGCCGTTTGCCGCTCTGGCTGCCGGCCGGCACGGTCAGCGCGATTTTGCCGGTCAGCGTCGGCACCTCGATGCTGGCCCCCAGCGCCGCTTCCCACGGGGCGAGCGGCGCCACGATGCTCAGGTTGTGGCCGTCAATCTCGAACAGCGGATGCGGCGCGAGGCGGATGACCAGATACAGGTCGCCGTTCTGGCCGCCGCCCACGCCGGCAACGCCCTGCCCCTTGAGGCGAATGCGCTCGCCGTCGCCCACGCCGGCCGGGATTTTCACGTTCAGCGTTTTGCTGGCTTCGCTCACCTGCCGCCCCAGCTCGTCGTACACCGGCAGCTTGTAGGCGATCTCGCGGCTTTGGCCATGCAGCGTTTCCTCGAGGAACAGCGGCACCTCCATCTCGAGATCCTGGCCGCGGAAGCCATGCCCACCGTGCGAGTGCGAAGCGGAGCGGTGCCCGCCTGCCGCACGCCCGCCGAACATGCTTTCGAAGAAATCGGAGAAGTCTTGTGCGTCGGCACCGCCGCCATGCCATGAAGCGCTCTGCTGATAGCCACCGTGCTCGCCGCGCGCCTGGCGGCCAAAGTTCGGATCGTTGCGGTGCAGCCGGATCTGATCGTACTCGGCGCGGCGCTCTTCGTCCTTCAGCACCTCATAGGCTTCGGCCAGCTCCTTGAATTTGCTCTCGGCGTCTTCTTCGGTGCTCACGTCAGGGTGATATTTACGCGCCAGCCGGCGGTAGGCCGTTTTGATGGTTTTCAGATCGGCGTTGGGCTCAACGCCCATCGTTGCGTAGTAATCTTTAAATTCCATGCGGTAATACCTTCAATGTGTTGGGTTGTGCGCCAAAATTCCTTGTCTCTCTCGCCAGATATCCTCCTTTCGTCACATTCCTTTTCCGCTATCGCTAAGCATACTCCCGATTGTTAAAAGCTGCGCAAACTGAATAAAAACCGTGCGACAACGCGCAGGCCCCCACGCCATTTCTAAAGCCCTGCGCATTCACGTACACTGTGGCGGTGGCCCCATAAAGATAAATCACGATGAGAACTCAACTGATAACCCGTGAAGGGTATGACAAGCTCAAACAAGAGCTGGATTACCTCTGGCGCGAAGAACGCCCCGAGGTGACCAAGAAAGTGACCTGGGCCGCCAGCCTGGGCGACAGAAGCGAAAACGCCGACTACCAGTACAACAAGAAGCGGCTGCGCGAAATTGACCGCCGCGTCCGCTATCTGACCAAATGCCTGGAGCAGCTGAAGATCGTCGATTACTCCCCGCAGCAGGAAGGCAAAGTGTTCTTCGGCGCCTGGGTGGAAGTAGAGAACGAAGACGGCGAGACCAAACGCTTTCGCATCGTCGGTTACGACGAGATCTTCGGCCGCAAGGATTACATCTCCATCGACGCGCCGATGGCGCGCGCCCTGCTGAAAAAAGAGGTCGGGGACGTCGCCACCGTCAATACGCCGCTGGGCGAGGCGCAGTGGTACGTGAACGAGATAGACTACCCGAAGTAAGCTTTCAGCTTTTTCCGAACCGCCGCCAACGCCGCCGCCTGAGCTGTTCTCCACGCCGCGGCCGCGCGGCGGCGGCCCGCTCCGCTGGCATTTTCCGCGATCAATCCGTATAACTGTCCCCTGTTTATTCACCGTTCTCAATACAGATACCAGACCTATGAATGACCCACTGAGCCGCATTATTGCAACAGAACTGCAGGCCCGGCCGGAGCAAGTCGACTCCGCCATCCGTCTGCTGGATGAAGGTAATACCGTGCCCTTTATTGCACGCTATCGTAAGGAAGTCACCGGGGGCCTGGACGACACCCAACTGCGCCAGCTGGAAACCCGCCTGGGTTATCTGCGTGAACTGGAAGATCGTCGCCAGACCATCCTGAAGTCGATCGATGAACAGGGCAAACTGACCGAACAACTGGCGGGGGCGATCAACGCCACGCTGAGCAAGACCGAACTCGAAGACCTCTACCTGCCGTACAAACCGAAGCGCCGCACCCGCGGCCAGATCGCCATCGAGGCCGGTCTGGAACCGCTGGCGGACGCGCTGTGGCAGGATCCGCAACAGCAGCCGGAACAGCTGGCTGAACGCTACGTCGATGCCGACAAAGGCGTGGCGGACGTCAAAGCCGCCCTCGACGGCGCGCGCTATATCCTGATGGAGCGCTTCGCCGAAGACGCCACGCTACTGGCCAAGGTGCGCGACTACCTGTGGAAAAACGCCCATCTGGTGTCCAAAGTGGTCGAGGGCAAGGAAGAAGAAGGCGCCAAGTTCCGCGACTATTTCGATCATCACGAACCGATTTCTCAGGTGCCTTCGCACCGCGCGCTGGCGATGTTCCGCGGCCGCAACGAAGGCGTGCTGCAGCTGGCGTTGAACGCCGATCCGCAGTTTGAGGAAGCGCCGCGCGAAAGCCAGGCGGAGCTGATCATCATCAATCACCTCAACCTGCGCCTGAACAACGCCCCGGCCGACGCCTGGCGCAAGGCGGTGGTCAACTGGACCTGGCGCATCAAGGTGCTGCTGCACCTGGAAACCGAGCTCATGGGTACGGTGCGCGAGCGCGCGGAAGACGAAGCGATCAACGTGTTCGCCCGCAACATGCACGATCTGCTGATGGCCGCGCCGGCCGGCATGCGCGCCACCATGGGCCTCGATCCGGGCCTGCGCACCGGGGTGAAAGTCGCCGTGGTCGACGCGACCGGCAAGCTGGTCGCCACCGACACCGTCTACCCACACACCGGGCAAGCGGCCAAAGCCGCCGCCATCGTCGCGGCACTGTGTATCAAACATAACGTGGAGCTGGTGGCCATCGGCAACGGCACCGCCTCGCGTGAAACCGAGCGCTTTTATCTCGACCTGCAAAAGCAGTTCGCCGAGGTCCGAGCGCAGAAAGTGATCGTCAGCGAAGCGGGCGCATCGGTGTATTCCGCGTCCGAACTGGCGGCGCTGGAATTCCCGGATCTCGATGTGTCGCTGCGCGGCGCGGTATCCATTGCCCGTCGCCTGCAGGATCCGCTGGCGGAGCTGGTGAAGATCGACCCGAAATCCATCGGCGTCGGCCAGTATCAGCACGACGTCAGCCAGAGCCAGCTGGCGAAGAAGCTGGACTCGGTGGTGGAAGACTGCGTGAACGCCGTCGGCGTCGATCTGAACACCGCGTCGGTGCCGTTGCTGACCCGCGTGGCCGGCCTGACGCGCATGATGGCGCAAAATATCGTCAACTGGCGCGACGAGAACGGCCGCTTCAGCAACCGTGAACAGCTGCTGAAGGTCAGCCGCCTGGGGCCGAAAGCCTTCGAACAGTGCGCCGGCTTCCTGCGCATCAACCACGGCGACAACCCGCTGGACGCCTCCACCGTTCACCCGGAAGCCTACCCGGTGGTGCAGCGCATTCTGGCCGCCACCGAGCAGGCGCTGCAGGACCTGATGGGCAACGCTTCGGCGGTGCGCAACCTGAAAGCGGTCGATTTCACCGACGACAAATTCGGCGTACCGACGGTCACCGATATCCTGAAAGAGCTGGAGAAACCGGGCCGCGATCCGCGCCCGGAGTTCAAAACCGCGACCTTTGCCGAAGGGGTGGAAACCCTCAACGATCTGCAGGTGGGCATGATCCTGGAAGGGTCGGTCACCAACGTCACCAACTTCGGTGCCTTCGTGGATATCGGCGTGCATCAGGACGGCCTGGTGCACATCTCCTCGCTGGCGGACAAGTTCGTTGAAGATCCGCACACCGTGGTGAAGGCCGGCGACATCGTCAAAGTGAAGGTGATGGAAGTCGATCTGCAGCGTAAACGCATCGCGCTGAGCATGCGCCTGGATGAGCAGCCGGGCGAAAGTTCACCGCGCCGCGGCGGCAACGCGCCAGCGCAGGCACGCGACAACGCCAGCCGTTCGGCGGGCGCCAACAAGGCCAAACCACGCAACGCGGCGCCGGCCGGCAACAGCGCCATGGGCGACGCGCTGGCAGCGGCGTTCGGTAAGAAACGCTAAGTCGGAACCGACAGGGCGGAGCCTGCTCCGCCCTTTCTGATGAATAAAACCTGCGGCATTTTTTGACCCGTCTCAATAAACCGTCATCTTTTTATGCCCCGTTCCTGCGTGACCGTCCTCCCATTATTCAGGCAATAAAAATCCTCTCCGCAGCCATTTATTAACAACTTCGTTAACACGCCTGTTTCATCTCGCGAATTGTGAACGAAACACAAATGGTTACCGCTCGCATTACGCCGGAATAATGTTATTGAATTGCCTTTCGACGGAAATAAATAAAGGGAAAAAGCCCTCGAAGTTTGCAAACGAGAAAACTCGGCTACAAATACGTAACTGATTTAACTCGCCATTCTCATTTGTTCCCGCTCGCCAGCGGTGGTAAAACGTCATTAATAAAGGCAACGCCATCAAAAACTGTCGTCGCCATAATAATTGGTTACAATACCCTTACTTTTTGTATTGAACGCGATAATGATAATTACTATTATTTGCGCTCACTTTATTGCATGACCTTATGGATGAATACCGCCGACGGCGTGGCATTTTCGCCGGCAACGTCCAATTATCATCAGCCCGATGTTCATCGGCACCCGGAAGGTTAATCACATGCAGCTTCAACCTAAACGCACGTATAAGATTGTCGGCTTTTCCGGTGAAATTGCGCCGGCCTACCGCCAGAAACTGTTATCGCTCGGCATGCTGCCCGGCTCTTCGTTCGACGTGGTGCGCGTCGCGCCGCTGGGCGATCCGATAGAAATTAAAACTCGCCGCGTCAGCCTGGTGCTGCGCAGGAAGGATCTGGCGCTGCTGCAGCTCGACGGCCAGTCCTGAGCCGGCACGCCCTCCGTTTGCCGACGCGCCCTTGCGCCGGCGCTGTTCTCCTTGAAGACGACACGCTGAACTATGAAAAAACTCACCATCGGCTTAATCGGTAACCCGAACTCCGGCAAAACCACGCTGTTCAACCAGCTGACCAGCGCACGCCAACGGGTCGGCAACTGGGCGGGCGTGACGGTCGAACGCAAAGAAGGCCATTTCACGACCCCGCAGTCCGACGTGCGGCTGGTCGATTTGCCGGGCACCTATTCCCTGACCACCATTTCAGAGCAAACCTCGCTCGATGAGCAGATCGCCTGCCACTACATTTTGAGCGGCGACGCCGATCTGCTGATCAACGTGGTCGACGCCTCCAACCTGGAGCGCAACCTCTATCTGACGCTGCAGCTGCTGGAGCTGGGCATTCCCTGCATCGTGGCGCTGAACATGCTCGACATCGCCACAAGCCAGCATATCGATATCGACGTCGCCGCGCTGTCGGCGCGCCTCGGCTGCCCGGTGGTGCCGATGGTCTCCACCCGCGCCGACGGCATCGGCGTGCTGAAACAGATGATCGACAATCACCACATCAACGAACAGCAGGCGCTGGTGAACTATCCGCCGCTGTTGCTGAAAGCGGTCGCCACGCTGAGCGACGCCATGCCGCAAACGCTGCCGGCGGTGCAGCGCCGCTGGCTGGCATTGCAAATGCTGGAAGGCGACATCTACAGCCACCGGCTGGCCGGCCCCGCCGTCGCGCTGCTGCCTGCGGCCATTCAGGCATTGCAACAGCAGCAGCAAGAAGACCCGGCGCTGGTGATCGCCGACGCGCGCTATCAGTCTATCGCCGCCCTGTGCGACGCGGTCAGCAACTCGCAGCAGGCGATGCCCAACCGCCTGACCGAGATGCTGGATAAAGTGATCCTCAACCGCTGGCTGGGTGTGCCGATCTTCCTGCTGGTGATGTACCTGATGTTCCTGCTGGCGATCAACATCGGCGGCGCGCTGCAGCCGATCTTCGATATCGGCTCGGCGGCGATCTTCATTCAGGGCATTCAGTGGCTCGGCTACACCCTGCACTTCCCCGACTGGCTGACCGTTTTCCTGGCGCAGGGCATCGGCGGTGGTATCAACACCGTGCTGCCGCTGGTGCCGCAGATCGGCATGATGTACCTGTTCCTGTCCTTCCTGGAGGATTCCGGCTACATGGCACGCGCGGCGTTCGTGATGGACCGTCTGATGCAGGCGCTCGGGCTGCCGGGCAAATCCTTCGTGCCGCTGATCGTCGGCTTCGGCTGTAACGTGCCGTCCATCATGGGTGCCCGGACGCTGGACGCCCAGCGTGAGCGCTTGATCACCATCATGATGGCGCCGTTCATGTCATGCGGTGCCCGTCTGGCGATCTTTGCGGTGTTCGCCGCCGCCTTCTTCGGCCAGGACGGCGCCGGGGTGGTGTTCTCGCTGTACATGCTCGGCATTGCGGTGGCGATCCTCACCGGTCTGGTGCTCAAATACACCATCATGCGTGGCGAGGCCTCGCCGTTCGTGATGGAGCTGCCGGTCTACCACGTGCCGCACCTGAAAAGCCTGCTGCTGCAAACCTGGCAGCGGCTGAAAGGCTTCGTGCTGCGCGCCGGTAAGGTGATCGTGGTGGCCAGCATGTTCATCGGCGGCCTGAACAGCTTCTCGTTCAGCGGCAAGACGGTCGACAATATCAACGACTCCGCGCTGGCCTCGGTCTCCAAGGTGTTGACGCCGCTGCTGCAGCCGATGGGCGTCCACAGCGATAACTGGCAGGCCACCGTCGGTCTGGTGACCGGCGCGATGGCGAAAGAAGTGGTGGTCGGCACGCTGAACACGCTGTACACCGCCGAGCACATCAACAAAGAGGCGTTCGACGCCGCCAACTTCAACCTGCTCAATGAGCTGGGCGGCGCGCTGAACGAAACCTGGGACGGCCTGAAAAACACCTTCAGCCTGAGCGTGCTCTCCAACCCAATCGAAGCCAGCAAGGGCGACGGCGAGATGGGTGTCGGCTCGATGGGCGTAATGAGCAGCAAATTCGGCTCCGGTATCTCCGCTTACAGCTACCTGATCTTCGTGCTGCTGTATGTGCCTTGCGTCTCGGTGATGGGCGCCATCGCTCGTGAATCGAGCCGCGGCTGGATGACCTTCTCTATTCTGTGGGGGCTGAACGTAGCCTACTCGCTGGCGACGCTGTTCTACCAGGTGGCCACCTTCAACCAACACCCACAGTACAGCCTGACGGCGATCCTGGTGGTGTTGGCGGTGAACCTGCTGGTGCTGTTCGGCCTGCGCCGGGCGCGCAGCCGCGTTACGGTGCGCCTGGGCAACGCTACGCCGGCGGCCTGTTGCCAGGGCGCCAAGGGGAGCTGTCACTGATGGCCGGGCTGCTGCAGGTGCGCGATGCGCTGGCGCTGCTTGGCAGCGCTCAGGCACAGCAGCTCAGCCAATCGCTGGCGACGCCGCTGCCGTTGGTGCAGGCGATGCTGGACCGTTTGGCGGCGATGGGAAAAGTAGAGCGTATCGAACAGGATGACGGCGCCTGTCTGAGCGGCAGTTGCAAAGGCTGCCCGCAGGGCCAGGGGTGCAGCACGGTTTTCTACCGGCTGAAGGCCTAACGATCAGGGGCGCCGCAGCGGCGCCCCTTGCCGTTGAAGGCTTATTGCTTGTCTTTGTAAACTTCAGCGATGGCGCTGAATTTACCGTGCTCGCGGCCTGCCAGGATCACGTAGTATTGACCGCCCTTTTCGTCCGCCAGTTTGGACAGCTCATCCTTGGCATCCATCGGCGAGGTGGTCTGCGCCGTGGTGGTCACGGTGCCGATCTTCTCGTATTTACCCGGGTTCTTATCCAGATCTTCCTTGGTCAGCAGGGTTGCCGCCATGGAGCCGAAAGACACCGAACCCAGCACTGCCGCTGCAATAATCATCTTCAATGATTTCATGACACTAACCTCTCAATGGATAATTTATCTGTTATGAAAGCCGTCAAGAATCCATGCGTAGTACAGCAGGCTGCCGCGACATCCTCAGGCCTCGTTGCTTTCCCTGACGGGGCCTGTTTCCCAGAGACGAAACGCCAAAATGAAAAGCGCCGCACGCGGTCTTTTCATTTTGCAGCCAACGCATTGACTCACTAAGTATCGAACAGCTTTGTCTTTTATCCACCCAGCGGCGTTTTTTTTCGCGCCCTATCGTGCGTTTTACCGCCGCATTCAATGTGCTGCAATAAACGCTTCGATCATCGTCACAAATTCGTCGGGATGAGAGATAAACGGCGCATGGGCGGCTTTGGCCACGACCTGCGACGTAGAATTCGGCCAGGCCGCGTCGAGCAGCTCGGCGACCTTGCGCGGCACCAGACCGTCCAGATAGCCGTAAATACGCAGTAGCGGCAGCTCCAGCGCGGCCAACGGCGCACGCAGATCGGCGGTGCGCAGGATCTCCAGCCCGCCGTTCAACACCTCGACGCTCGGCGTCGGCTGGTTGAGCACCACCGCTTTCAGCTGGCGCGCATCCTGACGCGCGCTCTCGGTGCCCAGCGTCTGCAACGCCAGAAAACGCTCGACGGTGCGCTGGAAATCCAGGCTCAGCTGGTGCTGAAAACCGCTCAGCACGTCCGGGCGGATCCCCGGCCACTCATCGCGGGCGGCAAAGCAAGGCGAAGAGGCCACGGTGATCAAGCCCTTGAGCCGCTCAGGTTGCATCAACGCCGCCTGGCTGGCCACCAGCCCGCCGAGCGACCAGCCTAGCCACCAGGCCTGCGACGGGGCGGCCGCCAGCACAATTTCCGTCATCTGCTCCAGCGACAGGGCGCCGAACCCCTGGCTGCGGCCGTATCCCGGCAGATCGACCAGGTGCAGGCGAAAATGCGGCGCCAGTCGCGCCTGAATGCAACTCCACACTTCGGCGTTCAATCCCCAGCCGTGCAGCAGCACAAGATCGCGTTCGCCTTCACCTATTGTTTGCCAGTACAGCGCTGTCATTGGTTATTGTCCTTTCATGCTTATCCGTCTCGGAGGCTCTATGCTATCAATCCGCAGCCGCTGTTGGCTATGCCGACAGCCGTTGAGCCTGATGCGTCATGGCATCTGCAGCTGCTGCCTGCGCCATCTGCCGGCCAGCCCCCCGTGTTGCCCGCGCTGCGGGTTGCCCGCCGGGGAGACGCAAACGCCCTGCGGCCGCTGCCTGCAACGGCCGCCGCCCTGGCAACGGCTGGTGTTCGTCGGCGACTACGTTGCGCCCCTCAGCCAACTGGTAAAGAGGTTCAAGTTTCACCGCGCGCCCGAGCTGGCCCCGGCGTTGGCGCGCATGATGCTGTTGCGCTGGCAGCAGGCGCGCAGAGAGCAGTATCTGAACAGACCCGACCTGATTTTAGCGGTACCCTTGCATGCATCACGCTGCTGGCGCCGCGGCTATAACCAGAGCGATCTGCTGGCCCGGCCGCTGGCGCGCTGGCTGGGCTGCCCCTATCGGCCCGCCGCCTTGCGCCGGGTACGCAAGACCGCCCTGCAACAGCGGCTGAGCGCCGGAGCACGCAGGCGCAATCTGCAGCGCGCGTTCGTCTGCACCGTCTCGGTCGCCGGCCGGCATATCGCCCTGGTGGATGACGTGGTGACCACCGGCAGCACCGTCGCGGAGATCGCGGCGCTGCTGCGGCGGCAAGGCGCCGCCTCGGTGCAGATCTGGTGCGTTTGCCGCACGTTGTAGTGCCACGGCAATGGGCGTATTATAACCGACTATAGAAGTCAACTATTGAGCTAATGCTATGATCCGTATAACAGATGCTGCACAGGAACACTTTGCCAAACTGCTGGCAAATCAAGAAGAAGGCACCCAAATCCGCGTATTCGTGATCAACCCGGGCACGCCGACGGCCGAATGCGGTGTCTCTTATTGCCCGCCGGACGCGGTAGAAGCGACGGATACCGAACTGAAGTTCGACAAACTGTCCGCCTATGTCGATGAGCTGAGCGCGCCGTATCTGGAAGACGCCGAAATCGACTTCGTGACCGACCAGCTGGGTTCTCAGCTGACGCTGAAGGCGCCGAACGCCAAAATGCGCAAGGTCGATGACAACGCGCCGCTGATGGAGCGCGTGGAATACGTGCTGCAGTCGCAGATCAACCCACAGCTGGCGGGCCACGGCGGCCGCGTGACGCTGATGGAGATCACCGACGACAACATGGCGATCCTGCAGTTCGGCGGCGGTTGCAACGGCTGTTCGATGGTCGACGTCACGCTGAAAGAAGGCATCGAGAAAGAGCTGCTGCAGAAGTTCCCGGAGCTGAAGGGCGTGCGTGATTTGACCGAGCACCAGCGCGGCGAGCACTCTTACTACTGATACCCGGCGCTCGCGCCACGGTAGATAACACAATGCCGGAAGGGGGAACCCGTTCCGGCATTGTCGTTTTTAGCCCACCGACACCTTGCGCCGCCGTTTGTCCAAATCCTTCAGCAGCCGGTTTATCCGCGGATCGGCGAACATCTCCTCCAGCGTTTGGGTCAGCTTGCGCCGCCAGTTAGGGTACTGGTCACTGGTGCCGGGAATATTGACCGGATTGGCCATGTCCAGCCAGTCTTCCGGCTGCAGGCCGAGCAGGGCGCTGGCGCTGTCGGCGACATAACGCTGCAGGCCGCGGTTAAGCAGCGGGCTCATGCCGAGCAGCGCCGCCCTCTTGCCCACCTTCTGCGGCACGCAGCCATAGCGATGCAACCCGTCCAGCAGCCCTTGCTTGGCGCGTTCCCGATCGGCGAACAGCGCCCGCAGGATCTCCGCGTCCGGATAGAGCCCCAGTCGGTTGCCCAGCGTCAGATCGCCGCTTTGCCAATAGCCGCGCAACGTCGGCAGATCGTGGGTAGTGATGGTCGCCATCGCCTGCACCGGATAGGCCTGCGGCGCGCGGAAATGGTGTTCACCGTCGCTTTCGAAATACAGCACTTTGTAGGAATAGACGCCGCTGTCGCGCAGCTTGCCGACGATCTCTACCGGCACGGTGCCGAGATCCTCGCCGATCACCATGCAACGGTGGCGCTGGCTTTCCAGCGCCAGCACCGCCAGCAGATCGTCCACCGGGTATTTGACGTAGGCGCCGCGATCGGCGGTTTCGCCATAAGGGATCCACCACAGCCGCAGCAGCGCCATGACGTGATCGATACGCAGCGCGCCGCAGCTGCTCATGTTGGCGCGCAAAAGATCGATGAACGGCTGATAACCGCGCGCCGCCATCACGTGCGGATCCATCGGCGGCAGGCCCCAGTTTTGCCCCAGCGGCCCCAGGATGTCCGGCGGTGCGCCGACCGACGCTTTCAGGCAGTACAGCTCGCGGTCGCACCAGGTTTCCGCCCCGCCTTCCGCCACCCCGACCGCCAGATCGCGATACAGACCAATCGGCATCTGCTGCTGCCGGCTCTGCTCAAAACACTGCGCAAACTGCGTGGCCGCCAGCCATTGCAGCCACAGGTAAAAGCGGACCGCGTCCTGATGTTCGTCGCAGAACTGCCGCACCGCTTCGCTCTGCCCCCGCCGATAGCCCTCGGGCCAGGCCGGCCATCCCCACTGGCTGGCGTCTTTGGCCGCCAGGTGGGCATGCAGTGCGTCGAACGCCGCCTGCTGATACAGGCTGTCGCCGCCCTCAGTCACGAACCGTTCGAACGCCTGACGCTGCGCGTCGTTCGGCTTGCGCGCCTGAAACAGCGGGAACGTCAGCTTCAGCGCCGCCAGCTTCAGCTGCATCACGGCGGTGTAATCCACCCACTCCGCGGCGCGCGCCTTGGCCAGCTGCTTCTGCGTCGCCGGCTTCTGCCACCAGCGCTGCGCTGCGTCGCTGCGCTGGAAATCCTCCACCGCGTTGACGTCGATATACGCCAGATTCAGCCAGCGGCGCGACGAGGGGCTGTAAGGGCTGGCGCTCTCCGGGTTGGCCGGATACAGCGCATGGATCGGATTGAGACCGACGAAGGCACCGCCGCGCTCCCCCACCTGCTCCACCATCAGACGCAGATCGCCGAAATCGCCGATGCCCCAGTTGCGATCGGAACGCAGCGTATACAGCTGAACGCAGGCGCCCCACAGTTTCTTGCCGGTCAGCAAGGCGTCCGGCTCGAAGCAGCGCCTCGGCGCGACGATCACTCGGCATGGCCACTGCCGTGCGCCCTGGCTCAGCGTCAATTGGTGATACCCCGCCGGCAGGTCGCCGGGCAGCGTCAGGGTCTTGCGCGCGCCGACGCGCCCCTGCAGGCATTCGCCGTCTTCACGCTGCAGCACCCACAGGTAGTCGCCTTCGCCCGCCGGGGTCAGCGCCAGCGGCGCGCCCTGATAGAACACCTTAACCGCCGGCAACGGCGATGCCGCCCCTTCCTGCGCGGCATCGGCCCGGTTCATGGCCGCCAGCAGCTTGCGCTTGGTCTCCGGCTCAATCGCCTGCCGCTTGCCGTGGGCATTGATGAAATCGGCAGCGATCCCCGCCTGCGCTGCCGCCTGATCGATACGCTTACGATCCATTCGCTCTCCTTAACGTTTGGCTTGCCAGATGCGCTGCTGGTAATCGCGAATCGAGCGATCCGAGCTGAACATGCCGACGCGCGCAGTGTTAAGGATAGTCCGCCGCGTCCATTCGTCCCGGTCGCGGTACAGTTCGTCGACCCGGCGCTGCGCCTGGCAGTACGAGGCGAAGTCCGCCAGCACCAGATAGGGATCGCCGCCTTCCAGCAGGCTGTGCAGCATCATGTCGAACGCGTGCTTGTCGCCGTGGCTGAACGCGCCGCTCGCCAGCTCGTCCAAAATCGCCTTCAGGTGCTTGTCTTTCTTGCGGTAGCTGAGCGGATCGTAGCCCTTCGCCAGTATCGCCTTCACCTGCTCCACGGTATTGCCGAAGATAAAGATATTGTCTTCGCCCACCTGCTCGGCGATTTCGACGTTGGCGCCGTCCAGCGTGCCGACCGTCAGCGCGCCGTTCAGCGCCAGCTTCATGTTGCCGGTGCCGGAGGCCTCTTTACCGGCGGTGGAGATCTGCTCGGAGATATCCGCCGCCGGGATCATCAGTTCGGCCACCGACACGCGGTAGTCGGGAATGAACGCCACTTTCAGGCGATCTTTCACCAACGGATCGTTATTGATCTTCTCGGCCGCCTGGTTGATCGCGTAAATGATGTTTTTCGCCAGGTAGTAGCCCGGCGCCGCCTTGGCGCCGAACAGGAAGACGCGCGGCACGATGTCCAGATTCGGGTTGTCGCGCAGCTGGCGATACAGCGACAGGATGTGTAGCAGGTTCAGGTGCTGGCGTTTGTACTCGTGCAGACGCTTGATCTGCACGTCGAAAATCGCGTCCGGATCGAGCGTCAACCCCATCACGCCGTGCACGTAATGGGCTAGCGCCACCTTGTTGTCGCGTTTGATCTGCTGATAACGCTGGCGGAACGCCGCGTCGTCGGCGAATTTTTCCAGCCCGCGCAACGCGTCGAGATCGTTCGCCCATTCCACCTTCAGCGTCTCGTCGATCAGGCCCGACAGCGCCGGGTTGCACTGTTTCAGCCAGCGACGCGGCGTGATGCCGTTGGTGACGTTATGGAATTTGTTCGGCCACAGCTGGTGATATTCCGGGAACAGATCCTTCACCACCAGATCCGAGTGCAGCTGAGCCACGCCGTTGACCGCAAAGCCGCTGACCACGCACAGGTTGGCCATGCGCACCTGCTTGTTGTGATGCACCGCCAGTTTGGCCCACACCGCCTCGTCGCCCGGCCAGTGCTTATCCACCTGCTTTTTGAACCTGGCGTTGATCTGTTTGATGATGGAGAAATGGCGCGGCAGCAGGCTGCGCACCAGTTTTTCATCCCAGCACTCCAGCGCTTCCGGCATCAGGGTGTGGTTGGTATAGGCGAAGGTGTTGCTGGTGATCGCCCAGGCCACCTCCCACTCCAGCTGGTGTTCGTCCAGCAGAATACGCAGCATTTCCGGAATGGCGATGGTCGGGTGGGTGTCGTTCAGCTGGATCACTTCGTACTTCGGCAGCTCTTCAATCTTGCGGCCGGCCTGATGGTGCTTGCGCAAAATGTCCGCCACCGAGCAGGCACACTGGAAATACTGCTGCATCAGGCGCAGGCGCTTGCCGGCCTGATGGTTGTCATTCGGGTAGAGCACCTTGGTCAGCTTGTCGGCTTCTACGCCCTGCTTCTCCGCCTGCAGGAATTTGCCGTCGTTGAAATCGCTCAGGTTGAACGGATGCTGATGGGTCGCCTGCCACAGGCGCAGCGGCTGCGCCACGCCGTTGCGATACCCCAGCACCGGCAGATCCCAGGCTTCGCCGCGCAGGGTGAAGGCCGGGCGCCACAGTTCGCGGCCGTCGGCCTGCTTTTCCAGCTTGCCGCCGATGCCCACGTCCACCGCCAGCGCGGCGTTGTGGCGGAACCACGGGTAGCTCTCGCGCTGCCAGTTATCCGGCGCCTCTTGCTGCTGCCCGCCCTGGAACGACTGGCGGAACAGCCCGTACTGGTAGTTCAGCCCATAGCCGGTGGCCGGTTGCTCCACCGTCGCCATCGAGTCGAGGAAACAGGCCGCCAGGCGCCCCAGCCCGCCGTTGCCCAGCGCCGGATCGGTTTCCTGCTCCAGCAAATCCGCCAGCTTGACGTTCTGCTCCGCCAGCGCCTGCTCGACGGTGTCGTACCAGCCCAGGTTGATCAGGTTGTTCGCCGTCAGCCGGCCGATCAGAAACTCCATCGAGATGTAGTTCACGTGGCGCAGCGGTTTGGCGCTTTTGCGCGGCGCCGGCTGCGCGGCCAACTGCTCGGCCAGCGCCGCACTGACGGCTTCCCACCATTGATGCTGCGTCATCTGCTGTGCGGAACTGAGGCCGAACCGTTGCCACTGGCGGGCAAGCGCCGCCAGAAAAGCATCCTTCTTGAGCGTAGGCTGTGACATAAGGAAAACTCTCTATCCAGTAAGTGGGTCAAATTGCCGCTATCGTGCCGGTGAGAAAGCCTGACGGCATCATCCCGCCTGGGGATTAGCTGGGGAGGAGGATTGGGGCGTAGCTGGAATTGTGATCTCAGGCACTTTTTGACTCCCTTGCAACGATGCAAAAAAGCCCGCCAACGCGTGCGGCGAGCACTGAGAACGTTAACCATGACGTTAGCACAAGTATTCGCACTGCTGAAGTTTTGTCCATGGCCGGAAATGCGATCTGCAACCGCATCGCCGCGCGCCGGCGCCAAACGTAAAAAAGTGTGATCGATAGCAACTTAACTCCAAGCCGATGCGGAAGCTTGTTGCAATACGTTTAGGGTTGGCAGAAGTTAGGGGGAGCTATTAATTACGAACCATAAAATAATTAGCGCCACTCCAATCCCGGCGGGAACCGCGATTTATACCCTGGAATACTATGCTGATCCCATCAAAACTGAGCCGCCCGGTACGGCTGCAAAATACCGTGATCCGCGATCGCCTGCTGGCCAAACTGGCCAGCGCGGGCAACTATCGCCTGACACTGGTCAATTGCCCGGCGGGATACGGGAAAACCACGCTGATCGCCCAATGGGCGGCCGGCAAGGCCGATCTGGGCTGGTATTCCCTGGATGAGAGCGACAACCAGCCGGAGCGCTTCGCCAGCTACCTGATCGCCGCGCTGCAGCAGGCCAGCGGCGGCCGCTGCGTCAAGAGCGAGGCGCTGAGCCAGAAGCATCAGTACGCCAGCCTGTCGGCGCTGTTCGCCCAGCTGTTTATCGAGCTGGCCGACTGGCACCAGCCGCTGTACCTGGTGATCGACGACTACCACCTGATCACCAACGACGCCATCCACGAAGCCATGCGCTTTTTCCTGCGCCATCAGCCGGAAAACCTGACGCTGATCCTGCTCTCGCGCACCCTGCCGCCGCTCGGCATCGCCAATCTGCGGGTGCGCGATCAGCTGCTGGAAATGGGTACGCAGCAGCTGGCGTTTACCCATCAGGAAGCCAAACAGTTCTTCGACTGCCGCCTGGCGGCACCGATGGAACAGCAGGACAGCAGCCGCCTGTGCGACGAAGTCGAAGGCTGGGCCACCGCGCTGCAGCTGATCGCGCTGTCGGCCCGTCAGTCCGCCTCGTCGGCCCAGCTGTCGGCCAAGCGCCTGGCGGGGTTGAACGCCAGTCACCTGTCCGACTACCTGGTGGACGAAGTGCTGGATCACGTCGATGCCGATGCGCGCGCCTTCCTGCTGCGCTGTTCGGTGCTGCGCTCGATGAACGACGCGCTGATCGTGCGGCTGACCGGCGAAGACAACGGCCAGCAGCGGCTGGAGGAGCTGGAGCGCCAGGGGCTGTTTATCCACCGCATGGACGACACCGGCGAATGGTTCAACTTCCACCCGCTGTTCGCCTCTTTCCTGCGCCAGCGTTGCCAGTGGGAACTGGCGCTGGAGCTGCCGGGGTTGCACCGCGCCGCCGCCGAAGGCTGGCTGGCGCTGGGATATCCGGCAGAGGCCATTCACCATGCGCTGGCGGCCAGCGACGTCAGCATGCTGCGCGATATCCTGCTGCAACACGCCTGGTCGCTGTTCCACCACAGCGAACTGGCCTTGCTGGAAGAGTGCCTCAACGCGCTGCCCTATGAGCGCCTGATCCAGAACCCCAAGCTGGCGCTGCTGCAGGCCTGGCTGGCGCAGAGCCAGCACCGCTACGGCGAGGTCAACACCCTGCTGGAGCGCGCCGAGCGCACCATGCGCGAACAGAAAATCGAGATAGACCAAACGCTGCATGCCGAGTTCGACGCCCTGCGCGCCCAGGTGGCGATCAACGCCGGCAAACCGGAAGAGGCCGAACGGCTGGCGACCGAAGCGTTGAAATTCCTGCCGCTGTCCAGCTATTACAGCCGCATCGTCGCCACCTCGGTGACCGGCGAAGTGCACCACTGCAAGGGCGAGCTGGCGCGCGCGCTGCCGATGATGCAGCAAACCGAGCAGATGGCGCGTCGTCATCAGGCCAACCATTACGCGCTCTGGGCGCTGCTGCAGCAGAGCGAAATCCTTATCGCCCAAGGCTTCCTGCAGGCCGCTTACGAAACCCAGGACAAGGCGTTCGAACTGATCCGCGAGCAGCACCTGGAACAGCTGCCGATGCACGAGTTCCTGCTGCGCATTCGCGCGCAGATCCTGTGGTCGTGGTCGCGGCTGGACGAGGCGGAAGACGCGGCGCGCACCGGGCTGAAAATCCTGGCGAACTACCAGCCGCAGCAACAGCTGCAGTGCATCGCCATGCTGGCCAAATGCTCGCTGGCGCGCGGCGATCTGGACAATGCCAATACTCACCTGCAGCGCTGCGAAACCCTGCTGCACGGCGCCCACTACCATCGCGACTGGCTGACCAACACCGACAAGTCGCGGGTGATCCACTGGCAGATGACCGGCGACACCGCCGCCGCCGCCCAGTGGCTACGCCACACCGAAAAGCCCGGCATGGCGGATAACCACTTCACGCAGGGCCAGTGGCGCAACATTGCGCGGGTGCAGATTCTGCTCGGCCAGTATGACGAGGCCGGCGTGGTGCTGGATGAACTGAACGAGAACGCCCGCCGGCTGCGGCTGGTGAGCGATCTCAACCGCAACCTGCTGCTCAGCAACCAGCTGTACTGGCTGCAAGAGCGTAAGGGCGAAGCGCAGCAGGCGTTGATCGAAGCGCTGTCGCTGGCCAACCGCACCGGCTTTATCAGCCATTTCGTCATCGAGGGCGAAGCGATGGCGCAGCAGTTGCGCCAGCTGATCCAGCTCAACACGCTGCCGGAGCTGGAACAGCATCGCGCCCAGCGCATCCTGCGCGACATCAACCAGCATCATCGGCACAAGTTCGCGCATTTTGACGAGAACTTCGTCGATAAGCTGCTGACCCACCCGCAGGTGCCGGAGCTGATCCGCACCAGCCCGCTCACCCAGCGCGAATGGCAAGTGCTGGGGCTGATCTATTCCGGCTACAGCAACGACCAGATCGCCGGCGAGCTGGACGTGGCGGCCACCACCATCAAGACGCACATCCGCAACCTGTACCAGAAGCTCGGCGTGGCCCATCGCCAGGAGGCGGTGCAGCAGGCGCAGCAGCTGTTGAAGATGATGGGGTACGGCGCCTGAGAGTCAGCGCTGGCCGTAATAGGCACCGGCGCCATGTTTGCGGCTGAAATGCTTTTCCAGCAGATAGTCATCGATCCGCCGTAGGCCGGGGTTAATATCCCGGCTGATCCACGCCATTTTCGCCACCTCTTCCAACACCACGGCGTTATGCACCGCCTCATCCGGCGTCCTTCCCCAACTGAACGGGCCATGCTGATACGCCAGGATACCGGGAATGTGCAATGGTTCACGCCCTTTCAGGGTTTCGATAATCACCCGACCGGTGTTCAGCTCATATTCCCGCGCCACCTCTTCTGCCGTCAGCCCGCGGGTACAAGGAATATCGCCGGAAAAATAGTCGGCGTGGGTGGTGCCGAGCACCGGTATCGCTTCCCCTGCCTGCGCCCAGGCGGTGGCATGGGTGGAGTGCGTATGCACCACACCGCCGAGTTGAGGGAATGCCCGGTACAGCGCCAAATGCGTCGGCGTATCGGACGAAGGCCGCAGTTGCCCCTCAACAACCTCACCTCGCACATTCACCACCACCATATCCTCAGCCCGCATCGTTTCATAAGGTACGCCGCTGGGTTTGATCACCACCAGCCCACTGGCCCGATCGATGCCGCTGACATTGCCCCAGGTATAGGTCACCAGCCCGTGCTCAGGCAAGGCCATGTTGGCTCGGTACACCTGACTTTTCAGTTGCTCCAGCATGCTACCTCCTTATTTCCAACCCGGCCTCGACCATGCGTTCAACCACCCAGGCACGCGCCTCCCGCACCGCCCGCAGCGGATCGTTCGCTTTCTCGCTCCACATCTCGAGCAGATAGGGACCACGATAGCCGCTCGCAAGCAACGTTTCGAAACAGCGTACGAAATCCACTACGCCCTCGCCGAACGGTACATTCTTAAACTCCCCCGGCCGCGTATCCTTAACGTGTACCGCCACAATATGTCCGCGCCCGGCCATGAGCTCCATCGGCACATCGTTGTCCCAGGCAGACAAGTTGCCGATATCCGGGTACAGCTGAAACCACGGGTTATTCAGGTAGTGGGCATAGCCCAGCGCCTTGCTGATCGAGTTCATCAGCGGATAGTCCATGATTTCCATCGCCAGCATGACCTGTGCACAGCTGGCCATCTCTACCGCCTGCACCAATCCGGCGCGGAACCGGGCGCGGGTCTGCGCAGTAGACTGCTGGTAATAAACGTCATACCCGGCCAGTTGGATCACCCGGATGCCGGTATCCTGCGCCAGCCGAATAGCTTTTCGCACGATCTCCAGTCCCCGCTCGCGCGTCGTGTCGTCTTCACTGCCCAACGGAAAACGCCGGTGGGCGCTGAGGCATAAAGAAGGCACGCGCACACCGCTCGCCGCAACGGCGCTAACCAACGCGAGCCGCTGTTCAACGCTCCAGTCCAGCCGCGCCAGGCGGCCGTCGCTTTCATCGATCGACATTTCAACGAAATCGAATCCCAACTCACCCGCCAGTTGCAGGCGCGTCAGCCAGTCCTCGCCCGGCGGCAACGCTTTCTCATAGATGCCCAACGGCACGGATTTGTGCAACATAACCGCTCCTCAGCCCCACCGCTGGGCGATGACACGTTTAAATTCCCGCGCCGCCGCGACCGGATCGGCGGCATCACGAATGCTGCGCCCGGCGATAAAGGCATGGATGGGAATACCTTGGAACAGAGGCAAATCCTCCAGCGCCAGTCCGCCGGTGACCGTCACCTTAAAACCCATCTCGCTCAGGCGACGAACCGCGCGGATATCGTCATCGCTCCAGGATACCCCCGCCGCCTGCGCGTCACGGCTGCGGTGATACACCACCTGACCAATTCCCGCTTCACGCCACGCCTGCGCCTGTTCCCAGGTCCAGAACCCCGTCAGTTCTATCTGCACGTCACCACCGAACTCATGTGCCACCTGCAGCGCGCCCTTGGCCGTATTGATGTCAGCGCAGCAGATCACCGTGATCCAATCGGCATGCGCCTCGAAGCACATTCGCGCCAAAATCTGACCCGCATCGGCGATTTTTGCGTCCGCCAACACGATGCGATCCGGATACAGCGCTTTTAAATCGCGTATGGCTCGCACGCCTTCTGCCACGCACAAAATAGTGCCGACTTCGATGATGTCGACTTCGGCCGCGATCAGGCGAGTCGTGTCATAAGCCGCAGCCATGGACAGATTATCCAGCGCCACCTGCAACATCGGTAAATGCGTGTTCATTGTTTGTCCCCTTCAATTCGCCGCCGTAGACGTTTTGTCGATCAACGCCAATACCTCGCTCGCGTGGCGACAGGCCCGCAAGCGATCGAAATTCGCCTCATCTTCAAACAGGTTCACCACTTGCATGATCCCCACCTCCTGATGCGTTTTGGCGTCCACCGCCGCCATGGTGATCAAGATGTCTATCGGATCGTTGTCCTCATCGCCGAAACACACCGGCGTCTTCAGGGTGACCAAGGCGAAGCCGGTTTTCAGCACCCCTTCCTCCGGCCGGCCGTGCGGCATCGCCAGGCCCGGCGCCAGCACGAAGTAAGGGCCGTGCCGTTCGACGCCGGCCAAAATGGCGTCAAAATAGCGGGGTTCCACCACGCCGGCGGCCACCAGCAGATCGACCCCCAGTCGCACCGCCTGGCGCCAGTCGGCAGCCTCCGCCTGCAGTTGGATAGCGTTATTCTGCGCCAACGAATCGCTCAGCTTCATGACTCGCTCCTCACTGCTTCAAATCTTGCGGAAAATGCGCGCCGATGACGTCCATCAGCTTCGGGCCGAAGTCCGCCGCCGAGAGCATATTGCGCACCCCGACCACGTATTTGTTGCCGCTGACGACGATTTCATCCGCGACATGGGTGGAAGCAATGATGATGTCAGCCCCATTCAACTCGGATTTGTATTCCCCCACCGCACAGCTGTTGACCGAATGATCCACGCCTTGCTGCGTTAAAAATTGGTCGACTTTCATTTTCATGATCATGGAACTGCCTTGTCCGCAACCGCATACCGCCAGGATTCGTACCGTCATAATCTGCACTCCTATTAACGTGACGCCGATTCAACCGATTGTTTTTCAGCATCTTCTTCCGCACGCAGGGTGCGTCCGGCGAAGAACATGTACAGCAGGGCGATAACGATCACCACGCCCATAAACCACAGGCCCAGACTCAGCCCTTGCATCAGCGGCGGCGCCAGAATCGACCAGTCCGCCATGCCCATCCAGGCACTTAGCCCAGTCAGTTTGATGGCCCACACGCAGCCGAAGATCTCTATCATTCCCATCACCAGACAGATCTTCATCGCCGCGCGCCAGCCACCAAAGTGGTTAGCGAATACGCCGATGGTGGCGTTAGAAAAGAACATGGGAATGAAACCGGGAATAATCATGATGGAAGAGCCAAGCGCTAACAGTATGCCGACGGCGATCAGTTGGCCGATGGTGCCCCACATAAAACCCCACACCACGGCGTTGGGCGCGAAGCTATAAATGGCGGCACAATCGATGGCCAGTACCGCGCCCGGGATCAGACGTTGGGAAATGCCGTTAAAGGCCTCGGTCAATTCGGCGACGAACATGCGCACACCCTGCACGATGATGAAAATCGCCACCGCGAACATCAGCCCGGTTTGCAGGATATAGATGCTCCAGTGAGTTTTACCGGCCATCGCCTGCAGAGTGTCCAAGCCGAACGAGCACAGAATGATGCCGAAAAACAGCGTCATCACGATGGCGGTGGACACGATGTTGTCATGGAAAATGTTCAGCCACCCAGGCAGCTTCAGATCTTCCACGCTGTCCTCTTTTTTACCGAGATACGGTGCGGCCTTGTATGCCAGCCACGAAGCGAACTGCTGTTGGTGCCCAATGGAGAAACCGCTGTTTTCCGTTACCGCCTGCGTCGGTTTGAACATCATGTTGGAGGTGATGCCCCAGTACAGTGAAGCCAAGAGCGCACTGCACAATACCGTCGTCCACATGCCGTAACCCAGAATGTAGAAAAATACCGCGATCAACCCAACCTGCTGAAACATAATATGGCCGGTGAGCATGATGGTGCGGATGCCGGTGATGCGCCTCAACAACACGTAGAGTATGTTCAGCGCCAATGCCAACAAGACCGCGTAGCCGACCCAACTATAGGCGTCCCCCATACGTTCGATGGTGGCCATCATCGAGGCATAGGTATCTGAAATCGCCCCGTTGATGCCGTATACCTCGGACAACTTCGCCACAACGGGTTTGAACGTGCCGGTCAGGATGCCGGAGCCGGCTTGCAGCAACATGAAACCGATAATGGTTTTGATCGTGCCTTTGATAATGACCGCCGCGCTTTTGCGCAGCAACGTGTAACCCAACAGCGTAACCAACCCCAACAGCAGCGGTGCATTGGTCATCACCTGGTTAAAAAAGACGGTGAAGATGGTGTAAAGAGTTTCCATACGGCTCTCCCGAAAAGGTTGGCATGCAGGTAACGCCTTCACCATACCAATCACAATAAATCACAAAAAGATCATAAATGATTATTTGTGAACAACCTCGCAAGTTAAAAATCAATTCCACTAACATTCAATGAATTAGACGACTCACACTTTATTACCTATTGAATTTAATAGCAGTTAATCAAACGAAAAGGAGAGAAAACGCCGGCGCAGCGCGTAAATTCTGCGGCGTTTACGTGTATTTCGATCGTTGTCAGTTGAAAAAAACGGTGCTAGATTCGATCAAAACAAATCACATAAAATCTTTAAATGATTATTTGTGATTTTATTATCACCACCAACGAGGAAAGACCCATGAGTAAAGTCAACGACATCACCCGCGAGTCCTGGATATTGAACACCTTTCCCGAATGGGGCACCTGGCTGAACGAAGAGATAGAGCAGGAGAACGTCGCGCCCGGTACTTTCGCCATGTGGTGGCTGGGCTGCACCGGCATCTGGCTCAAGTCCGAAGAAGGCGCCAACCTGTGCGTCGATTTCTGGTGCGGCACCGGCAAGCAGAGTCACGGCAACCCGCTGATGAAAACCGGCCACCAAATGCAGCGCATGGCCGGGGTGCGTAAACTGCAACCGAACCTGCGCACGACCCCATTCGTGCTCGATCCGTTCGCCATTACCCAGCTCGACGCCGTGTTGGCCACGCACGATCACAACGATCATATCGATGTGAACGTCGCGGCGGCAGTGTTGCAGAACTGCGCCCCCACCGTCCCGTTTATCGGGCCGCAAAGCTGCGTAGATATCTGGATCGGCTGGGGCGTGCCGCCGGAGCGCTGCATCACCGTCAAACCTGGCGACGTGATAAAAATCAAAGACATCGAAATTCATGCGCTGGATGCTTTCGATCGCACGGCACTCATCACATTGCCGGTGGAACAAAAAGCGGCGGGCGTTCTGCCGGACGGCATGGACCTGCGGGCGGTCAACTACCTGTTCAAAACGCCGGGCGGCAACCTTTATCACAGCGGCGATTCCCACTACTCCAACTATTACGCCAAGCACGGCAACGATCATCAGATCGATGTCGCCCTCGGTTCCTACGGCGAGAACCCGCGCGGCATTACTGACAAGATGACCAGCGCAGACATCTTGCGCATGGCGGAATCGCTGAACGCCAAGGTCGTTATCCCCTTCCACCACGATATTTGGTCTAATTTCCAGGCAGATCCGCAGGAGATCCGCGTGTTGTGGGATATGAAAAAGGACCGGCTCAAGTACGGTTTCAAACCGTTTATCTGGCAGGTTGGCGGCAAGTTCATCTGGCCGCAGGACAAAGACAATCTGGAATATCACTACCCGCGCGGGTTCGATGATTGTTTCATCCAGGAACCCGACCTGCCCTTCAAGTCTTTCTTGTAATCAATCGGTGTTGCATACGGATGCGCGCTTTTGAACGGCAATGATTCAAATCGTCAAACGGCGCGCATATAATCGAAGGCAACGACGTTTTTTCTCTCCACGGAGCCCGCATGACAGAGTCCCAACGCCACAACGCTATTCTCGATCTCTTGCAGCGCAAGGGGCAAATCTCCGTGGCGGACGTCATCGCGGCGTTTGACATCTCTCCGGCCACCGCGCGCCGGGACATCAACAAGCTGAATGAAATCGGCAAATTGCGCAAAGTACGCAACGGCGCCGAAGCCACGCAAACTCCGCGCCCGGCCTGGACGCCGCTCAATATCCACCAAACCCAGCACCTCGATGAAAAAATGCGCATCGCGGCAGCGGCGGCACAGCTCTGTCAGCCGGGTGAAAGCGTGGTGATCAACTGCGGCTCCACCGCATTTCTGTTGGGCCGTGAAATTTGCGGCAAGCCGGTTCAGGTGATCACCAATTATCTACCGCTGGCCAATTACCTGATCGATCAGGAACACGACAGCGTGGTGATCATGGGAGGCCAGTACAACAAAACCCAGTCGATTACTCTGGCGCCTCAGGAAGGCGACGCAACCCTGTACGCCGGGCACTGGATGTTCACCAGCGGTATCGGCCTCACCGCTGACGGTTTGTATAAAACCGATATGCTGACCGCGATGGCAGAACAGAAGATGCTCAACTATGTCGGTAAACTGGTGGTGCTGGTCGACAGCAGCAAAGTCGGCCAACGCGCCGGCATGCTGTTCAGCCGCACCGAGCAAATTGCCATGGTGATCACCGGCCGGGCCGCCGATCCGGCAATCGTTGAGCAACTGCGTCAGCAAGGCGTTGAAGTGCTGCTGGTGTGACAAAACCACAACCTTACTCTGGTCTTAAACGCCGCAGAGTTGGTTACAATAGCGGCGTCCCCCAATTACGAGGCAGTCAGCAGTATGGAACAGTTCGAAGCGATCAACGTTGAGCAGGCGTACACCCGCTGGAAAGAGGGCAGCGCCGCCCTGGTCGACATCCGCGATCCGCAAAGTTTTGAAGCCGGGCATACGCCGGGCGCCTTTCACCTCACCAACGCCACCCTGTCGGCCTTTATGCAGCAAAACGACTTCGAGCGGCCGGTGATGGTGATGTGCTACCACGGTAACAGCAGCCGCAGCGCGGCGCAGTACCTGCTGCACCAGGGGTTCGACGCGGTCTACAGCATCGACGGCGGCTTCGAGGCCTGGGCCCGCCAGTATCCGCAGGACGTGGAAACCTCTGCCTGATTCCCGCCGCCCGCCGTGCGTCGGCGGGCTTCCCCTTCATTTTTGTGCGCGTTTTCGCGGGTTTTTCGCAGATCCGTTTGCCAGCGCTCAGGATTTCGACGTTATAATCGGCCGTCAGGGTCGCCGGCGAGCAAGCCGCGGCCAAAATCATTCACTTACGACGGAAGAGCAATGGTTAGAGTAATCGCCATATCCAACCCGCGCCTGGCGCTGGCCTTTGTCGACTATATGGCGACCCAGGGCATCAGGCTTGAGCTGCGCAACAGCGGCGAGGCGGCGGAAATCTGGCTGGCCGACGACGGCCACCTCGAACAGGTGCAACACGAGCTGCAGCAGTTTCTGGTCGATCCGCTCAACCGCCGTTATCAGGCCGCCAGCTGGCAGACCGGCCATACCGACGCCGGCCTGCACTATCAGAGCGAATCCTACCTGCACACCCTGCGCAGCAAGGCCGGGCCGCTGACGCTCGGCGTGATGGTGCTGTGCATCGCGGTCTACATCCTGATGCAGGTGCTGGGCGACAACACCGTGATGTACTGGCTCTCCTGGCCGCAGGACAGCAGCCAATACACGCAGCTGTGGCGCTGGGTCAGCCATGCGTTCCTGCATTTCTCCCTGCTGCATATCCTGTTTAACCTGATGTGGTGGTGGTATCTCGGCGGCCAGATGGAAAAACGCCTCGGCGCCGGCAAGCTGTTCGTGCTGGCGGTGGTGTCGGCCTTCTTCAGCGGCTGGGCGCAATCGCTGTTCAGCGGCGCGCTGTTCGGCGGGCTGTCGGGCGTGGTCTATGCGCTGATGGGCTATGTGTGGCTGACGGGCGAACGGGCGCCGGAGCGCGGCCTGATGCTGCCGCGCGGGCTGATGGTGTTCTCGGTGCTGTGGCTGGTGGCCGGATATTTCGATATTTTAGGAATGTCGATCGCCAACGCGGCACACGTAGCCGGTTTAGTGTTAGGGTTATTGATGGCATTTTGGGATACGCGTCATCGCGCACACAACGAACAATAACAGCCGGGAGCTGTGCCCAGCGGGCACAGCGGGCGTTTTAGGGGATTATCGTGAAGCAAACACAGCGTCATGACGCAATTATCGAGCTGGTGCGCCTGCAAGGTTACGTCAGCACGGAAGAGCTGGTGGAACATTTTGACGTCAGCCCGCAAACGATTCGCCGCGATTTGAATGACCTGGCCGACCAGAACAAGATCCAGCGTCACCACGGCGGCGCGGCGCTGCCTTCCAGCTCGGTCAACGCTGCCTATAACGATCGCAAGGTGATGTGGTCGGAAGAGAAAGCCCGCATCGCGCAGCGCGTCGCCAGCCAGATCCCGGACGGCGCCACGCTGTTCATCGATATCGGCACCACGCCGGAAGCGGTGGCCCATGCGCTGATGAACCACAAGAACCTGCGCGTGGTCACCAACAACCTCAACGTCGCCACCCTGCTGACCGCCAAGGAAGACTTCCGCCTGATCCTGGCCGGCGGCGAAGTGCGCACCCGCGACGGCGGCATCATGGGCGAAGCCACCCTGGACTTCATCTCCCAATTCCGCCTCGATTACGGCATTCTCGGCATCAGCGGCATCGATATGGACGGCTCGCTGCTCGAATTCGACTATCACGAAGTGCGCACCAAACGCGCGATTATCGAAAATTCCCGCTGCGTGATGCTGGTCACCGACCACTCCAAATTCGGCCGCAACGCCATGGTCAACCTGGGTAACATGAATCTGATCGACTACCTGTTTACCGACCAGTTGCCGCCGCCGAGCGTGATGAAAATCATCGAGCAGTACGACGTGCAGCTGGAGCTGTGCTGATCCGCTGTTAACCTGCGGGGCGCGCCGCCGCCCCGTTTCCTCCCCCCCCCGCCCCTCTTCATCGACAGCCGTTTGCGCGCTTGCGCCATATCCACATCATTTATGTGACTATCATCACCAAACTGTTACCTCTATCACGCCTAAATGTTTTTGTTTGGTTAAGTCTTGGCTTGCTTGTTGGTTTTTGATTACAATCATGAGCGAAAACGAACATGAAAGAGCTATTTCGAACATCTGGAGGAAGATGACGTGGAAACCAAAGACTTGATCGTTATCGGTGGCGGCATCAACGGTGCCGGCATCGCGGCGGATGCTGCCGGGCGCGGGCTGTCGGTACTGCTACTGGAAGCGCAAGACTTGGCCTGTGCTACGTCTTCCGCCAGTTCCAAACTGATCCACGGTGGCCTGCGCTACCTGGAACACTACGAATTCCGTCTGGTGAGCGAAGCGCTGGCCGAGCGTGAAGTGCTGCTGAAGCTGGCGCCGCACATCGCGTTCCCGATGCGTTTCCGCCTGCCGCACCAGCCGCACCTGCGTCCGGCCTGGATGATCCGTATCGGCCTGTTCCTGTACGATCACCTGGGCAAACGCACCAGCCTGCCGGGCAGCAAGGGCTTGCGCTTTGGACCAGAGTCGGTGCTGAAGCCTGAACTGAAGCGCGGTTTCGAATATTCCGACTGCTGGGTCGACGATGCTCGCCTGGTGGTGCTGAACGCGCAGGAAGTGGAAAAACGCGGTGGCGAAGTGCGCACCCGCACCAAAGTGACCCGCGCATGGCGTGAAAATGGCCTGTGGATGGTGGAAGCGGTCGATATCGACAGCGGCAAAACCTTCACCTGGCGCGCCAAAGGCCTGGTGAACGCCACCGGCCCGTGGGTGAAAAACTTCTTCGACGACGGCCTGAAGCTGAAATCGCCTTACGGCATCCGCCTGATCAAAGGCAGCCACATCGTGGTGCCGCGCGTGCACGATCAGCCGCAGTCTTACATTCTGCAGAACGAAGACCACCGCATCGTGTTCGTGATCCCGTGGAATGACGAGTTCTCCATCATCGGCACCACCGACGTGGAGTACAAAGGCGATCCGAAGGACGTGAAGATCGACGAGAACGAAATCGCTTATCTGCTGAAAGTGTACAACGATCACTTCAAGAAGCAGCTGGGCCGCGACGACATCGTCTGGACATACTCCGGCGTGCGTCCGCTGTGCGACGACGAATCCGATTCGCCGCAGGCGATCACCCGCGATTACACGCTGGACGTGCACGACGAGCAAGGCAAGGCGCCGCTGCTGTCGGTCTTCGGCGGCAAGTTGACCACCTACCGCAAGCTGGCCGAGCACGCGATGGAAAAACTGGCCCACTACTACCCAGGCTGCGGCCCGGCGTGGACCAAAAACGCCACGCTGCCGGGCGGTGACATCGGCGGCGATCGCGACGGCTACGCAGCCAAACTGCGCCGTGCGCACGGCTGGCTGCCGGAAGCCCTGGCGCGCCGCTATGCCCGCACCTACGGCAGCCAGAGCGAGCTGATCCTGGCCGGCGCCAACGGCCTCGGCGATCTGGGCGAAGACTTCGGCCACGGTCTGTATGAAGCCGAACTCCGCTACCTGACCGACAAAGAGTGGGTCGTAGAGCTGGACGACGCCATCTGGCGCCGCACCAAGCTGGGTATGTGGCTGGACGACGCGCAACAGGCGCGGGTGAAAGCCTGGCTGGCGGAACACGCGAAAACGAAAGCGCTGTCTCTGGCTTCCTGAGCCGCAGCGTAACGAAAAAAGGGCCGGTTATCCGGCCCTTTTCTTTGCGCTTTCTCTTCCGTCTTACAGCTTCACCGGCTGAATGTGCCAGATTTCGTCCGCGTATTCCTGAATGGTGCGATCGGAGGAAAAATAGCCCATGTTGGCGATATTCAGCACCGCGCGCCGCGTCCACTCGTCCTGATTGAGATACACCTCGTCCACCTTGTCCTGCGTATCCACGTAGCTGCGATAATCCGCCAGCAGCTGGTAGTGATCCCCCAGGTTCACCAACGAGTCGAACAGGTTGCTGTAGCGCTTCGGTTCGTCCGGGCTGAACACGCCGGTGGCGATCTGCGTCAGCGCCTGATGCAGCTCGGGATCCTGCTCGTAGTATTGATGCGGGTTGTAACCGTTGCGGCGCAGTTCCTCCACCTGTTCGGCGGTATTGCCGAAGATAAAGATGTTCTCCTCCCCCACGTGCTCGCGCATCTCGACGTTGGCGCCGTCCAGCGTACCGATGGTCAGCGCGCCGTTCAGCGCAAACTTCATGTTGCTGGTGCCTGAGGCTTCGGTGCCCGCCAGCGAGATCTGTTCCGACAGATCCGCCGCCGGGATAATGATCTGCGCCAGGCTGACGCCGTAGTTCGGAATGAACACCACCTTCAGTTGGGTATGCACGCGCGGATCGTTGTTGATCACTTTGGCCACGTCGTTGATCAAGCGGATGATCTGCTTGGCGGCATAGTAGGCCGAGGCCGCCTTGCCGGCGAAGATCACCACCCGCGGCACACGCTCGATCTCCGGATCGTCCAGCAGGCGGTTATACAGCGTGATGACGTGCAACACGTTGAGCAGCTGCCGTTTGTACTCGTGGATGCGCTTGATCTGCACGTCGAACAGCGCATCCGGGTTAACCACCACGTTGAGCGTTTTGGCGATGTACAGCGCCAGTCGCTCCTTGTTCTGCCGCTTGGCGCGCTGCACCGCCTGCAGGAAACTCGGGTAATCGACGTTGGCTTTGATCTCGCTCAGCTGGCTGAGATCGGTGCGCCAGGTTTGCCCGATGCAGTCGTCCAGCACCGCCGCCAGCGGCGGGTTGGCCAGCGCCAGCCAACGGCGCGGCGTCACCCCGTTGGTTTTGTTGCAGAAGCGATTGGGGAACAGCCGGGCGAAGTCGGCGAACAGCGACTGCACCATCAGCTCGGAATGCAGGGCAGAAACGCCGTTGACCTTGTGGCTGGCCACCACTGCCAGCCACGCCATGCGCACCCGGCGGCCGTTGGTTTCATCGATGATCGAGACCCGCGCCAGCAGGTCGTTGTCGCCCGGCGCCACTTCCTGCACCATCTTGAGGAAGTGATCGTTGATTTCGAAAATCAGCTGCAGATGGCGCGGCAAGATGCGCCCTATCATGTCCAACGGCCAGGTTTCCAGCGCCTCGCTCATCAGCGTGTGGTTGGTGTAGGAAAACACCTGCTCCACCACTTCCCAGGCGTCGAGCCACTTGAATTTGTGCTCGTCGATCAGCCGGTGCATCAGTTCGGGAATCGACAGCACCGGGTGAGTGTCGTTGAGGTGAATGGCGATCTTGTCCGCCAGGTTGTCGAAGGTTTTGTGCATCAGCCAATGGCGGTTGAGGATGTCCTGCACCGTGGCCGACACCAGGAAATACTCCTGCCGCAGCCGCAGCTCGCGCCCGGAGGAG
The DNA here is from genome assembly GCF_037137105.1 of Serratia sp. TMDUHS_CL. NCBI lineage: Bacteria > Pseudomonadati > Pseudomonadota > Gammaproteobacteria > Enterobacterales > Yersiniaceae > Serratia > Serratia sp. TMDUHS_CL. The sequence continues at coordinate 126,953 of NZ_JBBBDV010000010.1, forward strand.
GTCGAGTCGTCCGGATACAGCACGCGCGACACGTTCTCCGAGTGGTTTTTATCCTCCACCGCGGCGAAATAATCGCCCTGGTTGAACTTGCCGAGGTTGATCTCGTTACTGGCCTGCGCGCTCCACAGCCGCAGGGTGTTGGTGGCGTCGGTGTCGAAACCGGGGATCACCTGATCGTAGGCGATGGCCACGATCTCTTCGGTCTCCAGCCAGCGGGCCTTGGCCCCCTCCTGCTGCACGCGGCCGCCAAAGCGCACCTTGTAGCGGGTGTTGTGGCGCGGAAACTCCCACGGATTGCCGTACTCCAGCCAATAGTCCGGCGACTCCATCTGCTGGCCGTTGACGATATTTTGCTTGAACATGCCGTACTCGTAGCGAATGCCGTAGCCGCGCCCCGGCAGCGCCAGCGTCGCCAGCGAATCGAGGAAGCAGGCCGCCAGGCGCCCCAGACCGCCGTTGCCGAGGCCAGGGTCGTTCTCTTCTTCCAGCAGTTCACCCAGGCTCAACCCCATTTCGTTCAGTGCGTTGTCGATGTCCTGATAGATGCCCATCGACAGCAGCGCGTTCGACAGGGTGCGGCCGATCAGGAACTCCATCGACAGGTAATACACCTGCCGCACGTCCTGCGACAGCTGGGCGCGGTTGGAGCGCAGCCAGCGTTCAACCATGCGATCGCGCACCGCGAACAGCACGGCGTTCAGCCAGTCGTGCCGGTTGGCGATGGCCGGATCCTTGCCGACGATAAACATCAGCTTATAGGCGATGGAGTGTTTCAGCGCTTCCACACTGACCGTAGGTGAGGTGTAACTAAACGGTGAAGTCATGGCTTTTTGATCCCTTTTAGGGAGCCCAGCCATTCGCCGCGGAATAGCTGGCCCCGCTGAACATGGACGCGGTACGCCGCGCCCCGACAATCAACCCAAACGGCTGCCCGCCGCGCGTCAACCCAAGACGCGAAACGCAGGCTACAAACGTTGATAAAGCGACAGATACTCTTTCGCCGCCACCGGCCAGCCGAAGTCCACGCTCATGGCGTGACGCTGAACGTGGCGCCAGTGTTTCGGCCGGCTCCACAGCACCATGGCGCGGCGGATGGCGTTGCCCAGCGCGACGGCATCGCAATCGTCGAACACGAAGCCGCTGGCGGTGCCGTCGGCCAGATTTTCCAGCGCGCAGTCCACCACCGTGTCCGCCAGCCCGCCGGTGCGGCGCACCAGCGGCAGCGTGCCGTATTTCAGGCCGTAGAGCTGCGTCAGGCCGCAGGGCTCGAAGCGGCTCGGCACCAGAATCACGTCGGCGCCGCCGATGATGCGGTGGGAGAAGGACTCGTGATAGCCGATCTGCACCCCAACCTGCTCGGGATAGTCGGCGGCGGCGGCCAGAAACGCCTGTTGCAGCACCGCGTCGCCGGCGCCCAGCAGCGCCAGCTGCCCGCCCTGCGCCAGCAGCTCAGGCAATGCCTGCAGCACCAGGTCCAGACCTTTTTGGCTGGTCAAGCGGCTCACTACCGCGAACACCGGCAGCGATTCGTCCACCTTCAGCCCCATGGCCTTTTGCAGATGCAGCTTGTTTTTGACCTTGCTTTTCAGATCGTCGGCGTCGTAGCGGGTACTCAGCCGCGGGTCGTGGGCCGGATCCCAAATCTTGTCGTCCACCCCGTTGAGGATACCGCTCAGTCTGCCCTGCCGCTGCCGTTCCTGCAGCAGCCCCTCCATGCCATAGCCGAACTCCGGCCGGGTGATCTCGCGCGCATAGGTCGGGCTGACGGCGGTCACGTGGTCGGCATAAAACAGCCCGGCCTTGAGGAACGACATCTGGCCGTAGAACTCCAGGCCATAAACGTCATAAAACGACGCCGGCAGCCACAGCTCGGTCACATGATGGGCGGAGAACAGCCCCTGATAGGCCAGGTTGTGCACCGTGAACACCGAGCGCGCCGGGTGGCCGTTGGCGGCCAGATAGGCGCAGCTCAGGCCGGCGTGCCAGTCGTGGGCGTGCACCAGCTGCGGGCGCCAGTAGCGATCCAGCCCCTTGGCCAGCTCGCAGGCCATCCAGCCCAGCAGCGCAAAGCGGCGATGGTTGTCGGGGTAGGCGTACATGGATTGGTCGTGGTACGGGCTGCCCGGCCGGTCATACAGCCAGGGCGCATCGATGAGATAGATGCCCACGCCATGGTAGGTGCCGTAACGCAGGCCCACCCGGCCGGCGAACGAGTCGATTTCCGCCACCAGCACGGTGTCCGGAATGCCGTTGCGTACGTCAGGGAAAGCGGGCAATAGCACCCGAACATCGGCGCCTTCGGCGATTTGCGCCGCCGGCAGTGCGCCAACCACGTCTGCGAGTCCGCCCGTTTTCAGCAGGGGGAACATTTCAGAACATACGTGTAAGACCTGCATTATCACTCCTGAAAGTCGGCCGAAGGCCTCTGGATAAGAAATAAAGCAGGCTTGCCGCTGTTATGTTTGCCGCGTTGCGCAAGCCATCGAACCGTTCATCAGGCGGCAGGCTATCGTTCTGCCGCCCACGTTAACTCACAATTTTGACAACATTTCGCGCGTCACCAGCACGATGCCGCCTTCCGAGCGATAAAAGCGCTTGCTGTCCTCATCGGCGTTTTCCCCGATCACCATGCCCTCCGGAATGTGGCAGGCGCGGTCGATGATGCAGCGCCGCAGGCGGCAGGAACGGCCGACGTTCACGTCCGGCAACAATACGGTAGAGTCGATGGTACAGAACGAGTTCACTCGCACGCGCGGGAACAGCACCGAATGCACCACCACCGACCCGGACACGATGCAACCGCCGGACACCAGCGAGTTCATGGTCATGCCGTGGCTGCCGGAGCGATCCTGCACGAACTTGGCCGGCGGCAGCGGCTCCATGTGGGTGCGGATCGGCCAGGCGCGGTCGTACATGTCCAGCTCCGGCGTTACCGACGCCAGATCGAGGTTGGCGCGCCAGTAGGCGTCCAGCGTGCCCACGTCGCGCCAGTACGGCGGCAGATCGGGGTTGGAGGTCACGCAGGACAAGGTAAACGGATGCGCCCACGCCGCCTGTTGCGCGGTGATTTTCGGGATCAGATCCTTGCCGAAATCGTGGCTGGAGCCGGGGGTCGACATATCCTCTTCCAGCAGCTGGAACAGGTAGGCGGCATTAAAAATATAGATGCCCATGCTGGCCAGCGACATATCCGGGTTGCCCGGCATCGCCGGCGGATCGGCGGGTTTCTCCAGGAACTCGATAATGCGGTCGCTTTCATCCACCTTCATCACGCCGAATTCGCCGGCTTCGCTGCGCGGCACCGGCAGGCAGGCCACGGTGCACTGGGCCCCCTTCTCGACGTGGTCGATCAGCATGCGCGAGTAATCCATCTTGTAGATATGGTCGCCCGCCAGGATCACCACGTATTCGGCCTCATAGCGGCGGATGATGTCCAGATTCTGGTAGACCGCGTCGGCGGTGCCTTTGTACCAATGTTCGGTGCTGAGGCGCTGCTGGGCCGGCAGCAGGTCGACGAACTCGTTCATCTCTTCGTTGAGGAACGACCAGCCGCGCTGAATGTGCTGCACCAGCGTGTGCGACTGGTATTGGGTGATCACGCCGATGCGGCGGATGCCGGAGTTCAGGCAGTTCGACAGGGCGAAATCGATGATGCGGAATTTGCCGCCAAAGTGGACGGCGGGCTTGGCGCGGGTGGAGGTCAAATCTTTCAGGCGCGAGCCGCGGCCGCCGGCCAGGATCAGCGCTACGGATTTAATCGGCAGCTGGCGCGCCAACATCAGGGGGTCTTTATTTTCAAACCTAACCATAGCGGACTCCTTTTATTATTTCCGTACCAGAATGCAAAGCGAGCGCGCGTCCTGGTGCCAGGCGGGTAACACCGCCCGTGAGTCTTCCTGAGTGAACGGAGCGACAACCTGCCAATCGCCTTCCGGCAACCTCATCTCCACCGTTTGCGGCGTGGCGTTAACCAGCAGCAGCCAGCGCTGCGACAGCAGGATCTGCATAAGCAGATCGCCTTGCTCCCACTGCTGCGCGTCGAGCGCCTGCCCTTGTGCGTTCAGCCACTGCACGCTGCCGTCGTCCTGCTGCCACCAGCGGTCCTGTTGCAACGCGGGGATCCGGCGGCGCAGCGCGATCAGCGCCGCGACGTAATCGGTCAGCGCGTCATCCGCCGTGGACCAGTCGAGCCAGGTGGTGGCGTTGTCCTGACAATAGGCGTTGTTGTTCCCCTGCTGGCTGTGTCCCTGTTCATCGCCGGCCAGCAGCATCGGCGTTCCCTGGGACAGCAACAGCGTGGCGAGCATCGCCCGCTGGCTGGCCCTGCGGCGTTGCACAATGGCGTCGTCGGCGACCAGGCCTTCCACGCCGTGGTTGTTGCTGAAATTACGATCGCTGCCGTCGCGGTTGCCTTCGCCGTTCGGCTGATTGTGTTTCTCGTTGAAGCTGACCACGTCCTGCAGGGTAAAACCGTCATGGGCGGTCAGCATGTTGACGGTGGCGTAAGGCGCTCGCCCGCGCTGGTTGTACACATCGCTGGAGGCGGCAAAACGCCGGGCGAACTGGCCGAGCGACACGCCGCTCTGCAGCCAGAAACGGCGCATGTCGTCGCGGTAATGGTCGTTCCATTCGGCGAAGCGGCCGGGAAACGCCCCCACCTGATAGCCGCCGGGGCCAACGTCCCAGGGTTCGGCTATCAGCTTGCAGCGCGACAGCACATCGTCCGCCAGCATCGCCTGGAACAGCGGCGCATCGCGATCGAACCCCGGCGTGCGGCCGAGCACGCTGCCCAGATCGAAGCGGAAGCCGTCGACGTGGCACTCCCGCACCCAAAAATGCAGGCAGTCCATCACCCAGGCCACGCCCTGCGGCTGATCGAGCCGCAGGGTATTGCCGCAGCCGGTGTCGTTGACGTAGTCCCCTTCCGGCGTCAGCCAGTAGTAGCTCTGGTTGTCGATGCCGCTCAGCGACAGCATCGGCCCGTCCATATCCAGCTCGGCGCTGTGGTTGAACACCACGTCGAGGATCACCTCGATGCCGGCTTGATGCAGCGCCTTGACCGCATCGCGAAATTCGTTCAGCGGCGTGCCGTCGGTGCTCAGGCTGGCGTAGCGGTTGTCCGGCGCATAGGGCGCCAGCACGTTATAGCCCCAGTAGTTGATCAGCCCCAGCCGCTGCAGACGCGGTTCGGAGGTATGTTGCTGCACCGGCAGCAGTTCCAGCGCGGTGATGCCGAGGCGTTTGAAGTGGGCGATCATCACCGGGTGCCCCAGCGCGGCGAAGCTGCCGCGCAGCGCCGGCGGGATCTTCGGGTGCAGCAGCGTCAGGCCGCGTACGTGCGCTTCGTAAATCACCGTCTGCCCCCAGGGCGTGGCGGGCGGGCGATCGTCCTGCCAGTCATAGCATTGGTCCACCACCACGCATTTCGGCATCAGCTCGGCGCTGTCGTGCGGATCCGGCCGATCGTAACCGCCGTGCAGGTGCGGGTGGTCCGCCACCGGCCCTTCCACCGCGCGCGCGGCCGGATCGAGCGCCAGCTTGTTGGGGTTGAACCGCTGTCCGTTCGCCGGGTCGAACGGGCCGTAGACCCGGTAACCGTAACGTTGTCCCGGCTTGCCGCCCGGCAAATAGCCATGCCAGATATCGCCGCTGCGCGCCGGTAGCGGCAGGCGCACCTCACGCTGCTGGCCGTCGAACAGGCACAGCTCCACCCGCTCGGCGTGCGCCGAGTACAGGGTAAAATTGATGCCTTCGCCGTCGTAATGCGCGCCCAGCGGCGCGGCGAGGCCGGCCGTCAGCTCCGTCATGGCGCCTCCCGCAGCAGATAAATGGTCGCCAGCGGCGGCAGCGTCACGCAGATGGAAAAGTCGCGGCCGTGGCTGCCGACCGCTTCGGAAGAGACCCGCCCCTGATTGCCGGCGTTGCTGCCGTGATAGTGGTGCGAATCGGTATTGAGGATCTCGCGATAGTCGCCGGCGCGGGAGAGGCCGATGCGGTAGCGGTAGCGCGGCACCGGGGTAAAGTTGCTGATGGCGATCAGCTCATTGCCCTGCGAATCGTAGCGCGCGAACGCGAACACCGAGTTGTCGTGATCGTCGACCACCAGCCACTCGAAGCCGTCCGGGCGATAGTCACGCTCATACAGCGGCGCCTGCTGCCGGTAGCAGTGGTTCAGATCGCGCACCAGCCGCTGCACGCCGTTGTGCCAGTTATCCAGCCCTTCCAGCAAATGCCAATCGAGGCTGGTATCGAAATTCCACTCGCGCCCCTGCGCAAACTCGCAGCCCATAAACAGCAGCTTTTTGCCCGGATGCGCCCACATAAACCCGTAGTAGGCGCGCAGGTTGGCGAACTTTTGCCAGGCGTCGCCCGGCATGCGGTCGAGGATCGATTTTTTGCCGTGCACCACTTCATCGTGCGAGATCGGCAGCACGAAGTTCTCGGTATAGGCATACAGCATGCCGAAGGTCATCTGGTTGTGGTGATACTTACGGTGCACCGGATCGCACTTCATGTAATTGAGCGTGTCGTGCATCCAGCCGAGGTTCCATTTGTAGTGGAACCCCAGACCGTTGGCGTCCGGCGGCAGGGTGACGCCGGGGTAGTCGGTGGACTCCTCCGCCAACGTCACCGCGCCCGGCTGCGCCTGGCCGATAGTCTGGTTGGTATAACGCAGGAAGGCGATCGCCTCCAGGTTCTCGTTGCCGCCGTAGTAATTCGGCACCCACTCGCCGTCGGCGCGGCTGTAGTCGCGATAGATCATCGACGCCACCGCATCGACCCGCAGCGCGTCGATGCCGAAGCGCTCCAGCCAATACAGCGCGTTGCCCGCCAGGTAGTTGCGCACCTCGTGGCGGCCGTAGTTGTAGATCAGCGTATTCCAGTCCTGATGGAAGCCCTCGCGCGGATCGGCGTATTCGTACAGCGCCGTGCCGTCGAAGTTCGCCAGGCCATAGGCGTCGCTCGGGAAGTGCCCCGGCACCCAGTCGAGGATCACGTTGATGCCCGCCTCATGCGCCGCCGCCACGAACGCCCTGAAATCGGCCGGCGTGCCGAAGCGCCGGGTCGGCGCATACAGCCCCAGCGGTTGATAGCCCCAACTGCCGTCGAACGGGTGCTCGTTGATCGGCAGCAGCTCGATATGGGTGAATCCCATGTCCTTCACATAGTCGATAAGCTGCACCGCCAGCTCGCCGTAGCTGAGCCAGAAGTGGTTGTCGGTGTGACGACGCCATGAGCCGAGATGCACCTCGTAGATAGCGATCGGCTGGTCAAAATCGTTGGCGCGGCGGCGCGCCTGCGTCGACGGCACCACCTCCGGCAGCGGCGCCACCAGCGAGGCGGTGTCCGGGCGCATCTGCGCCTCGAAGGCGTAAGGATCGGCTTTCAGCTGGGTATTGCCGTAGCAATCGACGATTTCATATTTGTACAGCTGGCCGGCCCGCACGCCGGGCAGGAACAGCTCCCAGATGCCGTTTTCACGCCGCAGACGCATCGGATGGCGGCGGCCGTCCCAGAAGTTGAACTCCCCCACCACCGAGACGCGCTGGGCGTTAGGCGCCCAAACGGCAAAGCTGACGCCGTCGACGCCATCCAGCGTGGCGAGGTGAGCCCCCAGGCGTTCATAGGGGCGCAGGTGCGTGCCCTCGGCCAGCAGCCAGCTGTCGATGTCCTGCAGCAGCGGGCCGAACCGGTAGGGATCGTCGACAGTCTGTTGGTGATCGCGCCAGCTGACCTGCAGCTGATAGCGGAAAGGATTTTTGCGCCGCGGCACCACGGCGCTGAAGAAGCCGCGCGGATCGTCGCAGTTCAGCTGCGCCAACCGCCGGCCGGTTTGCTGCTCAATCAGCCAAACCTCGGTGGCGTCCGGCAGCAGCGCACGCACCTGCAGACCGTTATCGGTCGCATGCATGCCAAGCAGAGCAAAGGGATCGGCGTAATGGCCGGAGATGATCTGATCAATCACGTCACGATCGGGAAGTACAGGCATAGTCTTCTTCCTTAGATTAACAGCATGATCTAAGCACGGCTTGTTGGTTATTCCTTGGCCGTTTTGGTCATCATGCAATGCATTCGGACTCTAAAGCGTGATTGCGGTCGGTTATTGACCAATCTTTACTCTGCCGACCTGAATTTCGCTCTTTATGCTTATTTTTTGAAATATTTCAGTCATGGTGAAAAATTGTTCGCCCATGCGTTAAGCATAGCCAATGTCTGTTAAAAACTGCTCAGCATTGCTCAGGAAAATTCTTCATTAAGAAAACTGCCAGCCCGGCGGCTTCTGCATGCGGCGGCCGACGAGGAGATATGCGGGGTGGAGCACGGTGAAACGAGGCTTGCGGTGACGTTGCCCGGCGCGGTGCGCGGCGAACAAAAAAGCGGAAAACGAGGCTTTAGGGGGCTGAAATCAGCCAGCCCCCAGGAAGTGCGGGTTTACAGCAGGATGCGCAGCATGCGGCGCAGCGGCTCGGCCGCGCCCCACAGCAGCTGGTCGCCCACGGTGAACGCCGACAGGTACTCCGGCCCCATATTCAGCTTGCGCAGACGGCCGACCGGCGTATTCAGCGTACCGGTCACCGCCGCCGGCGTCAGTTCGCGCATGGTCAGCTCGCGGTCGTTCGGGATCACGCGCACCCAGTCATTGTGCGTCGCCAGCATCTGCTCGATTTCCGGCAGCGACACGTCTTTTTTCAGCTTCAGGGTGAACGCCTGGCTGTGGCAGCGCAGCGCGCCAACGCGCACGCACAGACCATCGACCGGGATCACGCTGCCAGTGTTCAGAATCTTGTTAGTTTCCGCCTGACCTTTCCACTCTTCACGGCTCTGGCCGTTGTCGAGCTGCTTGTCGATCCACGGGATCAGGCTGCCGGCCAACGGCACGCCGAAGTTATCGGTCGGCAGTTTGCCGCTGCGGGTGGCCTCGGTCACCTTGCGCTCGATATCCAGAATGGCGGAGGCCGGGTCCTGCAGTTCCTTCGCCACGTCGGCGTGCAGCATGCCCATTTGGGTCAGCAGTTCGCGCATGTGGCGCGCGCCGCCGCCGGAGGCCGCCTGGTAGGTGGCGACCGACGCCCACTCCACCAGATCGTTGGCGAACAGACCGCCGAGCGACATCAGCATCAGGCTGACGGTGCAGTTGCCGCCGACGAAGGTTTTGATGCCTTTGTCCAGGCCCTGCTGAATCACCGCGTGGTTGACCGGATCCAGGATGATGATGGCATCGTCCTGCATGCGCAGCGAAGAGGCCGCGTCGATCCAATAACCCTGCCAACCGCTGGCGCGCAGCTTAGGATACACTTCGTTGGTATAATCGCCGCCCTGACAGGTAATAATGATATCGAGCGCGCTCAGCGCGTCGATGTCATACGCATCCTGCAGCGTGCCCTGCTGGCCGCCGAAGGCCGGCGCGGCAGAACCGTGCTGCGAGGTGGAGAAAAAGACCGGGCGAATGGCGTCGAAATCGCGCTCTTCCGTCATGCGTTGCATGAGAACCGAGCCGACCATTCCGCGCCAACCGATGAAACCAACGTTTTTCATAATATCTGTTTCCCGCCCGGATAAGGGCTATGTAGGTGATAACGAGTTGTGTGCAATATCTCCTCACCTTACAAAATGTCGGCGCGGGCGCAAAGTGAATTTATTCGATGGCTGAGGATTTCTCAGCAATCCTTCTTATAGGCAAGGACGCGGCCAGAAAGGCCGAGGCGTTTTCCCGATCACGAGGTCACCATGACAGAGATGATTTCCGCTACGGTATTGCTGTTTTTAATTATGGATCCGCTGGGCAATCTGCCGATTTTCATGTCGGTGCTCAAGCACCTGGAGCCGCGCAGGCACCGGGTGGTGCTGATCCGCGAGCTGCTGATCGCCCTGCTGCTGATGCTGATTTTCCTGTTCGCCGGCGAGAAAATTCTGGCGTTCCTCAACCTGCGCACCGAAACCGTCTCCATTTCCGGCGGCATCATTCTGTTTCTGATCGCCATCAAGATGATTTTCCCGTCTCAGGAGGGCAACAGTTCGGGGCTGTCCGCCGGCGAAGAGCCCTTCCTGGTGCCGCTGGCGATCCCGCTGGTGGCCGGGCCGTCGATTCTGGCAGCGCTGATGCTGCTGTCGCACCAGTATCCGCACCAGCTGCCCCATCTGGTGGCGGCGCTGTTAATCGCCTGGGGTCTCTCTGCGGCCATTTTGCTGATGTCGAACCTGTTCCTGCGCCTGCTGGGCAGCAAAGGCGTCAGCGCGCTGGAGCGGTTGATGGGGCTGATTCTGGTGATGCTGTCGACCCAGATGTTCCTGGACGGCGTGCGGGCTTACATGAAGCTGTAGGCGCCTGGCGGCGCCGACAACGGCCCGCGCTTAGCGGGCGGTGATGCGGTTGATGCAGGCGAGCGTGTCGGCGACCACGCCGTCCAGCGGCTGGTTGATGTCGATCGCCTGCACATCCGGCTCCTGCTCGCCCGGCTCTTCCAGCGTGGCGAACTGCGAAACCAGCATCTGCGGTTTGAAGAAGTGGCCTTTGCGCTGTTTCAGGCGCTCCTCAATCACCGTTTTATCCCCTTTCAGGTAGAGGAAATGCAGGTTGCGATTGCCTTCGCGCAGGCGGTCGCGATAGCTTTTTTTCAGCGCCGAGCAGACCAGCAGCGACACCGGATTGGTGCGTTGCATGGCGAAGATGGCGTCGTTGAGCGCAGCCAGCCACGGAGCGCGATCGTTGTCGTCCAGCGCATGCCCGGCGGCCATTTTGTTGATGTTGGCGCGCGGGTGCAGGTAATCGCCGTCCAGCATGGCGGCATCGGCTTCCCGGGCGACGGCGCTGGCCACGGCGGATTTACCGCTGCCGGACACCCCCATCAGGATAAATACGTGATTCTGCGGATTACTCATTGTGTCATGCCCTTATGGGAACTGGCGCGAGCGCGCCAAATGCGTCCCAACTGATAAAGATACTCTGGAACGCCGACGCCCCGCAGGGCGTCGGATAACGATTATACGACCGTCGCCAGCAGCAGGCAGCCCACCAGGCCGCACACCGAGATGATGGTTTCCAGCACCGACCAGGATTTGATGGTTTCCATGATGCTCAGGTTGAAGTACTCCTTGAACAACCAGAAGCCCGGATCGTTAACGTGCGAGAAGATAACGCTGCCGGAACCGACCGCAATCACCATCAGCTCAGGGCTGACGCCGGTGGTGGCGATCAGCGGGGCGACGATGCCGCCGGCGGTGATCGCCGCCACGGTGGCGGAACCCAGCGCCAGACGCAGCGCGGCGGCGATCGACCAGGCCATCAGGATCGGCGAAACGTTGCTGCCTTCCATCAGGCCGGCGATGTACTGCTCGACGCCGCTGTCCACCAGCACCTGTTTGAAGGCGCCGCCACCGCCGATGATCAACAGCATCATGGCGATGATTTTAATCGAGTCGGTGATGGTGCCCATCACTTCATCCATGGTGCGGCCGCGGTTCAGGCCGAAGGTGAAGATAGCGATCAGCACGGCGATCAGGGTCGCCATCACCGGGTCGCCGAAGAACTCGGCGAAGCGCAGCAGGCTGTGGCCCTTCGGCAACACCATTTCAGCCACCGCGCGCAGCGCCATCAGGATCACCGGCACCAGCGACGTGGCGACGCTGACGCCAAAGCTCGGCATCTCTGCTTCGGTAAAGGTTTTCGGGTTGTACAGGCCTTCCGGCACCGGCTTGTCGATGCCTTTCAGGAAGCGGGCATAAACCGGGCCGGCCAGGATCACCGTCGGGATCGCCAGCAGCGTGCCGTACAACAGGGTTTTACCCATGTCGGCATGGAAGATGGTGGCGATGGCCGTCGGGCCCGGGTGCGGCGGCAGGAAGCCGTGGGTCACCGACAGCGCGGCGGCCATCGGCACGCCGACGTACAGCAGCGGGATGCGCGCGGAGGCGGCGATGGTGAACACCAGCGGCAGCAGCAGCACGAAGCCCACTTCGTAGAACAGCGCGAAGCCGACGGTGAAGCCGGTCAGCACCACCGCCCATTGAATATGTTTTCTGCCGAACTTGTCGATCAGCGTGGTGGCGATGCGCTGTGCGCCGCCGCAGTCCGCCAGCAGTTTGCCGAGCATGGCGCCGAAGCCCATGATCAGCGCCAGGCTGCCCAACGTGCCGCCCACGCCGGCCTTGATGGAGCCGATGACCTTATCGACCGGCATACCCTGTGCGATCCCGACCGCCAGAGCAACCAGCACCAGAGAGATAAAGCCGTTCAGCTTGAAGCGGATCATCAGCAGCAGCAGCAGCGCTACGCCGCCTGCAACAATCACTAATGGCATAATTTTTCTCCAACCTTTTATCGCGACTCTCTTTACGATAGGCGTAAAGCGTGCGGTTGTTTTATTTTTAGGCTCTTTCCCGGTGTTTAAGAAGAGCTGTAGGTGTTGTTGATTCAGAGGTTCAGTCTTGCAGCAAGATGACCGCACGCTCGTTGTTACCGGTATCATGATACCGGTAACAACATGAGCGCCGGAACCGGGTAAGCGGCTAAAATTCGCGTTCTGGGACAGAGATCAAACTTATGCCGGCAACGACCGGCGGGCTTACAGGCGGGATAACCCGCGCGCCTCAGGGCGCGCTGCAAAAAGAAAGGGTGTTAAAACAGAACGTTAAAATGGCTCAGATACTGCCGCCGGGGATCACGGTGAAACCGACGTCCACCATGCGCGGGCACACCGTTTCGCCGCGCAGCCGGGCCAGCAAGCGCTCGGCACCGATCTGCCCCATGCGTTCGCGCGGCGTCAGCACGCTGGCCAGCTTAGGCACCATCACCTGACCGATATCATGGCCGTGGAAACCGGCGATCGCCATGTCCTGCGGGATCGACAGCCCCTGCCGCTGGCACTCGAAGGCCGCGCCGATCGCCAGGTCATCGTTGGTGCAGAAGATACTGTCGATCTGCGGATAGTCGCGCTGCGCCAGGCGCAGCAGCTCGCCGCCGGCGGAATAGGAGGAAGAACGCGCGGTCATGATGCTGTAAGGCTCCAGGCCGGATTCGCGCATCGCCTGCTCATACCCCTGCTGCTTGATGAGGGTACGTTCATCCTGACGGGCACCGAAATAGACCACGTGACGGTGGCCGTGCGCGATGATCTGCTGGGTCATCTGGCGCGCCGCCTCGAAGTTGTTGAAGCCCACCGCCAGATCGATGCACGGCGAGACGCAGTCCATCAGCTCCACCACCGGAATGCCCGCCACCTCGATCATTTTCAGGGTGCGCGCCGTGTGATGGCGCTCAGACAGGATCAGGCCGTCGATATTGTAAGAAAGCAGCGAGGTCAGACGCTCTTCTTCACGCTCCGGCAGGTAGCCATAGTGCGCCAGCATAGTCTGGTAGTTGTGCGCGTCGGTGACGCTTTCGATGCCGCGCAGCACTTCGGCGAACACCTGGTTGGTCAGCGACGGCAACAGCACGCCAATCGCCCGGCTGGTGGCGTTGGAGAGGATGTCCGGCGCGCGGTTGGGGATGTAGCCCAGCTCATCCAGCGCGACGGCGATTTTTTGCTGCAGGGCGGCAGAAACCTGGTCGGGATTGCGCAGATAACGGCTCACCGTCATCTTGGTCACGCCCACCTTGTCCGCCACATCCTGGAGTACCGGCCGTTTTTTCTTCATTATCAATGAACTGACTAACCGTGAATGGGCAGTCATTTTAGCAAAAAAAACGGCGGGCCGATATTGTCGGTTATGCGACGGCCAACGCAAAAAGGGCTCACAGCGTGAGCCCTTCATACGGTGACAAAGGGGAAAAAGCGTGGTTTTTCCCCTTTGTGATTGTCAGCCGAAAATCAATAAATTGATTTTCCTTGTTTTTATATGCTGCCGGCTTTCAGGCGGGCAACGTCATCAGGCTTGTCGTTAACCTCAAGGGCTCACAGCGTGAGCCCTTGAAATTTACCGCTTAATCACACCGGCGGCAGATCGAACAGCAGGATTTCGCTCTCTTCGTCGGCCTGGATCGTCAGCGCCGATTCATCCCACACCGCAAACGCATCGCTGATGCCGGCGGCCTGGCCGTTGACCGAGACTTTGCCGCGCACCACCTGGATCCAAATACGGCGGCCGGCGGCGATCGGGTACTCACCCTGTTCGCCTTTATTCAGTGCCCAACGCGACAGCGTCATATCCTGGAACACCTTCAGCGAACCGTCGCGCGCATCCGGCGACAGCACCAGCTGACGGCCCTGCGGCGCGTCGAACATGCGCTGCTCGTAGCGCGGCTCCAGCCCGACCTGATCCGGAATGATCCAAATCTGGTACAGGTGCAACGGACGATCCTGATTGGCGTTGTACTCGGAGTGACGCACCCCGGTGCCTGCGCTCATGATCTGGAATTCGCCGGCCTGGATCTGCTCCTTGTTGCCCATGCTGTCCTGGTGTTCCACCGTGCCGCTCAGCACGTAGGTCAGGATTTCCATATCTTTATGCGGATGGGTACCGAAACCCTGCCCCGCGTCGATCACGTCTTCGTTGATCACACGCAGCGCCGAGAACCCCATAAAGTTCGGATCGTAGTAGTCGGCAAAAGAGAAGGTGTGCCAGCTATCCAGCCAGCCATGATTGGCGTGGCCGCGGTCTTCCGCTTTACGTACATAAATCATATTCAACTCTCCTCAATGTTTTTTTACAGTCTAGTCCTGCGGGCAGAATAAGAAAGCGTAAAAAACTCATGCCTCTGTTCAAAAATTTCGATGGAATGAAGCGGCAGATGGGCAACGGATTTGTTGAAGGCGGAAGCGGTTGAAAAAGGGCAAAAAAAAAAGCCAGCACCCGAGCTGGCTAAGTAAACACTGGAAGCAATGTGAGCAATGTCGTGCCTTCGCAGCGAGAGTATCAAGGGTTGATGCCCTCCCCGGAACGCATCGCAATAATAATCATTATCATTCGCACCTGTAAAGCGTTTTTTTTGACCCGTTCAAATAATATTGACTCAAGGCAGTAAACGGATAAATTCAGAGGTTATTCAACCGGTAAGCAACAGGAGCAGCGAGATGAGCGAGATCGTGATACGCCACGTGGAAACGACGGATGCGCAAGCCCTGCATCATCTTTATTCTCAGACGCCCGTCTATCGCGATACGCTGCAGCTCCCGCTACCGTCCGTCGAGTCCTGGCAGAAGCGCCTCGCCAATCCCGAGCCGGGTACGCATAACCTGGCGGCCTTCATCGACGGGCAGCTTGCTGGCCAGCTGGCCGTCATGCTGAATCAGCGCGTGCGCCGCCGCCACGTGGCAACCTTCGGCATCGGCGTCGATCCTCGCTACCACGGCAAAGGCGTTGGCAGCCGCCTGATGCAGGCGATGATAGACCTGTGCGACAACTGGGCGGCCATCGAGCGCATCGAGCTGACGGTGTTCACCGACAACCCGGCGGCCATTGCGCTGTACCGCAAATTCGGTTTCGAGATAGAGGGCACCAGCCGCGCCTATGCCATGCGCGACGGCGTATTGGTCGACGCCTACCATATGGCGCGTTTGCGCTCCGGGCAGCCGCACGGCGATGCGTAATCGCCCTCACCCACGGGGGCCGCTGCGCCGGCCCCTGTGCATCAACTGCCGAACCTTTTTACAAGCGCTGGCCGGCCTGACCGCCGCCGTCGGCATATTCTCTCCTCTCACCCCGTTAGGTGCCGCTATGCCAACTTCCGCCGCCGGGCGCCCAGGCGCCCGCAACCTGATTACCGATGTGCCGGGCCTGAAGGTCGGCGTAGCGCAAGACAGCCGGATACGTACCGGCACGACGGTTATCCTGCCGGACAGCCCGGCGATCGCCGCCGTGGACGTGCGCGGCGGCGGCCCCGCCACCCGGGAAACCGACGCGCTGGGTGAAGACAATCTGGTACAGACCGTCGATGCGCTGACGTTCAGCGGCGGCTCGGTTTACGGCCTGGCGGCGGCGGATGGCGTCGCAGCCTGGCTGGGGCAACAGGACCGAGGCTACGCGCTGCGCCCGGCCCCCGGCGTGCCGGTCTCCCCTATCGTGCCCACCGCCTGCCTGTACGATCTGGCCAACGGCGGCGACAAAAACTGGCAGCTCACGCCGCCGTATCACCAACTGGGCATCGATGCGGTCGGCAAGGCCGGATTGGACTTTCCGCTGGGCACCGTCGGCGCCGGCTACGGTGCCATGACCGGCATGGGTAAGCTGAAAGGCGGCCTCGGCTCGGCATCTATCATTGCCGCCAATGGCGCTACCGTCGGCGCACTGGTGGCGGTCAACAGTTTGGGTGCGGTGGTCGCACCCGGCACCCGCGCCTTCTGGGCGACCCCCTATGAAATTGACGGTGAATTCGGCAACGGCGGCGCAGCGGCGCTGGCGCAACTGCGCGCGCAGGGCGAAGATTGGATGGAACAAGAGCCGCAGGGCGGCAGAAAGAACACGACCCTGGCCTGCATCGCCACCGACCTGGCGCTGACGCGGGTGGAGTTGAAACGGGTGGCCATCATGGCGCAAGACGGCATGGCGCGCGCCATCCGCCCGCTGCACAGCCCGTTTGACGGCGACGTAGTGTTCGCCCTGTCCACCGGGCAGCGCGAGGTTCAGGGCAGCCGCGAACTGGCGGTGCTGCAGATCGGCGCGCTGGCGGCGGACACCCTGGCCCGGGCGATCGCCCGTGGCGTACATGCCGCCACGCCGTGGCCCGGCAGCCAGGTCGCAACCTGGCAAACGCTCGGCGGCTAACACGCCGCCACCAAAAAAGGGGCGCTGGCGCCCCTTAATCATGATTATCCCTCGTCGCTTAAATGCCGGCGGTTTCCCGAATATAACGGCGCGCTTTTACCGCATACTCGAACGGATTGGCAAGCGCCGGATCCTGCTCGGCCTCCACCACCATCCACCCTTTGTAACCGCGCTCGTCCAGTAGCTTGAACACCGGCCTGAAGTCGATCACGCCATCACCCGGCACGGTGAAGGTGCCCTTCTTCACGCCGTCGAGGAAGCTCAGCTTGTTGGCCTTCACTTCCGCCACCACCTCATCGCGCACGTCCTTCAGATGGACGTGGTTGATGCGCGGCAGATACTTCTCCAGGATCGCCATCATCGCCTGCTGGCTGCCTTCCGAATAGTAGGCGTGGCCGGTATCGAACAGCAGGTAGACGTCGTCGTTGACCATGCTCATGTAGCGATCGATTTCGGCCGTGGTCTGAATGCCGGTGCCCATGTGGTGGTGCAGACACACCTGCATGCCTTTGCCGGCGGCGATCTTCGCCAGCTCGTTGTAACCGTCAGCCACGCGCTGCCACTCTTCATCGCTGAAGTACGGCTTCTCTTCGAACACGCCTTTGGTGGTGCCCTGAATGCTCTTGCTCTGCTCGGAGCAGCCGATCACCCTGGCGCCCATGGCATGCAGGAAATTCATGTGGTTGATAAATTCATCGATGGTTTTGTCTTTCTGGCCGTCGGCGAAAAAGGTGCTGAACCAGGCGTTGCAGATCTGGATGCCGCGAATATCCAGCATCGGTTTCAGCACCGCCGGATCGCGCGGGTATTTGCTGCCCACTTCGCTGCCGGTGAAGCCGGCCAGCGCCATTTCGCTGACGCACTGCTGGAAGGTGTTTTCCTTGCCCAGATCGGGCATGTCGTCGTTGGTCCAGCCGATCGGCGCAATGGCCAATTTCACGTTGTCTTTATTCATGGTCTGCCTCGGTCCTTGGAGGGCCGCCGGTGCAAACGCCGCCGGCGAGCCGAATAAGATTATTTGCCCAACAGCTCTCTTTCGATGCGCTCTCTGGTCGCCACCGCCTGGCTCGGCATCTTTTCCGGGTAGCCGAACAGCGAGGTGCAGATGATCGATTCGCCGCCGACCTTGAAGCTGCGGTTGGCAAATTCCATGTCGCGCAGCGTCTGGAACAGGGCGTCGAAATTCACCTCGCCTTCGCCGATGCCGACGTGCTGATGCACCGCGGCGTCAACGCCCGGCGGGTTGACGATATAACGGCAATGCTTGGTGTGATTCATGGTGTCGGCGATCAGCACGTGGGAAAGATCGTCCCCGGCGTACTGCAGCATGCCGGCCACGTCACCCTGCCCCTTGTCGTAGTAGAAGGTGTGCGGCACGCTGTAGAGGTATTTGACGTGGTCGCTGCGCAGCGACTTCACCAGATCGGCGGTTTCGTTGCTCAGCTCGCAGAAGTCCCACGGGTGCGACTGGATCTCCATACGGATACCCTCGCGCTCGACGATCGGCAACAGCTCCTCCATCGAGCGATACCACAGCTCCTCGCAGATCTCCGGTTCGTTGGGGTTGCCCGCCAGTTCGGTGTTAATCACCTGCACGCCCATTTCCACCGCGATTTCGATCATCCGCCGCCAGTTTTTGACCGCCGCCTGGCGGCGATCTTCCCCTGGCCCGGACCAGCGATACACCACGATAAATGAGGAGATCTCCACGCCGGTCGCTTTCAGGGCGTTTTTATACTCCGCCATGATTTCGCGGCTGGCCTTCGGATGCTTGTAAAACGGGTTGATCTGCGGGTGCGGCGACTGCTCGATGTATTTGTAGCCCCAGTCCGCCACCTGCTGCACCATTTTGGTCACGCCCAAATCCCGTATAACGTCGACATCAAAAGCGATCTTCATGGTCACTCCTCTGCAATCGTAGGTATGGGGGACAAGCCGATTATTTGTTGTAGAACACCGGGCGCGCCGGCAAGGTCACCGGCACAATCTCGCCGCTGAGCTGGGCCGCCACGCAGGCGTCGGCGGTCACCGCGGCGGCGTAGCCGTCCCAGGCGGAAGGCCCGGTCAGCTTGCCCGCAGCCACGTCGTTGATGAAACCCTGCAGCTCGACGTCATAGGCGTCGATAAAGCGATCTTTCCAGTCGGTCAGGATTTCGGTCGACAGGCGGGCGCCGCTGCGCATCTGCACCGAGGACGGCTCCGGCAGTTTGGCGATGCCGGTTTCCCCCACCACTTCGCACTGAATGTCGTAGCCGTACTGGCAGTTGACGAAGATTTCGACGTCGATGCGCGTACCCTTGGCGGTTTCAAACAGCACAATCTGCGGATCTTTCAGGTGCGGGAACGCCTTCGGGCTCTTACGCGGGAACACCACCTGCACCGACACGTAGTCATCATCGAGCAGCCAGCGCAGCACGTCGATTTCGTGGATCAGGGTGTCGGTGATCGCCATATCGGTGGTGTAGGCCTCGCCGACCGTCGGGTTGCGGTGCGCGCAGTGCAGCATCAGTGGTTCGCCGATCTGGCCGCTGGTCAGCACCTGTTTCAACGCGCGATAGCCCTGGTCATAAGGGCGCATAAAGCCGACCTGCACCAGCCGCTTGCCGTGTTTCGCTTCGGCATCGACGATGTTTTTGCAGCCCTGCGCGGTCACCGCCAGCGGCTTCTCGCAGAACACCGGTTTGCCGGCGGCGATGGCCGCCAACACGAACTCTTCGTGGCTCGGCCCCCAGGACGTGACCAGCACCGCCTGCACGTCGGCGGCCTTGATCAGATCGTGGCCGTTGTCATGCACCCGGGCATCCAGCTGCAGATCGCTCACCACCTTGGCGGCGTTGTCGCGGTTGATGTCGTTTACCGCCACCACGCGGGCACCCTGCAACACTTTGCTGCAGCGACGGATATGATCGCGGCCGATGGCGCCGGTGCCGATAACCCCAATGTTCAATGTCATTTTCGCTACCCTCGAGATTTATGTATGAAAACGAATCAGTAATCGCGCGCCTTATCGATGTTTTCCTGCAGCTTGCGCGCCACTTCGACGATTTTCTCGCTGTCGGCCACCTGAGCGCCGCCCACGCGCCACCAGCTGAGATACTTGTGCACCATGGTCTTCGGCAACACCTTGATGTCCAGCAGCGTGGACACGGCTTGCCTGCGGGCGTCGGCCAGCGCGTCGAGCAGCTGCTGCTCGGTGGTGACCCGATAGGTTTTACAGCCGTAAGCCGCCGCCAGCATGGCGAAATCGACCGGCACCAGCTTGCCGTCGAGCTTGCCGCCCTCTGGATTGCGGAAGCGGAATTCGGTGGTGTAGCTGTCCATGCCGTGTTCCATCTGCAGGTTGTTGATGCAGCCGTTGGTCATGTTGTCGAACAGCACCACGTTGATCTTGCAGCCTTCCTGAATCGAGGTGACCAGTTCGGAATGCAGCATCATGAATGCGCCGTCGCCCACCATTGCGTACACCTCGCGCTGCGGCTCGGCCAGCTTGACCCCCAGCGCGGCGTTCACCTCGTACCCCATGCAGGAGTAGCCGTATTCCACGTGGTAGCCGTGCTCGCTGCGGTTGTGCCACACCCGCTGCAGATCGCCCGGCAGGCTGCCGGCGGCGGCGACGATCACGCTGTCCGCCGGCAGCTCGCGGTTCAACACCCCCAGCACGCGGCTCTGGGTCAGCGCGGAATCGGTCTGGGCGATAAATTCGGCGAACACCCGCTCGCGATCGAGGTGATCGTCGATCTCCGGTACAAAACCCGCGCCGCCGTATTCCACCGCGTAAACCCGCTCGGTCTCTTCACGCTGGGCAGCGCGCGCCGCGGCGATGGCGTCGCCCCAGCCGGCGCGGTAGTCAGCCTGCGCCAGCAGCGCGCCCAATGCGTTCAGGGCCTCGCGGGCGTCCGCCAGCACCTGCACGCCGTCGAGCTTGCCGGCGTCAAAGGCGCTGACGTTGATATTGAGGAAGTTAACGTCCGGGTGTTGGAACAGCCATTTGGACGAGGTGGTGAAATCGGTGTAACGGGTGCCGACGCCGATCACCAGATCGGCCTGCCGGGCCAACGTGTTGGCCGCCAGGCAGCCGGTTTCCCCGATGCCACCGAGGTTGAATTCATGGTCGCTCGGTACCGTGCCTTTGCCGGCCTGGGTTTCGGCAAACGGAATGCCGAAGCGCTCGGCAAATTCGCGCAGCGCCCGCCCGGCCTGCGAGTATTTCACGCCGCCGCCGCACACCAGCAGCGGTTTGCGCTTGGCGGTCAGCAGCGCCAGCGCGTCCGCCAACATGCCGTCGGTCGCCGGGCGACGATCGAGCCGATGCACGCGTTTCTGGAAGAAATAGTCGGGATAGTCGTAGGCTTCACCCTGCACGTCCTGCGGCAGGCACAGCGTCACCGCGCCGGTATCCGCCGGATCGGTCAGCACGCGCATCGCGTTGATGCAGGCGCTCATCAGCTGCTCCGGCCGCACGATGCGATCCCAGTATTTGCTCACCGCGCGGAACGCGTCGTTGGTGCTGATGCTGAGATCGTAAGGCTGCTCGATTTGCTGCAGCACCGGATCCGGCTGGCGGGAAGCGTAAACGTCGCCCGGCAGCAGCAATAAAGGAATGCGGTTGGCGGTGGCGGTGGCCGCGGCGGTGATCATGTTGGCGGCGCCGGGGCCGACCGATGAGGTGCAGGCGTAGATCTGCCGGCGCAGCTTCTGTTTGGCGAAGCCGATCGCCGCGTGGGCCATGCCCTGCTCGTTGCGGCCCTGATGTACCCGCAGCTCGCCGCTATCCTGTTCCAGCGCTTGCCCCAGCCCCAGCACGTTGCCGTGGCCGAAAATCGCGAAAATGCCCGCGACGAATTTGGTTTCCACGCCGTCGGCCAGCAGATACTGGTTATCGAGAAATCTGACGAGCGCCTGCGCCATGGTTAGCCTGATCTTGCCCATTTACTCACCCTTTAGATTGAGGGCCGCCCCGGAAAGGGCTCGCGCCGAGCCGACAATCCCGTGTTTGTGTTACGCGGCGGCAGCTATTATCTTGAGCAGGCGATGCCCGCTGCTCACGAAGTCGACAACCTGAAACGTGAAGCGATTATAAACAAATATATTTTTCATAAAATCACATTACAGAAGAAACATTTCATTTTGCGATAAAGATCGCATATTGCATGAAAAGCCCGTTTCATCTCGTGCTTCAGCCTTCGCTGACTTCGCACCGCGCAGTGGCGGGTGACCACCGTCAGCACTCAGGATGACAGCCTTTTATCCTGTCCTCGCACTCCTTTTCAGCGCGCGCCTGGCCGCCCTTCCGTGGCCGTTTCACCGCCTTTTCCACCCGCTTGCCGATGTTTTAAATGCATCACATTTTTGGGGTGTAAATTTCATTCTATATTGAAATTGAAATTTTCATTCCCCATACTGTCCACATGCTTCCTGCAGGGCGCCACGCTCGGGTCGCCGCCGGAGTTTTGCTTAAACAGAAGGAAACGGGTATGGCTACACAAGAAAAACAGCTTGATGTCATTTGTCTCGGGCGCATCGCCGTCGATTTCTATGCTCAGCAGATCGGCGCGCGGCTGGAAGACGCCGGCACATTCGCCAAGTACCTCGGCGGCTCCTCCGGCAACGTGGCCTACGGCACCGCCATTCAGGGGTTAAAATCCGGCATGCTGGCGCGCGTCGGCGACGAGCACATGGGCCGCTTTCTGCGTGAAGAGCTGCAGCGCGTCGGGGCCGATACCCGCTGCCTCATCACCGACAAGCAACGATTAACCGGCCTGGTGATCCTCGGCATCAAGGATCAGGAAACTTTCCCGCTGATCTTCTACCGCGAAAACTGCGCGGACATGGCGCTGACGCCGGACGACATCGACGAGGCCTACATCGCTTCCTCGCGCGCGCTGGCCATCACCGGCACGCACCTGTCGCACCCGAACACCCGCGCCGCGGTGCTGAAGGCGCTGGAATACGCGCGCCGCCACGGTCTGCGCACCGCCCTGGACATCGATTACCGCCCGGTGCTGTGGGGGCTGACGTCGCTGGGCGACGGCGAAACCCGCTTTGTGGAATCGGACCAGGTCACGCGCGAGCTGCAGGAGGTGCTGCACCATTTCGATCTGATCGTCGGCACCGAAGAGGAGTTTCACATCGCCGGCGGCAGCACCGACACGCTGACGGCGCTAAAAAACATGCGGCGGGCCACGGCGGCCACGCTGGTGTGCAAGCGCGGCGCGCAGGGTTGCTCGGTGTTCGAAGGCGAAATCGCCGACGACTGGGCGCAGGTGAAGCTGCACGCCGGCGTTCGGGTTGAGGTGCTGAACGTGCTGGGGGCCGGCGACGCCTTTATGTCCGGCCTGCTGCGCGGCTACCTGAACGATGAGGGCTGGGATCAGGCCTGCCGCTACGCCAACGCCTGCGGCGCATTGGTGGTGTCGCGCCACGGTTGCGCGCCGGCCATGCCGACCAAACGGGAGCTGGACGACTATCTGCTGCGCGAACGGCAGGTCACGCGCCCGGACCGCGACGCACGCCTGAACCACCTGCACCGGGTGACCACCCGCAAGCAGCAATGGCCAGAGTTGTGCGTGTTCGCCTTCGATCACCGCAAGCAGCTGGCGGACATGGCGCGCGAAGCCGGCGTCGGCGAGGAACGCATTCCGCGCCTGAAAACCCTGCTGCTCACCGCGGCGCAACAGGCTGCCGCGCAGGCCGGGCTCAACGGCAACAGCGGCATTCTGGCCGACACCACCTACGGGCAGGCGGCGTTGAACGAGATCACCGGCCAGGGATGGTGGATCGGCCGGCCGGTGGAGCTGCCCAGCTCGCGCCCGCTGCGCCTGGAGCACGGCAATATCGGCTCGCAATTGATCGACTGGCCGCAGGAGCACGTGGTGAAGTGCCTGGTGTTTTATCACCCGCACGACGCGGCGGAACTGCGCCGCGAGCAGGATGCGCTGATCGCCGACGTCTACCGCGGCTGCTGCAAATCCGGCCACGAGCTGCTGCTGGAGGTGATCCTGCCGGACAACAACCCCGACAAGGACGAACGCCATTACCTGGAGATGATTGAACACTTCTACCGGTTGGGCATTCAGCCAGACTGGTGGAAACTGCCGCCGCTGAGCGCGGAAAACTGGCGGCGGGTCGGTGCGCTGATCGACACCTACGATCCCTTCTGCCGCGGCGTGCTGATCCTGGGGCTCGACTCCCCGGAAGCGGTGCTGAAGGCGGGCTTTGCCGCCGCCGCGGATGCGCGCTGGGTGAAGGGTTTCGCCGTCGGCCGCACCATCTTCGGCCAGCCTTCGCGCCGCTGGCTGCAGGATGAAATCGACGACGCGGCCCTGATCGAGCAGGTGAAACAAAAATACCTGACGCTGATCGGTTTCTGGCGCCAGTACCGTCCGCAGGCGAGCGGTGCGCACTGACAGCGAGCGCGAGTTCACGTCCCCTTAAGGCCATTTCGCCGCTTTAAGGGGATTTTTTTGCCCCTTTTCTGTGAAGTCGCGCAATGTGCGATCGAATAAATCGCTTTTTGAGGAAATGAAATTTCCGCTCCGTCTGTTAAAATACCCTGTCAATATTTCAGGCGTCAGGCCAATGCGCCTTCACCCCACTGCGAGCCGAATGGATGAACAACCCAACTCAACTTTCGCTGTTACAGGACGAGATTCGCCACCGTTATGAAACGCTGAGCAAGCGTTTGAAGCAGGTGGCGCGCTATATTTTGGATAACAGTAACAGCATCGCTTTCGATACCGTTGCCTCCATCGCCGCACAGGCCAGCGTACCGCCTTCCACCCTGATCCGTTTCGCCAACGCCTTCGGCTTCAGCGGCTTCAACGAAATGAAGCAGGTGTTCCGTCAGCATCTAATGGAAGAAACGGTGAACTATACCGAACGCGCGCGCCTGTTCCGCCAAACCTCCACCGACGACAACGTCGCGCCGGAGAAACCGGCGGAAATTCTCAACGTATTCACCATGGTCAACGCGCAGGCGCTGCAGCAGCTGGCGATGCAGATCGCCCCCGAGCAGCTGGATCGCGCCGTCGAGTTGCTCAACAACGCCGAAAATATCTACGTGATCGGCCTGCGCCGTTCGTTCAGCGTCGCCTCCTACCTCACCTATGCGCTGCGCCATCTGGAGCGCCGCGCGTTTCTGATCGACGGCCTGGGCGGCATGTTCACCGAACAGCTGAGCATGGTGAAACCGAAGGACGTGGTGATCGCCATCAGCTATTCGCCGTACGCCCGCGAAGCGGTGGAACTGGTGGAACTGGGCGCCAAGCGCGGTGCGCAGCAGATCGCCATCACCGACAGCCAGGTCAGCCCGCTGGCCGCCTTCAGCGACGTCTGTTTCGTGGTGCGCGAAGCGCAGGTGGATGGGTTCCGCTCGCAGGTGGCTTCGATGTGCCTGGCGCAGACGCTGGCGGTCTCGCTGGCGCTGAATAACGCCCGGGACGAGTAAGGCTGGGGTGAACGCGCCCGACAGGCTCGGGCGCGGCGGGATTATTGCAGCAACAAATAGCGGTAGAGCGCGCTTTCCAGATCCTGCTTCATGCTGATGAAAAGCAGAATCTCCACCGTCTGGCCGTCGTAGTCATAGATGACGCGGTATTCGCTATCGGGATCCAATCGCTCGTGCAACCGTACCCCCATGCCCGCCAGCACGGCGTTGAAGCGGTAGCGGGCAGGATCGTCGGCAATTGCCGCAAGGGACGATAACAACAGATTGTCCACGAACACCCCGGCTGCGGCGGCCCCTATCGTTCCGCTCTTGTAAGACTCGATGTCTTTCAGGCTCCATTCCGCCGCCGGCGCGACGGTAAAACGTATTTCCTTGGGCATCCTGCACCTCGGGCCTATTTCCGCGCGTCGCGCAGCCGCTGCAACGTTTCTTCGGGCGACAGACCGCGCTGATTTTTAATCTCTTGCTTCGCCATCATAGTCAGTTTCAGCAACGCGTTGGACTGGCGCTCCAGATTGCGTTCCCGAATTTCGGCCTCTCTCTCAGCCGCCGTTTGCACAAACAGCTCAGCAACACCATTTTTTGTGACGTAAACCCCGCCTTCAAACAGATCGGGCGAACCTAATCCTTCTCGCGCCGCTTTTTGGGACATGGTAGTCGTCATGGTTTTTCCTCCTGCGCATAGGCAATCACGCTGTATCACAGCGGTTCTTTGGATTCACTCAGCCGGGGAGCGATCGCGTGCGGACAGGTTATCATTTGAACAAGATGGAGGGCAAATTTAGGTCAAATTTATACCCTGATAAAAAGAAAGCCCGGCAAGCCGGGCCTCAAGCGCTTATTGCGCGGCGGGATAGGCGTCGCCGTTAATCCAGGCGTGGTCTTTTTCCCAGGTGAATTTCCACTGCCGCACCGGCCCGGCCATCACGTTGAGATAATAGTTGTCGTAGCCTGCCAGGGTCGCCACCGGGTGATAACCGCGCGGCACTTTCACCACGTCGCGATTGTAGACCGGCATGCACTCGTCGAGCGTGCGATCGTCGGTATAGACACGCTGCATGCAGAACCCCTGCTCCGGCTGAATGCGGTGATAATACGTCTCTTCGAGATAGGTTTCGTCCGGCGAGTCTTCCCGATCGTGCTTGTGGCTCGGGTAGGAACTGGTGTTGCCCTCGTCGGTGTAAACCTCCACCACCAGCAGGCTGTCGGCCGGCTCGCTGTCCGGCAGAATGTTGTGCACCAACCGCTGGTTACGCCCCTTGCCGCGCCGCTCCACGCCGATATCCGCCGGCGTGATCAGCCGTGAGGGCAGGTGGCCGCTGCCGGGCGTGCTGCACACCGCCAGCTCCAGATCGGTTTCTGCCCGCACGTCGATGCGATCGTGATGCGGCACATACACCGCGTAAGGCGGCGTGCGCTCGAACGGGCTCATGCGTTTGCCGATATACGGGTACTCGGCGCGCAGCGTGGCGACGGAGGCGATACCGGCCACCAGCACCAGGCACAGCTCCTTATCGCCGCACTCAAGCTGCAGCGACTGCCCGGCGGCCAGGCGATAAACGTCAAAGCCGACATAGCGCCAACCGGCATTTTCCGGCGTCACGTGCTGGATGCGCCCTTCGGCGTTCGGCGTCTGACATTTGGCAAGCAGTGAAGACATCTCGATTCTCCTGTTAATGATTCGTGCAAAGGCCGCTGCCCCGAAGGAGCAACGGCCTGGCCTGAATATGACAGCGCTTAACCCAGCGTCGGCATGCTGAATTCGGACACCGTCTGCTGCCCGGCCGGCCAGCGCGCGGTGGCGGTCTTCATGCGCGTGTAGAAGCGCACGCCGTCGGTGCCGTGCACGTTCAGCGCGCCGAACACCGAGCGCTTCCAGCCGCCGAAGCTGTGGAACGCCATCGGCACCGGCACCGGCACGTTGACGCCGACCATCCCGGCCTGCACTTCTTGCACGAACTGGCGCGCGTAGTGGCCGCTGCCGGTAAAGATGGCGCTGCCGTTGCCGAACTCGTGGCCGTTCACCGTGTCGATGGCGGTACGGTAGTCCGGCACCCGCACGATGCCCAGCACCGGCCCGAAGATCTCTTCACGGTAGATGCGCATGTTCGGTTTCACATGGTCGAACAGCGTGCCGCCGACGTAGTAGCCTTCAGGATAGCCCGGCACCTGATAATTGCGGCCGTCGGCCACCAGGGTCGCGCCTTCTTCCACGCCCAGATCGATGTAGCCCAGCACCTTCTTCTGGTGGGCGGACGACACCAGCGGCCCCATTTCATTCTCTTCGCCGCCCTGCTGCAAGCCCGGCCCGACGCGCAGCTGCGCGATCAGCGGCTTCAATTTGGCGATCAGTTTGTCGGCGGTATCGTCACCGACCACCACGGCGATCGGCAACGCCATGCAGCGCTCGCCGGCGGAGCCGAACGCGCCGCCCATCAGCGCGTTAACCGTGGCGTCCAGATCGGCGTCCGGCATGACGATCGCCTGGTTCTTCGCCGCGCCGAAGGCCTGCACCCGCTTGCCGTGCGCACTGGCGGTGGTGTAGATATGTTCCGCCACGGTGGAGGAGCCGACGAAGCTCACCGCCTGAATGCGCGGATCGGTGCACAGCTGCGCCGCGTCTTCATTGGCGCAGTGCACCACGTTGAACACGCCGTCCGGCAGGCCGGCTTCTTTCAGCAGCTCCGCCAGGCGCACCGAGGCGGAAGGCACCAGCGCCGGCGGCTTGAGGATGAAGGTGTTGCCGCAGGCCAGCGCGATAGGGAACATCCACATCGGCACCATCGCCGGGAAGTTGAACGGGGTAATGCCCGCCACCACGCCCAGCGGCTGCATCAGCGAGAAGCTGTCGACGCCGCTGCCGACGTCCGGCGAATACTCGCCCTTGATCAGATGCGGGATGCCGCAGGCGAATTCGACCACTTCCATGCCGCGCGTCAGTTCGCCCAGCGCATCCGAGTACACTTTGCCGTGCTCGCTGACGATAAGCTCGGCCAGCTCGTCGCGGTGCTGTTCCAGCAGCGCCTTGAAATTGAACATGATGCGCGCGCGGCGCAGCGGCGTGGTGCGCGACCAGTCGGCAAACGCCCGATGGGCCACGTCGATGGCCTGTTTGACTTCGGCGGCGGTGCTCTGCGTGACGCGCCGCTCAACCTGCCCGCTGGCCGGGTTGTGCACGTCAACGGCTTGATTACTGCTGCTCAGGCACACCTGCCCGCCAATAAAGTTACCCACGGTTTTCATGTCACGCCCTCTTTTCAAGTCCGCTGTCGCCTGGCCATTCGCCGGCGGCACGGCGTTAATCGTCCCGCTCGCCAAACCCCGTCGGCAAGCCGGCTAAATCCTGACCGGATGTAGCAAACTCTATTTCATTGAAAAAAAAGTTTCAAATAAATTGTTTTGGAAAATTTATTTTTAGTGCGTGAGGTCGCAATTTTGCGGTGTCGATCCGGTTGGCGCTTTCATTGGCGTGCCAGGGAAAGCGCAACGGCGGAGAAGAAATCCGGGGTAATGCACACTGACTTTGCTACAGAAAACCCGCGCTATGCCTGCCCTGTCGTCGTTACCGCCAGCCCCCGTTCGCCCAAGATGCCCGAATCGCTCGCGACGGTTTTTTTTGAACTGGATCTAAAAATCAATATTCCATTATTCACTAATTATGAAATAAATGTTCTTGTTTGTTCCAGCATTTATCGACGACATCGCCTTGATGACAGGCACGGTTCACACCCTTCCGCTCGCCCTCTTCCCGACACCCCAACCGTGCGGACGGAAGCCAGGATAAAAATCGGAGCAACACATGTCATATCAGCGTAAGCACAATACCGGCTACATATTGCGAATTTGCGGCATCGCCGCCCTGGGCGGCATTCTGTTCGGCTACGATACCGCCGTGATCTCCGGCGCGATCGAAGCGTTGAAAACCTATTTCAGTCTCAGCCCGGCCGAAACCGGTTGGGCGGTCTCCAACGTGGTGATCGGCTGCGTGGTCGGCGCCTTCGCCGCCGGGCCGCTGGCGGCGCGCTGGGGCCGTAAAAAGGCGCTGATGCTGGCGGCGCTGCTGTTCACCGTGTCCGCCGTGGGCGCGGCCTTGGCCCCGACCTTCACCTGGTTCGTCATCTACCGCATCATCGGCGGGCTGGCGGTCGGCATTGCCGCCACCGTGTCGCCGATGTACATGTCGGAAGTGTCGCCAAAGGACATGCGCGGGCGCGCGCTCAGCATGCAGCAGTTCGCCATCGTCTTCGGTCAGATCGTGATTTTCTACGTCAACTTCAAAATCGCCAGCCTCGCCAGCGAAGCCTGGCTGGTGGAAATGGGCTGGCGCTGGATGTTCGCCTCGGGCGTAATCCCCTGCATTCTGTTCTGCATCCTGGTGTTCGTCATTCCTGAATCGCCGCGCTGGAACGTAATGATGGGGCGCGACGATCAGGCGCTGGCGATGTTGACCAAGGTCTCCAACGCCGCCCACGCGCAGAATCTGCTGAAAGAAATCAAAGACTCGCTGCAGCAGGATCAACAGCAGCAGCACCGGAAGCTGAACTACGGCGATGTGCGGGTACGTTTCATCCTGTTCGTCGGCTGCATGATCGCCATGTTGCAGCAGGTGACTGGCGTCAACGTAATGATGTATTACGCGCCGGTGGTGCTGAAAACCGTGACCGAAAACGCGCAGGAAGCGCTGTTTCAGACCATCTGGATCGGCGTGCTGCAGCTGGTCGGTTCGGTCATCGGCGCCATGCTGATGGATCGCATGGGCCGCATTCCCTTGATGCGTTATGGCACGCTGGGCGCCATCGCCGGCCTGCTGCTCACCTCGTACGCGCTCTACACCCAGGCCACCGGCTATTTCGCGCTGTTCGGCATGCTGTTCTTCATGGTGTTTTATGCGCTGTCCTGGGGCGTCGGCGCCTGGGTGCTGGTGTCGGAAATCTTCCCGAACCGCATGCGCGCGCAGGGGATGAGCATCGCCGTCGGCTGCATGTGGGTCGCCAACTTCGCGGTGTCGCAGTCGTTCCCGATGATCAACGACCACCCGTATCTGTTCTCGCATTTCCACGGCGCCTTCCCGATGTGGATCTTCGCCGCCTGCTGCCTGTTCAGCTACTGGTTCATCGGCCGCTACATTCCGGAAACCAAAGGCGTCTCGCTGGAAAAAATGGAGCAGGTGGTGCTGGCCAAACGCCACCGTCACCCCCTGCCCGACGGCAAGCCGCTGCCGCTGGAAAACGGCAAATCCTGATCTCTCAACCCTGACCGCTGGAGTAATGCCTCATGACACTTGCGCTGGACCGCTTCTGCATTAACCGCAAGATCGCGCCGAATCTCGATCTGGACAGTTTTTTCCGCCTGGTGAAACGCTGCGGGCTCAGCAAGGTTGAGCTACGCAACGACATGCCCAGCGGCAAGGTAACTGACGATCTGAGCGACGCGCAGCTCAACGCGCTCGCCGCGCAATACGGCATCGAGATCGTCACGATCAACGCCCTTGGCATGTTCAATCGGGTAGACGACCCGGCGGCGCTGCTGCAGCGCGCCGAAGCGTTGCTAGCGCAGGCGCAGGCCATCCACAGCCGGGCGCTGGTGCTGTGCCCGCACTGCAGCGCTGATGACAAGCGCAGCGAGCAGCAAAAACGCGATGATACCCTCGCGGCGTTGCGGTTGCTGGCGCCGCTGTTTGCCCGCTATGGCGTGCAGGGGTACGTCGAGCCGCTGGGCTTCGGCATCAGTTCGCTGCGATCGTCGCTGCTGACTCAGGCGCTCATCCGCGATTCGGGCGCGCCGTACCGCATCGTGCTCGATACTTTCCACCACTACCTGAGCGATGTGACGCAGGCCGACTTCGATGCGCAAATCCAGGTGGCGCAGATCGGCCTGGTGCATCTGTCCGGCGTGGAAGACGGGCGGGATAAAGGCGCGCTGAGCGACGAAGAGCGCATCATGCTGAGCGAGGGCGATCGGCTGGAGAGCCGCCGCCAGGTGCAGAACCTGGAACGCCTGGGCTACACCGGCGTCTATGCCTTCGAGCCCTTCTCTTCGCAGCTGGACAGCTGGAGCGAGGCGGATATCGAACGGGAAATCCGCCACAGCATTGCCCTGCTGCAAGGGTAAAAAAAACGGCCTCCGCGGAGGCCGTTTTTCATGGCGTTACTTCAGGTTGCCGACCACCAGCTGGTGGCGCTCGTTGTAAAACTTACGGTAGGCCAGATAGCAGGCGATGATGGTCGACAGGCTGGCGGTAGAAAGCAGCATGAAGGTCACCATAATCTGGTATTTGATCGCTTTCACCGGGTCGATGCCGGCGAAGATCAGCCCGGACATCATGCCCGGCAGGCTAACCAGCCCAACGGTTTTCGCCGAGTCCACGGTCGGGATCAGCGAAGCGCGGATGCTGTCGCGGATCAGCGCCGCCGAAGCGAACTTGGGCGTCGCCCCCAGGCTGAGCATCTCCTGAATCTTCTGCTGTTCGCTTTTGAAACGCTGGCCGAGGTTGGTGTAGCACAGCCCCACCGCCACCATGGCGTTACCGGCGATCATCCCGGAGATGGGGATCACCTGCATCGGCGTAAATTCGATGGAGCCGGTCAAGACCAGCACCGCCAGCGTCAGCACCGCGCCGGTGGTGATGGCGATAAACGACGTCACGAACGCGTGTTCGACGTACTTGCTGCGTTTCTTGGCGTTGTAGGCCGCGTTAAAGCAGATGAACAGCACCATCAACACGGTAAGCACCGCGTTATCCAGGTCGAAAATATACTTCAGCACATAGCCGACGATGATCAGCTGCACCACCGCGCGGCAGATGCTCCAGATAATGTCCTTTTCCAGCGCCAGCTTTTCCCGGTGGCTGATCAGGATGGCGACCACCACCAGGATCATCGACAAGCCTAAGGATTCGTTGGTGATGTTATGCTGATTCATGCTGTTGCTCCTGTTGCTCGGCGCCGTGCGCGCGCAGGGTGATCACCTCATCCGCATGCGCTATCTCTTCGGTATCGTGCGTCACCCACAGCACCGCCAGCCGGTGCTCCGCCACCAGCTGATGCACTATCTCATTGACGTTGCGTTTGTTTTCCTCGTCCAGCGCGCTGGTGATCTCATCGAGCAGCAGCACCCGGGGCATAAACTGCAGGTTGCGGATCAGGGACACGCGCTGCTTCTCTCCGCCGGACAGCTCATTGATGCTTTTGGTCAGCATCGCCTCCGGCAGCCCGAAACGCGTCAGGTCGGCCTTCATTTTTCGTTCATCCGGCGACTGCTGACGGATCTGGTAGGGCAGCGCCAGATTGTCATAAACCGTATTGCCGAACAGCGCCGGCGTCTGGAAGCAGTAAGAAACCTGCTTGCGATACGCCTCCGGCGACATCTCGGCGATCGCCTGGCCGTCGAAATAGAGGCTCCCGCGGGTCGGATCCATTAAGGAAGAGATGATTTTCAGCAGCGTGCTTTTCCCGCAGCCGGAAGGGCCGGTGATCAGTTTGAACTCGCCCTCACCCAGCGTGAAAGAGACAGAGTCCAGGATCACCTGGTTGTCTATTTGATAATGAATATCATCCAATCTCAGTATGTCTTTCTTTTCCTTCATTACGATGCCGGCTCCCTACACCTGTTCCCGTCTGAGCGATAAGTATATGGCCGCAAAAAACATCTTAGCAATGCCTGCGCGGATGGCAGAGAGCGGAAAGGAGGATTGGCGGAGCAAAACGCCCCGCCAAATGATAAGATTAATTAATGATTAGCTGTAGAGATAGTCAAAAGCGACCGCCAGGGTCGAATCACTCTTTTTTTAGCGCTGCCTGTTCGTCGCCGCTGTACCAGCGTAGAGAATTGTTGATGCTGCGGTGGGTGCAGTGGACCTTGCCCTCCTTTTCCAGCGCCAGCAGCAGGGTTCGGGTGGTATAAATGTTTTCGCCGCATTTATCCGCCAGCTCGCGCGTCTTCGGCCACTGCTCCGGCGGGGGATGATGGCCCCCTGACCCTTCGACACGCTCTCTGCACAATCCTTGCAACACATTCAGCATCAGCGATTTTCTGCTTTCAAACGTTTTCGGCGCCTTGGCCATAGCATTCCTCCTGAGTGGTTACTGCTGAGCTCCCCCGCTCACGGCTGCACGTCAGCGATGCGCAGGGTATAAATCATGGTGGCATCCGGGGGGATTGCCGGCGGGCTGCCCTGCTTGCCGTACGCCAGCGCCGGCGGCACCACCAGCGTGATCGAGCCGTGGCGCTGCAGCTTCTCGATAGCGGCGCGAAACAGCGGCGGATAGCGCGTCAACGGCTGAGAGATCACCGTCCCTGCCAACTCCATATCTTTGACCACCCGGCCGTCGACCAGGCTTTCGCGCACCACGATATCCACCCGATCGTCGGCACCAATCGCCCCATTGCCGGCATAGTCCACCCGGTAGTAGAAACCGAGCGCATCCTGCTTGACGCCCTCCTGACGGGCGAAATCGGCCAGATAGGCTTTGTCGTCCCGCGGTGGCGCCTGCGTCTGCTGCAACCGCTGCTGCGCCGTGCGCAACGCGCTGTCGATGGCGGCCTCATCCAGCCGCAACCGCCCGGCCAGAGTATCGGCGATGCCGGCCAGCAGCAGCCGGCTGTCCGCCTCCAGCCCCGCGCGCCGGTTCTCCTGCTGCAAATGCACAATGTCGCGCCCCAGAGACACGCCGGCGGCATACGCCTGTTGGTCCGCCTCGCTGGCCAGCAAGGGCGGTTCGGTGGCCTGCTGCCGCTCGGCCAGCAAGGTGTCGATCCGCTGCTGCTGCTGCGCCAACTGCGCCGCCAACCTTGCGCTGCGCTGTTCGGCCTGCGTGAGCGAAGCGGCCAGTGCGCCCACCTCAGGCACCGGCGCAACGGCTTGCCGCAATCCCTTCAGGGCATCGGCCAGCGGCCGAATGTCGACGACGGCCCGCTCCCGTTTCGGCGCCGCCGCGGCCTGAGCCGCCGCTAACTGCCGCTCCAACTGACGAATTTTCTCCGCCTGCTGTTGCAAAGACTGCTTCAGTGAAGTTAAACGAACGCCGTCTGCCCCGGCGATGGCAGCCGATTTGGCGGCCGGTGCGGGTGCCGGTTTACGCGCGGCGTCTTCCCCGAGCGCGGCCGGCGGCGCCTGCCGTTGTTCAGCGAACTTCAACAGGGCGGGAATGCCGTCGTCGGCGGCGCAA
Organism: Serratia sp. TMDUHS_CL; assembly: GCF_037137105.1. NCBI lineage: Bacteria > Pseudomonadati > Pseudomonadota > Gammaproteobacteria > Enterobacterales > Yersiniaceae > Serratia > Serratia sp. TMDUHS_CL. The sequence goes on from NZ_JBBBDV010000010.1 coordinate 161,267, forward strand.
GCGGCCCCGTTCGCCGCCAACAGCAAAAAGCCCATCGCCCATCCTTGCGCGCATCGCTTCATGGCTACAGATTCTCAACCCGGCTGGACAGATCGGACATCAGCTCATGCTCGACGTCGGCGCAGAATTTCTCGGTTTTATATTGATAAAGAGCATCAATCGCTTTACGGGTACTCTCATCCACGTTGCCGCGCACCCCGGCATATCCCGAGGCGTTGGAAAGCAGGCCGTTAAAATAGGCAATGCGCTTTTGGTAACTTTGCGGATTAATATTCTTTAACGAATTAACCCGTTGTTGGCAAAGCGCGATGCGTTGTTCATCGGATTTATCATTAGGATTGTTCTGTGAAAGTTTTTTCACAGAATTCAGTTTTGTCTTGCTACCGTCCGCACAGCCAGATAGCACCATAAAAGACAGCAAAAATATAGCCAATCCCACCTTGCGGCGTCCGCCGCAAGCATTAATCATCGTTATCATTCCGTTTATAATCCTTTAATTGTCACTTAGGTCATCATTATGTGGCGAACGGCAGCGGCACATGCCTTAATTTGATTAATCAAAAGGGGTTAGACAGCGAAAAATCCCTATTCCGCAATGCGATAGAATAATTCACTACCGGTGTAATTGTTATTCAATTGTTAATTAATCAGATCTAAACGCAGGTTAAACGCGAATAAGAAACCCAATCACTCGCGAACAGAAAACCACGAAACAACAATAAAAACAATGAATTATGTTTTATATTTTGTTTCTAAAGGGAAATGCATCATCTGCTGCCTAAGGGCGATATTAGCAAAACAATATTGTGAATTGTAGGTGCACCCCTATTTCCCCCGATCTAATATCTCGCATATCGTTATTTATATAGTGATTTATACTGGATAATATTTGTATACGATCTATTGATTTTAAAGCAAATATATTTCTTTTTCCTTTTGGTTTTATATTCTGAATTTGACTTAATTTAATAAAATCTATTTCCAAGCAATACTATTATTTGCAAGAATATTCCCAGCAACACGCCACACATAAAACTCGTATTTTATTTACCAGAAAATCCATTGTCGATTTTCCAAATCTCGTTATTTCTCATAAATAACGGATGTTGGCGTATTGCCCAGAGCAAAAGGATCTGGCTCCAACCGCACGGCCGGCGACATGGCGTTGCCGCCGCTGCGGGGGATTTAGATGTGCTGTTCTTTTTATTTAAAAACTCTCTACAGGAACCTGAGAAATGAAACTGAATAAATTAATGCTGGCAACCGTGATTGCTTTCGCTTCCGCATCTGTTGCTCATGCCGCATCTAATCAGGGCAGCGGTAAAGTCACCTTTACCGGCGAAATTATCGATGCGCCATGCAGCGTCGCGCCGGAATCCGTTGATCAGACCGTGCCAATGGGCCAGATCAGCAGCCGCATCCTGGCCAACCAGGGTAAATCCAGCATGCAGCCTTTCAACATCGAACTGAAAGATTGCTCCATCTCCACCATGAAAAACGTCAAAGTGACCTTTACCGGCACGCCTGATCCGATCAACAGCAAATTGCTGGCTCTGAGCGGCACCGCAACCGGCGCCGGCATCGTGATCTACGACAACCTGCACTCCAAAGAAGTGGAACTGGGCACCGCGACCGACGGCCAGGGCCTGAACGACGGCGACAACTCGCTGAAATTCGCCGCTTACCTGCAGGGCAGCAGCGCCTCAAGCACCGTGGTACCGGGCGACTTCACCAGCGTGGCGAACTTCACCCTGGCTTACCTGTAATACCCCACAGGGGATGTCTCAGGGCATCCCCCGCTTTATTGCATGCCGAGGATACCGGCAAGGGAACAGGGAAAGACAGGGAGACGCCAGTATGACTATCCGCCTTTGCGGCCTGTTGCTCATCGCGCTCAGCGCTGGCAACGCGGCGGCGGCAGCGAAAAATCAGGGCCACGGCAAAGTCAGCCTGGGCGGCACCATCGTCGAAACGCCGTGCGGCATCGCCAGCGACAGCCTGGATCAAACCGTCGATTTCGGGCTGATCTCCATGAGCGACGCCTCGCAGGACGGGCAGTCGGTGCTGATCGGCAGCCGCCGCCATTTCACGATCAAACTGGTGAACTGCGAGCTGGCCAGCCAGGTGAAGCCTGACTTCATCTATCGCGCGGCCAACGTCACGTTCGACGGCACCGCCGACAGCCGGGATCCTTCTCTGCTGGGCGTTTACGGCGAGGCGAAGGGGGTGGCTATCGAGCTGTTGACCGATGCCGGCACCCCGATCCCGCTCGGCAGCACGACGGCGGATTACCAGATTGTCGCCGGCGACAACACGCTGCGCTTCGGCGCGCAGTTGCGCCTGCATCCCGACAAGGCGCGGGCGGGCGGCTTCAGCTCTCTGGCCAAATTCACCCTGTCTTATCTCTAGCGCCGGCGGGCGCTGCACAGCATTACGTATTCAGGTCGTACGGATGACCTGCTATTGGGCGCGGACTTGCCATGAGTGATTATGCTATGACGTCATTACTGACACGGAAACACCTACCTCTCCTCGTCATTCTATCTTTCCTCTGGGTGCGTCCGGCATTTTCCGCCACGGAGTTCAATACCGACGTTCTGGACATCGGCGAGCGCAGCAAAGTGGATCTTTCGCGTTTCTCCGATGCCGACTACGTCATGCCCGGCGCTTATTTGCTGGACATCAAGATCAACCAGAAAACGCTGCCCCAGCGCAGCATTCAGTATTTCCCGTCGCCGGATAACAAAAGCGGCAGCCAGGTGTGCCTGCCGCCTGACCTGGTGGAAAAAATGGCGCTGAAAGAAGAAGCGGCCAAAAAAGTCACCCTGTGGCACGACAACCAGTGCGCCGACATTCGCGGTATCAAAGGCGCGACCGTCTCCGATCGCATCGGCGGCGGCGTGCTGGCGATCACCATCCCACAGGCGTGGATGAAATACTCCGATCCCGACTGGACGCCGCCCGAACAGTGGGACGACGGCATTCCCGGCCTGCTGCTGGACTACAACCTGAGCGGCCAGTTAGGCAAGCAGAGCCACAACAACAACACCGCCCAGAACCTGAGCAGCTACGGCACGCTGGGCGCCAATATGGGCGCCTGGCGCCTGCGCGCGGACTACCAGGCCAATTACAATCAGCAGGCCGGCGATCGCAGCACCGGTTTCGACTGGAACCAGATCTACGCCTATCGCGCGCTGCCGATGCAGGCCGCCAAGCTGACGCTGGGCGAGATCTACCTCGACTCCGGGGTGTTCGACGCCTATCGCTTCACCGGCCTCAACCTGGCCAGCGACGAGCGCATGCTGCCGCCCAACCTGCAGGGCTACGCGCCGGAAGTGCGCGGCATCGCCAAGAGCAACGCCAAGATCACCGTCTCGCAGGAAGGCCGCACGCTGTACGAAACCACCGTGCCCGCCGGGCCGTTCGCCATTCAGGATCTCAACAGCTCGGTGCGCGGCAAGCTGGACGTCAAGGTGGAAGAGCAAGACGGCACCGTCTCGACCTTCCAGGTGGATACCGCCACCATTCCGTACCTGACCCGACCGGGCTACGTGCGCTACAACGTGGCGCTGGGCAAAACCTCGGCCTACGACCACCGCACCCAGGGGCCGCTGTTTTCCGCCAGCGACTTCTCCTGGGGCCTGAGCAACGCCTGGTCGCTGTACGGCGGTGCGCTGCTCGGCGGCGACTATAACGCCTGGGCGCTCGGCCTCGGCCGCGATCTGAACGTGTTCGGCGCCATGTCGCTGGACGTCACCCAGTCGATCGCCCGCCTGCCCGGCGAACCGACCGCCAGCGGCATGTCGTTCAAGCTCAACTACGCCAAACGCTTCGACGAGCTGAACAGCCAGATCACCTTCGCCGGCTACCGCTTCTCACAGCGCAAGTTCATGAACATGTCGCAGTACCTGCAGGAGCGTTACGGCGATTACGACAAGAATTACAACGGCCGTCAGAAAGAGCTGTACACCATCACCGCCAGCAAAACCTTTATGGCGGAAGACAGCGCCAAGGCGATCACCGCCTACCTGACCTACTCGCACCAGACCTATTGGGATGCGCGAACTCAGGATCGTTACGGGCTGTCGGCCAGCAAGCTGTTCAGCGTCGGCGATATCAGCAACATCACCGCCTCGCTGTCGGCTTACCGCACCTATTACCAGGGCCGCACCGACGACAGCGTGATGCTCAACTTCACCGTGCCGATCGGCGATCGCCGGCGCGTCGGTTATGCGCTGCAAACCAACAATGGCGATGTCACGCAGACCGCGTCGTACAACGACTACAGCGATCCGGACAATACCTGGCAGGTCAGCGGCGGCTTTAATCAGTCCGGCAAATCGCTGGCGCGCGGGTACTACACCCATAACGCTTCGTTCGGCTCGCTGAACGCCAGCGCCTCTTACCAGCAGGACAGCTACTCGTCGATCGGCGGCTCGTTCCGCGGCGGCCTCACCGCCACCCGACACGGTATCGCGGCGCACCAGAACTCGAGTAACGGCGGCAGCCGCATGATGCTCGACACCGACGGCATCGCCGGCGTGCCGATCAACAACGGCCGCGCCTACAGCAACCGTTTCGGGCTGGCGGTGATTTCCGACATCACCAGCTACTACAACACCGACACCCGCATCGACGTCAACAAGCTGGCGGACGACGTCGAGGCCACTCGCGCCGTGGTGCAAGGCACGCTGACCGAAGGCGCGATCGGCTACCGCCACTTCGAGGTGGTGAAAGGCAGCAAGCTGCTGGCCACCATTCGCCTCGCGGACGGCAGCGAACCGCCGTTCGGCGCCGCGGTGCTGAGCGAGAAAGGCCGCGAGGTCGCGGTGGTCAACGACGGCGGTTCGGTCTACCTGACCGGCGTGCAGCCGGAGGAAAAGCTGGACGTCGCCTGGGAAGGCCAACGCCGCTGCCGCATCGTGATCCCGGGCGCCGCCAAGCCGCTGGACCAGCTGCTGCTGCCGTGCGCCACCCTGTAATCCGTAACGCTGAGAAATAATGACATGAACAAACACCCGATAACGCTACTGACCGCCGCCGGCCTGGCCCTGAGCGCCGTACTGCCCACCGCCGACGCGGCGATATCGCTGGATCGCACGCGCGCCGTCTATGTGAGCGACGCCAAATCGATCAGCCTGAATATCGTCAACGAAAACAAAGAGCTGCCTTTCCTGGCGCAGTCCTGGCTGGAGAACGAGCAGCACCAGAAAATCACCTCGCCGCTGGTGGTGCTGCCGCCGTTGCAGCGCGTGGAGCCGAGCGAACGCAGCGTAGTGCGCATCACCAAGACGCCGGAGGCGGATCGCCTGCCGCAGGATCGCGAGTCGGTGTTCTACTTCAACCTGCGCGAAATTCCGCCGAAAAGCACCAAAACCAACGTGATGCAGCTGGCGCTGCAAACGCAGATCAAACTGTTCTACCGGCCGAAGGCCATCGTCGCGCCCAAGGGCCAGGTGTGGCAGGAAAAGCTGGTGTTCCGTAAAAGCGGCGGCGCCATCACCGTCGACAACCCGACGCCGTTTTACATCACCCTGACCGGCATGACGCGGCAGACGCAAAAACAGGGCGGCGGCGCGATCGGCGGTTTTCAGCCGCTGATGCTGAAGCCGAAATCCAGCGAAAGCCTCAAGCTGCACGACACCGGCATGAACAGCTTCGTCATCACCTACATCAACGACTACGGCGGCCACCCCGAACTGCGCTTCGCCTGCAACGGCAACGTTTGCACCGCCGTGCCCGAGAAAAAATAAGGAGGTCCAGCATGGCTGAATTCACCGATCGACTGCGCCCGCTGCTGCTCGGCGCACTGCTGTGCGGCGGCAGCGCGCTGGCGGCAACGCCGCTGGGCGTGATCGAAGGCACCACCGGCACCGTCAGCTTTCACGGCGGCCTGCTCAGCTCCCCCTGCAGCCTGACGCCGGACAGCCGGGATCAGTCCGTCGATCTGGGCGACGTCAGCGCACGCGACTTCCGCAACGCCGGCGATCGCAGCGCGCCGGTGCGTTTTCGCCTCTCGTTCCGCAACTGCCTGCTGGGCGCGCGCGCGTTGGCGGATAACCCGGCCGGCCCGCGCAACGGCGACGCCGGCCGCCTCTATCTGCAGGGAGAGCAGGCCGCGACGCTGGTGTTTCTCGGCGAAAGCGACGTCGACAACCCGTCGCTGCTGAAGTTGAACGGCGGCGTGCAGGGCATCGGCCTGCGGCTGCAAGACCAGCAGGGCCAGGCGCTGGAGCTGAATCAGCGCAGCCGCCCCTACATTCTGCAACCCGGCAGCAACACCCTGTGGTTCAGCGCCAGCGTGGAGTCCACCCAGCGGGCGGTGATGGCGGCCGGGTTCGCCGCCGTGGCGCACATTCAGGTGATTTACCTGTGAGGCTCGAGAACGCGATGAAAACTCAACTGACCAAACTCTGCCTGCCGCTGGCGATCGCCCTGGCGGCCCCCGCCGCCTGGGCCAACGGCTACGTCACGCCGGACGGCGGGCCGAAACAGTTCTATATCGATCTGAATCAAAGCAACATCACCAACCAGGTGGGGTTTACCAAACAGTTTCCCTATTCCTTAGGCGGTACCTATACCGGCAAGGCCTACTGCGATACGCCGATCCCCCGAAGCCCGCACTTTTACAAGTCGGATTCGGCGCTGCCCCCCTCGGACTACGGCAACGGCTTCTTGCAGTTGAACGACTTCCTGGATTTAAAAGCCGAAGTGTGGATTGCAGGTAATAAGAAGGCCTATGTCACGGTGCCTTTTTACAACGAATCCAACGAGTATCCCAATCACAGTTGCTCACCGCCCTATGTGCAGGTCAACAACTATGAAAGCGGTTCAAAAGGCCGCATCACCTTCCGGGTACGCAAAAAGATCATCAACGGCGTCGAGATTAACGATCGGCAGATCATCGAGATGTTCGGCCGCCTCGGCTCAACCGACGGCGGTTTCGGCCCCAATCCGATGGCGCAGGTGTTTATCCAGTCCGCGATCCTCTACGTGCCGGATAAATGCGTGGTGAACGAAGGCCAGTTGATCAACGTGGAGTTCGGCGAGATCGGCGGCAGCGATCTCAACGGCTCGAACTACCCGCAAAGCATTCCGGTGCGCTTCCAGTGCGAGGGCGGCAGCTTCGAGGACGGTACGCTGAACATCAAGCTGGCAGTGTCGGGCACGGCGGCCGCCTTCAGCAACGAGGTGTTCAAAACCGACAAGAACGATCTCGGCATCCGGCTGACGCACAATGGCCAGCTGGTTATCCCGAATGAGTTTTACCCGGTGCCGAACATCGGCAACGGCGGCTCCTGGAACCTGGTGGCGGCACCGTTCGCCAACGGCGGCGCAGAGATCGGCGAAGGGGAATTCAACGCATCGGCCACCATCGTGGCGGCATTCCAGTAACCGAGGGAGGAACGAAAATGCGTCTACGCGCTTTAGCGCTGCTGAGCTGCGTGCCCTGGTGGTTTACCGCCATGCCGGCGACGGCGAACACCGAGCTTATCGGCGCACCGGTGCAGTTCCACGGCACCGTGGTGAGCCGCCCGTGCAATATCGAACCGCAGTCCGCCGACCAACTGGTGGAGATGGGCACGGTGATCGTCAAAACCCTGTACCGCTACGGCCACACCACGCCGGTGCCGTTCAGCATCAAGCTGACCGACTGCAAGACTACGGTGTTCAAATCCGTCAGCGTGACCTTCAGCGGCACCGAAGACGGAGAGCTGCCGGGCAAGCTGGCGATCAACAACGGCGCGAACGGCGCCGCCATCGCCCTGTTCGATCATCAGGGTGCAGATATCGATCTGAATAAGGCCACCAGCGCCGTCGCGCTGCAAAACGGCCCCAACAGCCTGAACTTCACCGCCTATGTACAGGGGCGGCCGAGTGCGATTCAGAACCAAAGCATTACCGAAGGCGAATTCACATCCGTCGCCAATTTTGTGCTGGCGTACCAATAAGCCCGCACCGCCCCAGGGAAATCAGGAAAACGACCGGCGCGCGAACGCCGGCGATTGGCCGTCACCGTTCGCTCCGGCGCGGTGACGCGGCCTTTTAAGGAGCCACCCATGCCAGATATTCGCTTCACGCTGTTCGACAGCGATAACTTCTACCAGCAGGGGCTGCGTCTGCTGCTGCAGGACTATCTGCACTCCCTGAACGAATGCCAACGCCGGTATCCGCAGTTCTCACCGCTGGCGCTGCAGGCGTTGGATAACATCGAAATCGTGTTCCGCACGCCGGAAGAGCGCTGGGGCTGCGCCTGCTGTTATCAGAGCCCCTACGGCATCCCGCGCCAGCGGCAGCTGACCCTGCTGATCCTCGACGACACGACCCAGCAACAGGTGAAAAACCTGCCGCCGCTGTTCAGCATCCATCGGCGCGATTCGGCCTACGCCATCCGCCTCAAGCTGCAAATGGCGTTGGAAAAATTCATCCAGCATCCGTGGATGGCGGTGCATGCCGCCGGCATGTGGAAATGCCAGGCCTGCCGCATCGCCGCGCTCAGCCACTGCGAGAAAAAGGTGCTGGGATTGATGAGCAGCGGCATGTCCGCCTGCAGCATCGCCGGCCTGCTGCAGCGCAGCCAGAAAACCATCAGCGCCCACAAGCGTTCGGCGATGCGCAAGCTGAACGTGCGCAAAAACAGCGAGTTGAATAAGGTGCTGCTGAATCAGCGGGGGCTTGGCTGAGCGACAACAGGCTCGCGAGTGACGCCAGAGTGGTTTACTCTGAATGCTCATTTTCACTCTATCAAGCGAGCCGGAATACATGCCCAGAACAGCCAAAGTCGTTGACGTCCCCGCCATCGGCGAGCTCGATCGCCTGGCGGGCCAGCTTAGCCACCAGCTGGCGCAGGCCCTGCGCCAGGCCATCCATCGGGGCGATCTGAAAGCGGGCGATCTGCTGCCCTCGACGCGCCGGCTATCAGCGGCGCTGAATCTGGCACGCGGCACGGTATTGGAAGCATTCGCTCAGTTAACGGCGGAAGGCTTTCTCGAACCGCAGCCCGGCTCCGGCACCCGGGTCGCTCACTATCAGGCGCCGCGCCGCACGCCGCACGCCAACGTGCAGGCGAGTTCGGCGGTAGCGGTGCCGCTTTCTTCACAGGCGCAGCATCTGGCGCGCTTCGCCGCCCAGGCACGGGCGCTGCCGCCGGTGCCGTTCACCGTCTCGGTGCCGATCGGCGATACCGCGCCCGACGATGTCTGGCGGCGGCTCGGCAACCGCATCCGGGCACGTGGCCCGGGCGCCCCGTCGGGCTACGGCGATCCGCTGGGCGCGTTGCCGCTGCGCGAAGCCATCTGCGACTATGTGCGCCGTTCCCGCTCGGTAAACTGCACGCCGCAGCAAATCCTCATCACCTCCGGCACACAACAAGGGCTCTATTTGGCCGCCCAGATCCTGCTGGACGCCGGCGACAGCGCCTGGGTCGAAGATCCCGCCTACGCCGGCATTACCGCCATTTTCGACAGCCTGTTTCGCGATCGGCACATGATTAGGGTGCCCGTCGCCGACGACGGCATCGACGTTGCCGCCGGCGTGCGTCTGGCCGCCGACGCCCGCGCCGCCTTTGTCACGCCGTCGCATCAATATCCGCTGGGCATGCCGATGAGCATGGCGAAAAGAAGCGCCCTGCTGGCCTGGGCCAAAGAGCGGCAGGCCTGGATCGTGGAAGACGACTACGACAGCGAGATGCGCTACGCCGGTCACCCGTTCCCTTCGCTGCAGGGACTGGCGCCCGAACGGACGCTCTATCTCGGCACCTTCAGCAAGGTGCTGTTCCCTTCGCTGCGGCTGGGTTACGCCGTCGTGCCGCCGCCGCTGGTCGACGCCTTTTGCGGCGCCAGGATCCTGATGGATCGCCATCCACCCAGCGCGGATCAACACGTGCTGGCCGCCTTTATCGCCGAAGGGTATCTCGACCGCCATATCCGCAAAATGCGCGGCGTCTACGCCGAGAAACGCCGGGTGCTGATCGAGGCGATCAACACGCATATCCCCGCGGAGCTGGCGGTCGTGCAGCCCTGCGATCAGGGCATGCACATGGTGCTGTGGCTGAGGAAAGATCTCGATGACGTGCGGGTCGCCCAATGCGCCAACGAAGCCGGATTGGCGCTGCGGGCGGTGTCGCCGATGTATGCGCCCGGCCACGGTGAGCCGGGTCTGGTGCTGGGATTGGGCGGTTACGCCGACCGCCAGGTGCAACAGGCGGTGGAACGGCTCGGACAGGTGATCCTGGCCTGCGCCGGCAGCGGCGCCTAGCGGGAAAAACGTTTGGCGCCGAACACGCAAACCACCACGCCGGCCATCACGGCGATCATCATCGGCTGGACGGTCTCATGCAGCAGCCAGCCCGCCAGCGCCAGGCCTAAGAACGGCTGCAGCAGCTGCAACTGTCCGACGGCGGCGATGCCGCCCTGCGCCAGGCCGCGATACCAGAAAATAAACCCAATCCACATGCTGAACACCGAGACGTAAACCAGCGACAGCCAGGCGGCGCCGCTGATCGCAGGCCAACCGGCCGGCGCCGCCAGCCAGGTGGCCGCCAGCGTCAACGGCAACGCCACCACCAGCGCCCAGGAGATCACCTGCCAGCCGCCGATCCGGCGCGACAGCACCGCCCCTTCGGCATAGCCCAGGCCGCACAGCAACACCGCCCCGACCATCAGCGCATCCCCTTGCCAGGCACCGCCGCTCCCCTGGCTCAACGCGAAAGCGCCCACCAACACGGCGCCGACGCCTGAAAAAGCCCAAAAAGCGGGCTTGGGCCGTTCTCCGCCGCGCAAAACGCCAAAACCGGCGGTCGCCAGCGGCAGCAGGCCGATGTACACCAGCGAATGCGCCGACGTGGTGTGCTGCAGCGCCAGCGCCGTCAGCAGCGGAAAACCGATGACCACGCCGAGCGCCACAAACAGCAGCGGCGGCAAATCGGCCCGCGTCGGCCGCGCCTGCCGGGTGATCAGCAACGCACACAGGGCCAGCAAGGCGGCGATCGCCGCCCTGACCGCCGTCAGAAACAGCGGATCGAGCTCCAGCACCGCCACTCGCGTGGCGGGCAGCGAGCCGCTGAAGATCATCATGCCGAGGAAGCCGTTCATCCAGCCCTGGGCCGAATGCCCGGCGGCGGGATGTGCAGGGGAAACAACGAGAGTTTTTTCAGACTGACTGTCCATCATGTGAACGCTCCGCACGCCTGAGGCATACCGAAATCGGCAACCCGCGAGGCGATGTCATAGTGAAAGAGAACATCGTTCCCCGGCGTCGCTTGCCGGGGCCAGGTTCTATTTTTCAGATAAAGCGGTTCACAGACAGGTCCAGATAGCGAAATTTTCACTGTGCCGGTTAGCAAAGCGCGCCGCTAACGCCAAAGAAGGGCGTTTTTCGGGCTGTCCTTGGCCGTTTGGCGGCTCTGCCTGCGGGGTATCATGGACTTTTATGCGTTTTTGCAGAACAGGACAAGGTGCGGTGCCGTGGTGAAACCCTTCTTACGCAGTGGCAGTTTGGATGATGTGCTGGCTTTAGGCGAAAACGGGCAACCGGTCTACGCCTGCGCGCAGCAGCTGCGGGAAACCCTGCGTCTTCGCCGGCAGCAGCAGGCCGCCGACTGTCTGGCGATCCCCCAGCCGAACGAAAGCGGCACCCGCATCGACTGGTATGCACCCTTCCCCGGCAAGGTCACCTCCTGGCTGGCGGCGAGCGACGCCCAGCGCGCACAGGCGGTGCGCCACCTGGAACACTGCCTGACGACCTTCCGCAGCCTGACGGAACAGGCCCAGGCGACCGATCACCCCAGCCATCGCCTGTTCGGCGCGCTGCTGGCCAAAGCGATGCACATGCCCGATCCCAACCACGTTTATCTGGTGGACGACCGGCCGGTGCTGACCTTCTGGGGCTTTATCAAGCCGCAGGCGCAGAGCCCGGACGATCCGTTGGCCTGCCTGCGCCCGATCGAAGCAGAGGTGAAAGTCGAAGTGGAAAAACCGGCGCCGATCGCCGCCGCACCGCGTAAACCGGCCGTTGTCGAACCGGTAAAACCGGCCCCGGCCGCCGAACCCGAACCGGTGCCTGCCCCGGCAGCGCCTATCGAACCCCCTGCCGCCGTTCGCCCGCACCGGCGCTATGCTCTCTGGCTCTTGCCCATACTGTTGCTAGGCAGTGCGGCGCTGGCCGCCTGGCTGCACCGCTCGCCGCCGCCGCAACCGGCGATGCCGGCGGAGGTCCAGCATCCGGCCCCGCAGGAAAAAGCCGCCGCGCCGTTGCCCAAGCTGCGCTTGCCGCTGGCGCACGCGACGCTGTTGCCGCCGCCACCGGCGCCGGTCATCCCTCAGCCGGCGGACAAAAATGCGCTGGTGCTGCCGCCCGAGGCGGTGAAGGCCGGCTCCACCCGTTTCCTTAACGGCAAATGGCGTGCCACGGTGGCGCTGAAAGACCCGATCACCGGCAAACGCCCCGGCCTGCAATACCGTCTGAACGGCGGCAAAGGCAACGCCATCATCGCCTACGGCGACGGCGTCAGCTGCCGGGTGGCGGTCGAAGCCGGGCTGATGCAGTCCGGCAATCTGGTGATCAACAGCCGCACCAAGGCGCGCTGCAGCGACGGCAGCCGCTACCAGATCCCGGAGATCGTTTGCCGCCAGGGCGAAACCGGCGCGGCGGAGTGCACCGGCCGCTACGATGCGGACACCACCTATCCCATGACGTTCAAGCGCGAGAGTAAATGATGCTGGCACCCCTTACGGACTACAAACACGGCATTACGCTGATTCAGGACAGCGGCATTCAGTTTCTGGACTTTGCCCTGACGCCGCTGCTGGACGCCGAGTTTCCCGGCAAATTCGTGCGCAAGACCGCCAGCGGCCCGCTGCTGCGCCTGCAATGGGAGGCCGAGAGCGGCAAATACCAGCTGCCGGCCGTGGGCGACCAGGCCGCCGAAGTGGTGCGGCCGGAGTTCAGCTATCCGCTGCAGCAGTCGCTGCGCCTGCTGGATAAGCTCTGGCTGCCGCTGCCCTTCTTGCGCCACACCCCGGCGGGCCTGTTTTTGTCGGGCCCGGACAACTGGGCGCGCCTGCAGGTGGTGCAGCTGGATGAACCGGATCAGGACGGCAACCTGCTGCGCGTGGTGCTGGCCTTCGACACCCGCGCCGCCGCGCCCGGCCAGGAGACGCTGGCGCCGGGCGAAAGCGATCTCGGCACCGGGCTGAACTTCGCGCTGGCGCACCGCAACCACGAGCTGGGCGAGTTTCTCGATCTGACCTGGGTAGACGGCTGGCTGCGCGAAGCGTTCAGCCAGCGCGCCGCCGAGCGGGAGCAGCGTGCCGAAGTGGAGATCAACGCCGGGCTGAAAACCTTCGAGTATCAGGCGCACTACCTCAATCTGCTGCACATGCTCGGCCATCAGCTGGCGGTACCGCAGATAAAGATGGTGGCGGCGACGTTGCAGCAACCGGCGATCGACGTCGATCTGGTGCTGGACGTCGGCAACTCGCACACCTGCGGCGTGCTGGTCGAAGACCACCCGGAAGAGAGCAACGGCCTGAAGCAAACCTACGAGCTGCAGCTGCGTTCGCTGTCCGAACCGCACCGCGTCTACAACGAACTGTTCGAGAGCCGGGTGGAGTTTTCTCAGGCCAGCTTCGGCAAGCCGCATCTGTCGTTCCAGAGCGGGCGCGACGACGCCTTCCAGTGGCCCTCCATCACCCGCGTCGGCCGCGAAGCCGCGCAGCTGGCGCAGCGGCGAACGGGCCATGAAGGCACTACCGGCATTTCCAGCCCGCGCCGCTACCTGTGGGACGAGGAGCGCTATGCGCCCGGCTGGCGCTTCAACGAGCGGCACGAGCCGATGGCCGCCGCCGCGCCGTTGACCACCCTCATCAACGACGAAGGCGTGCCGCTGTCCGCCCTGCCGACGGCGCAACGGCTGCCAGTGTTCGCCGCCCATTACAGCCGCAGCGCGGTGATGACGCTGATGCTGAGCGAGCTGCTGGCGCAGGCGCTGATGCAGATCAACAGCATCGCCCAGCGCAGCCGCATGCCGAACGCCGCCGCGCCGCGCCGTTTGCGCGCCATCATTCTGACGCTGCCTTCGGCCATGCCGAAGCCGGAGCGCGAGATCTTCCGCCGCCGCATGCAGGAAGCGATCGGGCTGGTGTGGAAGTCCCTCGGCTGGCACCCGCAGGATGCGCCGTTCGACGGCGCGCACGTCCGCTTCCCGGTGCCTCAGGTGCAGATGGAGTGGGACGAGGCCACCTGCGGCCAGATGGTCTATCTGTACAATGAAACCCAGGTGAACTTCGCCGGCCGCACCGACGCCTTTTTCGCCGCCATGGCCCGGCCCGACCGGCCGCTGGCGCCGGGTGAGCAGGCGGGAAAAACGCTGCGCATCGCCTCCATCGACATCGGCGGCGGCACCACGGATCTGGCGATCACGCACTATTCGCTCGATGACGGCGTGGGCAACAACATCAAAATCAACCCGCGCCTGCTGTTCCGCGAGGGCTTTAAAGTCGCCGGCGACGATATCCTGCTGGACGCCATCCAGCAGTTTATCCTGCCCGCCGTGCAGCAGGCGTTCGAAGCCGCCGGCGTGAGCGCCGCCCCGGCGTTGATGGACAGGCTGTTCGGCAACGAAGGGCGCATGGACGGGCTTTCTACCCTGCGTCAGCAGGCGGCGCTGCAGATTTTCATGCCCGCCGGACGCGCGCTGCTCGGCGCCTATGAAGAATACGATCCGCTGGACAGCCGGGCGGAAATCGCCGCCAGCCTGGGCGATCTGCTGCCGCAGCCGCCGACGCCGCAGGTGCTGGCGTTTATCAACGGCGAGGTGCAGCGCGAAGCCGACAGCGACGCCTTCGATATTCTGCACACCCCGCTGGTGATCCGCCTGGCCGATCTGCACGCCGCCTTCTTGTCCGATCGCATCGGCATCGGCCGCTGCCTGCGCCTGCTGGCCGAGGTGGTGGCACTGTATACCTGCGACGTGCTGCTGTTGACCGGCCGCCCGGCGCGTTTCCCCGGCGTGCAGGCGCTGCTGCGCCATCTGCAGCCGTTGCCCGCCAGCCGCATTCTGCCGCTCGAGGGCTACCACACCCGCAGCTGGTACCCGTTCAACAAACGCGGCCGCATCGACAACCCGAAATCCACCGCCGCGGTAGGTGCCATGCTGTGCCTGTTGGCGATCGACCTGCGCCTGGAGAGCTTTTACTTCAACGTCGGCGATTTCCAGCCCTACTCCACCATTCGCCATCTGGGCATGCTGGACGGCAACAACATGCTGGCGGACGATAACGTCTATTACCGCGACATCGATCTGGATCGCGCCGACTTCGTGCTCGACCCCGCCGGCAGCTTCCAGCTGCGCGGCCCGCTGCGCCTGGGCTTCCGCCAACTGGACAACGAACGCTGGCCGGCCTCGCCGCTCTATACGCTGACCATCAATGATGCCCAGCTGGCGCGCAAACTGGCCGGCGATGCGGTGATCACCCTGCGGCTGGCCATTACCGCCAGCGCCGAACAGGGCGCAGAAAGCGTCAAGATCGCGCAGGCGTTGCTGGCCGACGGCAGCCCCGTCCCGGCGCACCACCTGCAACTGAAACTCAATACCCTGGCTGCCAGCGCCTCCGGCGCGACCCACTACTGGATAGACAGCGGGAGCATTTACCCACGATGAAAGCTATCACTACCGCCCAATCGGCCCCGAACCACGCACTCAGCACCGGCATTCTGCAGGCGATCGCCTGGGTGGACGCCGCGCGCCGGCAGTCCACCCGTTTGGAACAGGAGGCGGATCGCCTGACGCTGCGCCTGCGCCGTTGCCATAACCGCGCGCTGCTATTGGCGAATGCGCAACCTGAGCAGGTCGCTATCGGCCTGTACGGCCACAACGCCGCCGCCAAGGCCCACCTGCTGGCGGCGCTGGCCCCCGGCGCAGAAAGGCTGCACGCAGACGCCGCGCTGGCGGTGCGTTACGGCGCCGCCGCGCCGTCGCCGTGCGCCGAGTATCCTCTCGCCCTCGCGCTGCTCGATGAAGCGCAATGGCTGGCCATCACGCTCGATGCCGCCGCGATGGGCGGCTTCCGGCTGGACTGGGACGCCCGCGCGATCGCCGGCCATCTGCAAGCGTTGGCGCGCCACCGCCAAACCGTCGCCCTCGACGGCCTCAGCGACAGCGATGTGCTGACGCTGTGGGATAGCCAACGCCGCCACGGCGACAAGGGGCAACAGACGCTGGACAGGCATTTCTGGCCGCAGGCCGTGGCGCTGGCGCCGCAGTTGAGCATCGACGATCGCGCGCGCCTGTTTGCACCGCTGTGGGGAGAGGAAGCAACGCTGACGGCGCGTTATCGCCAGCTGGCACACACGCTGCATGCCCTCGGTGGCAGCCGACAGGTTCATGCTCCGCACCGCGCCTTGCCGCTGCTGGCCGCGAGCGCCGCAGCGGAAAACGCGACGATCGTCGTGATGGCCGAACACGGCGGGGAACGGGAGATCGCGCTGAGCGATCTGACCTGGCTGACCGCCGAAGTCACCACCGTTCTGCCGCAAACGGCGCAGGCGGACCTGCCCGCCGACGTGGCGCTGATCGACCTGCCCGGCAGCCGCGCTTGCCCGCAGGCGGAACCGACGCAGCGGCTGCAACAGGCGAAACGCGCCCATTTGCTGACCCGCTGCGCAGACGGCCTGCACGCCAACCTGCTGCTGGTAGCCGATGCGGCCGCCACGCCACAGGACGCCGCCCGCATCGGCCAGGCGCTCGCCAACTGGGTCAACCAGACTCAAGGGGAAACCCCGGCGCTGCGCCAGCGCCGCAAACCCGGCCTGATCTGGGCGATCACACCGTTCGATCAACGCGGGGAAGGCAAAACGCGCCCCGACGACGCCGTACAGCGCCAAGTCGGCGAGCCCGGCGACAGCTGGGCCACGCTGCTGGCGCTGGATGAACAGGATTGCCGCCGCATGGTGAGCTACCTGACCGCTCAGGCGCGCCCGGCCCAGAAACAAGCGCGCCTGCTCGAGCAGCGCGAAGAGTTGCAGCGCGAGCTGACGGAAAGCCTGCTCGGCAACTGGCTCACCGCCGCCGATCCACACGCGGCGCAGCAACGCGGCCAGCAGCTGCTGCGAGCGCTGCAGGCACAGGCCGGCCGCCACGGCGAACTGCTGGAACGGCTGTTGCCGCAGCGCGATACGTTGCGCCAGCTTTATCAGCAACAGCAGCACGCCGCGCCGGCCCCGACAGCGACGCCAGCGCCGTTCGGGCTCGATATCGATCTGTTCGGCGCACCGGAAACCCCGGCGCCCGGCGAGCCCCCCGCGTCATCCTTTGCCGCGCGGGTATTCGCGGATTGGATCAACCATCTGCGTAGCCTGCCGGACAGCCGTCGGTTGCTGGAGCTGCTCGGCGTCGAAAAGCCGCACCTGGAACTGCTGGTTGATGCGCTGATCGGCGCCGCCTGCCGCCTGCGGCTCGATGATGAGCTGGAGAACGCGCTGTGCGCCGGGGGCCTGCCGGAACAGAGCGAAGATCGGCAAATCAGCCAGGCGCTGGCGATACTGGGCGACTTTGTCGCCTGGCTCGGTTTCCAGCGGCGCGATGCGGCAACGCGCCCCGAGAGCCGCGTCAATCCCGGCCAGCCGATCTTTACCCCACCGCCGCAGCCGGCGGTGGACTGGAGCCGCCAGCAGCGGTTAACCCGGCTGGCGCCGACGCCGACCAAAAACACCGCGTTTTATATCTATGACTGGCTGATCGGCCTGCAAACCCTGCTGGCGGAGAATGCGGCGACGGAGAGCGCACTCGGCGAGGCGCAGCGCGCGGCGTTGGAAGAGATCGTGGCGACTCTGCGCTAAGCGGCGGCTCTGGCTGCAATAGGGGGAGAAAACAGGATAAATCGGGCGTTGCCGATTATGCTGATGAGTAACGCCGCGATTCTGGGAGAAAATCATGCCCCCTTTCAGCCTGAAGACTATCGACCATGTGGTTCTGCGCGTGCGCGATATGCAGAAAAGCCTGCATTTTTATACCCAGATCGTCGGCTGTGATATCGCCAAACGGCGGCCGGATTTGGGGCTGATGCACCTGCGCGCCGGGGCGGCCATGATTGATCTGGTCGACGTTAACGGCCAGCTTGGAAAAAAAGGCGGCGATGCGCCCGATCCTCACCGGCAAAATGTCGATCACCTCTGCCTGCGCATCGATCCTTTCAACGAAGACGAACTGCTGGCCTATCTGCGATCGCAAGGGATCGCCGTCGATCCCGCTGAAACGCGCTACGGCGCGGAAGGCGACGGGCCGTCGATTTATTTCAGCGATCCGGACGGCAATCGCATCGAGCTTAAGGGGCCGGCGATCGGCTAGATCCTGGCGCTCCCGTGGATGTCGGCCAGCCGTTGGCTATCCACCACCCGTAGCGATTTGTTTTTAAACTGAATAATACCGTCCGCCGCGAGCTGCGCCAGCGCGCGGCTCAGCTGCCTGACGGAGATCCCCAATCTGCCCGCCAGCAACTCCCTGTTTTCGAGCTGAATCTGCACGCCTTCCTGCTTTATTTTAAATAACAAAAATTTGCGCAGCTTATATTCTGCCGTTAAGCCGCCGCTCGCATGCAGCAATGAAGCGTTAAGCAGCTTGTCGCTCAACTGCCGGCACATAAAGGCGAGGAAAACAGGATCGTGCATGGCCCGCTCTTTGATGGCCTCGATAGGCAGCGTGAAGAGCAGCGCGTCCGTCACCGCCTGAACGGTGCTGAACACCGCCCGCTGCGCCTGGGAGAACAGCTCCAGATCGCCTATCACGGAGAAATCCGTTTCGAAGGAAAAGACGATGTGCATGCCGTTCACATCGTAATTCTCAACCTGCAATTTTCCCTGCACGAGAAAAAACAGGTGGGTCAACCGATCGCTTTGCGTCACCAGGTATTCACCGGCCTCGACCCTGACCAGGCGCAGGGCGGCCAGCAGCGGGGGCGAAAGCGCCGTTCGCAGATCGTGAGCTTCGATAAACGCTTCTTTCAGCTTGCTGTCACCGACAGTTTTCACGGCGATTCACTCCCAGGGTTTATCCGTTAACGTCTTGCATCCTATCTTTTCGGCTGCGCCCAGAATAGCCGGCGCGCTTCAGAACGAAACAGGACATCTGACCTTTTTTGCCTCGGGCCGTCTGGGTATTTTCTCCGCAGACCCCACCCAAGGAGAGTGCCATGCGACATATTTTGATAGATACCGATACCGCCTCCGACGATGCCGTCGCCCTGCTGATGGCGTTGCGCGAACCTGGCGTGAAAGTGGAAGCGATCACCACGGTCGCAGGCAACTGCCCGCTTGAACAATGCGTCAAAAATGCGCTTATCTGCGTGGAAAAAGCGGGAACCTATGCCCCTCCGGTATACGCCGGCATGGCGAAACCGCTGTTCCGCACGCGCTATCACTCGCACCACATTCACGGCGAAGACGGCATGGGCGACATGGCCTTGCCCGATCCGCAGCTGACCGCCGACCCCATGCATGCCGTGGACGCCATCATCGACTGCGCCGCACGACGCCCTGGCGAGTTGGAGATCGTCACTCTCGGGCCGCTGACCAATCTCGCGATGGCGGTGCTAAAAGCGCCCGCGCTGGCCGAACAAGTGAAAAGGGTTTATGTCATGGGCGGTTCCGGGCTGACGCCGGGCAATATTACCCCGCTGGCCGAATTTAACTTCTACGCCGACGCCGAGGCCGCCCATCTGGTGCTGAATGCCGGGCTGCCCCTCACCCTCGTCGGTTGGGAGATCGGGATGGGGGAAGCGTTTATTGGCGAGGACGATATTGAACGATTGCATCATCTCGGCGAACTGGGGCGCTTTGCCGTGCGCTGTAATCGCACGCTGATGGCATTCAACGCCGGGCGCACAGAGCGTAAAGGCTTTGATTTGCCCGATCCGACCACCATGGCGGTGGCGCTCTACCCGGACATCGTCGAGACCAGTCTGGAGGCGTATTCCTGGGTTGAATATAAAAGTGAACGGTCTTACGGCCATTACGTCATTGATTCCACCCACCTGACCGGCAAACCGGCCAATGCGCGCGTGATTACCCGCATTAAACCCGGCCTGTTTAAAGAAAAACTGTTTTCGTTGTTATCTCAGTCGTTAATGAAATAAGTGGCCCGTATGAAATTCGATCCAAGAAAATTGAAGAAAGTGGAATTACACGTCCATTTGGATACCTGTTTAAGCTACCACTATGTCAAAAAGATCGACCCGCAAATAACCAGAGCGGCCTTTAATCGGCAATTTATCGCGCCGAAACGATGCGCCGATCTCGGAGACTTTTTAAACAAGATCGCACCGCAAATAGACCTCCTGCAGACGCGCCAGGCGATAGCGCTGGCCGTCGATGACTTGTTCGCGCAGCTGGCGGCGGATAACGTCATTTATGCGG
The DNA here is from genome assembly GCF_037137105.1 of Serratia sp. TMDUHS_CL. Classification (NCBI taxonomy): domain Bacteria; kingdom Pseudomonadati; phylum Pseudomonadota; class Gammaproteobacteria; order Enterobacterales; family Yersiniaceae; genus Serratia; species Serratia sp. TMDUHS_CL. The sequence goes on from NZ_JBBBDV010000010.1 coordinate 181,676, forward strand.
AAGTGCGCTTTGCCCCGCTGCTGCATACCCGGATGGGGTTAAGCGGTGAAGCGGTGGTCGAGACGGTGCTCGCCGCGATGCGTGACGCCGCGCAAACTTACGGCGTCGCCGCCGGGCTGATCCTGTGCACGCTACGGCATTTCGATGCGGCCGCCAGCCTGCAAACCGCCGGGCTCGTGGTTAACTTTCTGGGCCGCGGCGTGGTCGCGCTGGATTTGGCCGCCGACGAAGCGCGTTACCCGCTGGCCAATCACGTAGCGGCCTTTCGGGCGGTGCGCGAAGCCGGCGGCAACGTCATCGCCCACGCCGGTGAGGCGAAGGGCGCCGACAGCGTACGGGAAACGCTGGATAGGCTGCAGGTGTCGCGCATCGGCCACGGCGTCAGGAGCATCGAGGATGCTGCGCTTATCGAGCGCCTGGTAGCCACCGGTGTCCTGCTCGAGATCTGCCCCAGCTGCAATCTCGTCTGCAATCTGTTCGACAGCATCGACAGTCACCCGATAGACCGGCTGAAAAGGATGGGAGTGCGGCTGAACGTGAATACCGATGCGCGCACCGTCGCCGATACCACGCTGAACAAAGAGTACCAGCTGTTGCATGACGCCTTCGGCTGGCAGGATGACGATTTTAACCGCAGCAACCGACAGGCGTTGGAAGCGAGTTTTCTCGACGGCGATACTAAAATTAAATTAATGAATCAGCTCAAGGCCGGGCCAATGTGACCCGGTACGTTTCAAGGCTGAGCGGGTTTTAACGCTCCTGCGCCGCCAACGCCTGGGCGCACGCCCAGGCAGAGCTCCAGGCCCACTGGAAGTTGTAGCCGCCCAACCACCCGGTCACGTCCACCACTTCGCCGATAAAATAGAGCCCCGGCGCCTTGTGGGCTTCCATCGTCTTGGAGGAAAGTTCGTTGGTGTCGACGCCGCCGAGCGTCACTTCCGCCGTGCGATAGCCTTCGGTGCCGTTCGGCTGCACGCGCCAGTTCTGCAACAGATCCACCAGCGCCGCCTGCTGCGGCGCATTCAGCTGCTTCAGCGTGGCCTCCGGCAGTTGTCCCAACGTTTGCAAGCATTCCACCAGCCGCTTCGGCAAGTGCAACGCCAGGGTGTTTTTCAGGCTTTGGTTCGGGTGCTGGCGGCGCTGGTCATCCAGGAAGGCCGCCAGATCCAGCTCAGGAAGTAAGTTAACGCTCACATACTCACCCGGTTGCCAGTAGCTGGACAGCTGCAGCACCGCCGGGCCGGACAGGCCGCGATGGGTGAACAGGATGCTTTCACGGAAGCTGACGCCGTTCTCGGCGGTGATCACTGCCGGCACCGAGACGCCGGACAGCGTCTGCACATGCTCCAGCAGCGGCTTATGCAGGGTAAAAGGCACCAGCCCGGCGCGCGTCGGCAGCACCTTGAGGCCGAACTGCTCCGCCAGCTTGTAACCGAACGGCGAAGCGCCCAGCCCCGGCATGGACAAACCGCCGCTGGCCACCACAAGTGAGCGAGCACTTACTTTTTCACCATTCAGCGCCAGCGTGTAGCCATGTTCGGTTTTCTCCACGCCCAGCACTTCGCTGCGCAGGCGCATCGTCACCTGGCCCAGCTCGCACTCTTTGACCAACAGATCCACCACCTGCTGCGCCGAGTCGTCGCAGAACAGCTGCCCCAGCGTTTTTTCATGGTAGGCGATGCCGTAGCGGTTGATCAGATCGATGAAGTCCCACTGGGTGTAGCGCGCCAACGCCGACTTGCAGAAGTGCGGGTTGTTCGACAGATAGGCCGCCGGCTCGGCGTACATATTGGTGAAGTTGCAGCGCCCGCCGCCGGACATCAGGATCTTGCGGCCCGGTTTTTTGCCGTTGTCGAGCAGCAACACGCGGCAACCGAGTTGCCCCGCCTGCGCGGCGCAAAACATGCCGGCGGCGCCCGCCCCAATCACTACGACATCAAACTGTTCCACCTGAGCCTCACTTATCAAAACCACAATCGCGACAAAAGAGCGCCATATTACGCCGTTTCGCCGCCGGTCACCGCCAAATTCACGGCGGCAGATTGTAAAGCCCCGGCGCCGCCAACGCCATAGTAAGAAAATATTACAGAGGTCAGAGGAGAATAACGCGTTGATATTCCATATTTTTGTTATAGACACGCCCTCATTTCGTCATGTCCAAATCAAAAAAACGTCATATTTTCCTTTTCCCCGGCCCCGGTTGTCACTGATAATGCGCGGCGTTCATGTCCACAAACTGGCGTAACGCTTATGCTGCATTTGTTCGCTGGCCTGGATTTCCATACCGGCCTGATGTTAATTCTCGCATTGTTGTTCGTGTTGTTTTATGAAGCCATCAACGGTTTTCATGATACGGCCAATGCGGTCGCTACAGTTATTTATACCCGCGCCATGCGCTCGCAACTTGCGGTCGTGATGGCAGGTTTGTTCAACTTTCTTGGCGTAATGCTCGGCGGTTTGAGTGTTGCTTACGCCATCGTCCATTTGCTGCCTACCGATCTGTTGTTGAACGTCAGTTCAGCACACGGATTAGCCATGGTCTTCTCCATGCTGTTGGCGGCAATCATCTGGAACCTCGGCACCTGGTATTTCGGTCTGCCGGCCTCCAGTTCCCATACGCTGATAGGCGCAATCATCGGTGTCGGTTTAACCAACGCCCTGATGACCCACACTTCGGTGGTGGATGCGCTTAACGTCCCGAAAATGATTGGTATTTTCCTTTCTCTGCTGTTCTCGCCGCTGGTCGGCATGATGGTGGCGGGAGTGATGGTGTTCGCCTTGCGCCGCTATTGGAGTGGCACCAAGAAACGCCAGCGTATCCACATGACCCCTGCGGAACGTGAAAAGGTCGACGGCAAACGCAAGCCGCCGTTCTGGACCCGTATCGCGCTGATCCTGTCGGCGATTGGCGTCAGCTTCTCGCACGGCGCCAACGACGGCCAGAAAGGCATCGGCCTTATCATGCTGGTGCTGATCGGCGTTGCGCCGGCCGGCTTCGTGGTCAATATGAATGCAACCGGCTATGACATCACCCGTACGCGTGATGCCGTGACCCACCTGCAGCAATATTACCAGCAGCACGGCGACGCGCTGTCGCATGCGGTGTCGCTGACGCCGCTGGTGCCAAGCCCGGATGATGAAGCTGCGCCGAACAAGCCGGCCGAGTTCCACTGCGACAGTTCGCGCGCCATGCCGGCGATCGAGCTGGCTCAGGGCATGCTGACCAACCTGCAAAGCTACGATCAGCTGACGGTTGAGCAGCGCAGCCACCTGCGCCGCCTGCTGATGTGCGTGACCGACACGGCGGATAAAGTCGCCAAGCTGCCGGAAACCTCATCCGCCGACCAGCGCTTCCTGAAGAACCTGCGTCAGGATCTGCTGCAGACCGTCGAGTACGCGCCGATGTGGATCATCGTCGCCGTCGCGCTGGCACTGTCGCTCGGCACCATGGTGGGCTGGAAACGCGTGGCCACCACCATCGGCGAGAAGATCGGCAAGAAAGGCATGACCTACGCCCAGGGCGTGTCGGCCCAGATGACCGCAGCGCTGTCGATCGGCGTGGCGAGTTATACCGGCATGCCGGTCTCCACCACCCACGTCCTCTCTTCGGCGGTTGCCGGGACGATGATCGTGGACGGCGGCGGCGTGCAGAGCAAAACCGTGAAGAACATCCTGTTGGCCTGGGTACTGACCCTGCCAATCTCGATTCTGCTTTCCGGTGCGCTGTATTGGGTCGCGTTGAAGCTGATCTAAGCGATAAGCATCATGAGAAAGGCGGCCGAAAGGCCGCCTTTTTTTGCCTGCATCAAGGGAAACAGGAAGGCATTAATACCAAATCATCAGCGCTATCAGGCTGATGATCACCAGACCGCACAGGGCCGAGGTCAGCATAAACTGCCCGCGCACCCGCTCGCAGCGGCGAATAAACTCCGGATCGTGGTGCTCGACATAGCGTTGCGCAAAGATATAGCGCACCAGCCTCAGCTGCTTGCTGGGTTGCCCGTGGGCGGTGAAGAAACCGCCGCCGTCAACGTATTGGTACAGCAGCGGGTCACAGCCGCGCAATACCACCAGCAGCGCGCGCAGAGAAGAGTAATACCGCACCATGTTTACCACACACACCACACATAAGGCCCAAAACAGCGCGACGGTACTGATCATGATTGCCCCCTCAAGGCGTTGTTATCCGCGGCCATCCGCCGGGTCCAACCGCCCTACCTCATTACCCGATACTCTGCTGGAGCTTACCGCTCTCATCCCCTTTTTTGCCTGCACGGGCCACGCCCATAACCCACCGCCTCCGGAGACGTTACCGCACCGCACAGAGAGATTTGCACAGCGTGGTTCCACTCAGAGGGGAAATGATGAGGCCCATATCCATCATTGTAGGTTAATGAAACGCAAACTGGCCTGATCAGTGGATAAAATTTACCGCCCCGCGCCGAAACGCCCTTCGCCGGGGCGGGCTAACGGCTGTGATTGGTCGGTTTTTCTGGATAGTCTATCCCGCCCCACGCCGCTGATCTTTCCCCCCACGCTGGCTAGACTCAGGTTTCCGTTACGTTCATCCAAGGAAACTGTTATGGCAAACCATTCAATCAAGGGAAAAACCGTCCTCATCGCCGGCGGCGCCAAAAACCTCGGCGGGCTGATCGCACGCGATTTGGCTGAACAAGGCGCCAAAGCGGTGGTGATCCACTACAACAGCGCCGCTTCCCAAGCCGAAGCGGAAAAAACCGTCGCCGCCATTCAGGCCGCCGGGGCGCAAGGCGTCGCGCTGCAGGCCGATCTCACCACCGCGAGCGCGGTCGAAAAGCTGTTCGCCGATGCGGTCGCCGCCGTCGGCAAGCCGGATATCGCCATCAATACCGTCGGCAAAGTGCTGAAAAAGCCGATGGTCGACATCAGCGAAGCCGAGTACGACGAGATGACGGCGGTCAACGCCAAAACCGCGTTCTTCTTCCTGAAAGAGGCGGGCAAACACCTCAACGATAACGGTAAAATCTGCACGCTGGTCACCTCGCTGCTCGGCGCCTTCACGCCGTTTTACGCCGCTTACGCCGGCACCAAAGCGCCGGTGGAACACTTCACCCGCGCCGCCGCCAAGGAGTTTGGCGAACGCGGTATCTCCGTGACGGCGGTCGGCCCCGGCCCGATGGACACCCCGTTCTTCTACCCGGCGGAGGGTGCGGACGCCGTGGCCTACCACAAGACGGCGGCGGCGCTGTCGCCGTTCAGCAAAACCGGCCTGACCGATATCGAAGACGTGGTGCCGTTCATCCGCCACCTGGTCAGCGACGGCTGGTGGGTAACCGGCCAAACCATCCTGATCAACGGCGGCTACACCACCAAATAAGTTCGACGGGGGCACAGATGCCCCCGCACCTGCTCGCGCGCAACCGCGCCATGCGGCTACACTCTCTGTCAGAAACGGCGCCAAGGAACAGCAGGTCAACGAGATGGACAGATTCAATCAATACCGCGTATTCGTACAGGTGGCGGAAATGGGCAGCTTTATCCGGGCGGCCCATGCGCTGGAGGTGCCGCGCGCCTCGGTGTCCGCCGCCGTGCAACAGCTGGAAACGCAGCTGGGCGTGCGCCTGCTGCACCGCACCACGCGGCAGGTGCGGCTGACCGCCGACGGCGAACAGCTGCTCGAGCGGCTGCGCCCGCTGCTGGCCGAGGTGGAAGACATCGATCAGTCGTTTCAGGCCAGCCAGCGCCAGGCCTCCGGCCGGCTCAGCGTCGACGTGCCGAGCCGCATCGCCCGCCGGCTGATCGCGCCAGCGCTGCCCGGCCTGCTGCGGCGCCACCCTCATCTGCAGCTGGTGCTCGGCTCCGCCGATCGCGCCATCGATCTGGTGCAGGAAGGGGTCGACTGCGCGGTGCGCGTCGGCGATCTGCACGACAGCAGCCTGGTGATGCGCCCGCTCGGCCATATCGCGCTGATCAACTGCGCCAGCCCCGCTTACCTGGGCGAATTCGGCCATCCGCGCCAGCCCGGCGATCTCGTCGAGGGACACTGGAGCATCGGCTACGCCTCGCCCAAAACCGGCCGCGAATCCCCCTGGGAATACCAGGCCGACGACGGCCATACGCAACGGCTCGAACTGCCCAGCCGGGTGGTGGTCAACAACGCCGAAAGCTATATCGCCTGCTGCCGCGCCGGGCTGGGGCTGATGCAGATCCCGCGCTACGACGTGCAACACCTGCTCGACGCCGGTGAACTGGTTGAAGTCCTGCCCGGTTACCGCGCCGCCTCCATGCCGATCGCCCTGATCTACCCCCACCGCCGCCAGCGATCGCGCCGCCTGGCGGTGTTTCATGAGTGGTTTGAAAGCCTACTGCAGCCACATCTGGAGCGCTGATTGCACATTTAGCGCTATACTTTGTTTAATAACGCTTATAATTCAAGCGGTCAGACCGTCAGCATCCGCATAATTCATAGGCTTTTACGCCGCGCGGGTGTACAACGAAAGGTATCGGGCGGAGAGATTTTCGATGCGGCGCAGTGTGATCGCCCCAACATATCATTGCGTTATCCGAATGATACTATGGAACCAAAAGCGCCAGGCGGGTAAACGGAACGCCTGCTAACCCTTTTTAATCGGCATGTTTATGGAAGGAGTATTCTTATGGCTTACAAACACATACTGATCGCGGTGGACCTATCCCCGGAAAGCAAAATCCTGGTAGAAAAAGCCGTCTCGATGGCGCGGCCGTACAACGCTAAAGTTTCTCTGATCCACGTCGATGTCAACTATTCCGACCTCTATACCGGCCTTATCGACGTCAATCTCGGCGACATGCAAAAACGCATCTCCGAGGAAACCCATCAGGCGCTGACCGAGCTGTCGCAGAACGCCGGCTACCCGATCACCGAGACCCTGAGCGGCAGCGGCGATCTGGCGCAGGTATTGGTCGATGCCATCAAGAAATACGACATGGACCTGGTGTTGTGCGGCCACCACCAGGACTTCTGGAGCAAGCTGATGTCTTCCGCACGCCAGCTGATCAATACCGTGCACATCGATATGCTGATCGTGCCGCTGCGCGATGAAGAAGACGAATAAAGTAAGCACTTGCTAACTTAACTGCCCAACGCCCGCGCCCTGCGGGCGTTTTTCATGCCGCCACGCCGATTAATCGCTTGATAATCAACCGCCCTCCGATGATATAGTCGCTAAAGACACAACATCCTCCCCCGGGCATCGCCTATACCCATATCTATAAGAAATAGCGGGGGAAATTTAATGCGAAAAGGAGTTATCCATGGAATATGCCGTATCGGTAGAGTCTTTCCTGTCCTCGTTACAACGCCATAACCCCCACCAGCCGGAATATTTGCAGGCGGTGCGCGAAGTATTCACCTCGCTGTGGCCGTTTATCGAACGTAATCCGCGCTATCGCGAACAGGCGCTGTTGGAGCGCCTGGTGGAGCCCGAGCGCGTCATTCAGTTCCGCGTCAGCTGGGTGGACGATCGCGGCCAGGTGCAGGTCAACCGCGCCTTCCGCGTACAGTTCAACTCGGCTATCGGTCCCTACAAGGGTGGCATGCGCTTCCACCCGTCGGTGAACCTGTCGATCCTGAAGTTCCTCGGTTTTGAGCAGACCTTCAAGAACGCGTTGACCACCCTGCCGATGGGCGGCGGCAAAGGCGGCTCCGATTTCGATCCGAAGGGCAAAAGCCAGGGCGAGATCATGCGCTTCTGCCAGGCGTTGATGACCGAGCTATATCGCCATCTGGGCCCGGACACCGACGTGCCGGCCGGCGATATCGGCGTCGGCGGCCGCGAAGTCGGCTTTATGGCCGGCATGATGAAAAAACTGTCCAACAATACCGCCTGCGTATTTACCGGCAAGGGCCTCTCCTTCGGCGGCAGCCTGATCCGCCCCGAGGCGACCGGCTATGGCCTGGTGTACTTCACCGACGCCATGCTGCAGCGCCACGGCCTGGGCTTTGAGGGCATGCGGGTGGCGGTATCCGGCTCCGGCAACGTGGCGCAGTACACCATCGAGAAAGCGCTGGAACTGGATGCGCGCGTGATCACCGTGTCGGATTCCGGCGGCACCCTGGTGGACGAAGACGGCTTCACCACCGAGAAGCTGGCGCACCTGGCGGAGATCAAAAACCAGCGTTATGGCCGGGTGGCGGACTATGCCCGCGAACGCGGCCTGACCTATCTGGCCGGCCAGCAGCCGTGGAACGTGCCGGTGGATATCGCCCTGCCGTGCGCCACCCAGAACGAACTGGATCTCGAGGCGGCGCAAACGCTGATCCGCAACGGAGTGAAGGCGGTCGCGGAAGGTGCCAACATGCCGACCACCATCCAGGCCACCGACGCCTTCCTCGACGCCGGCGTGCTGTTCGCGCCTGGCAAGGCGGCCAACGCCGGCGGCGTCGCCACCTCGGGACTGGAGATGGCGCAAAACGCCGCGCGCATCGGCTGGCGGGCAGAGAAAGTGGATGTACGTTTACAACATATCATGGCCGATATTCACCACGCCTGCGTGGAATACGGCGGCGAAGGCAAGCAAACCCACTACGTGCACGGCGCGAATATCGCCGGTTTCGTCAAGGTCGCGGACGCCATGCTGGCGCAGGGCGTGCTGTAATCCGCCTTAAAGGTGATCTTGTTCACACATCGATTAAATGCTTCAATGCCGGCCTCTGCGCCGGCATTTTTTTATGCTTTCACGCCATCCAGATGATATCAATACGTTAAATAAAAGTTAATAAAAGGTTATTTATTGCTTCATGATCGGTAGTAAATTTACCACCGCCAAATAATTAAACATTTATTTAACATTAAATACGCCATTATTTTACTTAAATGTGCGCAGATCACATTTCATTAACTTCAGCTACGCCCCCTCTTCCATTCCTTTGTAATCTGCAGCGGTGGAAAAACCGCCACCCCTACAGATAAAAAAAGGTACAGCTAATGAAATTTAACCTCGCATTATTAAATGCATGTGTGGTTTCTGCGTGCATGTTATCAACAACACCTGTGTTCGCCGCTGATAAGTATGAGATTGCCGTGGTCGCTAAAGTGACCGGCATTCCGTGGTTCAACCGCATGGAAGTGGGCGTCAACGAAGCGGCGAAAAAACTCGACGTCAACGCCTACCAGACCGGCCCTTCTACGCCGGATCCGGCTGCGCAGGTCAAGGTGATTGAGGATCTGATCGCCAAGAACGTCAACGCCATCATCGTGGTGCCGAACGACGCCAAGGTGCTGGAGCCGGTGCTGAAAAAAGCGCGCGACAAAGGCATCGTGGTGCTGACCCATGAATCCCCGGACCAGCAGATCGGCCAGTGGGACATCGAGACCATCGACAGCGAGAAATACGCGCAGGCCAACGTCGATGAGCTGGCGAAAGACATGGGCGGCAAAGGCGGCTATGCGATCTACGTCGGCTCGCTGACCGTGCCGCTGCACAACGCCTGGGCCGACTCCGCCATCAAATACCAGAAAGAAAAATACCCGGACATGTTTGAAGTCACCTCGCGCCTGCCGGTGGCGGAAAGCATCGACAAATCCTACGCCACCACGCTGGATCTGATGAAAACCTATCCGCAGATGAAGGGCATCATCGGCTTCGGCTCGCTCGGCCCGATCGGCGCCGGCCAGGCGGTGGCCAAGAAACGCGCCAAGGACAAAATCGCGGTGGTGGGCATCGCCATGCCGGCGCAGGCCGCCCCTTACCTGATGCGCGGCGACATCAAGAAAGCGCTGCTGTGGGATCCGAAAGACGCCGGTTATGCGCTGGTGACGGTGGCCGACCAGCTGCTGCAGGGCAAGGAAGTGAATAAGGACCTGTCGATCGAGGGCCTTGGCAAGGCTGACGTCGATATGGAACACAAAGTGATTCGGTTTAATAAGATTTTGGAAGTGACCAAAGACAACGCCCAATCGCTTGGATTCTGATTTTTCGCGTAATTTCGCCACACCGGGAAAGTAGTTAAACCCTCGTAGGGGCGCAGCATTGCTGCGCCCAGGGCTTCGGCCGCTACGCAAGCACAGGTTAACGTTATGACAGCCTCCCCCGCATTTATCACCCTGGAGAATATCAGCAAGCGATTCCCAGGCGTGCTGGCATTAGACCAGATCAACCTGACGCTGAATAAAGGCGAAGTGCACTGCCTGGCCGGGCAAAACGGCTGCGGCAAAAGCACCATCATTAAAATCATCTCCGGCGTTTATCAGCCGGAAAAAGGCGCCAACATTTCGCTGGAAGGCAAACTCTTCCACGCCCTGACGCCGCAGCTGTCCGGTTATTACGGCATACAGGTGATCTACCAGGACCTGTCGCTGTTCCCCAACCTGACGGTGGCGGAGAACATCGCCATTCACCGTTACCTGCCCGGCGGCCGCTTCTGGGTGCGCAAGCGGGTGATGCGCCAGACGGCGCTCGACGCCATGGCGCGGGTCGGCATACGCATCGACCCCGATAAAAAGGTGGAAAAACTGTCGATCGCCGATCGGCAACTGGTGGCGATTTGCCGCGCCATCGCCGCCGAGGCGCGGTTGGTTATCATGGACGAACCAACCGCCTCGCTGACCCGCCAGGAGGTCGACGGCCTGCTGCGGGTGGTCAACGAGCTGAAGGCGGCCGGCATCTGCGTGGTATTCGTCAGCCACAGATTGGATGAAGTAATGGAAGTCGCCGATCGTATCAGCGTGATGCGCGACGGCAAGCTGGTGGGCACCTGGCCGGCCAGCGAACTGGACAGCCATGAACTGGCGTTCCTGATGACCGGCCAACGCTTCCACTACAGCCCGCTGCCGCCGCTGCCGCCGGCCGAACAGGCACCGCTGCTCGAGGTGCGCAACCTCAGCCGCGGCGAGAAATACCGCAACGTCAATCTGGCGCTACGCGGCGGCGAGATCGTCTCGATCGTCGGCCTGCTCGGCGCCGGCCGCACCGAACTGTGCCTCAGCCTGTTCGGCATGACGCGGCCGGACAGCGGCGAGATCCGCATCGAGGGCCAGGCGGTGCAGCTGCACAACAACCGCGAAGCGGTGCGCCACGGCATCGGCTATGTGTCGGAGGATCGCCTGACGCAGGGGTTGATCATGGAACAATCCATCTACGACAACACCATCGTCACCGTCTTCGATCGGCTGCATACCTCGCTCGGGCTGTTGGATCACGCCAAGGCGACCGAGCTGGTCAACCGGCTGATCCGCGATCTGAACATCAAGGTGTCCGACAGCGCGTTGCCGGTGAAAACCCTGTCCGGCGGCAACGCCCAGCGCATCGCCATCGCCAAATGGGTGGCGACCCAGCCGAAGATCCTGATCCTCGACTCGCCCACCGTCGGCGTGGACATCGCCAACAAAGAGGGGATCTACCAGATCGCCCGCGATCTGGCGCAGCTGGGCATGGCGGTGCTGATGATCTGCGACGAGATCCCGGAAGCCTATTACAACAGCCATCGGGTGATGGTGATGCGCAAGGGCGAACTGATCGCCGAATTCGCGCCGCACCAGAGTACCGAGCAACAGATCGCCGAGGTGGTGAATGGATAAGTCATTATTGGCCCGCCTGGCCGGGCGGCACGAGTTTTATCTCGGCCTGTTGGTGCTGCTGCTGGCGATCGGCCTGAGCGCCGGCACCGACGAATTCCTGACGCTCGGCAACCTGACCGACGTCGCCACCAGCTACGCCATTCTCGGCATCCTGGCCTGCGGGCTGTTCGTGGTGCTGATCGCCGGCGGCATCGACATTTCGTTCCCGGCGGTCACCGCCATCGCCCAGTATGTGATGGCCAGCTGGGTGATCCAGCACGGCGGCAGCTTTCCGCTGGCGTTCGCCCTGGCGATTGGCGTCGGCCTGCTGCTCGGGCTGGTGAACGGTTTCCTGGTGTACTGGCTGAAAGTGCCGGCGATCATCATCACCATCGCCACCCTTAACCTGTTCTACGGCCTGCTGGTGTACGCCACTAACGGCACCTGGCTGTACGGCTTCCCGGACTGGTTCATGAACGGCATCAACTGGTTCTCGTTCCAGGGCGCCGACGGCTACGACTACGGCCTGACGCTGCCGCTGCTGTGCCTGCTGGCGACCATCGTCGTCACCGGCGTGCTGATGAACCGCACCCGGCTGGGGCGCCAGATCTACGCCATGGGCGGCAACCGCGACGCGGCGTCGCGCCTGGGGTTGAACCTGCTACGGCTGCATTTTTGCGTCTACGGCTACATGGGCATTCTGGCCGGCGTCGCGGCGGTAGTGCAGGCGCAGATCACCCAGTCGGTGGCCCCCAACTCGCTGCTCGGCTTCGAGCTGACGGTATTGGCGGCGGTGGTGCTGGGCGGCACCAGCATGAGCGGCGGCCGCGGCTCGTTGACCGGCACCCTGCTCGGCGTGGTGCTGCTGGCCTTCCTGCAAAACGGGCTGACGCTGCTCAGCGTCTCGGCCTATTGGCACCAGGTGTTCAGCGGCGCGATCATTTTGATCAGCATCAGCACCACCGCCTGGAACGAAAAACGCAAGCTGCTCAAGGAGATCTGACATGACGCAGTTAACTCGGTTGATCCCAAGCGATCGGATCATTCGCCTGCAGGGCGCGATCATCATCGCGGTGGCGCTGCTCTTCGCCGGGCTGCTCGGATCGCGCTTCTTCAGCCTCGGTAACTTCCAGTCGATCGCCTCGCAGCTGCCGATCCTCGGCCTGCTGGCGCTCGGCATGGGCATCACCATGCTGACCGGCGGCATCAACCTGTCGATCATCGCCGGCGCCAACGCCTGTTCGCTGGTGATGGCGGCGATCATCGTCAGCCATCCCGACCAGCCGCTGTTCCTGGCGCTGGCGCTGTTGGCCGGCCTGCTGGTGGCGGTGGCGATCGGCGCGCTGAACGGCGCGCTGGTGGCCTGGATCGGCGTCTCGCCAATCCTCGCCTCGCTCGGCACCATGACGCTGATCACCGGCCTGAATATCCTGCTGTCCAACGGCGCGGTGATCTCCGGCTTCCCGGCAGCGATTCAATTTCTCGGCAACGGCGCCGTGCTCGGCGTGCCGGTGGCGCTGATCCTGTTCCTGCTGGTGGCGGCCGGGCTGTGGCTGCTGCTGGAGCACACCACGCTGGGCCGCAGCCTGTACCTGATCGGCTCTAACGAACAGGCCACCCGCTTCAGCGGCGTGAACACCGCACGGGTGCAGATCGCGGTGTATATCCTGTCGGCGCTGCTCGGCTGGGGCGCCGCCCTGCTGATGATGGCCAAGTTCAACTCGGCCAAGGCCGGCTACGGCGAATCTTATCTGCTGGTGACCATTCTGGCCTCGGTGCTGGGCGGCATTAACCCGGACGGCGGTTTCGGCCGTATTCTGGGGCTGGTGCTGGCGCTGATCGTGCTGCAAATGTTGGAAAGCGGCCTCAATCTGCTGGGGGTCAGCAGCTACCTGACCATGGCCCTGTGGGGCGGCGTGCTGATCCTGTTTATCGCGTTACAGAATCGAAAAGCCTGAGGAGAAAATAATGGCGAGCTATTTTATTGGCGTAGATGTGGGCACCGGAAGCGCGCGCGCGGGCGTATTCGATCTCAATGGCCACATGGTCGGTCAGGCCAGCCGGGCCATCGATCTGTACCGGCCGAAGGCGGATTTCGTCGAGCAGTCGTCGGATAACATCTGGCAGGCGGTGTGCAATGCGGTGCGCGACGCGGTCAACCAGGCCGACATCAACCCGATCCAGGTCAAGGGGCTGGGCTTCGACGCCACCTGTTCGCTGGTGGTGCTGGATAAAGAGGGCAAGCCGCTGACCGTCAGCCCCTCCGGCCGCACCGAACAGAACATCATCGTGTGGATGGATCACCGGGCGATCGCCCAGGCCGAGCGCATCAACGCCACCAAACACCGGGTGCTGGACTTCGTCGGCGGCATCATTTCGCCGGAGATGCAGACGCCGAAACTGCTGTGGCTGAAACAGCACATGCCCACCACCTGGGCCAACGCCGGTTACCTGTTCGATCTGCCGGACTTCCTCACCTGGCGCGCCACCCAGGACGCCACCCGTTCGCTGTGCTCGACGGTGTGCAAGTGGACCTATCTCGGCCACGAACAGCGCTGGGACAAGAGCTACTTCCAGCAGATCGGGCTGGAAGACGTGCTGGAACATGACGCGGCCAAGATCGGCAGCGACGTCAAAATGATGGGCGAGCCGCTGGGCCACGGCCTGACCCAGCGCGCCGCCAGCGAGATGGGGCTGATCGCCGGTACGGCGGTGAGCGTGTCGATCATCGACGCCCACGCCGGCACCCTCGGCACGCTGGGCGCCACCGGCGTCTCCGGCGAGGTGGCCGACTTCAACCGCCGCGTCGCGCTGATCGGCGGCACCTCCACCGGCCACATGGCGATGTCGCGCACCGCTCGCTTTATCGGCGGCGTCTGGGGGCCGTATTACTCGGCGATCCTGCCGGAATACTGGCTGAACGAGGGCGGCCAGTCCGCCACCGGCGCGCTGATCGACCACGTCATCCAGTCGCACCCGTGCTACCCGGAGCTGCTGGCGCAGGCGAAAACCCAGGGACAGACCATCTATGAAGTGCTGAACGCCATTCTGCGCCGCATGGCCGGCGAGCCGGAGAATATCGCCTTCCTGACGCAGGACATCCATATGCTGCCGTACTTCCACGGCAACCGCTCGCCGCGCGCCAACCCGACGCTGACCGGCATCCTGACCGGGCTGAAGCTGTCGCGCACGCCGGAGGACATGGCGCTGCACTACCTGGCCACCATTCAGGCCATCGCGCTCGGCACCCGCCACATCATCGAAACCATGAACCACAGCGGCTACAGCATCGACACCATCATGGCCAGCGGCGGCGGCACCAAGAACCCGATCTTCGTGCAGGAGCACGCCAACGCCACCGGCTGCGCCATGCTGCTGCCGGAGGAGAGCGAAGCGATGCTGCTGGGCGGCGCCATGATGGGCACCGTGGCGGCGGGCGTGTTCGACACCCTGCCGGAGGCGATGAGCGCCATGAGCCGCATCGGCAAGACGGTCACGCCGCAGACCAACCAGATAAAAAGCTACTACGACCGCAAATACCGGGTATTCCACGAGCTGTACAACGACCACATGAAATACCGCCGGTTGATGCAGGAGGAGGCGTGATGCAGCAGGAATGGCGGCAGGCCGTGCAGGGTTGGCAAACCTACAGCCAGGAGCTGGCGCAGCTGGGCGAGCGCCTCGACGCGCGCACCTGGCAACGGCTGCTGGCGCTGCTGGCCGACTGCCGCGGTAAAATCGCCGTCACCGGCGTCGGCACCTCGGGGATTGCGGCGCGCAAGATAGCCCACATGCTGGCCTGCGTGGAACGGCCGGCGGTCTACCTCGACGCCACCGGCGCGGCGCACGGCGATCTGGGTTTTCTGCGCGCCGACGATCTGCTGATCCTGATCTCGCGCGGCGGCAATTCCGACGAGCTGACCCGCCTGCTGCCAACGCTGCAGGCCAAGGGCGTGACGCTGATCGCGGTGACGGAAAACCCGCATTCCGCCATCGCGCTGGCGGCGCAGCTGACGATCGCCACCGGGGTGCAAAAGGAGATAGATCCGCTGAACATGCTGGCCACCACCTCAATTGTGCTGGTGCTGGCGATCTTCGACGCCGCCTGCGCCTGCCTGATGGCGCGCAGCGGTTACGACAAGGAGGCCTTGCTGGCGGTGCATCCGGGCGGCGGCGTGGGGAAAAGTTTGCGGGAGGAAAACTGAGGGCCCGACACCGCGGGCCCGGCAGACATTACAGCGGCATGTAGATATCGAAACGGTGGCTTTTGGTCAGCGTGGCGGCGTGCGCCGGCACGTCGGCCAGCGGCGGCGCGTAGTCCGGACGTTTCACCACCACGCGCTTGGTCGCCAGGCGGCGCGCCGGCTCCAGCAGGCCGTCGGCGTCATCGTCGCTGCCCACCAGCGATTGAAACACCCGCATCTCTTTTTTCACCAGCGCGCTTTTTTGCTTGTGCGGGAACATCGGATCGAGATACACCACCTCGGGGCGCGGGCTGAGATCCGCCAGCGCCGTCAGGCTGGAGGCGTGCAGCAGCGTCAGACGCTCGCGCAGCCACGGGCCGATTTCCGCATCCTGATAGCCACGCTGCAGACCGTCGTCCAGCAACGCCGCCACCACCGGATTGCGCTCCAGCATCCGTACCCGGCAGCCCAGCGCCGCCAGCACGAAGGCGTCGCGCCCCAGCCCGGCGGTAGCGTCCACCACGTCCGGCAGATAGCTGCCCTTGATGCCGACCGCTTTGGCCACCGCCTCGCCGCGGCCGCCGCCGAAGCGGCGCCGGTGCGCCATGGCGCCGGAGACGAAATCGACGTAGATCCCGCCGAGCTTCGGCTCGTCGCGCTTGCGCAGCTCCAGCCGCTGCGGGGTCAGTACCAGCGCCATCGGCGCGTCGTCGTCGGACGTCAGCTGCCAGCGCTGCGCCAAAACAGACAAGGCGCCGGGATCGGCGCCTGCTTCACACAATAAACACACGCTCACGTGTCGGGTTATCCTTTAATGCCGTAATGGCGCAGCATAGCATCCAGCTGCGGCTCGCGGCCACGGAAGCGTTTGAACAGCGCCATCGGCTCTTCCGACCCGCCGCGCGACAGGATGTTGTCGAGGAAGGATTTGCCGGTTTCGGCGTTGAAAATCCCCTCTTCTTCGAAGCGCGAGTAGGCGTCGGCCGACAGCACTTCCGCCCACAGGTAGCTGTAGTAACCCGCCGCGTAGCCGCCGGCGAAGATGTGGCTGAAGGCGTGCGGGAAGCGGCCCCAGCTTGGCGAAGGCACCACCGCCACCATTTTCTTCACTTCCGCCAGCGTCGGCAGGATCTGCGCCCCTTTTTCCGGGCTGTATTCGAAGTGCATGCGGAAATCGAACAGGCCGAACTCCAGCTGGCGCAGGATGAACAGCGCCGCCTGGTAATTCTTGGCCGCCAGCAGCTTGTCGAGCATGGCCTTCGGCAGCGGCTCGCCGCTCTGGTAGTGGCCCGAGATAAACGCCAGCGCTTCCGGCTCCCAGCACCAGTTTTCCATAAACTGGCTCGGCAGTTCGACCGCATCCCACGGTACCCCGTTGATGCCGGAGACGCCGGCGGTATCGATCTGCGTCAGCATGTGGTGCAGACCGTGGCCGAACTCGTGGAACAGCGTGGTCACTTCGTTATGGGTGAACAGCGCCGGCTGGTCGCCCAGCGGGCGGTTGAAGTTGCAGGTCAGGTAAGCGACCGGTTTTTGCAGCGTGCCGTCGGCCTTGCGCAGGCTGCCGACGCAGTCGTCCATCCAGGCGCCGCCGCGTTTGTTTTCGCGGGCGTACAGATCGAGGTAGAAGCTGCCGCGCAGCTCGCCGTCGGCGTCGAACAGATCGAAGAAACGCACGTCCGGATGCCAGGTCTCCACGTCTTTACGCTCTTTGGCGGTGATGCCGTAAATGCGTTTCACCACTTCGAACAGCCCTTCCACCACCCGCTGCTCCGGGAAGTACGGGCGCAGCTGCTCGTCGCTGATGGAGAACAGGTGCTGCTTCTGTTTTTCGCCGTAATAGGTGATGTCCCAGGCTTCGAGCTCGTCCACGCCATAGTGCTGTTTGGCGAAGGCGCGCAGCTGCGCCAGCTCCTGCTCGGCCTGCGGGCGGGCGCGCTTGGCCAGATCGCTCAGGAAACCGATCACCTGCTCCGGGCTCTCCGCCATTTTGGTCGCCAGCGACTTGTCGGCGTAGGTATCGAAGCCCAGCAGCTGAGCCAGCTCGTGGCGCAGCGCCAGCGTTTCCGCCATCACTTCGCTGTTGTCCCATTTGCCGGCGTTCGGCCCCTGATCGGAGGCGCGGGTGGCGAAGGCGCGGTACATCTCTTCGCGCAGCGCGCGGTTGTCGGCGTAGGTCAACACCGGCAGGTAGCTCGGCATGTCCAGCGTCAGCAGCCAGCCGTCCTGCTCTTTGGCCTGCGCCATCGCCTGTGCCTGCGCCAGAGCGCTCTCCGGCAGGCCGCTCAGCTCGGCTTCGTCGGTAATCAGTTTGCTCCAGCCCATGGTGGCGTCGAGCACGTTGTTGCTGTAGGTGGAACCCAGTTCGGACAGGCGCGCGACGATCTCGCCGTAGCGCTGCTGTTTATCCGCCGACAGGCCGATGCCCGACAGTTCGAAATCGCGCAGCGCGTTGTCCACCGCCTTGCGCTGCGGCACGCTCAGCGCCTCGAACGCCGCGCCTTCTTTCAGGCTGCGGTAGGCCTGGTACAGCCCTTCGTGCTGGCCAACCCAGGTGCCGTATTCAGACAGCAGCGGCAGCGCCTGCTCATAGGCGGCGCGCAGCTCCGGGCTGTTTTTCACCGAGTTCAGGTGCCCGATCGGCGACCAGATGCGCGACAGGCGATCGTCCGACTCCGCCAGCGGCTGACACAGATTATCCCAGGTGAACGGCCCCGGCTGCGCGACCACGCGCTCTACCGCGGCGCGGCAGTCCGCCAGCGCGGATTGCACCGCAGGCACGATATCTTCAGGGCGGATCGCCGAGAACGGCGGCAGGGAAAACGGGGTCAGCAACGGATTTGTCATAGGGCAGTCCTGATTAGCGTTGGGGCCCGCCGCGGGGGCGAGCCTTAAAATGCGTATGAATCTCTAACATGGAGCCAGACAACAGGAAAATCAATGCCCGGCGTTGATCGTTCGTGCCTTAAACGGCGCTTTGGCGGATGCGGGCGGCCAGCGCCGCCAGCCGATCGTCGTCGGCGCGCGCGGCGTCGTGGGAGGAGATATAGCCCTCGTAACGTTCGAAAAACTTCGGCGAGGTCGATTCGATCGGCCGCCATTGATCCAGCGACGCGGTGCCGTGCAGCGGGATCAGTTTGGCATGCACATGGTCGACGCCGTAGCCCTCGAACACCATGCCGCAGCGGCCGACGTCGTCGAACGCGCGGTCCAGCTGCTTCGCCACCCGCTTGGTCGCCAGCATCAGCGCGCTCAACACCTCGTCCGGCAGGTCAAAGGCGTAGCTCGGGTGGTGCACCTTGGGGATCACCACGCTGAAACCGTCGGTGTTGGGAAAGATGGACAGGAAGGCCAGATGGTCGTCGTCTTCCCAGATTTTATGGCACGGCGCCTTGCCCGCCACGATGTCGCAAAAAATGCAGCTCATCCTTTCTCCTTGTGATTCACAGTGTTTCAACCCGTTCGAACTCTTCGAACACCAGCCACATGTCCGGCGCAAAAGTGCCCTCGCGGGTAAAGAACGCCTGATGCCCCTCGCGCCAAAACGCCAGGCTTTTGTCGCCTTCGCCCTCTTTGGCCGCCATCTCGGCGGTCACCTGGTCGTAGCGCACCAGGCGCAGCGCCAGGGTTTTGATCACGCAGGCCGGTTCGCCGCGGCCGTCGAGAATAATGCTATCGTCGCCGATCATCGGCGTTTGCTCCCGGCGATAGCTCGCATAGGAACTGCAGGTGGCGGTTTTATCCCCGCTCAGCACCAATTCCAGCAGTTCGTCGGCTAACGCGGGGCCGTCGCCGAACGCCCAGCGCGCCGCGTCGGGGTAATTCGCCAAAATCGCCTGTTTGCTCATCGTCCTGTCCCTTTCTGTTAACGTCTGCGGCAACGGAGTCCGGTTTTTCCCGGCCAGACAGTTTATACTGTGCAGATTATAAGCCTTATTGCATTGAATGCTCCGTCTGCGGAGCACAAGGAATCGCCACCCGTCATGTTAAGTTATCGCCACAGTTTCCACGCCGGCAACCACGCCGACGTGCTCAAGCACACCGTTCAGAGCCTGATCATCGAGTCGCTGAAGGAAAAAGAGAAGCCGTTCCTGTATCTGGATACCCACTCGGGCGCGGGCCGTTATCAGCTCAGCGGCGAACACGCCGAGCGCACCGGCGAATACCTGGAAGGCATCGGCTTGCTGTGGCAGCGCGACGATCTGCCGGAAGAGCTGGCGGCCTACATGAGCGTGGTGCACAACTTCAACCGTTCCGGCACGCTGCGCTACTACCCCGGTTCGCCGCTGATCGCCCGCCAGCTGCTGCGCCCGCAGGACAAAATTCACCTGACCGAGCTGCACCCGAGCGACTACCCGCTGCTGCGCAGCGAGTTCCAGAAAGACGAACGCGCCAAAGTGCAGCGCGCCGACGGCTATCAGCAGCTGAAATCCCAGCTGCCGCCCCTGTCGCGCCGCGGCCTGATCCTGATGGACCCGCCGTATGAAATGAAGACCGATTACCAGGACGTGGTCAAAGGCATTCAGGAAGGCTACAAGCGTTTCGCCACCGGCACTTACGCGCTGTGGTACCCGGTGGTGATGCGCCAGCAGATCAAACGCATGCTGCGCGATCTGGAAGCCACCGGCATTCGCCGCATTCTGCAGATCGAACTGGCGGTGAAACCCGACAGCGATCAGCGCGGCATGACCGCCTCCGGCATGATCGTCATCAACCCGCCGTGGAAGCTGGAACAGCAGATGAAAAACGTGCTGCCGTGGCTGCACAAGGTGCTGGTGCCGTCGGGCATCGGCCACCATCTGGTGAACTGGGTGGTACCGGAATAATCCCCGGCAGGGCGCGGTTCGCCGCGCCCTGCGTCCACCTATCGCAGCCATCGACGCAATCTTTGCGACAAACCCCGGTCAGGCGTTAAACTCTTACCCTCTTCAAATTCACAACTCATGGAAATCCCAGATGACGAAACATTACGATTATCTAGCAATTGGCGGCGGCAGCGGCGGTATCGCATCGATCAACCGGGCAGCCATGTACGGCCAAAAGTGTGCGCTGATTGAAGCCAAAGAGCTGGGCGGCACCTGTGTAAACGTGGGTTGTGTACCGAAAAAAGTCATGTGGCACGCGGCGCAGATCGCCGAGGCCATCCATCAGTACGGCCCGGACTACGGCTTCGACACCACCGTCAACGCCTTCGACTGGAAGAAGCTGGTCGCCAACCGCACCGCCTATATCGACCGCATCCACAACTCCTACGACAACGTGCTGGGCAAGAACAAGGTCGACGTGATCAAAGGCTTCGCGCGCTTCGTGGATGCGCACACCGTGGAAGTGAACGGCGAGACCATCACCGCCGACCACATCCTGATCGCCACCGGCGGCCGCCCGAGCCACCCGGCTATTCCGGGTGCGGAATACGGCATCGACTCCGACGGATTCTTTGAGCTGGACGCCATGCCGAAGCGCGTCGCCGTAGTCGGCGCCGGCTATATCGCCGTGGAGATCGCCGGCGTGCTGAACGCGCTGGGCGCGGAAACGCACCTGTTCGTGCGCAAGCACGCGCCGCTGCGCAGCTTCGATCCGATGATCGTCGAAACCCTGGTGGAAGTGATGAACACCGAAGGGCCGAGCCTGCACACCGAATCGGTGCCGAAAGCGATCGTCAAGAACGCCGACGGCAGCCTGACGCTGCAGCTGGAAAACGGCAAGGCATTCACCGTCGACTGCCTGATCTGGGCCATCGGCCGCGAACCGGCGACCGACAACCTGAACCTCGGCGTTACCGGGGTGAAGACCAACGAGCAAGGCTACATTGACGTCGATAAGTTCCAGAATACCAACGTCAAAGGCATCTACGCGGTGGGCGACAACACCGGCGCGGTAGAGCTGACCCCGGTCGCCGTGGCCGCCGGCCGCCGCCTGTCCGAGCGCCTGTTCAACAACAAGCCGGACGAGCACCTGGATTACAGCAACATCGCCACCGTGGTGTTCAGCCACCCGCCGATCGGCACCATCGGCCTGACCGAGCCGGAAGCCATCGAGAAGTTCGGGGCGGACAACGTGAAGGTGTACAAATCCTCCTTCACCGCCATGTACAGCGCCGTGACGCAGCACCGTCAGCCGTGCCGCATGAAGCTGGTGTGCGCGGGTAAGGAAGAGAAGATCGTCGGCCTGCACGGCATCGGCTTCGGCATGGACGAAATCCTGCAGGGCTTCGCGGTGGCGGTGAAGATGGGCGCCACCAAGAAGGACTTCGACAACACCGTGGCTATCCACCCGACCGCGGCGGAAGAGTTCGTCACCATGCGCTAACCCCTGCGGTTAGCCCACTCACAGGCCGGGTAAATACCGGCCTGTTCTTTTTGTGCGGTTTACTATTCCCTTCGCACCCGCCTGCTTTTTCTGCCATTATTCTGCCTGATAAATTAGCGGGACTGATACAACCTCCCCGCGCCTCTGGAGAACACCGATGCTGTTCAAACTATGCAAAACCCTTGCGATGGCCTGCGTGGCCCTGATTATCGCCCAGAGCAGCGCGCTCAGCTTTACCCTGGAAGTGGCGGGCAAGATCGACAACGTGACCGACCCGGTCAAAAAAAGCTATCTGTTCACCGACAAGCAACTGTTGGCGATGCCGCTGCACAGCATCACCACCTCCACGTCCTGGACGCCGCAGAGAAAGTTTGAAGGGATTTCAGTGGCTGACATCCTGGAGCGCGTCGGCGCCAAGGGCGAAACGCTGACCTTCTACGCGCTGAACGATTATTACATCGACGTGCCGCTGTCCGACGTCAAGAAGTACAACATGATCCTGGCCTACAAGATGGACGGGGAGATGTTGAAGCTTAGAAACTTCGGCCCGCTGTTCCTGGTGTACCCGCGAGACGCCGCCGGGCCTGAGCTGAACTCGCCGTTATACAACTCGCGCTTTATCTGGCAAGTCGACAGGATCGTGATCAAATGAAGCTGACGACCTTTAAGCACGGCAGCAGACTGGCGATCCCGGCCATCTTCGCCGCGCTGTTTTTGGTGGCGTCGACCGTCACGCTCTATTACTACAGCGCCACCCTGTCGAAGAAAGGGCTGTATGCCATCGCCGGCACGCAGGAGAACTACTCGTGGTCGATCGCCAAGTTCTCCATCAAGCTGGCGGAATTCGACACCTTCGTCGAGCAGCAGAGCCACGCTCCGCAGGTGGACAACGACAATCTGCGGCTGCGGTTCGAAATCCTCTATTCGCGCTTTTACGTGCTGGAAACCGTCTCCGAATCGACCCAGCCGCTGTACGCCGAGCCGGGTTACCCGGAAGTGGTCAAACAGATGCGTCTGCAGATGGATCGCATCGATAAGCTGCTGGACAGCCCGAAAATCGACTTCGACCAGGTTTTCGCCGCCATGAAGGCCATCAAGCCTTATTCCATCGAAATGGCCAACCTGACCGACCACGCCGAGGTGAAGCAGCGTACCGCCGCCTATGAGGACTACATCGAGAAACGGCACATCATTTTCTATGGGTTGGTGATCGTCATGTTCTCGGTGATTGCGTTGATCGCCATCACCCTGATCGTGTTCCGCCAGCAGCGGCTGACCATTCGCCAACAGGCCAAGGCGATTGAGGCGGAGAAAGCGACCCGCACCAAAAATGCTTTCCTCGGCGCGATCGGCCACGAGCTGCGCACCTCATTGCAGAGCGTGATGTCAGCCATCGACGTGCTGGTGAATACCCGAGTGTCGGCGGAGCATGCGGATACCTTCCAACGGCTGGAGACCGCCGCGCAGCAAATCGAAAGCCAGATGAAAGATCTGACCGACTACGCGCACCTCGACAGCGGCATGATGGAATTGCGCATCGTGCCATTCGACGCGCAGAAGCTGATTGCGGAGACCGCCAACGAAATCGCCACCCTGACCCGCAAAGAGCAGGTCAAACTGAGCTGCGAAGTGGAGTGCAGCCACCTGCTGGTGCACTCCGATCCGCTGCGCATCCGGCAGATTATCGTCAACCTGTTGACCAACGCCTACAAATACACCGAAAGCGGCAGCATCACGCTGCACAGCTGCCTGCGCCGCCAACCCGGCGGCAGTTCGTTGATCATCGAAGTGACCGACACCGGCATCGGTATCGAAAAAGACCAGCTCGATCAGATCTTCAAACCCTTTACCCAGCTGGATCAGTCGCATACCAAGCAGTATGCGGGCGTGGGAATGGGGCTGGCGATCGTGCACGGCCTGGTGACATTGCTCGACGGCACCATCACGGTGTACAGCGAAATCAAGAAGGGCAGCACCTTTATCGTCAGTATTCCGGTGCAGATCAGTGAAGACGAACGTGCCGACGAACCCGCCGCCGCCAATGCCTCTTTGCAGCAGAAGCCGCAGCAGGTCCTGGTGGTGGATGACAACAAGTCGGTGGGTGACGCCTTTGCGGCGCTATTGGACAAGTTGGGCTATCAGCACGAACTGTGCGACTCGCCGGAACGCGCGTTGCAGAAGCTGCTTAGACGCCCTTACGACGCGCTGTTGCTGGATCTGCAAATGCCGGGCATCGACGGTGCCGCCCTGGCCAGGCAGCTGCGCAACCGTCGCGGCCCCAACCGCCATGTGCCGATCATCGGCATCAGCGCCTACACGCCGGAGCAGCTGACGGCGGACCAGCGCGCCCTGTTCGACAACTACCTGATGAAGCCGGTCCGGCTGGATGCGCTGTCGAGTGCGCTGGCCGAGGTGTTCCCCGCTAAAGATTAAAACAGCGTTGCAGTGCGGCTTCGATCACATGGAGCCGCACCGGCTTTTCATAAGGGCCGAGCACGTCATACTCACGCATCGCCTGAGCGATCTCCGACTCGCGTCGGTCGGTCCCCAGCTCCCCGGTCAGCACCAGTACCGGCGCATCCGGGTTGTCGGAGGCGCGGATAGTGGCAATACAGCGATCCGCCGTTTCCTCACCGATCAGCCAGTCCACCACGTAGCCGTCGAACAGGCTTTGCTGCAACGCCAGGCAGAAGCTGTCGACGTCATAAAACGCCACCGCGTTGAAACCGCAGCCGCCGAGGTACTTGGCCAGCTCATCGGCCGCCTGATGCGAATCGTCCAATACCGCAATGCTCAGCCGCTCGTCGTCGCCGTAGCCGGGCCGGATTTCGATCAAATCGACGCCGTAACGCGGGCCTGCCGGTGCCTCATCGGCGCGATAGATATGCCACTGTCCTTCCACGCGCAGCGCCACAAATTCCGCCGGCCGCCCGGCAGGAAGCTCATCGCCGATGTGCCCGACGCAAGGTATCGCCACCCCCGCCACGACAAAGATGGCATCGCGCGCCATGTTGGGTTCGGGCGTCTCGTGTTCGGCGCTCAAATCGGCGATCGCCGCCGGCGTTTCTCCCAGCGCGGCCGCGACGCTGTTGATCTGTTCCAGCGTCCAGGGGCTTTGCCCTTTCAGTTTGCGGTGCGCATGTGAAAAACTCAGATCCAAGATGCGGCTGAGCTCTCGGGCATGCTGACGTTTTCCAATCCCGTAATGTAAAAACAGCTCTCTGACCCGATTGGCAATCGACTGTGAATCGAATTTTTGGTGATTGTTATCCATTTGTTCCTTCGATTTTTTTACTGATTTATCAGTCGTTTTGATTATTTCCGCTGAAAAAGCCACATCTAAAACTAGCATCTGATGCAATTATGCGTTAAAAACGTTGCTTGACATACCATGTTGCATCGTCAAACATGGTATCAAAAGAGACATACAGCAATACACTATAAAAAATAACACCAGCACGTTTTTAATAATAACCATAGTAACACCAGGGAAAATTTGTTCCGTTGCCGCTACTGAGACGATGATCACATCGCTCGGACTGCACAAGCAAAACGGGGCTTGAGCCTTTAGCGCTAATCTGTTTTACCCACTTTTGAGCCGGGATCCGTCAGGGTCCCGGTTTTTTATTGCCCTGGCGCCGCGCCATCATACGGACTCACCTCGCAGCCGCAAATAAAAACGGAGCCGGCATGCCGGCTCCGTTGTCATTGTGATGACCGTTGAAGGTCAGAAGCGCCAGGTGAAACCGGCGTTGACGCTGTTGTCCTGATGGTTCTGCGACAGCAGCCCGCCGTAGCCCAGCGACAGCGTGGCGTTTTCGTTCACCGCCACTTCCGCCCCCGCCTTCAGCACCATCCCGTCGCGCGATACCGGCACGCTGTCCACCACGAACGGCGCATTGCCGCCGTTGAACCGCAGCCCGGTGCCTCGCTCCAGACCGCCGTACTGGTGTTGCCACCCCAGCTCGCTGCGCAGCGCCACCGTCGTGCCCGCGCTCACCTGCCATTCGGTGTCCGCACGCAGA
>NZ_JBBBDV010000011.1:0-183567 GCF_037137105.1 Serratia sp. TMDUHS_CL
TTTTTTTCGGCAAAACGCTGGCCAAACCCGCATTTTTGTCACTTTTCGTACTGGATCTGGCTAAATTCCTGGGCGAAACGGTCGACCTGCTGCCAATCGGTGTACTCCACTTCCTTACTGGTATCCGTTTCACCGCCCGTCATACGCATAATAAATTGAATCATGATGCGGTCGAACCAGCGATAGCGCGGATAACGCAATGCGCCGGCAAACACCGCGCACTGTTTTGGCTGCCACGGCGAGGCCAGCAGGAACTTGCGAGTATAAGCGTTGGTTTGCGGCGAGCGCTTTTCCGGTTTACGCGCGGTCAGGTTCACGGCAAAGAACGCGCTCGGCATTCGATTCAGTTGCTCGGCATGACGCTTGACGAATTTATCCAGCGCCGGGTTAAAGTGCCCGTAACGGATAGAAGCGCCGATCATCACCTGCTGATACTGGCTAAGATCGACCTGTTGCGCCTGCAGCAGATCGATCACCTCACAACGCAGCGTGTCCTGCAGCTTGCTTGCTATATAAGAAGCGATAGCGCGTGTTTGCCCGTCACGGCTCGAATAAAGTATCAATGCCTTCATGGCGTACTCCTTATATCAGACTCACTCACGCCAGAAGGTTGGCGTGAACAGCACCAGCAATGTGAACACTTCCAGGCGCCCGAACAGCATCGTCACCACCAGGATCCACTTGGCCGCCGCCGGCATCGTGGTGAAGTTATCCGCCACTACGCCCAGGCCGGGGCCGAGGTTATTGAGCGTTGCCGTCACTGCGGCGAACGCGGAAAAATCGTCAACGCCGGTGGCAATGATCGCCAGCATGCTGACGATAAACACCAGCGCATAGGCAGAGAAGAATCCCCATACCGCCTCCAGGATGCGTTCCGGCAGCGCGCGGTTGCCCAATTTGATGGTATAGACCGCGTTGGGGTGCACCAACCTTTTCAACTCGCGCGAGCCCTGCAGGTACAGAAGCAGGATACGGATCACCTTCAGGCCACCGCCGGTCGAGCCGGCGCAACCGCCGATGAACGCCGAGCACAGCAACAACATAGGCAGAAACAGCGGCCACTTGGCGATGCTGTCGGTCGTAAAACCGGCCGTGGTCGCCATCGATACCACCTGGAAGAACGCCTGATTGAGCGTTTCCATACCGCTCTTATAGACGCCATGCCCCCAGAGCACCAACGTGCATACCACCACCAGCGTCAACTGGACGAAGATGAACATGCGGAATTCAGGATCGCGCCCATACACCTTCAGACTGCGACCGCTTAGCAAAGCGAAGTGCAAGCCGTAGTTACAGCCTGAAATCAGCAGGAACACGGCGATGATGGTGTTGATGGTCGGACTGGCGTAATAACCGATACTGGCGTCGTGGGTAGAAAAACCGCCGATGGCAATGGTCGAGAAACTGTGGCCGATGGCGTCGAACACCGACATCCCAGCCCCCCAGAGCGCCAGCGCACAGGCGACGGTCAGCAATACATAGATTAGCCACAGGGTTTTGGCGGTTTCGGCGATGCGTGGACGCATCTTGTTGTCTTTCAGCGGCCCGGGCATTTCCGCCCGATACAGCTGCATGCCGCCGACGCCGAGTATCGGCAGTATCGCCACCGCCAATACGATGATCCCCATGCCGCCCATCCATTGCAGCATCTGGCGATAGAACAGAATGGCCTTCGGCAGCGAGTCCAATCCCACCAGCGTCGTCGCACCGGTGGTCGTCAATCCCGAGAAGGATTCAAAGAAGGCGTCGGTCAGCGACAGGTTGGGCCGTTCCGAAAACAGGAACGGCAATGCCCCCACGCTGCCCAGCACGGTCCAGAACAGCACGACGATCAGAAAGCCTTCTCGGGGCTTCAGCTCGTGTTTCTGTTTGCGGTTCGGCCACCACAGCATCAGACCGATGGTCAGCGCCACGAAGAAGGTTTGGCTGAACGCACGCCCCGCCCCATCGCGGTAAATCAATGCCACCAGGCCGGGAATAAACATCGTCCCGGAGAACAGGATGACCAGCAGACCAACGATACGGGTTATGGCGCGAAAATGCATTTCAGCACGATCCTTAGCAATTCAATTGGGAGGAATTATTGCGAAATGGGGGTTAATTGCAAATTACCGCGACTGAGATCACGCAATTTATTTCCAAACAGCTCGACCTCGGTGGCCGGCAAGGCCAGATGCAGCACGACGGCGGCGCCGTATTCGCCCTGCAGGATCCGGCCTGCGGTTTGCTGCAGCAAGTTCTCCACCAGCGCCAACTGCGCATAGTCGCACTGCAAGATATATTCTGCTTCCGGCACCTTTTGTACCAACGCCAACTGCTTCAACGCCTGTTGAACACCGTTGCCATAGGCTTTCACCAGCCCGCCGGTGCCCAACTTGACGCCGCCATAGTAACGAACGACCACGGCGGTCACTTCGCCGATACCGCTGCCCATCAGCTGCGCGAGGATCGGTTTGCCGGCGGTGCCCGACGGTTCTCCATCGTCGGAGAACCCCAGCTGCTGCGAGTCATCGGGGCTGCCGGCGACGAATGCCCAACAATGGTGCCGCGCCGTTGGGTGCTCATCCCGCACCTGCTGAATAAACGCCTTTGCCGCTTCTACCCCGCTGGTCGGCGCCAGCAGGGTGATAAAACGGCTCTTCTTTATTTCTTCGGTAAAGCAGGTCGCTTCCGCCGGTATCGGGTACGGCCGCATCAGGCCAGGTTCAGATCGCGCGTCATGTTCTCGATGCGCTTTTCGTGGATCACAATGTTGTCTTCGATGCGGATGCCGCCGTACGGCTTCAGCGCATCGATGCGATCCCAGGCGAAGTGCTGCTTGAACTCACCGCTGCGCCACGGCGCCAACAGAGAGTCGATGAAGTACAGACCCGGCTCGATGGTCAACACCATGCCCGGCTGCAACACGCGAGTGCAGCGCAGGAACGGATACTTGGACGGCGCCGCCAGATGGGTGCCTTGCTCGTCCTGCATAAAGCCGGCGGCGTCGTGCACCTGCAGGCCCAGCGGGTGGCCCAGCCCGTGCGGCAGGAACGGCGTAGTGATACCCGTTTCAACCATCGCCTCTTCGCTGAGGCCGTTCACCAACTTGTGATTCTTGAGCAGCTTGGCGATGCGCTGGTGCATCTGCACATGGTAGTCGGTATAACGCACGCCGGTTTTGATGGTGTCGATCAACGCCAGCTGCTCACCGTTGAGATCTTTCACCAGGTGGGCGAACTCGCTGCCGCTTTGCGCCGCGTAGGTGCGGGTCAGATCGGCGGCGTAGCCGTTATATTCCGCGCCGGCGTCGATCAGAAAACTCAGGGATTCGGCCGGCGGCTGATGATCCAGCTTGGTGTAGTGCAGTACCGAAGCGTGTTCGTTCAGCGCCACGATGTTGTCGTAAGGCACGTCGGTATCGCGGTGGCCGGTCGCCGTCAGGTAGGCCAGGTTGATGTCGAACTCGCTCATGCCGGAGAGGAAGGCCTCATGCGCCGCACGATGGCCGGTTACCGCCGTCTTCTGCGCTTCGCGCATGCAGGCCAGCTCATAGCCGGTTTTGATCGAACGGTGGAAATCCAGGTAGTTCAACACCGCTTTCGGGTTGATGTTCTCGGAAGGGATGCCGAGATCGCGGGCGCGCTGTTGCGCATAACCGATATAGCCCACGCGCTCGCGCTGCGGCGGAAGCTGCTGGGCGATGGCGTCGGCGTTGGCCAGCGGCATCAATTCAAGGGATTTGGTCCAGAAACTCTCCGGCAGCGGCTCTACGCTGTGCCAGTAGTCAACCGGGGAGTAGAACCACAGCTTCGGCTTGTTAACACCGTCGATCCACAACCAGCAGTTCGGCACCGACGTCACCGGCACCCAGGCTTTGAAATGCGCGTTCACTTTGAACGGATAGCTATGGTCGTCCAAAAATACCTTTTGCAGTTCTCCGGAGTGAATCAGCAGCGCATCCAACTTGTTGCGCTCCAGCACTTCGCGCGCGCGTTTTTGCAGCTCTGCCAGGTGGTCGTTATACAAAGAAGCCAGCGTTTCCATCACAGTACCCTTATGCCTTAGCACGAAAGAAGCCATCTTAACACAGCGCTCCGACGCACCAACCTCATCGCGTTGGGCATGCGGAGCAGCTCGCA
Organism: Serratia sp. TMDUHS_CL; assembly: GCF_037137105.1. Classification (NCBI taxonomy): domain Bacteria; kingdom Pseudomonadati; phylum Pseudomonadota; class Gammaproteobacteria; order Enterobacterales; family Yersiniaceae; genus Serratia; species Serratia sp. TMDUHS_CL. Next base: position 4,122 of record NZ_JBBBDV010000011.1, read on the forward strand.
ATTCCCTGCAAATGCCGTTACATCCGCAGTTTAACCATTAGCCAACCGGCCAGGCCGAGCACCGCTATCGCCAGCGCCCACAGGCCATGGTGCTCCAACAACACCGCGCCGGCCGCGGCGACGCCCGCCAGACACTGCTGCAGAAAGCCACACAGTGCCATCGCATAGGCACCGTACTCTTTGGCGTCGCTGACCGCCATCGCCATGCTGTTGGGAAACAACACCGCCTGGCCAAAAATAGTCAGGCAATACAGCGCGATGAACAGCGCCATACCGGAAAGGCCGGCCAGAATGCCGCTCCACCACAATATCAGGATCGCCACCGTCGCCAGGGCCACGATGCCGCTGCCGGTTTGCATCAGTTTTTTCCCGCCGACGCGCGCCACCGTACGGTTCACCGTCAACGCGCCGCTAAAGTAGGCGATGCCGATCACCAAGCCCAGCGCGCCGAACGCCGTGACGTTGAGACCAAAACCCTGTTGCATGACGAACGGGCTCACCTCCTGCAACGTCACCGTGGTGGCGAAACCCAGCCCGCCGACGCAGGCCGGCCAAAAAAATCCCGGCCGCTGCAGGATGGCGAAGTAGGTAGCCGTCATCGCCGGGCGAGGCCCGCGATCGCGGCCCGCCTCCAGTGGCAGCGTCGCCATCAGCGCCAGAATGGCCAAACCGGTGGCACCCATCAAGACGAAGCCCATCTGCCAGTGCGAATATTGGCTGAGCAGGCCGCCGACGAACTGACCGCCGCCCAGCGCGGTGATAAAAGCGATAGAGAGCACCGACAGCCGCCGCGCCAACTCGTCACCGCTCCAGTTATCCCGCACGATGATGCGTGCAATGATCGCCGCGCCACCGGCGCCCACACCCTGCAGCGCGCGCAGCACCAGCAGCTGGGCGCCGTTGCTGCACAGCGCCAACAGCCCGCTGCAGCCAATGAAAAGCAGCAGGGAAAGCGTCAGCGGCGCTCGGCGGCCAAAGCGATCGGCAGCCGCGCCCCAGAACAGCACCGGCAAGGCAGCGCCGATGACGAAGATCGAAATGGACAGCTCGGTGGCGCGCCGGCTCATTGCCAACTCGCGCATCACCGTCGGCAGCGAAGGCAGGTACACGGTCGTCGCCATCTGCGCCATAAATACCAACAGACACGCCAGCGTCATGGTTCTGGCGGGAATACTCCATAAGCCGCTGCGTTTGACACAAGCCGCCTTAGTCATGCCTTACCTCGTCTGAATGATAAATCGCTGCAGGCAAGTGTATGAGGGCCGACAGACTCCAGCAAATGCCGATAGCACATAAAATATAACTTCGTTTTAAATCAAAAAACTAACTTGGCGAGATGTGATCCGACCAGCAAATATGCAATCTCTCATTTGCATATTTTTAACATAAAAACCACACTCCTCATCATCTGGTCATACCAGATCATACGCTGATTCAGGAGATAGACATGCTCTACCAAGGCGAAACATTACAACTGCACTGGCTCGATAACGGCATCGCCGAGCTGGTGTTCAACGCACCGGGCTCGGTCAACAAGCTGGACACCCGCACCGTCGCCAGCCTGGGCGAAGCGCTCACCGTGCTGGAAAACCAGCCTGAGCTGAAGGGGCTGTTGCTGCGCTCCTCCAAAGCCGCGTTTATCGTCGGCGCCGATATCACCGAATTCCTTTCTCTGTTCGCCGCACCGGCTGAAAAGCTGCAAGAGTGGCTGGTGTTCGCCAACAACGTCTTTAACCGGCTGGAAGATTTGCCGGTGCCGACCATTTCGGCCATTAACGGCTATGCGCTCGGCGGCGGTTGCGAATGCATTCTGGCGACCGATTTCCGCGCCGCCTCACCGGACGCGCGCATCGGCCTGCCGGAAACCAAATTGGGCATCATGCCGGGCTTCGGCGGTTCCGTCCGCCTGCCGCGCCTGCTGGGTAACGACAGCGCGCTGGAAATCATCGCCGCCGGCAAAGACGTCAGCGCCAAAGACGCGTTGAAAGTCGGTCTGGTGGATGCGGTAGTGGCACCGGAAAAACTGGCCGAAGCGGCGCTGAAAATGCTGCAACAGGCGATCGACGGCAAACTGGACTGGCGCGCCGCGCGTCAACCTAAGCTGGAGCCGCTGAAGCTCAGCCCGATTGAAGCAGCGATGAGCTTCACCACCGCCAAAGGCATGGTGCTGCAGACCGCCGGGAAACATTACCCGGCGCCGATGACCGCGGTGAAAACCATTGAAGCCGCCGCCAAGCTGGGCCGCGATGAAGCGCTGAAACTGGAAACCGCCAGCTTCGTGCCGTTGGCGCGTTCCAACGAAGCGCGCGCGCTGGTCGGCATCTTCCTTAACGACCAGTTCGTGAAGGGCCAGGCGAAAAAGCTGGCCAAGAATGTGGATGCGCCGAAACAGGCGGCGGTGCTGGGCGCCGGCATCATGGGCGGCGGCATCGCCTACCAATCGGCGCTGAAAGGCGTGCCGGTGATCATGAAAGACATCAGCGACAAGTCGCTGACGCTGGGCATGAGCGAAGCGGCCAAGCTGCTCAATAAGCAGCTGGAGCGCGGCAAGCTGGATGGCCTGAAAATGGCGCAGGTGCTGTCGACCATTCAGCCGACGCTGGACTACGCCGGCATCGAGCGCGCACAGGTGATCGTTGAAGCGGTCGTCGAGAATCCGAAGGTCAAAGCCGCCGTGCTGTCGGAAGTGGAAAACCTGATCGCTGAGGACACCGTTCTGGCGTCGAACACCTCGACCATTCCGATTAATCACCTGGCAAAATCGCTGAAGCGCCCGCAAAACTTCTGCGGCATGCACTTCTTTAACCCGGTACACCGCATGCCGCTGGTTGAAATCATCCGCGGCGAACAGACCAGCGATGACACCATCGCCAAAGTGGTGGCCTACGCCAGCCGCATGGGCAAAACGCCAATCGTGGTGAACGACTGCCCGGGCTTCTTCGTCAACCGCGTGCTGTTCCCGTATTTCGCCGGCTTCAGCCTGCTGCTGCGCGACGGCGCCGACTTCCGTCAGATTGATAAAGTGATGGAAAAACAGTTCGGCTGGCCGATGGGCCCGGCCTACCTGCTCGACGTCGTGGGCATCGACACCGCGCACCACGCGCAGGCGGTAATGGCCGCCGGCTTCCCGGATCGCATGAGCAAAGACTATCGCGACGCCATTGACGTGATGTTCGACAACCAGCGCTTCGGTCAGAAAAATCAATTGGGCTTCTACCGCTACAGCCAGGACAGCAAAGGCAAACCGCGCAAGGACAACGACGAGCAGACCGACGCGCTGCTGGCCGAAGTGAGCCAACCGCGCCAGACCATCAGCGACGAAGAAATCATCGCGCGCATGATGATCCCGATGATCAACGAAGTGGTTCGCTGCCTGGAAGAGAAGATCGTCGCCAGCCCGGCGGAAGCCGATATGGCGCTGGTCTACGGCATTGGCTTCCCTCCGTTCCACGGCGGCGCGTTCCGCTACCTGGATACGCTCGGCACCGCCAACTACGTTGAGCTGGCCCAGCGCTACGCACACCTCGGCGCCCTGTATCAGGTGCCGGCCGGTCTGCGCGCCAAGGCCGAACGCAATGAAAGCTACTACCCGGTGGCGACACCGCTGTCCGACGTCGCTACCCGCCAACCGGCATGAGGTCATAAAGATGGAAAACGTAGTTATTGTTGATGCCGTACGCACGCCGATGGGCCGCTCCAAGGGCGGCGCCTTCCGCCAGGTGCGCGCCGAAGATCTCTCCGCTCACCTGATGCGTGAAGTGCTGAGCCGCAACCCGGCGCTGGATGCCGCCGAGATCGATGACATTTACTGGGGCTGCGTGCAGCAGACGCTGGAGCAAGGCTTCAACATCGCCCGCAACGCCGCGCTGCTGGCCGAGATCCCGCACCGCGTGCCGGCGGTGACCGTCAACCGCCTGTGCGGCTCTTCGATGCAGGCGCTGCACGACGCGGCGCGCGCCATCATGGTCGGCGACGCGCACGTCAGCCTGATCGGCGGCGTGGAACACATGGGTCATGTGCCGATGAACCACGGCGTGGATTTCCATCCGGGGCTGAGCCGCAGCGTGGCCAAAGCCGCCGGGATGATGGGGCTGACCGCCGAAATGCTGGCCAAGATGCACAACATCAGCCGCCAGATGCAGGATGAGTTTGCCGCCCGCTCCCACCAGCGCGCGCATGCGGCGACGCTGGCAGGTTACTTCAAAAACGAGATCATACCGACCAACGGCCACGACGCCGATGGCGTGCTGACCCGTTACGATTTCGATGAAGTCATTCGCCCGGAAACCACCGTCGAAAGCCTGTCGGCCCTGCGTCCGGCGTTCGATCCGGTCAACGGCACCGTCACCGCCGGCAGTTCTTCCGCCCTGTCGGACGGCGCTTCCGCCATGCTGCTGATGAGCGAATCGCGCGCCAAAGCGCTCGGTTTGAAGGCCCGCGCCCGCATCCGCTCGATGGCGGTCGTCGGCTGCGATCCTTCCATCATGGGTTACGGCCCGGTGCCGGCCAGCAAGCTGGCGCTGAAACGCGCCGGTCTGAGCGTGCAGGACATCGATCTGTTCGAGCTGAACGAGGCGTTCGCCGCCCAGTCGCTGCCGTGCATCAAGGATCTGGGGCTGATGGACAGCATCGACGACAAGATCAACCTGAACGGCGGCGCCATCGCGCTCGGCCACCCGCTGGGGTGTTCAGGCTCCCGCATCTCGACCACCCTGTTGAACAACATGGAACGTCGCGACGCGCAGTTCGGCCTGGCGACCATGTGCATCGGCCTGGGCCAGGGCATCGCCACCGTCTTTGAACGCGTTTAGCTGTGTCTATCTTGGGATGACCGCGTCACCACTTCAAATCGCGGCATCCCGCCAAGTTTAGTTGCCGTTCTTCCCGCCTGTCAGGGGCGGGTTTTTTATGTCTGAAGTTTGCCGGCGCCCAAATAAAAACGGGGCGACCCTCGGCCACCCCGTTCACTGCGCACCGCATCGGTCAGATAAACGAAAACGCATCGCCGAACATATGCGCTTCCAGCGCGCCGCGCTCGGCGCAGAAACGCTCACGGGCGATTTTCGCCATCTCGAAACGCCCGGCGATATAGATATCGTGCTCCGCCAGCGTGCCGAAATCCTGCAGCACCGCGCTGAGCACGGTGCCGCTGCGGCCGCGCCATTCGGCTTCCGGCTGCTCGACCACCGGGATCACCTTCAGATTCGGATGCTGCAACGACAGCGCTTCCAGCTCGCTCAAATCGTACAGGTGCTTCAGCTCACGCCCGCCCCAGTAGATCGAAATGTCGCGATCGGGCTGCTGCTCCAACGCGGTCAACAAGATTGAACGCGCGTAAGAGAAGCCGGTGCCGCCGGCGATCAGCACCAGCGGACGGCTGCCCTCTTCCCGCAGCCAGGCGTCGCCGTGCGGCACGTCGACGGTGATCGCCTGCTCTTTCAGGATGCGATCCATCACCGCCATGGCATACAGATTCAGCTCCGAAGCGCCGATGTGCAGCTCGATATAATCTTGCTGCGTCGGGGTAGATGCCAGCGAGAACGGACGCTTGTCGCGCTCGTCCATCACCACCATCAGATATTGCCCTGCCTTGAAAGAAAACGGCTGCTCGGGCACCAGACGTACCCGATAAACCGTATCGGTAATGGCCTCTACCGAGGTCACTTTACAGCTCAATATTGTCATGCGTTCCCTCTGTCGGGTCATCAATGCAAAGCTGAGAACAGGGCCTGACGCTACAGCGTCGGTTCCCTGTCACTGAAGATTGCGAGCTCATCCCAGATTTCGTCGACGCGCGCACGTACCTTTTCATCCATCTGAATCGGACGGCCCCATTCGCGATCGGTTTCACCCGGCCATTTATTGGTGGCGTCCAGCCCCATCTTCGAACCCAGGCCGGAAACCGGCGAGGCGAAGTCCAGATAGTCGATCGGCGTATTCTCCACCAGAACGGTATCCCTTGCCGGATCCATTCGTGTGGTGATCGCCCAAATCACGTCGTTCCAGTCGCGCGCATTGACGTCGTCATCGCAGACGATAACAAATTTGGTGTACATAAACTGCCGCAGGAACGACCAGACGCCCATCATCACGCGTTTAGCGTGGCCGGCGTACTGTTTTTTCATGGTCACTACCGCCAGGCGGTACGAGCACCCTTCCGGCGGCAGATAGAAATCGACGATTTCCGGGAATTGTTTTTGCAGGATCGGCACGAACACTTCATTCAGCGCCACGCCCAGGATCGCCGGCTCATCCGGCGGGCGGCCGGTATAGGTCGAGTGGTAGATCGCGTTGCGGCGCTGGGTGATGTGGGTGACGGTGAACACCGGGAACTGGTCGATTTCATTGTAGTAACCGGTGTGGTCGCCGTAAGGGCCTTCCGGCGCCATTTCACCCGGCTCGATATAGCCTTCCAGCACGATTTCGGCGCTGGCTGGCACTTCCAGATCGTTGGAAAGGCACTTGACCACTTCGGTTTTATTGCCGCGCAGCAGCCCGGCAAAAGCGTATTCAGACAAGGTATCCGGCACCGGCGTGACCGCACCGAGGATGGTGGCGGGATCGGCGCCCAGCGCTACCGCGACCGGGAAACGCTCGCCGGGGTGCGCCTGGCACCACTCCTGATAATCCAGCGCGCCGCCGCGATGCGACAGCCAGCGCATAATCACTTTGTTCTTGCCCAGCACCTGCTGGCGATAGATGCCGAGATTTTGCCGTTCCTTATGCGGGCCACGGGTCACCGTCAGCCCCCAGGTGATCAGCGGCGCGGCGTCTTCCGGCCAGCAGTGCATCACCGGAATACGGCCCAGATCGACATCCTCACCCTGCCATACCTGCTCCTGACAAGGCGCGGATCCCAGCACCTTGGTCGGCATGTTCAGCACCTGCTTGAACTTCGGCATTTTGTCGAACAGATCGCGGAAGCCTTTCGGCGGCTCAGGCTCTTTGAGGAACGCCAGCAGTTTGCCGACTTCGCGCAGCGCGCTGATGTCTTCCTGCCCCATGCCCATCGCCACGCGATTGGCGGTGCCGAACAGGTTGCACAGCACCGGCATGTCGTAGCCTTTCGGGTTTTCAAACAGCAATGCCGGGCCGCCCGCCCGCAGGGTGCGATCGGCAATCTCCGTCATTTCCAGGTAAGGATCGATCGGCTGGCTGATGCGTTTTAGTTCCCCTCTCTTCTCCAGCAACGAGAGGAAATCGCGTAAGTCACGGTATTTCATGCTGATCATTATAACGGCCAGTGGGGAGGGCATTATAAGCCCTCTTCACGGTTGTTGCTGCAATTTTGTTAACGCCGCCCGCTGCGGGGTGGCCCTCAGCCGCAGTTGAACGGCACCAGCGTGGCCAGCGCACGCGTATCCTGATATTCGCGCGTCTCCTCGCCGTGGCGGAACACCTTGAAGCCCTGCCCGTTAGCGCTGAAGTAACGCAGCGCATCGCCTTCAACGTGCAGCAGGCTGCCTTCACGCAGCGCCACCACCGATTCACTCGGGTTGACCGCGCAGAACTCCGCCAGGCGCTCGTCACGGGTTTCGCCCATGTGGCCGCTGATATGCGCGTCGATGTAATGCGGGTTGATCTGCACCGGGAACAGCCCCAGCGCCGGCAGCACCACGCTGCAGCGCACCGGCATATCATTGGTGGTACGAATGCTCGGCGTAGCCACGTTGCAACCGGCGCTCCAGCCGACGTAAGGCACCTCACGCTCGCGCACCGCGCGCTGGATAGGCACGATCAGGCCTTGTTCGTGCAGCATTTGGTTCAGCAACCAGGTATTGCCGCCGCTGACCAAAATACACTCCGCCTGCGCGATCGCCGCCGCCGGCGAAGCGGCGTGGTGGATACTGGTGACTTCGATGCCCAGCGTTTGCGCCAGCTCCTGCGCACGCTGGTCGTAGTCATAACGGATCAGGGCGTAAGGGATAAAGACGGCGGATTTGATGCCGCGACGCGCAATCATCGCCAGCAGTTGGTTTTTGGCGTACCCCAGCAGCTCGGCTTCGCCAGACAGCTTGCCGTTGCTCAACAGAAACAGCTCCATTTCTTTCCCCCTCGGTCAAAAACGATGAATAGCGTCACAGCCGGTAGCGCAACGCCTTGCCATACTGTGACGGTAACAAATTTTCAGCCCTCTGTTATACCAGCGCCGTATCGATAAGTGTGTGACCCCTCGCTAATAGCCGCATATTCATAGAGATAGGTGATGTTACACGCTGAAACTTGCATCACTATGTATCCGGAATAGCTTTTGATATGCTTACCGGCTGGCAGAAAGGCATGTGAAATTATGGAATCCTGGTATCTACTTTATTGCAAACGCGGTCAGCTGTTGCGAGCGCAGGAACATCTGGAACGGCAGCAGGTAAATTGCCTCAGCCCGATCATCACGCTGGAAAAGATCGTGCGCGGCAAGCGCATCGCGGTCAGCGAACCCCTGTTTCCCAACTATCTGTTTGTGGAGTTCGACCCGGAGCGCATTCACACCACCACCATCAGCGCCACCCGCGGCGTCAGCCACTTCGTGCGTTTCGGCGCGTTGCCGAGCGTGATCCCGAGCAAGGTGATCGATGAGCTACGCACGCACGCCAGCGAAACCTATGTCGATCCGGAAACCCCGCAGCCGGGGGATACCGTTCTGATCGTCGACGGCGTATTCGAAGGGCTGCAGGCGATCTACACCGAGCCGGACGGCGAGGCGCGTTCCATGTTGTTGCTGAACCTGATCAACAAACAGGTCAGTCAAAGCATCGACAACCGACAGTTCCAGAAGATGTAATGCAAAAGGCGCCCTCAGGCGCCTTTTTGTTGGCTCAGTTGGCGCTTAACGACGCATCGCGTCGTCGTGCAGCCACTGGGCGACACGCTTGGCGAAGTAGGTCAACACACCGTCGGCGCCGGCGCGTTTGAAGCACATCAACGATTCCATCACCGCAGGTTGTTCTTGCAGCCAGCCATTCTGAATCGCCGCCATATGCATCGCGTACTCGCCGGACACCTGATAAGCGAAGGTTGGCACGCCGAAGGTATCCTTCACGCGGCGTACGACGTCGAGGTACGGCATGCCCGGTTTCACCATCACCATGTCCGCGCCTTCCTGCAGATCCTGTGCAATCTCCTGCAGCGCTTCGTCGCTGTTGGCCGGATCCATCTGATAGGTCTTCTTGTTGCCGCCCTTCAGGTTGCCGCTGGAGCCCAGCGCATCGCGGAACGGGCCGTAGTAACAGGAAGCATACTTGGCGGAATAGGCCATAATCTGGGTATTCACCAGGCCCTGCAATTCCAGACGATCGCGGATCGCCCCGATGCGGCCGTCCATCATGTCACTCGGCGCCACGATTTCCGCACCCGCTTCGGCATGGGACAGCGCCTGACGCACCAGGATGTCTTTGGTCACGTCGTTAATCACATAGCCCTGCTCATCGATGACCCCGTCCTGCCCATGCGTGGTGTAGGGATCGAGCGCTACGTCGGTCAGAATGCCCAGCTCAGGCACCGCGTCTTTCAGCGCGCGCACCGTGCGCTGCACCAACCCTTCCGGGTTATAGGCTTCTTCCGCATGCAGCGATTTCAGGCCCGGCTCGATCACCGGGAACAGGGAGATCACCGGCACGCCGAGTTTGGCAATGGTTTCCGCTTCTTTGACCAGCAGATCGATCGTCATGCGCGATACGCCCGGCATCGAGGCCACTTCTTCCTGACGGTTGCTACCTTCCATGACAAACACCGGATAAATCAGGTCGTTGACCGTCAGTTGGTTTTCGGCGACCAGGCGGCGGCTGAAGTCATGACGGCGCACGCGGCGCATACGGCGACCAGGGAAGGTACCCGGAAATGCATAGCTCATAGTTTTCTCCTAGCTCAAACCAGCCGGAATAGCCGGCGGGCGTTCTCATCGGTTTTTTGCCCCAGCCATTGCGGCTCTTCCTGTCGCCAGACGGCGACCTGATGCACGATATGGGGCAGGAAACAGGGTTCGTTGCGGCGAGATGCGGGTTTAGGTTGTAAATCCCGGGGCAACAAATAAGGGGCGTCCGTTTCCAGCAACAGACGCTCGGCCGGGATCTGCGGCAACAGGGCGCGCAATTCCAGGCCGCGCCGCTCGTCGCAGACCCAACCGGTAATCCCGATCGACAGGCCCAGCGACAGGCAGCTTGTTAATTCTTCGGCGGTGCCGGTGAAGCAGTGCACCACGGCCGCGGGCAGTTTATCCAACCACGGCGTCAGTAGCTCGGCAAAACGTGCGTGTGCGTCGCGGCAGTGGAGAAACACCGGCAGCGCCAACTCCGCCGCCAGCGCCAGCTGCGCGGTGAACGCCGCTTCCTGCTGCGCGGGCGTCGAGAAGTTGCGATTGAAATCCAGGCCGCATTCGCCGATCGCCGCCACTTCAGGACGCGCGGCCAACGCATAAATCTGCTCGGCGGTGTGTTCATCCCAACCGCTGGCGTAGTGCGGATGCACGCCGGCGGTAGACCAACCGTAGCCCGCATGTTGCTGCGCCAGTTCGGCGGCCTCGCGGCTCTCCGCCAGATCGGTGCCGGTAATCAACATCCCCGTCACGCCCGCAACGCGGGCGCGTTCCACCACCGCCTGGCGGTCTTTGGCGAATTGGCTGCTGGTGAGATTAACGCCGATATCAAACATGGTTTTTTCCAAAGCAAAAGCCGCCCAATGGGCGGCTTCGCAATCAATGTGGATCAGGGTGCTGGGGGTTCGTCACCCTCGTCTTCTTCTTCCGCCTGCGGGCGACGTTTACCGGTATAGAAGCGAGCGAAGAACACCCCCACTTCAAACAGCAGATACATCGGTATTGCCAACAGGGTTTGCGAGAACACGTCCGGCGGCGTCAACAGCATGCCGACCACAAACGCGCCGACCAACACATACGGCCGTTTCTTCTTCAGATCTTCCGGCGAGGTGACGCCGCTCCAGCACAGCAGAATGATGGCGACCGGCACTTCGAAGGCGACGCCAAACGCCATAAACAGCGCCATGACGAAATCGAGGTAGTTTTTAATGTCGGTCGCAATGGTCACCCCCATCGGCGCGGTCTTGGCAAAGAAACCGAAGGCCAGCGGGAACACGATGAAGTAGGCGAAAGCCATGCCGAGGTAGAACAGCAGGCTGCTGGACACCAGCAGCGGCATCATCAGGCGGCGTTCATGCTTGTACAGCGCCGGTGCGATGAATGCCCACACCTGATACAGAATCATCGGCGCTGAGACGAACACCGAGACGATCATGGTCAGCTTGATCGGCGTAAAGAACGGTGACGCCACGTCGGTAGCGATCATGCTCGCCCCGGCCGGCAGCTGCTTGAGCAGCGGCGCAGAGACCAGCTGGTAGATGTCGTTGGCGAAAAACACCAGCACCACGAACACCGCCAGCACGCAAATAATCGAGTTCAATAGCCGCTTGCGCAGCTCTATCAGATGACTGATAAGGGGTTGGGTATCTTCAACAGCCATGTATTAACGATCGCCACTAGGTTGGTGAGACGCTGGGGTTTTATCCGCAACAGGGTCGACAGGTGCCGGCGCGGTTTCCACCGGTGCTTTAGCCTGCTGCGCTGGCACTGGCGCGGCCGGTGACACAGGCGCGACGGCCTCAGGCTCCGCTGCCGGTTTTGGCACGGCGGCGGGCGCGCTGGCGCTGGTTGCCGCTTCCGCCGGCGTCACGCCGTCGTGCAAGGCTTCCGGATCGGTGACCTGCGGGTTATGAATGGTGTTCGCCAGCTCTTCTTTCTCGCCCCGGTAGGTGCGTTTCAATGATTCCGCCGCGTCTTTCAGCTCATCCATTGACGCCTTCAGCTCCGGCGTCAGGTTCTGCAAACCGGCCTGTTCCGCTTTTTTCAGGCTGTCCTGCAGCTCCTGCAGCTTCAGTTCCTGAGACAGTTCGTGCTGCACCGAGGCCGCCAGCGAGCGCAGCGCGCGGATCCAGCCCGACACCGTTCTGACCGCGATCGGCAACCGTTCCGGCCCCAGAACAACCAGGCCGATCACCAGCACCAGCAGCAGCTCACTAAACCCAATGTCAAACACGGTTTATACCTGCTCTTTGTTCTTCGACTCTTCCGGTTTCACTTCCGGCTGCTTATCGGTAATAGGCTTGGCCGAGAAGTCAGCGTCATCCAGGCTGCTTTTCTCAGCCGTGTTGGGGGTCGACGGCGTGTCGTCGCCGATCGCCTTCTTGAAGCCCTTGATCGAGGCGCCGAGATCGGAGCCCAGCGTGCGCAGTTTTTTGGTACCGAACAGCAGCACCACGATCACTGCGATGATCAACAATTGCGTAATACTAATACCGCCCATTTTAATTACCTCTAATTTTAAAGGGTCTTTCAAAGCCAGCCCGCATTATAGGGCCGACTTTACCAGAGTGACGAATTAAATCAGGTGGTTCGCTTCCAGCCAATCACCCAGCATACGATGCCGGCGGCCATCATCCAGGCAGGAAACACCTCGATTTGCCCCAGCAGCAACAGCGTGCCGCTTACCAAGAGTGTAGCGCCAACGCCGAACAAATAACGTGACTGCCCCTGACGAACCCGCTGAGCCTGCATTTGGTTGGTCAGCTTATCAACGCTTTGTTGCAACAGTTTATGCTGCTGCAGGCTGTCGTAAAACAGCTCGGGCAGTTCCGGCAGCTTCTCCGCCCAGAACGGCGCTTTTTCTTTGAGCGCGCGCACCACGGCAGGGATGCCGACCTGATCGCGCAGCCAGCTCTCGAGGAACGGCTTGGCCGTGGTCCACAGATCCAGCTGCGGGTAGAGCTGGCGCCCCAGTCCTTCAACATACAGCAAGGTCTTCTGCAATAACACCAGCTGCGGCTGCACTTCCATATTGAAGCGGCGTGCGGTGTTGAACAGGTTCAGCAGCACGTTACCGAAGGAAATCTCCGCCAGCGGTTTCTCGAAAATCGGCTCGCACACGGTGCGGATGGCGAATTCAAAGTCTTCCACATTGGTGTCGCGCGGCACCCAACCGGAGTCGACGTGCAGTTCCGCCACCTTGCGGTAATCGCGGTTGAAGAAGGCGATGAAATTTTCCGCCAGGTAGCGTTTATCATCCTTGTTCAGCGAGCCGACGATGCCGCAGTCGATGCCGATATAGCAAGGATCTTCCGGATGTTCGTAGCTGACGAAAATATTACCGGGATGCATGTCCGCATGGAAGAAGCTGTCGCGGAATACCTGGGTAAAGAACACCTGAACGCCGCGTTCCGCCAACAGTTTCATGTTGGTGCCCTGCTGCTCCAGCGTGGCGATATCCGAGACTGGAATGCCGTAGATGCGCTCCATCACCAATACGCTTTCACGGCAGTAGTCAGAATAAACTTCCGGTACGTACAGCATCGGGCTGCCGTCGAAATTGCGGCGCAGCTGAATGGCGTTGGCCGCTTCGCGCAGCAGGTTCAATTCGTCCAGCAGGGTTTTCTCGTACTCGCGCACCACTTCGCGCGGGCGCAGACGGCGGCCGTCCGGCAACAGCTTCGGCACCCAGCCGGCCAAACGGTACATCAGGCGCACGTCGGCCTTGATGATCGGCCCGATATCAGGCCGGATCACCTTCAGCACTACTTCCTGGCCGGTGGTTTTGAGCCGCGCGGTATGCACCTGCGCGATCGAAGCAGAGGCCAACGGCTGCTGATCGAAATCGTCGAACCAGGTTTCCAGCGGGCCGCCCATCGCCAGTTCGATATGTTTACGCGCCAGCGCACCGTCGAAAGGCGCGACCCGGTCCTGCAACAAAGTCAGCTGATCGGCAATCTGCGGTGGAAACAGATCGCGGCGGGTCGACATCATCTGGCCGAACTTGATCCAGACCGGCCCCAGCTCCTGCAGCGCCAGCCGCAGGCGTTCACCCAGCGGCTTGTCCTTGTGCCGATTCGGCATCCAGAACAGCAGCCGGCGGCCGAAGCGCAGCGGCAGCGTCAAACGCATTTTAGGGATCAGTTCGTCCAGCCCATAGCTGAGAAAAACGCGGACGATAAAATACAAACGGCGCAGTTCGCCTGGGGTCATCGCTTGCCCTCCAACTTGTCCATGCGGGCAGACAGCGCTTCCGCGCTGCGGGCGAGTGCATCAACTTCCTCGTTGAACCACACCACTTCCAGCGGCCCCGGCGCCAGACGCCACTCTTCCGTCAACGCCTCCGCCATGTCCTGCTGCCGGCGCATAAAGCCGGTTTTCAGCAGCGAGGCGCCTTTTCCCAGCGCCTGCGTAATGCCCTGGGCGGCGATATCGCCGATATAGGGCGCCAGCCACTCCGCCGGATCCCACTCCGCCAGATCGAGCAGGCCAACCAGCTGTTGCACCACCTGAATATCGCCTTCCACCGTCAATTCGCCGCTGCGCATCAGCACCGGCAACTGCTGGCGATCGCGCAGCTTCAGTAAGGCGGGAATGCGGCTGCGCACGGTGCAATCGGCGCTGTCCTCAGACTGGCCCAGCACGTCCACGCGCAGTTCGCTGAACACCAGCACTAGCGGTGAAGCCAGCTCTTCCAGTTCGATACGCAGCACCTTGCCCGCCAGGCGTTGGCGAGCGGCTTTCATGCTGCGATCGCGAAACAGCAGATTATTCAGCGAGGTTTCCAGCGCACCGGTCAGCAGAGGGGTAAACAGCATCGGCATCTCCCTCTCAGAACTTGAAGCCGCGATGCAGGGCGACAATCCCACCGGTCAGGTTGAAATAGGTGACGTTTTCAAAACCGGCGTTGCCCATCATGCCCTTCAGGGTTTCCTGATCGGGGTGCATGCGGATCGATTCCGCCAGGTAGCGGTAGCTGTCCGGATCCTTCACCACCAGCTCGCCGATCTTCGGCAATACGTGGAACGAGTAGGCATCGTAAGCTTTGCTCAGCGGCGCCAGCAGCGGCTTGGAGAATTCCAGCACCAGCAGGCGGCCGCCCGGCTTCAGCACGCGGAACATCGAGCGCAGCGCTTTGTCTTTGTCGGTGACGTTGCGCAGGCCAAAGGAGATGGTGATGCAATCGAAGTAATTGTCCGGGAAAGGCAGCGCTTCGGCGTTGGCCTGCACGTAATTGATGTTGCCGACGATGCCGCGATCGCGCAGCTTCTCGCGTCCCATCTTCAGCATCGAATCGTTGATGTCCGCCAGCACCACCTGCCCCTGCTCGCCGACCATGCGGGAGAACTTGGCCGCCAGATCGCCGGTACCGCCGGCCAGATCCAGCACGCGCTGCCCACGGCGCACGCCGCTGCAGTCAATGGTGAAACGCTTCCAGATACGGTGGATGCCGAACGACATCAGGTCGTTCATCACGTCATACTTTGCCGCTACCGAATGAAAAACGTCCGCCACCATGGCCTGTTTTTCGTCTCTAGCGACGGTGCGAAAACCGAAATCGGTGGTTTCCTGCGGTTGATCTGCCATTGTCCTGCCTGCTATTCAGTCAATTTTGTGTGGATGAGTGTACCAGAAGCCTGGGGAATACCCCACCTCGCCACGGCCTCAGCCGTGCGAAACGAAGCCCGGTTCCCCGGCGGTATCGTCATCGTCTTTCGTCTGCGGCAGCGCGGCGACATCATCGTCGTTCGCCTCTTCCGCTTCATCGTGTTGCGCGCCGGCTTGCTGCGCCAGCAGCGGGTTGATCGGCCGTTTGACCTCAACCCCCAACGCGCGGAAACCTTCAATTTGGCCGATAAGGTTACCACGGCCTTCGCTCAGTTTGTTCATCGCCTGACGATAACTGCCCTGCGCTTTGTCCAGGCTCTGCCCCAGCGCGGACATATCGTCCACGAACAGCCGCATCTTGTCATACAGTTTCGCCGCGCGATCGGCGATGCGCTGGGCGTTCTGACTTTGATGCTCATAGCGCCACAGGTTGGTGATAGTGCGCAGCGCCACCAGCAACGTGGTCGGGCTGACCAGCATGATGTTGTGCTTGAGCGCTTCGCTGATCAGCTCCGGTTCGCGATCGATAGCCAGCAGGAAGGCGGGCTCCACCGGAATGAACATCAGCACATAGTCCAGCGAGCGCAGTCCCGGCAGCTGCTGATAGTCCTTGCGGCCCAGCATGCGAATGTGGCCGCGCAGCGAGGCGATATGTTCGCTCAGCGCCGCTTCGCGCTCCACCTCATCCTCGCCGTTGAAATAGCGCTCGTAGGCGATCAGCGACATCTTGGCGTCGATCACCACGTCCTTGCCCTGCGGCAGGCGCACGATCACATCGGGCTGCATGCGGCTCTGGTGATCCACCCGCACGTTGACCTGCGTTTCATACTCGTGCCCTTCGCGCAGGCCGGAGGCCTCCAGCACCCGGCTCAGCACCACTTCGCCCCAGTTGCCCTGCGTTTTGTTGTCGCCTTTAAGCGCCTTGGTGAGGTTAATGGCCTCGCGCGCCATCTGTGCGTTCAACTGCTGCAGATTACGTATTTCGTGCGTCAGCGTGTGACGTTCCCGCGCCTCCTGACCAAAGCTGTCCTGCACCTGACGGCGGAAACCGTCCAGCTGTTCACGCAGCGGCAGCAGCAACCGATCCAAGCTTTGCTTATTTTGCTCGTCCACCTTGCGGCCGCTGTGTTCAAAAATGCGGTTGGCGAGGTTTTCAAACTGGGTGGTGAGGCGTTGTTCGCTGTTGATAAGCAGGCGCTGCTTCTCCTCCGCCGCCATGCGCGTCTCTTCCAGACGGATGGTGACTTCGCGCAGCTCAGCCTCCTGCGCGCTGTTAACCTCGCGCTGGGCGCGCAGCTCCTGGTTGAGCAATTCGCATTCGTTGCGCCAATGGTTGAGCTGTTGAAGCTTTTCATGCCCGGCCGCCAGCTGGCTGTGCAGGTTACGCAGCTCCAGCTCGCTCTGCCGCAGCTGCTGCTCGTGGCGCTGCAGAGCCTCCTGTCGCGCCGCCGTTTCCTGCTGCGCCTGCTGCAACGCTTGCTCCAGCAACCGCAGCTCGGTTTCATGCTGCGCATTCGTCTGTTGCACCCGCAGACTGGCGATCAACCACCCCAACAGCATGCCGATCGTTACGCCGCCAATCCCATAAATCAGACTGGTATCCACCCTGCCTCCTGTTGCACCTTGCCGTTCCGGCGTTTCGCACGCCCATTGCCCGTCACGTTAAGGGGAGCCTGTATGGATGTCCAGCCTGATTTTGCCCGCCGCGCACAATATTGCGCGGCGCTGCGCAATTTAGCGAGAAATCAGCCCAGCCACTGGCTGAGCCACTTGATGCCGAATGCCCCCGGCGCCAGAATGCCGAACGCCCAGATCATCGCCGACGTGACGTTGGCTAACTGGAAATAACGCTGCGGCATGCCGCAAATGCCGCCCACCAGCGGCACCACGGCGCGCAGCGGGCCGAAAAAGCGGCCGATGAAGATGCCCAGCACGCCCCAGCGTTCAAAGAACGCGTGGCCGCGCGCCAGCAGCTGCGGATTGCGCGACAGCGGCCACATATGCGCCACCCGGTCCTGATAGTGATAGCCGATCCAGTAAGAGAGCCAGTCGCCGAAAAACGCCCCGACGGCGGCAGCGGCCCAAATCGGCCAAAAGGCGATGCCGCTTTCGCCGATCAGCGCGCCCAGCGCCAGCAGGATCACCGTGGCCGGCAGCAGCAGCGACAAAAACGCCAGCGACTCGCCGAACGCCAGGAAAAAGATGATGGGAATGGCCCAGCCTTCGTGCTGACGCACGACGTCGCTGACCCAGTTGATAACGTCATTGAGGCTCAATGCGGGGCTCCTGATACGCGATAATTCGCCGCCTAGGATAGGCCGGGGCGAGTTAAACCCCGGCTAAACGCGCGGCGATTTACTCGAGGTAGAACGCCTGCAGCGCTTCGCGCTGGGCTGCGCCCAGGCCGTATTCCGCTTCCAGCCAGCGGTCGGTGGAACCGTATTGCTGACGGATGCAGCCCAACGCCGTCATCAGGAACTCCTCGCGCGCGCTGAGCACGTAGGCGAATTGCTCCAGCGCCGCCGCATTCAGCTTGATAGACAGCTGATCCAGCATCTGCTCGCGGAAAGTGGCCAGCGTGGTTTCGGTCAGCAGATAGTCTTCCAGCACCGTCGCTTCGTCGGCTCCCAGCGCGAACAGCACCAGTGCCGAACCGACCCCGGTGCGATCCTTGCCGACCGCGCAGTGCTGTACGATGGCGCCGCCGCCAGGATTGCTCAACAGCTGCGCCAGCCGCTGATAGGCCGCATTGCCGAACGGCAGGCGGCGATACAGCTCCAGCATGAACGCGCGGGCGTCGAAGGCGGCCAGCGTCTCGTTGGTGAGCTTCTCCAGGTTGGCGTTGACTTCGCTGCTCAGCGGGTTGGCCGGCACGTGGTGATAATCGGCGCCATTCCACAGAATATCCGGCTTGGCCTGCACCTCGTCGGCATCGCGGTAGTCCAGCACCGAGCGCACCGGCACG
The DNA here is from genome assembly GCF_037137105.1 of Serratia sp. TMDUHS_CL. NCBI lineage: Bacteria > Pseudomonadati > Pseudomonadota > Gammaproteobacteria > Enterobacterales > Yersiniaceae > Serratia > Serratia sp. TMDUHS_CL. The sequence goes on from NZ_JBBBDV010000011.1 coordinate 22,502, forward strand.
CCGGCGAGAAAGGTGCAGTCGTTTTCCGTCAGCCGCTCGAGGGAACCGGAGCGGAACAGCAGGCCGCGCTTGATGCGGCGCCCGTCGGCCACGCCGTTGCCGCCGAAGTCGCGGAAATTGATGCCGCCGTCGAGCGGCGCGAGCGAAGGATGAAGCAGGATCTGGGCGGTCATAAACGTCCTCGTTGTTTTTGTTATGACAACGCGCGGCAGCCATCGGCGCAGCGCTGAGGAGTATCACCGTAACAGATTCGCCGCGAATGGAAAAACGGGCCGCGTCGGCGGCCCGCTGGGGGAAAGGCGATTACAGCAGGCGGCGGGCGGCGTCCACCACGATCTGCACCGCTTTGCTTTCGGTGTTTTTCATGGTCTCGGCGTTCGGGATCTCTTGCTGGGTGCGGTTGACGATCACCCCAGCCACCATGCCGGCACGCAGGCCCTGGCTGGCGCACATGGTCAACAGCGTGGCGGATTCCATTTCATAGTTCATCACGCCCATCGCCTGCCACTCTTCCATCGAGCCTTTGAAGCGGCTGACCACGCGGCCGGAGTAAGTGTCGTAACGCTCCTGGCCCGGATAGAAGGTATCGGAGGAGGCGGTCACGCCGATGTGCGTGGTAGCGCCGCTGGCCTTGGCCGCTTCCACCAGCGCGGTGGTGCAGGCGAAGTCAGCGACTGCCGGGAACTCCATCGGCGCAAAGTGCAGGCTGGCGCCGTCGAGGCGTACCGCCGCCGTGGTGACCAGCACGTCACCGACGTTGATGTTCGCCTGAATGGCGCCGGTGGTGCCGATGCGCAGGAAGGTGCGAATGCCCAGTTGCGCCAGCTCTTCCACCGCGATAGAGGTAGACGGGCCGCCGATACCGGTAGAACAGACGATCACCGCCTTGCCGTCCAGCTCCGCGCGCCAGGTAGTGAATTCACGATGGGAGGCCAGATGCACCGGATTTTCCATCAGCTTGGCAATCTTCTCTACGCGCTGCGGATCGCCCGGCACGATGGCAAGCTGGGCCCCTTGTAAATCGTTCTTGGTGAGGCCGAGATGAAAAACGTCAGACTGAGACATACGAGACTCCTCATGGATCATGTTTATTGGGAGGAACAAAAAAGCACTCTACTGAAAATCGCCGCTTAATTTCGTGACGATAGTCACTATGAAAAGAGAAACAAATTACATGCTACATATTTTTTGTGATTTTTATCACAAAAAAGCACTGTAACGCCCCCAGAGCGCACCGCTATACCTCAGTCTAGCCGACAAATCTTGCCGCCCTCTGCCGTTGGTTGCCGGCTGAAACTATTTAGCTGATCAATCCAAAATAACCCCATCTTATCGGTTGCTTAGGGACAAAGAAGCCCTCTAACGCACCTTATGGCACTTACGCAGGGCAAAACGCGTAATAACATGATAAAAAGCGCTTAAAAATGCCGCAAAGCCAGATAATTAGCCGTTTTTTATCAACTTGTCCGAAAGTGCGCCACGCAGCGCCAATAATGGGTAATCTTTCCTATAGTTAATCTCAGCGCTTTTTTCTATTGCACGGAGACCGCAATGAAAACCGAACATGTGATGACATTAGAACAGGCTCAGGGGGGATTCGCCCCGGCCGCCGCGCCGTTGGCCGCCTCCGCGATTATCACCGACGAACAGGGCATTCACGCCGGGCAAACGACCATCCCTTCTCAGGGCGACGCGCTGCCGGCCTACGTCGCCAAACCCGCCGACCAGAGCGGCCCTTTCCCCATCGTGCTGGTGGTGCAGGAAATCTTCGGCGTCCATGAACATATTCAGGATCTGTGCCGCCGCCTGGCCAAGCAGGGCTATCTGGCGATCGCGCCCGAGCTCTATTTCCGCCAGGGAGACGCCAACGACTACACCGATATCGGCGAGCTGTTCCAGCAGTTGGTCACCAAGGTGCCGGATCGTCAGGTGCTGTCGGATCTGGATCACGCCGCACACTGGGCTATCCGCCACGGCGGCGACGCCGGCAAGCTGGCGATCACCGGTTTTTGCTGGGGTGGCCGCATCACCTGGCTGTACGCGGCGCATAACCCGCAGTTGAAGGCGGCGGTCGCCTGGTACGGCAAACTGGTCGGCGAGAAAACGCTGAATTCACCGAAGCAGCCGGTCGACGTCGCCACCCAACTGTCGGCGCCGGTGCTGGGGCTGTATGGCGGGCAGGACAGCGGCATCCCGCTGGAGACGGTGGAAACCATGCGTCAGGCGATCCGCGCCGCCAACGCCGAGGCCGAAATCGTGGTGTATCCCGAAGTCGGGCATGCGTTCAACGCCGACTATCGCCCCAGCTACAACGCCGAAGCGGCGCAAGACGGCTGGCAGCGCATGCTGGCATGGTTCGCCCAGCACGGCGTCAAATAATTTCCCGCGCATAAAAAAGGGCGCCGAAGCGCCCAATCATCACACCAGTAAATCTATAAGCGGCGGTTTATCCGCCGCACGGCATCACGCGTGCTCGCGCAGGCGCTGTGCCGCCAATACCATGTTGGCCAGCGACTGTCGGGTTTCCGGCCAGCCGCGGGTTTTCAGGCCGCAATCCGGGTTAACCCACAGGCGTTCCGCCGGGATGTTCTGCGCCGCTTTACGCAGCAGCGCTTCAATCCATTCCACGCTCGGCACGTTCGGCGAGTGGATATCGTAGACGCCCGGCCCGATTTCGTTCGGGTATTCGAACTCTTTGAAAGCTTCCAGCAGATCCATATCGGAACGCGAGGTCTCGATGGTGATCACGTCGGCGTCCAGCGCGGCGATGGAGTCCATGATGTCGTTGAACTCGCAATAACACATGTGGGTATGGATCTGGGTGTCGTCCCGCGCCACGGCGGCGTTCAATTTGAAGGCGTCCACCGCCCAGTTCAGGTACGCGGCCCAGTCGGATTGACGCAGCGGCAGCCCCTCACGCAGCGCAGGTTCGTCGATCTGGATGATGCCGATACCGGCTTTTTCCAGATCTTCCACCTCGTCGCGCAGCGCCAGCGCAATCTGCTTGGCAATCACTTCACGGGTCACGTCTTCACGCGGGAACGACCAGCACAGAATGGTCACCGGCCCGGTCAGCATGCCTTTCACCGGCTTGTCGGTCAGCGACTGGGCGAATTTGGCCCATTCGACGGTGATGGCTTCCGGGCGGCTGACGTCGCCGATGATGACCGGCGGCTTCACGCAGCGGGAGCCGTAGCTCTGCACCCAGCCGTTTTGGGTAAACACGAAGCCGTCCAGGTTCTCGCCGAAATACTCCACCATGTCGTTACGCTCGGCTTCACCGTGCACCAGCACGTCCAGCCCGAGGCGCTCCTGCTCGACGATCGCCTGTTTGATGTGCTCACCGATGCTGGTGCGGTAGTTGTTGCCGTCCAAACGGCCCTGTTTGAAGTCCAGACGCAGGCCGCGGATCTCGGTGGTCTGCGGGAACGAACCGATGGTGGTGGTCGGCCAGGCCGGCAGGTTGAAACGCTCGCGCTGCGCCCTGGCGCGCTCGGCGTAAGCGCTGTGGCGTTCGCTGTCCTGCGCGGTGATCGCGGCCAGCCGGCGCTCAACCTGTGGGTTATGCACGCGGCTCGACTGACGGCGGGCGCGGATCGGTGCGCTGTAGGCATCCAGTTCAGCCTGCTTGGCCGCGTCAGGCGCGTTCAGCGCCGAGCTCAACAGCGCCAGCTCGGCGCATTTTTGCAGCGCGAAGGCGAACCAGCTTTTCACTTCTTCGTCCAGACGGCTTTCCACGCTCAGGTCGATCGGGCTGTGCAGCAGTGAACAGGAGCTGCCGATCCACAGTGGGCGGGTGCCCACCAGCGGCTGAAGACGTTCGAACCAGCGGCTCAGATCGGCGCGCCAGACGTTGCGGCCGTTGATGACCCCCAGCGACAGCAGCCAGTCGTTCGGCAGTGCGGCGCTCAGCGCGGCAATATCGTCATGGCCGGCGACCAGATCGACGTGCAGCCCCTGCACCGGCAGCGTGCGGACGGTATCGAGGTTGTGGCCGACGCTGTCGAAATACGTGGTCAGCAGCAGCTTCACCTGCCCCTGCAGCGCGTCGTAAGCCGGTTTGAACGCATCCAGCCAGGCTTGCGGCAGCTCCAGCACCAGCGCAGGTTCATCAATTTGCACCCACTCGACGCCGCGTTTCGCCAGCTCGGCCAGCACCTGTTGGTAAACCGGCAGGATGTCTTTCAGCAGCGACAGCCGGTCGAACGGCTCGCCCTTCACCTTACCCAGCCACAGATAGGTCACCGGGCCCAGCAGCACCGGCTTGATGCGATGGCCGAGCGCCAGCGCTTCGTCCACTTCGTCCAGCAGCTGAGTCCAGCCCAGCTTGAACTGCTGGCCTTGCTGGAATTCGGGCACCATGTAGTGGTAGTTGGTGTTGAACCATTTGGTCATTTCCGCCGCGGCCGCCGGCTCGCCGGTCGGTGCGCGGCCACGGCCGATGCGAAACAGCGTGTCCAGATCGATCGAACCATCCGCATTCTGATGGCGCGCCGGCACGTTGCCCAGCAGCAGGCTGGTGGTCAACACATGATCGTACCAGGCGAAATCGCCGACCGGCACCAAATCCACCCCGGCCTGCTGTTGCTGCTGCCAATGACGAGCGCGCAGCTCGCGGCCAACCGCCAACAGCTCTTCCTGCGTTGAGTTGCCGGCCCAGTAGCTTTCCTGAGCTTTTTTCAGCTCACGTCGTAGCCCAACGCGAGGAAAACCCAGTGTGTGATTCAAAATTGCCATCGTCATATTCCCCATTTAGCCGTCCAGATGTTTACACATCCATAATCAGCAGGTACTGTATTAACCACAAGCGCAATTTATTCACTGTCAATGTGAAGGACTCTCATGATCGAACTGAAACATTTACGGACGCTGCAGGCCCTGCGCAACAGCGGTTCGCTGGCGGGGGCGGCGGCCCAACTTCATCAGACGCAGTCTGCCCTGTCGCACCAGTTCAGCGATCTTGAACAACGTCTGGGCTTCAAGCTGTTCGTGCGCAAGAGCCAGCCCCTGCGCTTCACCGCCCAGGGCGAGATCCTGCTGCAGCTGGCGGAGCAGGTGCTGCCGCAGATCCAGCAGGCGCTGCAGGCCTGCCACGAGCCGCATCAGACCACGCTGCGCATCGCCATCGAATGCCACAGCTGCATTCAGTGGCTGACGCCGGCGCTGGACAACTTCCGCCGGCGTTTCCCGCAGGTGGTGATGGACTTCACTTCCGGCGTGACTTTCGATCCGCAACCGGCCTTGCAACAGGGTGAACTGGATCTGGTGATGACGTCGGATATTCTGCCGCGCAGCGGCCTGCACTATTCGCCGATGTTCGATTTCGAGGTGCGCCTGGTGCTGGCGCCGGATCATCCGCTGGCCGGCAGGCCGCACATCGAGCCGGAAGACTTGAGTGACGAAACGCTGTTGATTTACCCGGTGCAGCGCCAACGGCTGGATATCTGGCGGCATTTTCTGCAGCCGGCGGGCGTCAGCCCGGCGTTGAAGAACGTCGATAATACGCTGCTGCTGATCCAGATGGTATCGGCGCGGATGGGGATTGCGGCGCTGCCGCACTGGGTGGTGGAGAGTTTCGAACAGCAGGGTCTGGTGGTGACCAAAACCCTGGGTGACGGCCTGTGGAGCCGCCTGTACGCTGCCGTGCGCGACGGTGAACAGCGCCAGGCGGTGACCGAAGCCTTTATCCGCTCGGCCCGCCAGCACGCCTGCGATCATCTGCCGTTTGTGCGCGACGCCGCACGTCCCGGCGCGACCGGCGCCAAAGCGTTGGCGGCCGGCGTATAAACTTTCGGGCCCCCCGGCCGGGGTGGCCCGCCCGCTTAGCCGAGCTGTTTCGGCGCCACCCAGCGGCGATGCACCCACAGCGAAGCGACGATCACCGCCCCACCGATGATAAAGCTCGGCCAGTGCGGCTGCTGTTGCCAGATGGCCAGGTTGACCAACAAACCGGCCGGCACATGCATATTGTTCATGATGCCGAGCGTGCCGGCATCCACCTGCGTCGCGCCGTAGTTCCACATGAAGTAGCCCAGCCCCGACGCCACCACGCCCAGCCAGATCAGCACGCCCCACTGCAGATTGGTGGTCGGCAGCTGCTGCGGATTGCCCCACAGGAACCAGGCCACCACCGCCACCGCCGCAGCCCCCAGGTAGAACCAGGAAAAGGCGGTGTGCTGCGGCAAGGGGTGCACTTCCATCAGGCGCTTATAGCCGACCATGCCGATGGCGAAGCTGATATTCGCCGCCTGCACCAACAGCAGCCCCCACCAGAAATGCTCACTCAGCTGGTGATAGCGGATAATCGCCGCGCCCAGCACCGCCAGCAACGCGCTGAAGACATAGCCCCAACGCAGGCGTCGGCCGCTCAGCAAGTCGTAGATCAGCGTGATGTACAGCGGCGTCAGCACGGTGAACAGCAGGAATTCCGGCACCGTCAGGTACAGATAGGCGCGGAAGCTGAACAGGTACATGATGCCCAGTTGGAAGGCGCCCACCAGCATATACAGCAGGATCACCTTGAGTTTGATGTTGCGCCAACGCAGAAACGGCAGAAACACCAGCGCCGCCAGCCCGATGCGCACCAGCGCCGAGAATCCGCTGTCGACGTGGCCCGCCAGGTACTCGCCAATCAGGCTGAAAGAAAATGCCCACAGAATGGTGGTTATAACCAAAAGCAGCACGATGGGTTCACCCTAAAAAGACCGAAAGGGCGATTGTAACGGAAGATGCGCACCGCGTTGGTGAAAAGGCGGTTTACATCCGAACAAAAGATAAACTACCGGCAAAATTTCACCGCTGGGTTAGGCTTAATAAAAAGGCGAGGTAACCATCATGAAAACTTCTCACATCCTGTTCGCCCTGCTGTGGCTGCCCGGCCTGGCTGCGGCGGCCAACGGCGTAACCGATCTGCGTTCACAGCAGCAGTTTCTCAACCAAAGCAGCCAGCAGGCCCAGCAACAGCGCCTGTTGAACAATCGGCAAATGGACCAACGCCGCCTGCAGCAACAGCGGCAGTTCGACAATCAGCGGCAACAGCTGATGCAAACCACGCCGAACGGCGGGCAACTGCTGCCTAACGGCAATCAGCCGCGCGATCCGTTCAATCGCACCGCGCCGGCGGTGCCGCAGGCGCCGATGCCGGCTACGCCCGCACGCCCATAACGGTGAGGATCAGCGGCGTGGTGATCGCCGCCAGCACGGTGGACATCACCAGGCTGGTGGCGGCCGGGCCGGTGAGCGTATTGAACTGGCGCGACATCAGGTAGACGTTCACCCCCACCGCCATCGACCCCAGCAGCACCACAACGCGGGTTTCCATCGGCGGCAGATCCATCATCCAGGCCAGCAGCCAAATCACTAACGGTTGTACCAGCAACTTCAGCACGCAGATGGCGCTGCTCAGCTGCCAGCCTTCGCTGATGCGGTACTCGGCAAGCCCCATGCCAAGCACCACCAGCGACAGCGGCGCCGCCACCTGGCCGAGCATGCTGACCGGCCGATCGACGAAGGCCGGCAGCGGCAGGCCGGTCAGGCTGAACAGGGTGCCGGACAAGATGCCGACGATCAGCGGATTGGTCAGCACGCTACGCGCGGTTTTAACGAAACCGCTCAGCGTCGGCGAACCATTGCGCGCCCATTCGATCGACACCGTCACCAGCGTCCACAGGATCAGGCCGTTGAACACCAGCACCAGCGCCACCGACGGGATCGCCGCCTCCCCCAGCATCACGCCGGCGATCGGCAAGCCGAGCATCACGTTATTGGAGAAAATACCGCCCAGCGCAAACACCGATCCGGCGACGCCATCCAGCCGGAAGAGATGCCGGGCGACGAGGCGGCCAAGCACAAACACGATCAGGCAACTGCCGAAGAACGCGATCAGCAGCCGGGCGTCGACCGCCGGGCGCTGCGAGAAGTCGCACATCATGCGAAACAGCATGGCGGGCAAGGCGAGGGAAAACACGAAACGCGTCAGGCCATCGGTGATACTGGCAGGCCATTTCCCCCAGCGAATCAGCCCATAACCCAACGCGATCAGAACAAACAGCGGTAAAGACAGCACGATCTGGTGCCACAGTGACAGGATAAAGCCAGGCATCGCATTCCTTCCGGTGGTGCGGCGGCAAGGCTTGTCGTCGCGGGATTCATCGGTGCCGGATTAAAAATCCGGGCCGATCAAATCTATCCGGTCGGTGCAAATGCAGTCAACGCCCCAGTCGAGCAGCAGGCGCGCGCGATCCGGTTGGTTGACGGTGTACACCAGAATGCGCAGCCCGGCGTCTTTCAACGCTTTTACCCGCTCGGCGGTCAGCGCTTTGTGATCGATATGCAGCGAGACGCAGTCTAGGCGTTCGGTCAGCTCGCGCCAGTTGTCGTCCCAGGCCTCGAGCAGCAGGCCGCGCGGCAAATCCGGCACGGTGCGCTGCGCCGCCGCCAGCGCTTCTACCGAGAAGGAAGAGAGCAGCGGATCGGTCTGCCCTTGCCACAGCAGCCGCGCCGCCAGCGCCACCACCCGACCGGTTTCATCGTCGCTGCCGGTGGTCGGCTTGATCTCGATATTGGCCATCAGGCCGTGTTCCTGGCAGCGTTCCGCCACCTCCGACAACAGCGGCAACCGCTCGCCCTTGAAGGCCGAGCTGTACCAGTTGCCGGCGTCCAGCTGCACCAGTTTGTCCCACGGCAGCTCGCCCGCCACGCCCCAACCGTTGCTGGTGCGATCCAGCGTGTCGTCGTGCAGCAGGAAAATTTGCCCGTCCTGCGCCAGCTTGGCATCGAACTCGATCATCTTGTGGCCGTGGCGCGCGCCGACGTCGATCGCCGCCAGGGTGTTTTCCGGCGCCAGAGAACCGCCGCCGCGGTGGGCGACGATATGAGGGTAAGGCCAGGGTCTAGTCATCAATCCATCCGTAATCCGCTATGGGTGTCAAAGAAGTGCAGCGCCTGAGCAGGCAGCTGCAAATATAGCGTACAGCCCGCCGCCGGCAAGGTTTCGTGCGACAGCCGCGCGATCACCCCGTGGCCGCCCCACTGGCCGTGCGCCAGATTGTCGGCCCCCAGCAGTTCCAGCGTCTGCAGCTGCAGCGGCACGCCCTGGCCTTGCGCCACCCGTTGAATATGCTCCGGCCGAATGCCCAACGTCAACTGCCGCCCCGCCCACTGCGGTTTGGCCGCCGGCAACGGCAGCGCCATGCCGTCCGCCAGCAGCAGCTGGCCGCCGTCGGCGCTGAGGGTGCCGGGCAAGAGGTTCATCGCTGGCGATCCGATAAAGCCCGCGACAAACAGCGAAGCCGGCCGTTGGTACACTTCGCTCGGGGTGCCGATCTGTTCCGCCACGCCCTTGTTCATTACGATGACCCGCTGCGCCAGCGTCATCGCCTCCACCTGATCGTGCGTCACGTACAGGCTGGTGGTTTTCAGACGACGATGCAGCTGTTGCAGCTCCAGGCGCATCTGCACCCGCAGCTTGGCGTCCAGGTTGGACAGCGGCTCATCGAACAGGAATACCGCCGGTTCGCGCACGATGGCGCGCCCCATCGCCACGCGCTGGCGCTGGCCGCCGGAAAGCTCGCGCGGTTTGCGTTTGAGCAGCGGCTCCAGCTCCAGGATGCGCGCCGCCTCCTCCACCCGCTGGCGGATATGATCCTTGCCGAAACCGCGGATCTTGAGGCCGTAGGCCATGTTGTCGTACACGCTCATGTGCGGATAGAGCGCGTAGTTCTGGAACACCATTGCGATGCCGCGATCCTTGGGCTCCAGATCGGTCACGCGCCGGGTATCGATATAGATATCGCCGCTGGTGGTGCGTTCCAGCCCGGCCACCATCCGCAGCAGCGTGGATTTGCCGCAGCCGGACGGGCCGACCATCACGATGAATTCGCCGTCCGCCACATCGAGGTCGATCTGTTTGATCACCGGCGTTTTACCGTCGTAAGACTTGGTGACCGCCTGTAGTTTTAATCCTGCCATCGTCGTTATTTCTCGCTATCAACCAGACCGCGCACAAACCAGCGCTGCATCAGAAGCACCACCGCCAGCGGTGGCAATAAAGTCAGAATCATCGCCGCCATCACCTGGTTCCACTGGGTCGGCGCGCCGGAAGTGGAGATCATGCTCTTGATGCCCGCCACCGCGGTGCCCATCGAGGCGTCGCTGGTGATCAGGATCGGCCACAGGTATTGGTTCCAGCCGTAGATAAAGGTGATGACGAACAGCGCCGCCAGATTGGTTTTCGACAGCGGCAGCACGATGTCCCAGAAGAAACGCATCGGCCCGGCGCCGTCGATGCGCGCCGCCTCCAGCAGCTCATCCGGCAGCGTCATGAAGAACTGGCGCAGCAGGAAGGTCGCGGTGGCCGAGGCCATCAGCGGCAACGTCAGGCCGGTGTAGCTGTCCAGCAGGTTGAGGTTGGAGATCACCTCCACCGTCGGGAAAATACGCACCTCCACCGGCAGCATCAGGGTGAGGAAAATCAGCCAGAAGAACAGGCTGCGCAGCGGAAAGCGGAAGTACACGATGGCGTAAGCCGACAGCACCGACACCGCAATTTTGCCGAAGGTGATCGCCAGCGCCATGATCACGCTGTTCAGCAGCAGCAGCGAGAACGGCACCTTGAGGTTGCCCACGCCGCCCTGCCAGATATTGCGGATGTTCTCCCACAGGTGGCCGCCGGGCACCAGCGTCATCGGTACCTGAAACACCTGCTTGTCGTCCAGCGTGGCGGCGACAAAGGCCACGTACAGCGGGAACAGCACCACCAGCACGCCGATAATCAGCATCACATGGCTGAAGATATCCAGCCCGCGTCGATTCTCAATCATTGATAGCGCACCTTACGTTCAACAAAGCGGAACTGGATCACCGTCAGGCCGATCACCAGCAGCATCAGGATCACCGACTGCGCGGCAGAGCTGGAGAGATCCAATCCGGCGAAGCCTTCGCGGTAGATCTTGTAGATCAACGTGGTGGTGGACTGCACCGGCCCGCCGCCGGTGGCGGCGTCGATCACCGGGAAGGTATCGAAGAAGGCGTACACCAGATTGACCACCAGCAGGAAGAAGCTCACCGGCGCGATCAGCGGCAGCACCAGATGGAAGAAACGCCGTACCGGGCCGGCGCCGTCGATGGCCGCCGCCTCCACCAGCGAGCGCGGGATCGACTGCAGCGCCGCGAGGAAAAACAGGAAGTTATAGCTTATCTGCTGCCATACCGAGGCCAGCACCACCAGGAACATCGCCTGGCCGCTGTTTTGCGCATGGTTCCAGTTATAGCCCAGCCCGTTGAGGAAATGGGTGATCAACCCCAGGCCGGGGTTGAACAGAAAGATCCACAGCACCGCCGCCACCGCCGGCGCCACCGCATAGGGCAGGATCATCAGCGTGCGATAGAGGCGGCTGCCGCGCAGCACGTAGTCCACCAGCGCGGCGAAGAACAGCGACACCGCCAGCCCGATGCCCGCCACCAGGAAGCTGAAGATCAGCGTGGTGTAGAACGAATCGAGATAGTAAGGATCCTGAAACAGCTGCTTAAAGTTATCCAGCCCGACAAACTGGCTGGACAGGCCGAACGGATCGAGGCTCTGCACCGAATACCACAGCGCCTCGCCGGCGGGCCATAAAAAGAAGACGGCGGTAATCAGCAGCTGCGGCAGCACCAACGCATAGGGCAACCAGCTGCAGCCGAAACCGGGACGGGAAGATGACATAGCAGTTAAACCATTAATCGGGTACGGAAGGATCGGCGTGAAGACGCGAGCCCGATCGGACGGGCCCGCGACGCAGGGTTACTTGGTTGATGCTTCGAAACGGCGCAGCAGCACGTCACCGCGCTGCACGGCGGCGTCCAACGCCTGCTGAGGCGTTTTCTTGCCGGTCCACACGCCTTCCAGTTCCTCATCCACCACGCTGCGGATCTGCGGCATGTTGCCCAGGCGCAGGCCCTTGGTGAACGGCAACGGCGGCTTGTTCAGCATCTGGCGAGTGGCGACGTCGGCACCCGGGTTCTTGTCGTAGAAGCCCTGCTGCTTGGTCAGATCGTAAGCCGCGGTGGTGATCGGCAGATAGCCGGTCTTCTGGTGCCATTCGGCGGCGATTTCCGGCTGCGCCAGGTACTGCAGGAACTCGGCCACGCCCTTGTAGGTGGCGGCGTCTTTGCCGTTCATCACCCACAGGCTGGCCCCGCCGATGATGGCGTTCTGCGGCGCGTTTTTCGCGTCAGCGTCGTACGGCATCATGCCGACGCCGTAGTTGAATTTGGCGTAGTGCTTGATGTCCGCCAGCGAACCGGAAGAAGCGGTGGTGATGGCGCAGTCGCCGTTATAAAACTTCTCGGTGGATTCGTCTTTGCGGCCGAAGTAGGTGAAATCGCCCTTCTTGTTCATCGCCTCCAGCAGCTCGATGTGCTTGACCTGCAGCGGCTTGTTGAACTCCAGCTTGGCGTTGGTGCCGCCGAACCCGTTGTTTTCGCTGGCGAACGGCACGCCGTGCCAGGCGCTGAAGTTCTCCAGCTGGATCCAGCCCTGCCAGCCGCTGGCGTAGCCACACTTCATGCCGGCCTCACGCAGCTTGGCGGTATCCGCCGCCAGCTCCTGCCAGGTTTTCGGCGGCTGGTCCGGGTTCAGGCCGGCCTTCTTGAAGGCGTCTTTGTTGTAGTACAGCACCGGCGTGGAGCTGTTGAACGGCTGAGACAGCAGATGGCCGCTCTTGTTGTCGGTGTAATAGCCGGCTACCGTCGGCACGAACACCGACTCGTCGAAGTTGATGCCGGCCTCTTTAAACACTTCGTAGACCGGTTTGATGGCCTTGCTGGCCATCATGGTGGCGGTGCCCACCTCGTAAACCTGCAGGATCGCCGGCGCCTTGCCGGAGCGGTAAGCGGCGATGCCCGCCGCCAGGCTCTGTTCGTAGTTGCCTTTATAAACCGGCACAATCTTGACGTCGCTGTGCGACTGGTTGAAGCGATCCGCCAGGGAATCCACTTCCTTACCCAGTTCGCCTTCCATCGAATGCCAGAACGGGATCTCGGTCGCCGCCAGCGCCTGAGTGCTGACCGCCAGGGTCAACGCGACGCACAGCGTGGTTTTGCGAATAGCGTAGGTGAGCATGCCTAACTCCTGAAAAAGCTGGTGTAAAAGCGCGTGAGCGAAAAGAATCAATTCTTGATGAGGGAGTGCCCCCTATAGCTTTCGAGTTGCAGCTAGGCGGCAACCTGCTGGCACCCTGGAGCTTAGCTAACTAAGTGACAGGGGGGCAGTCGGGCAGCCAACAACGCTGCGGCTCGAAAGATGACGGGGGATAACATGCCATGCTCGGATGACAGAAAAATAACCGTTATATGACAGCCACATGACGGCAAGGTGAAGTGAAGATGGCGGTTTGATGTCGGCGGCGGGCATGGGCTCCGCCGCCGCGAGGATTACAGCGAACGGCGCAGACGCGCCACCGCTTCCTGCATCTGCTGTTCGGTGGCGGTGGCGAACGACAGGCGGAAGGTCGAACGATCCGGGTTGTCGGAGAAGAAGTACTCCCCCGGCACGAACACCACGCCCTGCTGCAGGGTAGCGTTCAGCCATTCGGTGGCGTTGAACGGCTGGCGGAAACGTGCCCACAGGAACATGCCGCCCTTCGGCTTATCGAAGGTGATGTAGTCGCCCAGCTCCTGCTCCACCAAACCGGCCAGGATTTCGCCCTTCTGTTTGTAGGCGGCGCGGATCTTGTCGATCTGCGCCGGCAGGCGGCCCAGGCCGAGGTAGCATTCGACGATGCTCTGCGACAGCGCGCTGGCGTGCAGATCCGCCGCCTGCTTGATGATCGCCACTTTATGCAGCAGGAACGGCGGCAGGATCGCCCAGCCCAACCGCAGGCCCGGCGCCAGGATCTTGGAGAAGGTCGAGGTATAGATGATGTGGTCGGTGTTGCCCAGCACCCGCTGCGACACCTGATGCAGCGTCGGGTGGCGCTCTTCGGTAAAACGCAGCTCGCCGTACGGATCGTCTTCGATGATCAGGAAGTTATGTTCGGCGGCCAGCTTCACCAGCAGTTCGCGGCGCTCGGCGCTCAGAGTGATGCCGCTGGGGTTGCCGAAGTTCGGCACCACGTACACGCCCTTGATGCGCTGGGTTTTCAGCAGCTCGGCCAGCTCTTCCACCACCATGCCGTCGCTGTCGGACGAGACCGACATGATGTTGGCTTCCGCCAGCTCCAGCGTTTGCAGCGCCGCCAGGTAGGTCGGGCGCTCCACCACGAACACGTCGCCGGGGTTGACGATGGCGCGCATCACCAAATCCAATGCCTGCTGCGAGCCGGCGGTGACCATCACCTCTTCCGCGCCAGCGGTGACGCCGCGCTCGGCGCACAGCGCGCAAATGCGCTCACGCAGCAGCGGGCTGCCCTCGGTCAGGCCATACTGGAACGCGCTTTTCGGCTGTTCGGTGATCGCCTGCTGGGTGGCGATGCTCAATCCTTCGAAATCGAACAGCGCATCAGAGGGGATGCCGCCCGCCAGCGAAATGACGTGTTCCATCTTGCTGTGTTTAAGCAATTCACGGATGGCCGAACTTTTTACGTTAACGATGCGCTGCGCGAGTAACCCTTCTGTCTTCATTTCTTCTTCTCGTACCTGATTATTTTAATTCGTAGGGGGGCGGATTAACCGCCCAGATACGCCGACCTCACTGCTTCGTTGGCTAACAATGCAGCCCCCGTATCTTCCAACACCACGCGGCCGTTTTCCAGCACATAACCGCGGTCCGCCAATTTCAGCGCCTGATTGGCGTTTTGTTCCACCAGGAAGATGGTCATGCCCTCTTCCCGCAGCTGCTGAATGATGTCGAAAATCTGCTGGATGATGATCGGCGCCAGCCCGAGCGAGGGCTCGTCGAGCAGCAGCAGCTTCGGCTGGCTCATCAGCGCGCGGCCGATGGCCAACATCTGCTGCTCGCCGCCGGACATGGTGCCGGCACGCTGGCTTCGGCGTTCCAGCAGGCGCGGGAACAGAGTGAACACCCGTTCGATGCGCTGTTGATACTGCCGGCGATCGGCGAAGAAGCCGCCCATCGCCAGGTTTTCTTCCACCGTCATGCGCGAGAAGACGCGCCGCCCTTCCGGCACGATCGCCACCGCTTCGCGCATGATGCGCGAGGTTTGCCACTGGGTGATGTCCTGGTTCTGAAAGACGATGCTGCCTTCGCTGGCGCGCGGCTCGCCGCACAGGGTGCCGAGCAGCGTGGTTTTACCGGCGCCGTTGGCGCCGATTAACGTCACGATTTCCCCCTGGCTTATCGTGAGACTGACCTGATGCAGCGCCTGAATTTTGCCGTAATGGGCGGATACCTGATTGAATGACAACATATTATTCTTCGCCCAAATAAGCCCGGATCACGTCCGGGTTGTTGCGGATCTCCGCCGGTGTGCCCTGCGCCAGCGGCGTGCCCTGATTCACCACGTAAATGCGGTCGGAAATGCCCATCACCAGCTTCATGTCGTGCTCGATCAGCAGCACCGATACCTTATGCCGATCGCGCAGCTCGACGATCAGGTGATCCAGCTCGTCGGTCTCTTTCGGGTTGAGGCCGGCGGCCGGTTCATCCAGCATCAGCAGCTCCGGCCGGGTCACCATGCAGCGGGCGATCTCCAGCCGCCGCTGCTGCCCATAGGCCAGGTTGCCCGCCGAGCGGTTGGCCATTTCCAGCAGGCCGACGCGCTCCAGCCACTCCGCCGCGCGCGCCAGCGCTTCGGCTTCGGCGCGGCGGAAGGCCGGGGTTTTCAGCAACCCGGCAAACACGCCGCTTTTCAGGTGCTGATGCTGCGCCACCAGCAGGTTTTCGATCACCGTCATTTCACGGAACAGCCGCACGTGCTGGAAAGTGCGCACCACCCCCATGCGGGCGATGGCCTGCCCCGCCAACCCTTCCAGGTGGCGATCGCGCAATTTGATGGTGCCGCCGGTCGGGCGGTAAAAACCGGTCAGGCAGTTGAACACCGTGGTCTTACCGGCGCCGTTGGGGCCGATCAGCGACACGATTTCACCTTCGTTCAGCGTCAACGCCACGTTGTTGACCGCCAGCAGCCCGCCGAAACGCATCGACAGGCCCTCCACCTGCAGCAAAGGTTGAACGCTCATGCCTGCTCCCCCTTGCCCGCGTGAATGTCCGCCGCCTGCAGCTTCAGCTGCGGCCGTTTCATCGGCAACAGCCCCTGCGGCCGCCAAATCATCATCAGCACCATCAGCGCACCCAGCAGCAACATGCTGTATTCATTCAGATCGCGCATCAGCTCGCGCGACACCACCAGCAGGATCGCCGCCAGAATGACCGCGAACTGCGAGCCCATGCCCCCCAGTACGACGATCGCCAGTACGAAGGCCGATTCGACGAAGGTGAAGGATTCCGGGCTGACGAACCCCTGGCGCGCGGCGAACAGCGTGCCGGCAAACCCGGCGAAAGCGGCGCTGATGGTAAAAGCGGTCAGCTTGATGCGCGTCGGGCTGAGGCCCAGCGAGCGGCAGGCGATCTCGTCTTCGCGCAGCGCTTCCCAGGCGCGCCCCAGCGGCATACGCAGCAGGCGGTTGATGACGAACAGCGTCAGCACCACCAGCAGCAGCGCCACCAGGTACAGGAACACGATGCGATCGCTCGGATCGTATTTCAGGCCGAAGAAGTTATGGAAGGTATCCCAGCCGCCGTCGCGCACGCTGCGGTTGAACTCCAGGCCGAAGAAGGTCGGTTTCGGGATCTGGCTGATGCCGTTCGGTCCGCCGGTGATCTCGGTATTGTTCAGCAGCAGGATGCGCACGATCTCACCGAAGCCGAGCGTCACGATTGCCAGATAGTCGCCGCGCAGCCGCAGCACCGGGAAACCGAGCAGGAAGCCGAAGGCGGCGGTGACGATGCCCGCCAGCGGCAGGCTCTCCCAGAAGCCGAGGCCGTAATAGTGATTCAGCAGCGCGTAGGTGTAAGCGCCGATGGCGTAGAAACCGCCGTAGCCGAGCACCAGCAGACCGGACAAGCCCACCACCACGTTGAGGCCGAGGCCCAGCATCACGTAGATCAGCGTCAGGGTGGCGATATCCACCGTGCCGCGCGAGACCAGGAACGGCCAGGCGACCGCCGCGACGATGAGCAGAGCCGCCAGCAGCTTTTGCCGCGGCGTGGTGCCGTCGAAGCTCGGCAGCACGAACGCCGGGCCGGAGACTTTTTTCAATCCCTGCTGCAGCAGCGGGCGCAACAGCTGGAAGAAAAAGACGATGACGCAGCCGATGCCGATCCACATCCAGCGCACTTCCGCCGCGCCGTGCACCACCAGCTTGGTGCCGTCCAGGCTAAGCTGCATGCCCATCAGGAATGACGCCATCACGAACAGCACCGCCGTGGCGATCAGCGCATTGAGCAGATTGAGTTTCATACTTTCTCAACCTCCGGACGCCCGAGGATGCCGGTCGGCATGATCAGCAGCACCACGATCAGCAACGCGAACGACACCACGTCTTTATATTCAGTGCTGAGGTAGGCGGAGGTCAGCGCTTCCGCCACGCCCAGCACCAGGCCGCCGATCATCGCGCCGGGAATGCTGCCGATACCGCCCAGAACCGCGGCGGTGAAGGCTTTCATACCGGCCATAAAGCCGATGTAAGGGTTGATGACGCCGTAGAACTGGCCGAGCAATACCCCGGCCACCGCAGCCATCACCGCCCCGATGACGAAGGTCAGCGAGATCACCCGGTCGGTGTTGATGCCCAGCAGGCTGGCCATCTTCAGGTCTTCCGCACAGGCGCGACAGGCGCGGCCCATGCGCGAATAACGGATAAACAGCGTCAGCGCCAGCATCGCCAGGAAGGTCACGAGCCAGATGATCAGCTGCATGGTGCTGATGGTGGCGGCGAAGCCGTTGCTTTCCCCCAGCACCCACTGGCCGGTCACCAGGCTGGGCAGCGCCAGATCGCGTGAGCCCTGCGTCAGGCTGACGTAGTTTTGCAGGAATATCGACATGCCGATGGCCGAGATCAGCGCAATCAGGCGCTTGGAGTTGCGCACCGGCTTGTAGGCCACCCGCTCGATGCTCCAGCCGTAGGCGCTGGCGATGACGATCGAGACCAGGAACGCGGCGCCGATCAGCAACCAGCCGACGTCGATACCGAGCATCATCAGGGCGGCGATGACGATAAAGGAGACATAGCTACCGATCATGTACACCTCGCCGTGGGCGAAGTTGATCATGCCGATGATGCCGTAAACCATGGTGTAACCGATGGCGATCAATGCATAGGTGCTGCCCAACGTTAAGCCGTTGAACATCTGCTGCAGAAAATAGAGGAGCTGCTCTGACATACTCTGAACCCTTGGCTGCGAAACCCGCCGGCGGAGAACCGGCGGGTAAAGGGAGACGGGGCCGGCAAGCCGACCCGCCGGGCGCAGCGGGCTGCGCCCCACCCTAATCATTATGGCTTATTTGATCGGTGTGGACGTGCCGTTGGCATGCCATTCGAACACGCCGAACTCGAAGCCTTTCAGATCGCCCTTGTCATCCCAGGTCAGCGGCCCCATCACGGTCTCCACCGGCTTGCCGGTTTTCAGATCCTTGACGATATCCGCCGGCTCCTGGCTGCCGCTGCGCTCCATGCCGGTGGTCAGCGACTGCAGCGCGGCATAGGTGGTCCAGACGAACGGGCCGGTCGGATCCAGCTTCTTGGCTTTCAATGCATCGACGATCGGCTGGTTGGCAGGCACCTGGTCGTAGCGTTTCGGCAGCGTCACCAGCATGCCTTCCGAAGCGGCCCCGGCGATGTTGGACAGCGAGGAGTTGCCCACGCCCTCCGGCCCCATGAAGCGGGTGGTCAACCCGGCCTGCTTGGCCTGACGCAGGATCTGGCCCATTTCCGGGTAGTAACCGCCGAAGTACACGAAGTCGATATTTTCTTTCTTCAGGCGCGCCACCAGGGTGGAGAAGTCTTTGTCGCCGGCGGTGATGCCTTCGAACATCGCCACTTCGGTGCCCTGTTTTTTCAGGCTGTCGCGCACCGAGCGGGCCAGGCCTTCACCGTATTGCTGCTTGTCGTGCACCACGGCGATGCGCTTCGGCTTGATGTCGCTGAGGATGTATTTGGCGGCGGTCGGGCCCTGATCCGAGTCCAGGCCGGTGGTGCGCAGGATCATCTTGTAGCCGCGGGTGGTCAGATCGGCGTTGGTGGCCGCCGGGGTAATCATGATCACGCCTTCGTCTTCATAGATATCGGACGCCGGCTGGGTAGACGAGGAGCACAGGTGGCCGATCACGTAGCGAATGCCGTCGTTGATCACCTTGTTGGCGACCGCAACCGCCTGTTTCGGGTCGCAGGCGTCGTCGTATTCCACGCCAACCAGCTTGTCGCCCTTGATACCGCCCTTGGCGTTGATGTCGGCAATCGCCTGGCGCGCGCCGGTAAACTCCATGTCGCCATACTGCGCGACCGGGCCGGACATCGCCCCGACGATCGCCACCTTGATGTCTTTCGCCATGGCCGCCTGGCTCATGGCCATCGCAATACAACCCGCCAGCAGTGCCTTACCTGTTGTTAATTTCATCCGCAAATCCCCATCTGTCGTTGTGAACGTACCTGTTGTGTTTGCCTGCGCCCGATCGTTATTGACCGCTTTTGTTATAAGTAATAATGATTTAGGCGTTTTATCGGCATTATTTTCTAATAAGACTTTATTTTTCATACCATTAAACAGGAATTTTCTTCTGCAAATCAACTTCATCCGGCAGAAACAAGCGGTGTAAACAGGATAAAATTCGAATTAAATCTGCGCTCTTTACCTTGAGGCGTAGCGCGTTGTGCTGGTTAACAATCCGTTTACTAACTATTTACTCGGAAAATGCCCCGTGCAAAAAACATATTGCACAGTAATCGTACAGAAAAACTTACACAACGCTCTGCACAAGATCTATTACACTGTCGGCATCATTTAGCTGCGCGGAAATTCTGCATGAAACTGACCATCGAGCGCCTGACCGCGCTGTCCCCGCAAGACCTTATCGACCTCGGTAAAATTTGGCCGCACCAGCAGCCGGAACAGTGGCAGAGCTGGCTGAGCAACGGCAAGGCGCTGTTCGCCGCCCGCTTCAACGAGCGGCTGCTGGGGGCGGTGAAAATCGCGCTGCAGGACGACCGCGCCGAACTGCAGGACCTGCTGGTGCGCGAAGTGACGCGCCGCCGTGGCGTCGGTCTTTACCTGGTGCAGGATGCGCAGCGTCAGCTGCCGCAGGTCGCCCACTGGCAACTGTCGACCGCCGGCCTGGCGCCGCGCGAACGCGGGGAAGTCGATAACTTCATGCGCGCCTGCGGCTTCGCACCGCAGGGCGATCTCTGGCAAAAATGAAACGCCGGCTGGCGGCGCTGGTCTTGATTGCGCTGGGGCTGGCGGCCGCGCTCCTCGGGCGCCAGCAGGCGCTGCGCCTGGCCTCAGGCTGGGATCAGCAGGTTTATGTCTGGCAGCGGGTCTGGACGCCGCAGCACGCCGATGCGCTGGCGCACAGCCGCGATCTGTTCGGTGGGCTGCGCGTGCTGGCGCTGCAGGTACATCCGCGCGAGGGCTGGCGGGAGATCCCGGCCGATCTCAGCCTGTTGAAGCAGGACGGCCGCCCGCTCTGGCTGGTAGCACGCCTCGACGGCCAGCTGCCGCAGCTGGACCAAGAAGCCATTATCCAGCGTCTGCTGGCGCTCACCCAACGCTGGCAGGCGGCCGGGCTGCCCGTCACCGGCGTCGAGATCGATCATGACGCCGCCACCGCCCGCCTGCCTGACTACCAACGCTTTCTACAGCGGCTGCACCAACGGCTGCCCGCCGCTTTGCAACTCGGCATCACCGCTCTGCCGGCCTGGATCGGCTCACCCGCTCTGCCCGGCGTACTGCAGCAGGCCGACAGTTCCGTCCTGCAGGTGCATGCCGTGCTCTCGCCGCAGCAGGGGCTGTTTGACGGCCCCTTGGCGCTGCGCTGGGTGCGGCAGTACGCCGCCGTCACACCGAAGCCGTTTCGCGTCGCGCTGCCGGCCTACGGCATGGCGCTGCTGGGGTTTGATGCGCAGGGCGCGCAGGTGGAGAGCGAATCCTCGCTGCGCGTGGCGGGCAACGGCCGCGAGCTGACGGTCGCGCCGCAGCAGATCGCCGATTTTCTGCAGACGCTGGCGCAGCAAACGCCGCCCCGGCTGCGCGGCATTATCTGGTTTCGCTTGCCGCTGGCGGACGATCGGCGCGCCTGGTCGCTCGCCACGCTGCGAGCGGTGATCGAACGGCGGCCACTGAACGTCGACTGGCAGGTAAAATTTAGGCCTCAGCCACAGCAAAACGGGCTGTATGATCTGATAATTCATAACAACGGGCCGGTGGACGCCCCGCTGCCGCAAGAGGTGGTCATCCGCGCCGACGACTGCCTGGCAGCGGACGCGGTCGGCAACTACCGGCTGGAATCCGCACCGCAACGGCAACGCTTTATCCGCATCAGCGGCGACCAGCTGCGCGCCGGGCAATCCCGGCCGCTGGGCTGGCTGCGCTGCCAACAACTGACGCCAGGAGGCACCCTTGTCACACCTTGATTCGCGCGCGGCACGGAACACCCGCCGCCTTCTTCCGCTGGCCATGCTGATCGGCGCCGCGCTGGCGCTGCCGCTGAACGGCTATGCCTGCGGTCCGGATTTTCCTAACCGGCTGCTGATCGACCGCAACGGCACCCTGCTGTATATGCCGGAGGGCAATTTCGCCTTCGAAGCCGGCCGACTGGTGCCGGCGGATAAGCAGCTGCCGCACTGGCAAGCCCCCCCGCCGCCGATGCCGCCGAAACCGATGCCGCAGTCGCCGGAAACGGTGGCAATCGGCAAAATGCGCGCCGCCAAAACGGTGGAAGAGGCTGACGCCGTCAATACTCAGGGGTTGTCCAACGCCGCGCGCCTTTATCAACTGGGCGCCGTCGCTTTCGCCAACCACGATCCGCGCGCCACAGAGTATTTCCAGCAGGTGCTGAAGCTGCCGGCCGCCGAACAGGGCGACTGGGGACTGCGGGCGCAGTATTCGCTTGGGCGGGTGTTGATGAATGACCACGGCACGCCGATGAATGAATCGGGTGAAGCGGCGCCCGCCGCCGAGCATCCGCCTAAAGCCGAACTTGAACAGGCGTTGGCGGCGTTCCAGCAAGTGATCGATCGGGTGAAAAGCGGCGCCGCCGACCCCGATCAGCTGGCGCTGAGCAGCCTCGGGCAGCAGGCGCGCATCCACCTGTGGCTGGGTGACGTCGCTCCCGCCGCCCACCTGTACGCACAGCAGGCGGCGCAGGGCGATCCGAGCGGCGGGCAGTCGCTGCAGTACGTCTCCAGTTTCCTGGTCAATCCCGACCATCTGGAAACGCTGAAACAGGTTATCGGCGATCCCTTAATCCAACAGCTGGTGACCATTGAACTGTTCGCCCGCAGCGGCAACCTGCAGATGGCGGATACCGACGGCAACGGCCGCTCCGCACAGATCATCAGCCAGATCCTGACGCTGCTGGACGGCACGGTGAAAAGCGGCTTCGCCGGCAGCGATCGGCTGGCGGCATTGGCCTACCGTTCCGGGCAGTACCCGATGGCGGCCAGCCTGCTGAAAAACGCCGGCGACAGCGGCCTGGCGTGGTGGCTGCGCGCCAAAATGGCGCTGCGTGACGGTGACGTGAAAGCTGCCACCGCCGCCTATGCCAAGGCGGCAAGCGCATTCCCCGCCGACGAAAGCTGGGGCGAACAGCGCAACGCCGACTTCGTCGCGGAAACCATCGTGCCCGAGTGCCGGGTGGCCGGCGAACAGGCTATCCTGGCGCTCAACCGCGGCGACTATCTGCAGGCGATGGACCTGCTGTATCGCGGCAAGGCGATCTACTGGGCCGACGTGGCCGACGTGGCGGAGCGGGTGTTGACCGTCGATGAGTTGAAAGGCTTTGTCGATAAGCACGCCCCGGCGCCGACGACGCCGCTCAAGCCGGTTAACCCGGACGACTACGGCGGCCAGCAGATCACGCCGGAAGTGCAGCTGCGCGAACTGCTGGCGCGGCGCTTGATGCGCGCCGGGCGGGCCGCAGAGGCGCAGGCCTACTTCGATATCCCCAACTACCGCCAGGCGGCGCAGCAGTATGCCGACGAGCTGAAGGCCGCCAAGGACAAGTCCGCCGCGCCGCTGACGCGCGCACAGGCTTACTATCGCGCCGCCAACCTGCTACGCGCCCAGGGGCTGGAGTTTACCGGCTATGAGATGACGCCGGACTACGCCATCTATGGCGCCGGCTATTCCTATCTGGGGGATGCGTTCGATACTCGCGAGCTGAAGCACAAAAGCTGGATAGACAGCGCAGAAGCGGCGCGCGCCAAGGCGGCGCTGCCGGCGCAGGACAACCGTTTCCTGCACTATCGCTGGCAGGCCGTGGGGTTGGCGCAGCAGGCGGCCGATCTGCTGCCGCCGAAAAGCCAGGCCTACGCCGCCGTGCTGTGTAACGCCGCCAGCTGGGTTATCAAGCGCGACGCCAAGACCGGTCGGGCGCTTTATCAGCGCTACATCAACACCGGCACCCGCTACCCGTGGGCGGCAAAATTCGGCTACGACTGCCCGGCGCCGGACTTCGCCACTGTTGCGCCATAACGCCGAATTTCAGGCATGAAAAAGCCCGGCTTGCCGGGCTTTTTTTTCGAATATCGCATCGACTCAGGCTTCGATCGCCATTTTCAATTTCTTCATGGCGTTCTTTTCCAACTGGCGCACGCGCTCGGCGGAAACGCCGTACTGATCGGCCAGCTCCTGCAGCGTCGACTTATTGTCGTCGTCCAGCCAACGGGCGCGGATGATATGCTGGCTGCGCTCGTCCAGACCTTCCAGCGCATAGGCCAGTTTGTCTGCGGCGTTGCTTTCCCAGTTATCTTCCTCGATGCCTTCGGCGAAGTCGGAGCTCTTGTCCTGCAGGTACAGCACCGGCGCCATCGCCTGGCCATCGCGGGCCTCGTCGTCCGGAGTCGGATCGAAGGTCATGTCCTGCGCCGCCATGCGAGATTCCATCTCGCGCACGTCTTTGCTGGTGACGCCCAGCTCGCGGGCCACCAGCTCCACTTCGTCCTGGTTGAACCAGCCCAAACGCTGTTTGGTTTTGCGCAGGTTAAAGAACAGCTTGCGCTGCGCTTTGGTGGTCGCCACTTTCACGATGCGCCAGTTGCGCAATACGTACTCGTGGATTTCCGCCTTAATCCAATGCACCGCAAAGGAAACCAGACGCACGCCGACTTCAGGGTTGAAGCGGCGAACGGCTTTCATCAGGCCGATATTGCCTTCCTGAATCAGGTCCGCCTGCGGCAGACCGTAGCCTGAATAGTTGCGGGCAATATGAGCGACAAAGCGCAGGTGAGACAGGATGAGCTGCTTAGCGGCATCCAGATCGCCCTGATAATGCAGCCGTTCAGCCAGCTCCCGCTCTTCCTCTGCCGTCAGCATCGGATAGGCGTTGGCTGCCCGGATATAGGCTTCCAAGCTACCTTGGGGTACTAAGGCTAAAGTTTGCATTTCTTTGGTCATTCAAACCCTCTCTATGAGAATACAAAATCATGCAGGTGATTATTACAGCGGGGAAATGATTGATTCTACGGCAGTTGCTGAAGCAAAAGCGGTTCCACACGCCGGGCACCTTAACATTTGCTGCAATTTTTGACCGTACTCCGCCCTATAAGTTCACCCTTTTTTGCAAGCATTGTTGCTGACAATACGTGACGAAGGTGCAGGCCGATAGGGAATTTGTGCGCTAAGAAGAGAGGTGTGGTGCTGACTTCGCTTGAGGTCACTCTTCTCCCGCAACGCGATCAAAAGCAGCAGGAGAAGAGTATACCAAAAAAATCTTACTGTGGTGTAAATCGGCGTAAATGTTGCACTGTCGCCAGCCAGGCGGCGATCCAGCCGATCATGGCGGAGATGATCAGCAGCAGCAGCGCCTCATCCCAGCCCAGCCCGTGCAGGGTGAAGGTGGTGCCGAATACCTTGGCGACCCCGGCGACTACCGACTCCAGCTGCCACACCAGCGCGCTGGAGAGCACCAGCGACAGCAGCGCGCCGGCAAAGCCCAGCATCGCCCCGCCGTTGAGGAACGGCCGCAGGATAAAACCGTCGGTGGCACCGATCAGCTTCATCACGTTGATGGTGTCGCGACGGCTGAAGATGCTCAGACGCACGCTGTTGCCGATCACCAGGAACACCGCCACGATCATCAGCACGCCGATGATCGCCGCGATCTGGCCCGCCAGCCCGGTGAGCGCCGCCAGGCGGGCAAACCAGCTGTCATCCATACGCACTTCTTCCACGCCCTGCACCGCCGCTACGCGATCGCGCAGGGTGTTGAGGGTGTCCGAACTCTGGAAGCTCATCTTCGGCGTGACGATCGCCACCGCCGGCAGCGGGTTCTCTTCCAGCATGTCCAGCGCGCCGCCAAAGCCCGACCAGTTGCGGAACTCGCCGCGCGCTTCTTCACGCGACAGGTAGTTCACCTTCTCCACGCCGGCTTCCGCCTTGATGGCATCGAGCACTTTCAGCGCCGCGTCGTCATCGAGCGACTTATCCAGGTAGACCGTCAGCTGCGGCGTCGGGTACCACTGGCTGGCCGCGGTGCTGACGTTTTTCCACACGATGTAGCACACGCTAGGCAGCGTCAGGGAGATGGCGATCACCATCACCGTCAGCAGCGTCGCCAACGGCTGACGCAGCATGTCTTTGATGGCGTTCATCCAGGCGTAACGCCACTGTTCGCGCCAGCCGCCGCGCAGCGCCTTGCTCTTGGCGGTTTTTGCGTTATTGGCCATGGTGAGCGCCCCCTTGCATGCGGCCCTGGCTCAGCGTCAGGATGCGGTAATTACGGCGGGCGATAAGCCCGGTGTCGTGCGTCGCCATTAATACGGTGACGCCGACGCGGTTGAATTCTTCAAACAGGCGCAGAATGCCTTCCGACAGCGCGTCGTCCAGGTTGCCGGTCGGCTCATCCGCCAGCAGCACCGCCGGCTTGTTCACCACCGCACGGGCGATGCCCACGCGCTGCTGCTCACCGCCGGACAGCTGAATCGGGAAGTTTTTCGCTTTATCCAGCAAACCGACCTTGTCCAGCGCGGCGGAGACGCGGCGACGGATGTCTTCGGTACTGGCGCCGGCGATGATCAGCGGCATCGCCACGTTGTCATACACCGTGCGATCCAGCAGCAGATGGTGATCCTGGAAGATCATGCCGATCTGCCGACGCAGGAACGGCACCTCGCGGTTTTTCAAACGGCTGATGTCGTGGCCGCCAAACCAAATGTGGCCGGCGCTGGGCCGTTCGATACCGCAAATCAGTTTCAGCAGGGTACTTTTCCCCGCGCCGGAATGGCCGGTCAGAAACGCCATTTCCGCCGGGCGCAGATGGAAATCGACCCCCTGCAGCGCTTGCCGTCCGCCCAGATAAGCTTTACTGACCTGTTCAAAGCGAATCATCCGTATTAATCCTCTCGGGCAAAAAGTGCCTCAATAAAATCGTCAGCCTTAAACGGCCGCAAATCTTCGATGCCTTCCCCGACGCCGATATAGCGAATCGGGATACCGAACTGATCGGCGATGGCGAAGATCACCCCGCCCTTGGCGGTACCGTCCAGTTTAGTCAGCGTGATGCCGGTTAAGCCCACGGCCTCATTAAATAATTTCGCCTGACTGACCGCATTCTGGCCGGTGCTGGCATCGAGCGTCAGCATAACCTCATGGGGGGCCTGGTCGTCCAGTTTTTTCATGACGCGGACGATCTTCTTCAGCTCTTCCATCAGGTGCGATTTATTTTGCAGACGGCCGGCGGTATCGGCGATCAAGACATCGATGCCGCGCGCTTTGGCAGCCTGCACCGCATCGAAGATCACCGAAGCGGAATCCGCGCCGGTATGCTGCGCCACCACCGGGATGCGGTTGCGTTCGCCCCACACCTGCAGCTGCTCTACCGCCGCGGCGCGGAAAGTATCCCCCGCCGCCAGCATCACCGACTTGCCTTCCGCCTGGAACTGACGCGCCAGCTTACCGATGGTGGTGGTTTTACCCACGCCGTTCACGCCGACCATCAGGATGACATACGGGGTTTTCCCGCTGACATCCAGCGGCTGATCGACCTTGGCCAGAATTTCGGACATTTCCTCCTTCAGCTTGCCGTACAGCGCTTCGGCGTCTTTCAGCTGCTTGCGGCTGGCGTGCTGGGTCAGGGAGGTGATGATCTTGCGCGTGGTATCCACGCCGACATCGGCGATCAGCAGTTGTTCTTCCAACTCGTCGAACAGGTCGTCGTCGATCTTTTTACCACGGAACAGCCCCATAAAGCCGGAGCCAAGGTTTTGCTTGGTCTTCAGCAGGCTGCGCTTCAGGCGAGCGAAGAAGCCTTCTTTGGTCGGGCGCTCCTGCTCTTGCGCAGCGGCCGGCACCACAGGTTCAAGCGGCGCTTCTTCTTCCGGCTCGGGTTCTGGTTCGACGACAGGCTCAGGCTCGACGACCGGCTCAGGTTCGACAACTGGCTCTGGCTCAACGACCGGCTCAGGTTCGACAACCGGCTCTGGCTCGACGATCGGCTGCTGCTGCGCCACTACCTGCTCGGTCTCGCTGACAATCTCTTCGGCCAACGCTTGCGCCGTTGGGTGTTCGGCCGCCGCCGGCAGGTTCTCCGCGATTTGTTCACCGGCCTGACCGTTATCCCACTCTCCCGGGGTGTCGACGGAGGCGGCAGGTTCAGATTCCTGGGCGGGGAGCTTGTCATCCAGCTTGGCGGATGCCGGTTCAGCCGGCGTCTCCGCGGCCTGAGGCTCCGCCTGCTCTACCGGCTGCTCAGGTTGCTGTTGCTCTTCTTCCTTTTCCTTCTGGCCAAAGCCCAGCCAGGAGAAAAACCCACGTTTCTTATCTTTTGCCATGTTATGACTCTACTCCGTACCGAAGGCTCGCTTACCCTACATACCTGAAGGATATATGCTGACAATAATCCGCCGAGTCTATCACTTTCCCTCGCGCAGCAACACGCATCCGGCATGCTTTCCGGTGTGAAATCAGACAACAACGTTTTACCGTTCCCCCCGACGCCCGTCACCGGTAGAATAGGGGCAACTTTTCGTTAACCTCTGCGGCCCCGCGCCGCAAAAGAAATCAAACAACGCTTATGACAAGACTCTCGCCACGGGCGGCGGCCAAAAAACCGCCCCAGGCCGCAGCCGGACAGATCCGCATCATCGGCGGCCAATGGCGCGGTCGCAAGCTTCCGGTGCCGAACAGCCCGGGGCTGCGCCCCACCACCGATCGGGTGCGCGAAACCCTGTTCAACTGGCTGGCGCCGGTGATTCAGGGCGCGCGCTGTCTGGACTGTTTCGCCGGCAGCGGCGCATTAGGGCTGGAAGCGCTGTCGCGCTACGCCGGCAGCGCCACGCTGCTGGAATTCGAACGGCCGGTGGCGCAGCAGCTGGAAAAAAATCTGGCGCTGCTGCAGGGCAAAGGGGTGGTTATCAACACCAACGCGCTGAGCTGGCTGGCGGGCGAGGGCCAACCGTTTGACGTGGTGTTTCTCGATCCGCCGTTTCGCAAAGGCCTGCTGGCGGAGACCGCCTTGTTGCTGGAGCAGCGAGGCTGGCTGGCCGACGAGGCCTGGATCTATGTAGAAGCCGAGGCGGAAAGCGCCGCGGCGGACGTGCCTGCCAGCTGGCAGCTGCACCGGGAAAAAGTCGCCGGCCAGGTGGCCTATCGCCTTTATATTCGTTCGCAAGAGAAAACCGACCATGCTGATTAATCTGGGCCGCCTGCTGATGCTGTGCGTGTGGGGCTTCCTGCTCTCTAACCTGTTCCATCCGTTTCCCAAGCCGCTAAAGTATTTCATCGACGTGGCGCTGTTCTTTATGGTGGTGATGCACGGCCTGCAGCTGGTGCTGCTGAAATCCACCCAGCCGAAGGATCAGCCGATCAGCTACTGGCAAGAAGCCAAGATCTTTATCTTTGGCGTGTTCGAGCTGTTGGCCTGGCAGAAGAAACAGCCGCCCATCAAGAAAAAGTGACCGCTACGGCTGAACGGTGAAAGAGACAAAGCGCGTGCCCTGCATGTTCAACGTGCCCTGCGCGCCTTGTTCGATCGGGTTGTATTGCCACTGTTTCAGCCGAAGCGTGATGTCTTCACCGCCCTGTACCGGGCGGAACACCACCTCGTAATACATCGGCTCATTGACCAGCGGTTCGCGCTGCGGCGCACGGGTCTTGGCGACCGGGAAGCTGCGCTTGTCGCTCACCGTCACCTGCAGACTGCGCATCGGTGCGCGGTCGTTTTCCGCCTCCTGCTGGCGCTGTTTGAAATAGCGTTGCGTGGCCAGCACGGCGATCAGCGCAATCACGGCGACAAAAAACAACGGTGGCTTACTCATCGGTTTCCCATTTCCTTCGCGGCCAAATCGGCGTAAACATAGCATTCTCAAGAAAGCATTGTCGATCGTCGGCAGGCTACCTACACTGAAATAAGAAGTGACATGGGTGACAGTTTGGAGCCGGTTGTTGCGGCTCCCTCATACATAAGGAAGACATAATGAGTTGGCCGTTCCTTGCCGTATTCTTTTCCGGTTGGCTGTTCGTCGACGCCTCATACCGTGGGCCGCGCTGGCAACGCTGGGTGTTCAAACCCGTCACGCTGCTGCTGCTGTTGCTGTTGGCCTGGCAGGCGCCGGTGCTCAGCGCGGCAGGTTATCTGATCGTACTCGGCCTGCTGGCGACGCTGATCGGCGACGCGCTGCTCCTGTTGCCGCGCGAGCGGGTGCTGTACGCCATCGGCGCCTTTTTCCTCTCCCACCTGCTGTATACCCTGAGCTTCGCCAGCCAGATGACGTTCAGTCTGTTCTGGCCGCTGCCGCTGGCGCTGCTGGCGATAGGCGCGTTGCTGCTGGCCACCCTTTGGACCCGGCTGGAAGAGATGCGCTGGCCGATCGTCACCTATGTGGCGATGACGCTGCTGATGGTCTGGTTGGCGGGCGAACAATATTTCCTGCGCAGCACCGATTTCGGCTTCTCGCTGCTGACCGGCACCTCGCTATTGCTGCTGGCCAACGTGGTTTGGCTGATCAACCGCTACCGTTTCACCTTCCGCGCAGCGGACGCCATCGTCGCTTTCTGTTACTTCTCCGGCCACTTCCTGATCGTGCGCTCACTCTACCTGTAACGACCTGCCGCGGGTTCGGCACGCCGAACCCGTTCCCACATCAAGCCAACGCTTTCAACGTTAAGGCATCATCGGCGCCCAGCTGATTGCGATACAGATCGCCGTCGCGCGAGAAGAACGCCAGCGTGCTGCCATCCGCCCGCAGCAGGGCGATGCCGTCCGGCGCCGGGCGCCAGCCCACCACCTCGGCCGCAAACACGCTTTGCAGACAACGTTGCCGATCCACCAGCTGATAGCCGTTGGTTTCACTTTGCTCATTCGCCAAAAACTCGATTTGGCATTGCCGTTCGCTGTCGGCCACCTGCCATTGCCCCGCCAGCGACTGCGCGGTCGGCAGCGCCAGGCTGCCGGCCATGACCGCACTCGTCACCATCATGCCGCCCGCCGCCAGAGCGGTGCGCGTTAAAGTACCTTTCATACCGGGCTCCCGCATCACGCCCGGCCGAGACTGCGCCGGGCGTGTCGTTGCTGTGTTACACGATAAAGTCGGTGGCGACGTCTACCTGACCGACGATTTTCACCAGGAAGTCCGGCGCCTGATGACCCCCGATGTTCACCGACAAATCGGTCACGTTGTTGGAAGCGTTGTAGCTGAGCAGCGCTTCACCGGCCGCGCCGCTGAAGTGATCGACGAAGTGGATGAAATCACTGCTCTGCGCCTCTTTGTTGAAGAACGACAGGTCAATTTTGTCGATCCCTTTCTGGAAGTCGCGGATCCAGTCCGAAGCACCCGGTGCAGAATCGCTGGCGGCAGAGAACACGAAGGTATCCTGGCCGGAACCGCCCCACAGCTCATCCGCCCCACCGCCGCCGAACAGCACGTCATTGCCCGCGCCGCCTTTCAGGACGTTGTTGGCCGCGTTGCCGACGATCACGTCATTGCCGGAACCGCCAATGGCGTTCTCGATGGTCACCCCGGCGGCGATCGAGACGTTGCCCTTCAGGCCGCCCACGTCGGAGAACGACTTCTCGTTCAGGTTGATGCGCTGGTTAGCGGTATAACCGGAGAAATCGAAGGTATCGTTGCCGCCCGCATCCCAGACCGCAAAGATCACTTTCTGCGAGTTGCTGGTGGTGCTGAGGAAGTCACGACCGGTGTTGGAGTTAAAGCCGTACACGGTGTCGCCGGTGCGGGTCGACAGGTTGGCGCCATACAGATGTTGAATGGCGGCAATGTCATCCAGCAGAGGAGCAGCGGCGTAATGACCGCCGTTGTCCCCACCGGTGTTGGTTTCGCTCCAGTAGCTCATCAGGCTGAACTGACGGGTATCTTCCGCGTAAGTGACGTCGCGGTAGGTCGGGTTGCCTTCACCGGCGTTGTAATCGCCCGGATGGCTCAGGCCCAGCGCATGGCCAATCTCATGGGTGAACGTCTGGCGGCCGTAGTCTTCGGTCGCCGGATGCTTCACGTTGGACTGGTTGACGTTGTACCAGGTCTGGCCGCCCAGATCCTGGCCCTGCCAAATGGTGTTCGGCAGGAAGGCATAGGCCTGAGTGCCGTAATCATAGTGGCCGGGGCGATCCTGGCTGTAGTTGCCGAAGGTGATGTTGGCCTTTTGACCGGCCGCCACTTCGGTGAAGGTGATATTGGCGACGTCAGCCCAGGACTGCAGCGACAGCTTAGCCTGCTGCTGCTGTTCCGCGCTGAACTTGCTCAGCCCGGTGTCGCCGGCGACGTTGGTGGCAGAGAACTTATAGTCCGGGAAGGAGAAGGTTAATTTAACCGGTTGGCCAAATACCTTGTAACCGTTCCAGGTTTGGTTCTCACGGGTAATAAACAGCCCAGCTTGCTCGTTAGAAAATGAATCCTTGCCATTAATCTGAATCCCGTTGCCACGCTCATGATAATGCAGCAGGTCGGCTACAGCATCGTAGCCGGTTTTGGCGGCTGCGAAGTTGGATTCAGTAATTTCAATTGCCTTTTTAGTAGATTGCATTGGTTCGATTCCACTCATTATCTGATCGTTATCAATCAGACAGATAGACATAACCTCCCCGTAAGCTACGGTTAATGAACCTTAAGCTTGCTGGAAGGGGCTTATGCGCCGTTGCCGGCAGTGTGTTAGGTAGAATTAATGCATATATATCAGCAAATAAGATTGCCATTAAAAATGGTAATCGATTCCAATTATAGGCATGGCCGCGAAACTGAACATAAAATAATCAACCTTTTATTGTCTCAACGAAAGTTTGTTATGCTGCTTTTTAGGCTTCTTTACAAAACAAATGAAACTTAACGAGGATAAGTTGGCACCAAACTTCAATAACAATGCGGCCTGCAGGCACAAGCGAATCATGCTGGCTTGGTACGGGCAAAAAGGTAAATTTTGCTAAAGCGTTATAGGTTAATAACTCTTTATTATTAGGTCAGGCGACTTTTTAGTTTCTATAGGAATATTATTTTCTTATTTAAACTAACGGCAGTGAGGCTTTTCACCCAAATAGGGGATAAGAAAAGCCTATAGATTTAAATTCGCATTATTCATTATTGAATGAATACCCCTTTATACACTCGAACGCCGTTAGCAATAATTCTCATCCGGCGCTTGACTCTGGAGTTGACTCCAGGGTGTAGAGTCAGCTGAGCAAACCCGTTTAACAGCCCGAAGGGGGACGTTATGCACAACCAGCAAAACCATAATCATCAGGAACATCACCACACCGAAGGCGGATGCGGCTGCAACCACAGCCACAGCAAAACCCAGCATGGCTGCAGCAGCGAGCCGAAAAACGCCGCCGCACAGGCCGAACACGCCCACCACCATCACGATCATGGCGATAGCGGCTGCTGCACCGCCGCGCCCGACGATCCGGACGAGGAAAGCGACAGGCTGGCCGCCGCTCCCCCTTCCGGTAGCCAACGTTTCAGCTGGAAAGTCACCGGCATGGACTGCCCCAGCTGCGCCAAGAAAATCGAAAATGCCGTCACCGCACTCCCCGGCGTCGACAGCGCGCGCGTGTTGTTCGCCACCGAGAAACTGGTGGTCGATGCGCAGTCCGACATCAGCCTGCGGATCCAGGACGCGGTCGCTCAGGCCGGCTTTACCCTGCTCGGCACTCAGACCGCCAAAGCCGCCGCGCCGAAAACTTCACGCTTCGGCGAATTCGCACCGCTGCTGCTGTTAACCACCCTGATGGTCGTCAGCTGGGTGCTGGATCGGGTTAACCCGGAGCTGGGCCGCATTGCCTTTATCGCCACCACGCTGGTCGGATTGGCACCGGTCGCCGCCAAGGCGCTGCGTCTGATTCGTTCCGGCACGCCGTTCGCCATCGAAACGCTGATGAGCGTGGCGGCCATCGGCGCGCTGTTTATCGGCGCCACTGCCGAGGCGGCGATGGTGCTGCTGCTGTTTATGGTCGGTGAACTGCTGGAATCCTACGCCGCCAACCGCGCGCGGCGCGGCGTGACGGCGCTGATGGAGCTGGTGCCGGAAGATGCGCTGCTGCTGCAAGGTACCGAGCGCAAACGCGTGCCGGTCGCCAGCCTGCGTCCGGGCGATGTGATTGAAATCGCACCCGGCGGGCGCCTGCCGGCCGACGCCGAGCTGCTCAATCCGTTCGCCAGCTTCGACGAAAGCGCCCTGACCGGCGAATCGGTGCCGGTCGAGCGCCAACAGGGTGAGAAAGTGGCCGCCGGCAGTCTGTCCGTCGATCAGGCGGCGCAGATGAAGGTGATCTCCGAGCCCGGCAAAAACGCCATCGACCGCATTTTACAGCTGATTGAAGAGGCCGAAGAGCGCCGCGCGCCGATCGAACGCTTCCTCGATCGGTTCAGCCGTTATTACACCCCGGCCATTATGCTGCTGGCCGTCGCGGTGATCCTGGTGCCGCCGCTGCTGTTCTCGCAGCCGTGGGAGACCTGGATCTATCGCGGCCTGACGCTGCTGCTGATCGGCTGCCCATGCGCATTGGTGATCTCGACCCCGGCGGCGATCACATCCGGGCTGGCAGCCGCCACGCGGCGCGGCGCGCTGATTAAAGGCGGTGCGGCGCTGGAGCAACTGGGCCAGATCCAAACTATCGCCTTCGATAAAACCGGCACCCTGACCGAAGGCAAGCCGACGGTGACCGACGTGCTGCCGATCGGCACACTCACCGAACAGCGGCTGCTGCAGCTTGCCGCCGCGGTGGAAGCCGGTTCACATCACCCGCTGGCGCAGGCGATCATCAACCGCGCCGCCGAAAGCGGGACGGAGCTGCCGCTGGCGCAGGCGCGCCGCGCGCTGGCCGG
Source organism: Serratia sp. TMDUHS_CL (assembly GCF_037137105.1). NCBI lineage: Bacteria > Pseudomonadati > Pseudomonadota > Gammaproteobacteria > Enterobacterales > Yersiniaceae > Serratia > Serratia sp. TMDUHS_CL. The sequence goes on from NZ_JBBBDV010000011.1 coordinate 56,927, forward strand.
CGTCGGCGTGGAAGGGATCGTGGACGGCAAGACCGTGCTGATCAGCGCGCCGGGCAAGCTGGCACCGGGCCTGCTCGATGCCCAATGGCAGAGCCAGGTAGACAAGCTGGAAAACGCCGGCAAAACGGCGGTGGTGGTGCTGGAAGACGGCGCACCTATCGGCTTGCTGGCGCTGCGCGATACGCTGCGCGGCGACGCCAAACAGGCCATAGCCGAACTGAATGCGCTGGGTATTCGCGGCGTGATGCTGACCGGCGACAACCCGCGCGCCGCCGCAGCGATCGCCGGCGAGCTGGGGCTCGACTATCGCGCCGGTCTGCTGCCGGAAGATAAGGTCAGCGCGGTTACCGAACTGAGCGAACTGCGCCCGACGGCGATGATCGGCGACGGGATCAACGACGCCCCGGCGATGAAGGCCTCCAGCATCGGCATCGCCATGGGCAGCGGCACCGACGTGGCATTGGAAACCGCCGATGCCGCCCTGACCCACAACCGGCTGGTAGGCGTCGCGGAGATGATCCGCATCTCGCGCGCCACCCACGCCAATATCCGGCAAAACATCACCATCGCATTGGGGCTGAAGGGGGTCTTCCTGATCACCAGCCTGCTGGGGCTGACCGGTTTGTGGCTGGCGGTGCTGGCCGACTCCGGCGCCACCGCGCTGGTCACCGCCAACGCGCTGCGGCTGTTGAAAAAGCGCAGCTAAGTTCGGAAACCAATACGGGCGCGGCATACCGCGCCCGTTGTCATTTCGGGGAAAGAGACTTTTCCTTCATCAACACGACCTTGTCGCCGTTATACGCCTTTACGCAGCAAATAACGGTATGGCGCCTGCTCGGTCTCCTGCGCCACCAGCGTGTGTTCCATAAAGCGGCAGAACCCCGGAATATCGCGGGTGGTAGCCGGATCGTCGGCGATAATCAGCAGCGTTTCGCCGTTGTCCATATGGCGCACGGTTTTACGCACCATCATCACCGGTTCCGGGCAACGCAGGCCCAGCGCGTCGAGCGTCTGGTCTGCCTGGGCAAATAAGTCAGTCATGCAATTTTTCTCGTTCAAAAACGATCGGCGAACGCTCGCCGCATCTCATTAGCGCCTAGTTTACGCCGGTAGTTTTTCTGTGCAAGATGCGTTAACGTTTGCGTTAAATTTAACCATTGCATTGGTTGCGCAAACGCGTATCATGCCGCCGCGCAGCGTTTTTTGCTGTTTTAACAAGACACACTGGGTTCCCTCACCCCACTGCTAAAAAGGCTACAATATGTATTCGTTTACCGCACAGCAGCGCTTCACGGCGTTGGTCTGGCTTTCGCTGTTTCATATCGCCATCATTACCTCCAGCAACTATCTGGTGCAGCTGCCGATCACCGTTTTCGGCTTCCATACCACCTGGGGCGCCTTTACCTTCCCGTTTATCTTCCTGGCGACCGATCTGACCGTGCGCATTTTTGGCGCGCCGCTGGCGCGGCGGATTATCCTGGCGGTGATGGTGCCGGCGCTGTTCATCTCTTACGTGATCTCCACCGTCACCTATCAGGGAGAGTGGCAGGGATTCGCGGCGCTGGGCAGTTTTAACCTGTTCGTGGCGCGCATCGCCGTCGCCAGCTTTATGGCCTACGTGCTCGGCCAGATCCTCGACGTTCACGTCTTCAACCGCCTACGCCAGCGCAGCGCCTGGTGGGTGGCGCCGGCGGCGGCGATGTTCTTCGGCAACATCAGCGATACGCTGGCGTTCTTCTTCATCGCCTTCTACAAGAGCAGCGATCCCTTCATGGCCAACAACTGGGTGGAGATCGCGCTGGTGGATTACAGCTTCAAGGTGATGATCTGCCTACTGTTCTTCTTGCCGATGTACGGCGTGTTGCTGAACATGCTGCTCAAACGCATCGCGGCGCGCAGCGGCAGCCTGCAGCTGAGCTGAGCTGAGCTGAGCTGAGTCATGCTATTCTGGGCGGCCTTATCCTTGGAGGCCGCTCATGACCCCAATCGTCCGCACCGCCACGCTCGAAGAAATCCACCGCCTTTATCAACGCATCCCCGAATTCGGCGGCCTGCATAGCCTGGCCGATCTGCAGCAGCGTATCGGCACCGCCTCCGCCAGCCTGTTGATCGCCGAGATAGACGGGCAGCCGGCCGGTTTCAAACTCGGTTATCAACGGCAGGAAACGGTGTTTTACAGCTGGCTGGGTGGCGTGCTGCCGGCATTCCGCCGCCACGGCGTGGCGCAGGCCTTGTTGGCCGAACAGGAACGCTGGGCGCGGGCGCAGGGCTATCGCCAACTGACGGTCAAAACCCGTAACCGGTTCCGCGCCATGCTGACGATGCTGCTCACCCACCACTATCAGATTGTTCAGCTGGAAAAGAAAGGCGAAGTGGCTGATTATCGGCTATTACTGGAAAAAAACTTGTGACAACATCTGCCTTGCATTTCAACCTGGAATAGGTTGCGATACGACAGTGAATCCCTACCGGAAAGGAAGAAGGAAGCCCGATGCGTAAAGTAGCGAAATTGATGGGTATCAGCCTGCTGGCGCTTGGCCTCGCGGCCTGCGACGGCAACACCAAAGACACCAAGGCAGCGCCAGACGGCGCGGCGGCCAGCGCGCCGGCCGGGCAGCAGGTGAGCCTGCTGGACGGTAAACTGACGTTCACCCTGCCGGTCGGCATGGCGGATCAAACCAGCAAGTTGGAAAAACCGGCCAACAACATGCACGCATATGCTGACAGCACCAGCCAGCGCCTAGTGGTTGTGATCCTGGGCGACAAGACCGCCGACAGTCTGGAAACCCTGGCCCAACGGTTGGAAAACAACCAACGCGCGAACGACGCCAATCTGCAGCTGATTACCAACAAGGCTATCGACGTAGACGGCGTGCCGCTGCGTCAGCTGGACAGCATCGTCACCAACAGTGGCAAGAAAGCTTACTCTTCCATTCTGGTTGGCGCACTGAACAACAACTTGCTGACCATCCAGATCTCGCTGCCGGCAGACAATCAGCAGCAGGCGCAGACCGAAGCCGAAGGCATCATCTCCACCCTGAAGCTGAAGCAGTAATCCCACAGGGGGCCGGTTTGCCGGCCCTTTCGTTTTTACGCCAGCGCCTGCGCCAGCAGGGTGATCGGATGTTCACAGCGCTTGCTGGTGGACATTTCTATCTGCCATTTGCAGGTCTCGCAGTCGGTCACCACCAGATCCACCCCGCTCTCTTCTATCTGCCGGAACAGCGGCGCGCCGATGCCTTGCGAAGTGGCATAGTTCTCCGATTTGAACCCGTAGGTGCCGGCGATGCCGCAGCACTGCGAATCCAGCACCACCAGCTCCAGCCCCGGTATCTGCCGCAGCAGCTCCAGGGTGTAGGCGGTCCAGCCCATCTTCTCCATATGGCAAGGCGTGTGATATGCCACCCGCAGCGGCGTGTGCTTCAACGGCAGGCTACGCCCCTGATTGATCAGGCGATAGAGATAGCGCGTCGCCAGCTCCACCCGATCGCGCACCGGGGTGGTGTCCACGTCCAGCAGATGAGGGTATTCGTCGCGCAGGGTGAAGGTGCAGCTCGATGAGGTTGCCACCACCGGGATACCGCGTTCCAACACCGTTTCATGCAGCGATTCGGCGTTGACCCTGGCCTGCTTTTTGGCCTGCTCGATAAACCCGTTGGCGATCAGCGGCACGCCGCAGCATTTCTCGCGTTTCAGCAGCTGCACGCCGATATCCAGCGCGTTGAACACCCGGATCAAATCCTTGCCCAGCTGCGGATGGTTATAGTTGACGAAGCAGCCGTGGAAAAACGCCACCTGCTCGGCATAACGCTGCTGAGCCTGCGCCTGTTGCCGGTACCAGCGGCGGAAAGTGCCGAACGAGTATTTCGGCAGTTCGCGACGGTGATCGATCTTCAGCGCCTTGTCCAACAGCTTGCGCACCGGTTTCAGCCCGGTAGCGGCGTTGACGATCGGCGCGAACGGCGTCGACAGCGAGCCCATGATGTCGGTGTGGCTGAGGATGGCGTCGCGCAGCGTCGGCTTGCTCTGGGCGAAGTCGGCGCGGGCGCGCTGAATGATGTCGCCGATTTTGACGTCGGACGGGCAGGCCACTTCACAACGCTTGCAGTTGGTGCAGTATTTCAGCGCTTCGTCGTACAGCGCCGGATCTTTCAGCCGCAGCCGCTCGCCGTCCGGCCCCGCCTGTTTTGGCCCCGGATAGAGCGGGTTCACTTTGGCGACCGGGCAGTAGGTGGTGCAGACGGTGCATTTGATGCAGCTTTCAAAGCTGTGGTCCTGATGCAGGCTCATGCGTTTTCCTCCGCGGCGATCTGCTGCGCGACGTGCAGCGCACCGATCAATGACACGCCGGCGCCGCAGCCCTGCTGCAGCGGATCGTAGCCGCCGGCGACCGCGCCGATGGCATACAGATTGTCGAACGGCATTCCCTGTTTCATCGCCCGCAGCCTGCCGTCGGTGCGCACGCCAAACTGCAGATAAGGCTGCGGTGCAAACAGCTCGCGCCGGCTCCAGTCGGCGCGATCGGCGCGGCTGTGCACGTCCAGTTCGAAGATCGGCTCGCGCACCCCGTCGAAATCCGCCACCAGCCCATTGCTGAAGAAGCTGCCGCTGGCCAGCACCACCTGCTGCGCCCGCAGCGGAATATCGCCGTGGTTACGGGTATACAGGCCGGTGACGCGGCCAGCTTCACACTCGGCGCGCAGCACGCTGTCGCCAGGCATGAAAACGCCGCCCAGCTGTTGGAAACGCCGCCGCAGTGCCTGATGCAAGCGCATGCCGGGCACCGAAGGCGGCAGCGTCGGCAGCAGCCGGATCGGTTTGCCGACCGCATCCTGCAGCACCGCCAGCGACGCATCGTCCTCCAGGCCCAAACAGGCCGGCAGGAAGAGCGCGTCGGCCTCGCCCGCCAACCGCCGCAGCTCCTCGGCCATCGGCGGCAGGCTTTCCATCAAATCCAGCACCCGGGCGATGTTCACCGCGCGGAACTCGCTGGGGTTATTGCGCAATCTGTCCAGCGCCGGCATGTGCAGATAGGCTACCTCCGTCTCTACGCCGAGCTCCCGGCTCAGAGAGTCGGCGGCCATCTGCGGCTGGAAGTCGAGGAACCCCTCGATGCCGATCACCGCGATACGCCGCCACGGCAGTTGGCCGGTCAGCGGCAGCGTCGGGATCGCCTGCGGGCTGAGCCAGGTGGCGCGGCGCGTCCCCAGCGGCGTAATACGCAGATGGTTATTGGCGCCCTCGCCCTGCAGGTTCAGCCCGCAGCGCGCCAGCAGCCGCTGCGCGGCGGCGGACAGCGCCGCCACCCGGCCGGGCCCGATCAGGGCATACGGATGCTGCGGCGCCTGCTGCGCCAGCTGCGGTAGCGCCGCCAGCGGCATCTCGACCGGCGTGCCGTCCGGCAATCTCGCCAGCAGATCGAGCGAGCCGGAGGAGAAGTAGAGCGCGCTCTGGCCGGAACTGACCACCGCACAGCGCTTGCCCTGTTCGGCCACGGCAATGGCGCAGCTCAGGCCCGCCAGGCCGCCGCCAATCACCACTACGTCAAATCGCATCATCCGCCTCCTGCTCCTTGTCGGCCTGGGCCTCAAGCCCGCATAACCCCTGGTAAACCCAGCTGGTAAATTCACTCTCACGCAGCGCGTCGCCCCAGGCGATCGGCCGTACGCCTTTCCACCGTTCGTTGAGGAACTGCGACAGCTGCGCGATGGACTGCTGCGGCGTGCTGACCTTGAAGCGCGTCAGCAGCCCGGCGGCGCGGCAGGCGCAGAGTTCACCCTGGCAGGTGCCCATGCCGACGCGGGTGCGGCGGCGCAGATCCACCAGGTTATTGACGGTCAGCGAATTGACCGCATAGCGCACTTCCCCGGCGGTCACCGCCTCGCATTCGCACACCAGGCTGGTGTCGAGCCGATCGGCTGCCGGCACCTGGCTGGCGCGATCGCCGTGGCGGTAAATTGCCGAGCCGCGAATGCTGGCGGGCAGAGAAACCACGCTGCGCACCGTTTCCTCCGCCGACTGGCGGGAGCCGGGCAACGCGTCCTGCGCGGTGGTGCACGGGCGGTTTACGCCAAGCTTTTCGCACACCTTGTCAGTGGCCCACTCCGCCATCAGGCGGTAGGTCATCAGCTTGCCGCCGGTGATGGTGATAAACCCTTCCAGCCCGTCGCGAGCGGCGTGATCGAGCAGCACGATGCCGCGGCTGACGTTGCGCCCGCTGGGATCGTCGTCGCTGGCCACCAGCGGCCGCACCCCGGCATAGGCGCGCAGAATGCGGGTCTGCGCCAGGGTGGGCGCCAGCAGCGCTCCCTCGCGGATCAGAATGTCCACCTCCTGCGGGGTCACCAGCATATTGTCAATTTGGTCGTAATCGATATGGGTCGAGGTGGTGCCGATCAGCGAGATGGTGTCGCCCGGCACCAGAATGTCGGCATCCGCCGGTTTGCGACAGCGGTTGATCACCATGTTGTTGATGCGGTGGCCGAGGATCAGCAGCGCCCCTTTGGCCGGGAACATGCGGATGCGCAAGTCGGCGTATTCGGCGATCTGCTGGCCCCAGATGCCGGCGGCGTTGACCACCACCGGCGCATGCAGCTCATAACGCCGCTGATTCTGATGGTCGTAAACGCGCACGCCCGTCACCCGGTCGCCGCTGCGCAGCAGCCCCACCACCTGGTGGTAGGTCAGGATCTGCGCGCCGTGTTCACGCGCGTCCAGCATGTTGGCGGCGGTCAGCCGGAAGGGATCGACGGTGCCGTCCGGCACCCGCACCGCGCCGATCAGCGCCGGGTTGGCCGCCGGCTCCAGGCGCAGCGCCAGCTGCGGGTCGATCGCTTCGGCGTCGATGTCGGCCTGGCGACAGGCGGCGATAAACTGTTGCTGATAGTCCAGCGAGTCCTGCGGCAAGGTGATGAACAGCCCATCGGTGCGCTCGATGCAGTGGTGGGCAATGCGTTTCAGGATGCGGTTCTCTTCGATGCACTCGCGCGCCGACTCGCCGTCGGTCACCGCATAGCGCGCGCCGCTGTGCAGTAAACCGTGGTTGCGGCCGGTGGCGCCGGTGGCGATGTCGTGGCGCTCCAGCAAGATGCAGCGCAAGCCGCGCCGCGCACAGTCGCGGGCGATGCCTGCACCGGTGGCGCCGCCGCCGATGATGATCACATCCGTTTCGCCGCCGTCAAAATAGCTGCTCATGTCGCTCCCTCAGGATCGGTAGTTATGAGCCTATTGAGCCACGGTTATTAGGGTCTTTGTTTGATAAGGAACAATAACGAACATGAAACGAAATAAAAATGTCCACAAAAAACCATCAATGTGATCATAATCACGATTTTTGGACGTTTTTCTATTTCATAACGTTAACGAATCGCTCAAAATCCGCCGTGGTTTCATGAAAGTGTAACAATTGCGCCATTCGTCACAGCGACACCAGGCGTATTTGATGACAATGGCGCTCGTTATGGAACACAAAAACACCACATTCGATATCCGCTCAATCATCAAATGAACGTAAAAGGTCATATTGATGTGATAACAGATAAAGCCATCGGAGGCGCTCATGTTGAGTATTTTTAAGCCGGCCGCACACACCGCCCGTGTGCCGAGCGATAAGGTAGACCCGCTCTACCGTAAGCTGCGCTGGCAAATTTTCCTGGGGATCTTCTTCGGTTACGCCGCTTACTATCTGGTGCGTAAGAACTTCACCCTGGCCATGCCTTACCTGATCGAACAAGGCTTCAGCCGCGGTGACCTCGGCTTCGCGCTGTCGGGCATCTCCATCGCCTACGGCTTCTCCAAATTCATCATGGGTTCGGTCTCCGACCGTTCCAACCCGCGGGTGTTCCTGCCTGCCGGCCTGATCCTGGCGGCGGCGGTGATGTTGTTCATGGGCTTCGTGCCGTGGGCCACCTCCAGCATCGCCATCATGTTCGTCCTGCTGTTCCTGTGCGGCTGGTTCCAGGGCATGGGTTGGCCGCCGTGCGGCCGCACCATGGTGCACTGGTGGTCGCAGAAAGAACGCGGTGGCATCGTTTCCATCTGGAACTGCGCCCACAACGTGGGTGGCGGCCTGCCGCCGCTGCTGTTCCTGCTGGGTATGGCCTGGTTCAACGACTGGCACGCGGCGCTGTACATGCCGGCCTTCGGCGCCATCCTGGTGGCCCTGATCGCCTTCGCCCTGATGCGCGACACCCCGCAATCCTGCGGCCTGCCGCCGATTGAAGAGTACAAAAACGACTATCCGGACGACTACAGCGAAAAAGACGAAGAAGAGCTGACCGCCAAGCAGATCTTCATGCAGTACATTCTGCCGAACAAGCTGCTGTGGTACATCGCGGTCGCCAACGTGTTCGTCTATCTGCTGCGTTACGGCATTCTGGACTGGTCGCCGACCTACCTGAAAGAAGTGAAACACTTCGCACTGGACAAGTCGTCCTGGGCCTACTTCCTGTATGAATACGCCGGTATCCCGGGCACCCTGCTGTGCGGCTGGATGTCAGACAAAGTGTTCAAAGGCAACCGCGGCGCCACCGGCGTGTTCTTCATGACGCTGGTGACCATCGCCACCGTGGTGTTCTGGATGAACCCGGCCGGTAACCCGACCGTGGACATGATCTGTATGCTGGTCATCGGCTTCCTGATCTACGGCCCGGTGATGCTGATCGGCCTGCACGCGCTGGAGCTGGCGCCGAAGAAAGCCGCCGGCACCGCCGCGGGCTTCACCGGCCTGTTCGGCTACCTGGGCGGCTCGGTTGCGGCCAGCGCCATCGTCGGTTACACCGTGGACTTCTTCGGTTGGGACGGCGGCTTCATGGTGATGATCGGCGGCGGCGTGCTGGCGGTTATCCTGCTGCTGCTGACCATGCTGAACGAAAAGAAACACCACGCGGAAATCGCCGCCAAGCGCGGTTAAGCGTCACACGACTTTTGCATGATTTAAAGGCCGCCCTGCGGCCTTTTTACTACCCTGCCCCCAACAACACGGAGAAAATGGAATGCGGACTCAAGTCAAAGCCCTGCTGACAGGGATCATTCTCGCCACCTCAATGGTCAGCGCCGCACAGGCGGCGGACAAAGTGGTGATCGCCCACCGCGGCGCCAGCGGCTATCTGCCGGAACACACCCTGCCGGCGAAAGCGATGGCCTACGCGCAGGGCGCCGATTACCTCGAGCAAGATCTGGTGATGACCAAGGACAACGAGCTGGTGGTGCTGCACGACCATTACCTCGATCGCGTCACCGACGTCGCCGAACGCTTCCCGGACCGTGCGCGTAAAGACGGCCGTTATTACGCCATCGACTTTACGCTGGCGGAGATCAAATCGCTGAAGTTCACCGAAGGCTTTGAAATCGAAAACGGCAAGAAGGTACAGGGTTATCCTGGCCGCTTCCCGATGGGCAAATCCGACTTCCGCGTGCACACCTTCCAGGAAGAGATCGAGTTCGTGCAGGGTCTGAACCATTCGACCGGCAAAAACATCGGCATCTACCCTGAAATCAAAGCGCCTTGGTTCCACAAACAGGAAGGCAAAGACATCTCCAGCAAAGTGCTGGCGGTGCTCAAGCAGTACGGTTACACCGGCAAGAACGACAACGTCTACCTGCAGTGCTTCGACGCCAACGAGCTCAAACGCATCAAGAATGAGCTGGAGCCGAAGCTGGGCATGGATCTGAAGCTGGTGCAGCTGATCGCCTATAACGACTGGCAGGAAACCTACGAGCAGAAAGCCGACGGCAAGTGGGTGGAGTACGACTACGACTGGATGTTCAAACCGGGCGCGATGAAGAAAATCGCTCAGTATGCCGACGGCATCGGGCCGGACTACCACATGCTGGTGGTCGCGGATCAATCCAAGCCGGGCCACATCGTGCTGACCGACATGGTGAAAGAAGCGCACGCCAGAAAGCTGGCGGTGCATCCGTTTACCATCCGCGCCGATGCGCTGCCGAAGTACGTGACCGACGTGAACCAGCTGTATGACGTGATTTACAACCAGGCCGGCGTCGACGGTGTGTTCACCGACTTCCCGGACAAGGGCGTGCAGTTCCTGCAGAAGCAGGGCCAGCACAAGTAATGCCAAGGGCGCCGCAAGGCGCCCTTGAATTGCTGACAAAGGAGGAAAAAACGTGGTTTTTCCTCCTTTGTGGATATCAGTCGAAAATCAATAAATTGATTTTCCTTGTTTTTTTAGATATTGCCCTCTGTCAGCTCGGCAACGTCATCCGGTTTATCATTGACTTTAAGGGCGCCGCAAGGCGCCCTTGTTATTTCAGAGAAACGGCCGGGTGATTTCAGAGGAACATCTTGCGCAGGTAGTGCGGCACCGCGTTATCGACGTTGGAGCCGATCACTTCCAGCTCCGGCAGCATATCCTTCAGGCGCTGATGCGCATCACGCATGATGCAGCCCTTGCCGGCCATCGACAGCATCTCCAGATCGTTCATGCCGTCGCCGAAGGCGATGCACTCTTGCAGCGTATAGCCGATGATCTTGGCCACTTCTTCCAGCGCATGCCCTTTCGACACGCCGCCCGCCATCACTTCCAGACAGGTCGGGAACGAGAAGCTGACGTTGACCCGATCGCCCCAGCGCGCGTTGATGGCGTCTTCCACCTGCAGCAACCGCTCATGATCTTCACAGGTAAAGTAAACCTTGCAGACGCCGTCGGTTTCCAGCAGGCCCGGCTCGAACAGCTGGTATTTGAACACCGACTCCCGGAAGAACTCTTCCTGCTCCGGGCTTTCGCGGTTGATGAACCAGTCATCGTTACGGTAGACGTTGGTGGTGATCTCCGGATCGTCGTGCAGCATGCCGTACAGATCGCGGGCGATATCCCCGTCCAGGTTGTGGCTGAAGATCAACTCGCCGGCGGTGTTGTGCACCCGCGCGCCGTTGGAGGTGATCATAAAGGCGCTGATCTCCAGGCTGTCGCGGATCTGCGCCACGTCGATATGGTGGCGGCCGGTGGCGAACACGAAATGCACGCCGCGCTGGGTCAGCAGCTTCAGCGTCTCTTTGGCGTACGGCGACAGGGTATGGTCGGGAGACAGCAGCGTGCCATCTAAATCGGAAGCGACGACGTGATACATAGCGTTATGTTCTAACCTCTGATGGAGTTGTCGGCGGCAGCGCGCCGCCTAAGTGTTGAGCAAAGAAGCGCAGGATTGCGTTCAGTGCTTCGGCGCGCATCGCGTCCCGCTCGAACAGGATCTCATGGCGTGCGCCGTTGATAACCAGCGGGAGCCCCCCTTCGCAAGGGCGCCCCGCGTCTGACAGAGCCTGACAAAAAGCCTGGTGCGAACGGTTGTCGACCACCCGTTCCTCACCGGCTTGCAAAAGCAACAGCGGCGTTGTTATCTCCCCGGCCTGAGCGATAATCTGCCGACCGGCGCGGATGCTCTCCCGCACCCAATGGTAGGTCGGCCCGCCCACCTGCAGCTCGGGGTAATCGGCGTAATAGCGCAGGCTGCGCCGATAGCGCTCGCGGCTGTGGGTCAACACGTTGACCACATAGGGCAACGGCCGCCACTGGCCGGTGCCCACCGCGTAGTAGTCGCGGATCGCCGGGCGGCTCTCCACCCAGTCGAGAATGCGGTCGGCCAACCAACCCGGCATCGGCAACTGGATGCCGAACATCGGCGCGCAAAACGCCGCCGCGTCGAACGCCTGCGGCCGCCGCTGCAGGAACTGCGCCAGGATCGCGCCGCCCATCGAATGCGCCAGCGCGAAGCGCTGCCGATAGCCGCGCGATTCGACCTCACGCTGCCAAAGCTGCTCGAAATCGTCCACGTAGTCGGCGAAGTTTACCACATGACCGCGGTGCGTATCCGCCAGTAAACGCCCGGAGCGCCCCTGCCCGCGATGATCGACGATCACCACGTCGTAGCCACTGTGGAACAGGTCGTAGGCCACCTCAGGGTATTTCACGTAGCTTTCGATGCGGCCGGGGCTGACCACCACCACCCGCTGATGCCGTGCGGAGCGAAAACGCACAAAGCGGATCGGCACGCCGCCCACGCCGCTGAACTCGCCTTCTTCCCGTAGCCGCCAGAAGTCCAGCAGCGGCCCGGTGGCGAAGGCAGCGAACTGCGTTTCACGCGTTAACCAGTCATCGGAGCTGAGAGTGAACGAGGTCATCGAGAGCGTTTTCCCTGTGGGGCCGGCGGAAAAATGTGACCGCTGGCACAAGAAATCATACTAGCGTATTGTGATTCAATTCTTACAAAAAACGGCGCCGCCTCGGCGCATTGTGGCACAAAACGACACTTTCAGGGAGCCGAGAACCATGACCTTGGACTGGTGGTTAACCTACCTGCTGACCACGCTTATCCTCAGCCTGTCCCCTGGCTCAGGCGCCATCAATACCATGAGCACCGCCATCAGCCACGGCTATCGCGGCGCCGCCGCGTCGATCGCCGGGCTGCAGGTCGGTCTGAGCGCGCACATCGTACTGGTGGGCATCGGCCTCGGCGCGCTGATTTCTCAATCGCTGCTGGCGTTCGAACTGCTTAAATGGCTGGGCGCCGCCTACCTGGTGTGGCTCGGCATCCAGCAATGGCGCGCCGCCGGGGCGCTGGATCTGCATGCGCTGGCGGGCAGCATGCCGCGCCGCCGTCTGTTCCGCCGCGCGGTGCTGGTCAACCTGACCAACCCGAAAAGCATCGTGTTCCTCGCTGCGCTGTTCCCGCAGTTCATCTTGCCTAATCAGCCGCAGGCCGAGCAGTATCTGGTGCTCGGCGTCACTACCGTGGTGGTGGATATTCTGGTGATGATCGGTTACGCCACCCTGGCGACGCGCATCGCCGGCTGGCTGAGAACGCCGCGCCAGATGCAGCTGCTCAACCGGGTGTTCGGTTCGCTGTTCATTTTGGTGGCGGGGCTGCTGGCGACCGCCCGCAAAGCCTGACAAAAAAGGCCGGGCATCGCTGCTCGGCCTTGGGCATGTCACCGCCGGTCAGCGGGTAAAGATCAGGTGTAACCCGAAGCCGGTGAACAGCACGCCCGCCACCCCGTCGATCCACTTGGCCAGCCGCTGGTAGCCGCGGCGCATCGCCGGCAGCGCGAACACCACCGCCACCAGGCTGAACCAGACGAAGGTCTCGGCGACGATCAGCAAAAACAGCCCCCAGCGCGCCCCGGCGCCGACGCTGTCGCCGACGAACAGCGAGAACACGCTGCCGAAATAGATCACCGCTTTCGGGTTGGACAGATTGGTCAGGAAGCCGCGAATAAAGCTGCGCCCGGCCTTCGGCAACGCCACCTGAGTCTCCTCCGCCGGCTGCGCTTGCTGCGCCCGCGCGGAACGCAGCAGCTGCCACCCCATCCAGCACAGGTAAATGCCGCCGCCGACCATGATGATCTGATGCAGCCAGGCCATTTTCTGCAGGATCAGGTGCAGCCCCATCAAGGCCACGCCGGCCCACACCACGATGCCGAGCGAAATGCCGACCACGCCCATCATCGCCTCGCGGCGCGAGCGGCTGGCGGCGGTTTGCGACACGAAAAAGAAGTCCGGCCCCGGGCTCATCAGCGCAATCAGATGCACCAGCGCCACGGTGAGAAACAACATCAGCATGATTTATCGCCCTCAGTCTTCGTCATTGTCGAGATGGTCGCGGATCATCGCCATAAAGGGCGCGCCGAAACGCTCCAGTTTGCGCTGGCCGACGCCGTTGACGCTCAGCAGATCGCCGGCCTTGATCGGCATCTGTTCGGCCATTTCCAGCAGCGTGGCGTCGTTGAACACCACGTAAGGCGGAATGTTTTCTTCGTCGGCAATCGATTTGCGCAGTTTGCGCAGCTTGGCGAACAGCTTGCGATCGTAATTGCCGCCGTAGGATTTCTGGTTGGCGCTGCTGCGCGACTTCAGGCTCTGGATGCGCGGCACCGCCAGCTGCAGCGCCACCTCGCCGCGCAACACCGGACGCGCCGCCTCGGTCAATTGCAGCGCCGAGTGCATGGCGATGTTCTGGGTGATAAAGCCCAGGTGGATCAGTTGACGCAGCACGCTGGTCCAGTGTTCGGTGGTTTGATCGCGGCCGATGCCGTACACCGGCAGCTTATCGTGGCCGTATTCGCGAATGCGTTGGTTGTTGGAGCCGCGCAGCACTTCCACGATGTACCCGAGGCCGAAGCGCTGGCCGACGCGGTACACGCAGGACAGCGCCTTGCGCGCGTCCTCCAGCCCGTCGTAGCGCTTGGGCGGATCGAGGCAGATGTCGCAGTTGCCGCAGTTCTCGTGCTTGCCTTCGCCGAAGTAGTTGAGCAGCACCAGGCGGCGGCAGGTTTGCGCCTCGGCGAACGCGCCCATGGCATTCAGCTTGTGGCGCTCGATGTCCAGCTGCTGTCCGGCGGGTTTTTCCTCCAGGCAGCGGCGCAGCCAGGCCATGTCGGCCGGATCGTACAGCAGGATGGCTTCGGCCGGCAGGCCGTCGCGCCCGGCGCGGCCGGTCTCCTGATAATAGGATTCGATATTGCGCGGGATGTCGAAATGCACCACGAAGCGCACGTTGGGTTTATTGATGCCCATGCCGAAGGCGACGGTGGCCACCACCACCTGCAAATCGTCACGCTGGAACGCTTCCTGCACCTGCGCGCGGCGATCGTTGTCCAGCCCGGCGTGGTAGGCGCCGACGCTCAGCCCGCGGCTTTGCAGACGCGCGGCGGTGTCTTCCACCTTGGCGCGGCTGTTGCAATAGATAATGCCGCTCTTGCCGCGCTGATCCTGCACGAAGCGCCACAGCTGATCGAGCGGTTTGAATTTTTCCACCAGCGTGTAGCGGATGTTCGGCCGGTCGAAGCTGCTGACCTGCACCAGCGGGTCCTGCAGCGCCAGCAGGCGCACGATATCGCCGCGGGTGGACTCGTCGGCGGTGGCGGTCAGCGCGATCACCGGCATCGACGGGAAGCGCTGTTTCAGCTGACCCAGCGCGCGATATTCCGGCCGGAAGTCATGGCCCCACTGCGAAATACAGTGCGCCTCATCCACCGCCAGCATCGCCGGCGGACAGTGATCGAGCAGGCTGAGGAAGCTTTCCATCATCAGCCGTTCCGGGGCGATGTACAGCATCTTGATGGTACCGTTGCGGCAGCCGGCCATAACGTCCAGCTGCTCCTCGCGGGTTTGCGTCGAGTTGTAGCAGGCGGCGGAAACGCCGTAGGCCAACAGTTGGTCGACCTGGTCCTTCATCAGCGAGATCAGCGGGGAAACCACCAGCGTCAGGCCGTCCATCACCAGCGCCGGGATTTGGTAACACAGCGACTTGCCGCCGCCGGTCGGCATCACCACCAGGCAATCCTGCCCGCCGATCGCGGCGTTGATAATCGTTTGTTGGCCCGGACGGAATTGCTGGTAGCCAAAGGTATCGCGCAATACCTGCTCGGCCAGCAACTCTCTGTTAATCACTGCTGCGGTTGACACACACTTCCCCATTTTTTCATCGGTACACACCCAGCGGGTATGATTACATAATATCGTTCAGCATGACACCAACGCCCACCCGTGTCTGCCGGAAGTTGTAGTCGATCAGCGATTCGCCGTAGCCGCTGAACACCTGGGTATAGAAGCGCACGTTGCGGGTAATCGGATAGCTCCATCCCAGTTCCGCGCCGCCGTAGCCGCTGTTCCAGTTGTAGTGGCTGTCGACGCTGAACACGCTGTCACCCCAGGCGTAACCGACCTTCAGCCGGTAGTATCCCATGTATTTGGTGATGTCCGGGTTGTCGTCGTTGCTCGAGCTCTCCGAGAAACGGAACCAGGGCTTGAGATCCACCTGCCAGTTGCCGTTTTGCGCCATCAGCCGCGCATAGCCGCGATTCCAGCTGCGCGACGTCGGATCCGAGCGGCCGTTAGACTGATGGTTAACGCCGATTTCAACATCGCGCAGCGTCCAACCGGCAAAGCGGTAATCGGTCGCCCACCCCACGAACAGCTGCGGCTCGTAGTTGGTTTCGCGGAACGGCGAAGACTCGCCGCGGTTGGACAATTGCCACCAGGAGCGCTGAGTATAAGACGCGCCGAGCACCGAGTTGTCGCCGGCAATGCCCCGCCACAGCGGAAACGCCAGGCTAAGCTGGTATTTCACCTCGTCCTTGCGCGCCTTGTCGGCCCAGTTGTACGTCTTGATGGCCTCTTTGTTGATATCGCTGGTGTCGGTGTACAGCAGGTAATTGGGATCGTAAGGATACAGCGTGAACGGATTATCGTGCTCCTGCAGCAGGTTGGCGATAATGCTGCCGCGCACCGCCGGCTTATCGTGAATCTGCTGCTCTTTGGCTTCCTCAGCCAATGCCAGCGCCGGCATCAGCAGCGTGGCGGAAACGATCCCTGACAAAATGCGCATAACCTCTCCTCACTCCAACGAAAAAGGGCAAGCCCGGAAAAAATCAGGCCATTTTACACACAAAGGAGGCTTTACCGCAGCGCAGGTCGGTTTTATTGGAATAGTCTGGAAAGCAACAAAGGTTAAGCATAAAATCAACATTCCATTAACCTGGACTGACCAGTTAGCTCCCTTAAAACGCAAAAGAAAAACGGAAACCCGCTATGTCGACCACACCACTGACCCTGGAAGCCGCCCGCCGCAAGATCGGCGAAATCTTTGTCTACCACATGCCGTTCAACCGCGAGCTTGGCCTAGAGCTACGCCGCTTCGACGATGATTACGTCGAGCTGAGCTTCACCAACCAACGCAAGCTGGTGGGCAACGCGGCACAGGAAATTCTGCACGGTGGCGTGATCGCCGCGGTGCTTGACGTCGCCGCCGGATTGGCCTGCGCCGGCGGCGTGCTGACGCGCCTGGAGCCGCTGATCGAAGAGGAGATCGCCGCCAAGCTGTCGCGCATGGGCACCATCGATCTGCGCGTCGACTACCTGCGCCCCGGCCGCGGCGAGCACTTCGTCGCCTCCGCCAGCGTGCTGCGCAGCGGCAACAAGGTCGCCGTCGCGCGCGTAGAGCTGCATAACCACGACGGCCTGCATATCGCGAGCGCCACCGCCACCTATCTGGTCGGCTGATGATTGTGTGCGGTGAGCGTCTTCAGTACACTCACCGCATCTTACGTTCCCCACCCGAGTGACGTCATGGACGCAAAGCAAACGCGTCAGGGCATTTTCTTCGCCCTGGCCGCCTATTTTATGTGGGGCATCGCCCCGGCCTATTTCAAACTGATTCAGCAAGTGCCCGCCGATGAGATCCTCACCCACCGGATCATCTGGTCGTTTTTCTTCATGCTGGCGCTGATCTCGCTGGGCCGCAGCTGGCCGAAAGTGCGGGCCGCCTGTCAAAATCGCAAACGGCTGCTGCTGCTGGCGGTCACCGCGCTGTTGATCGGCGGCAACTGGCTGCTGTTCATCTGGGCGGTGAACAACCACCATATGCTCGAGGCCAGCCTGGGCTACTTCATCAACCCGCTGGTTAACGTGCTGTTGGGGATGCTGTTTCTCGGCGAACGCTTCCGCCGCATGCAGTGGGTGGCGGTGGCGCTGGCGTTCACCGGGGTGCTGGTACAGCTCTGGCAGTTCGGCTCGTTGCCGATCATCGGTCTGGGGCTGGCGTTCAGCTTCGCCTTCTACGGCCTGCTGCGCAAGAAAATCGCCATCGACGCCCAGACCGGCATGCTGATCGAAACGCTGTGGCTGCTGCCGGTGGCGGCGGCCTATCTGTTCCTGTTCGCCGACAGTCCCACCAGCCACCTGAGCGCCAACCCGTGGTCGCTGAACCTGCTGCTGGTCGCCGCCGGCATCGTCACCACCGTGCCGCTGCTGTGCTTCACCGCGGCGGCCACCCGGCTGCGCCTGTCGACGCTCGGTTTCTTTCAGTATCTCGGCCCAACGCTGATGTTCCTGCTGGCGGTCACCTTCTACGGCGAAACCGTCGGCCAGGACAAACTGGTGACCTTCGGCTTTATCTGGGCGGCGCTGATCCTGTTCACCCTCGACGCGCTCTATACCCAGCGCAAGCTGCGCTGAGCCCGGCGCCGCCGGGTTACAGCCAGTTCTTGCGCTTGAAGTACAGGTAAGGGGCCAGGCCGGCCAGGATCATCAAGGTGATGGCGCCCGGGTAGCCGAACGACCATTTCAGCTCCGGCATGAATTCGAAGTTCATGCCGTAGCTGGAGGCCACCAGCGTTGGCGGCAGGAACACCACCGACACCACCGAGAAGATCTTGATGATGCGGTTCTGCTCGATGTTGATGAAGCCCATCGCCGCCTGCATCAGGAAGTTCACCTTCTGGAACAGCGATTCGTTGTGCGGCAGCAGGGATTCGATGTCGCGCAGCACTTCACGCGCCTGCTCCAGCTGGCCGGTCGGCAGACGCGCCTTGCGCACCAGGAAGTTGAGCGCGCGCTGGGTATCCATCAGACACAAACGCACCTTCCAGCCGATATCTTCCAGCTCCGCCAGCGTCGACAGCGCGGCGTCATATTCGTCGCCCTGATGCCCTTCCATGATCACCCGGCTGAGCTGCTCCAGATCGCTGTAGATGTTCTCTATCTCGTCCGCCAACTGCTCAATCTTGGTTTCGAACAGATCCAGCAGCAGTTCGTAGGCGTTGCCTTCGAGCATGGTCTGGTTGCGGGCGCGCATGCGGTACAGGCGAAACGCCGGCAGTTCACGCTCGCGCAGGGTATACAGGCGGCCGTCGCGGATGGTGAACGCCACCGTGGAGTTGCCGGCGTGATCTTCCGCATCTTCAAAGTAGAAGAAGGAGTGGATATGCAGACCGTCTTCGTCTTCGAAGAAACGGGCGGAGGCTTCGATGTCGTCCAGCTCGGGACGCGTCGCCAGGCTTTGTCCCAGCTCATTCTGCACGCGCTCACGCTCGCCCTCTTCCGGCTCGACCAGGTCAACCCACAGCGATGACGTGAGATCATCCGAGTCGTCCAGCTCCAGACGGGACAAGCGGCGGTTATCTAATTTAAAAGCGCTCAGCATGTGCCAAAACTCCGTGAAGGTAACGGGTGCGGACAACGCGTTGAAGCACAGAAACAGAGGGGATGCGTATCACCGATTTGTTTCAGACCATGAAGAGATCTGACTCATAGCGACGCTTTGCGGGGTCGCCGACAACCACGAAGGCTATCAGCAAAAACGGAGAGCCTTAGAAGTTATACCTGCGGCGCAGGTCAGTGAGCCAGTATCTACTGGGTGTGTCCAAGGCGTCTGTCCTCAATGATAATAGTGCGCGCATGTTACGCCGAGAGGAAAAAGCCTGTCAACACGTTAGGCGGGATAATTGCGCAACAAATCATCACGATGATCAATGGTAAAAATGGCGCTTAAACCGTGCTGAAAAAGTCGCGGCGATCGCTTACCGCCACCAAGAATGTTGTTAAGATGACATCACCCTAATGGTACGACAAGCATGCGGATTTAAATGATGAAACAGATTACCGCCCATGAACTGACCGCGATGAGCGAACAGGCCGCCAGCGTGGCCCGCCTGCGCGCGCACCGCACTTTACACGAAGAGTTGAGCGACCCGGTGCAACGCCTGGCGATCGCCATGGAACCCGGCACCTATATCCGCCCGCACCGTCACCCGCAAACCTGGGAATTGCTGACGCCGCTGCGCGGCCGTTTTGTCGTATTGCAGTTCAACGATGACGGCGTCGTCACGCAGCGCACCCTGCTCGGCGAAGAAACCAAAGTGCTGGAGATGCCGGCATTTACCTGGCATGCGGTGCTGTCGGTCGATGCCGGCGGCGTGGTGTTCGAAGTGAAGCAGGGCCCGTATCAGGCGCTGACCGAAGAGGACTGCATGCAATGGGCGCCGCAGGAAGGCGGCGAAGGCACCGAAGCGGTAATGCGCTGGTATGCCACCGCGCAGGTCGGCGATCGCTACCCTCACTGATAATGAACGATTGCAGGGGCGTGCCCCTGCAACTCTCCCCGCTCTTTATACCGTTTCCAGGCGAGCGTAGGCCGCCACCAGCCACTTGATGCCCTCGCCCGGGAAAGCGATCTGCAGCCGGCTGTGCTCGCCGCTGCCCTCCAGATTGACGATGGTGCCTTCGCCAAACTTGGGATGGCGCACGCGCTGGCCCAGCTTGTAGCCGGTATCGTTCTCGCTGATCGGCGTGCCCATGCGGCGGTGATTGACCGGGCGCGATACGCTGGCGCGCAGGCGCACTTCTTCCACACACTCTTCCGGCAGCTCGCCGATAAAGCGCGACGGCCGGTGGTAAACCTCTTTACCGTACAGACGGCGCGTTTCGGCATAGGTCAGCGTCAGCTTCTGCATGGCGCGCGTTACGCCCACATAGGCCAGGCGGCGCTCCTCTTCCAGACGGCCGCCTTCATCCAGCGACATCTGGCTCGGGAACATGCCTTCTTCCATGCCGACGATAAACACCAGCGGGAACTCCAGGCCCTTGGCGGAGTGCAGGGTCATCAGCTGCACCGCGTCCTGATAGGCGTCGGCCTGGCCTTCGCCCGCCTCCAGGGCCGCATGCGACAGGAACGCCTGCAGCGGCATCAGATCCTGATCTTCTTCCTGATAGCTGAACTGGCGCGTCGCCGTCACCAGTTCCTCAAGGTTTTCGATGCGCGCCTGCCCCTTTTCGCCTTTCTCCTGCTCATACATGATGAACAGCCCGGAATCGCGGATCACCCGGTCGGTCTGCACGTGGAGCGGCATGTCGGCGGTTTCATGCGCCAGCGACTCCACCAGTTCGATAAAACGCTGCAGCGCCGACGCGGCGCGGCCGGCCAACACTTTGTCCTGCATCAGCTCGCGCGTCGCCTGCCACAGCGTCAGCTGGCGATCGCGCGCCGCCTGGCGCACCACGTCGAGGGTACGATCGCCGATGCCGCGCGTCGGGGTGTTGACCACGCGCTCGAAGGCCGCATCGTCGTTGCGGTTGGAAATGAGGCGCAGGTAAGCCAGCGCATCCTTGATTTCCTGGCGTTCGAAGAAGCGCTGGCCGCCGTAGATGCGGTACGGCATCGCCGTCTGCAGCAGCGCCTCTTCCAGCACGCGCGACTGAGCGTTGCTACGGTACAGGATGGCGCAGTCGTTCAGCGCCCCGCCGTTGTCCTGCCAGGTCTTGATGCGGTTGACCACAAAGCGCGCTTCGTCGAGTTCGTTGAAGGCACAGTAAATGGAGATCGGTTCGCCTTCGCCGCCTTCGGTCCACAGGTTTTTGCCCATGCGCCCGTCGTTGTTGGCGATCAGGGTGTTGGCCGCTTTCAGGATGTTGCTGGTGGAACGGTAGTTCTGCTCCAGGCGGATGGTTTCCGCGCCGGGGAAATCTTTCAGGAAGCGCTGGATGTTTTCCACCTGCGCGCCGCGCCAACCGTAGATCGACTGGTCATCGTCACCGACGATCATCACGTTGCTGTTGCCGCCCGCCAGCAGACGGATCCAGGCGTACTGGATGCTGTTGGTATCCTGGAATTCGTCCACCAGCACGTTGGTGAAACGTTCGCGGTAGTGGTTGAGGATATGCGGCTTGTTCAGCCACAGCTCGTGCGCGCGCAGCAGCAGCTCGGCGAAATCCACCAGCCCCGCGCGATCGCAGGCTTCCTGATAGGCCTGGTAGATGCGCAGCCAGGTGGCCTCTACCGGGTTGTTGTAGGTCTCGACGTGCTGTGGCCGCAGGCCCTCGTCTTTCTTGCCGTTGATGTACCACATCGCCTGACGCGGCGGCCACTGCTTCTCGTCGACGTTCAGCGCCTTGATGATGCGCTTGAGCAGCCGCAGCTGGTCGTCGCTGTCGAGGATCTGGAAATCCTGCGGCAGGTTGGCTTCCAGGTGGTGGGCGCGCAACAGACGATGCGCCAGGCCGTGGAAGGTGCCGATCCACATGCCACCCTGACTGGTGCCGATCAGATGTTCGATACGGTGGCGCATTTCCGCCGCCGCCTTGTTGGTGAAGGTCACCGCCATGATCGAATACGGCGAACAGTTCTCCACCGACAGCAGCCAGGCGATGCGATGCACCAGTACCCGGGTCTTGCCGCTGCCCGCCCCGGCCAGAACCAACAGGTTGCTGCGCGGCGCCGCCACGGCTTCACGTTGTTTTTCATTCAGGCTGTCGAGCAGATCGGAGACGTCCATAGGCACCACTAATGGTTAAGGGAAAACCCGCCGCTGGCGGGTTTTTCACTGGAAATTTATACAGAGTTCTGGCAGGGATTATAACAATGCTGTCAGCGATGCCAACTGCGAAATCTCAATATGCGGCAACAGGCGGCTGTCGGCGGCCCGCATCAGATCCCGTTGCCGATCGTTGATCCAACAGGCCTGCAGCCCCGCGCGCAGCGCGCCGGCGACGTCGGTAGTCAGATCGTCGCCCACGTGCAGAATCTGCTCGGGCGCCACGCCCAGCCGCTCGACGGCCAGGTGGTACATGTCCTGGTACGGTTTGGCGCGGCCGTCCGGCCCGGAGCGCAACACGAACTGGAAGTAGCCGTCCAGGCCACACTGTGCCGGATCGGCGTTGCCGTTGGTGATCGCCACCAGCGGATAGCGCGCGGCCAGCGCCTTCAGCGTGGCGTGGGTCGCTTCCGGTACCTCGATGCGGCTGCGCCACAGCGCGAAGTTTTGCATCGCCGCATCGGCCCCGATCGCCGCGTCGGCATCGCGCAGCCCCTGCCGGCTCAGCGCCAGATGAATAGCGCGCCAGCGCCACTGGGTGACGTCGTGGTAGATCTCCGGATCCTGCTCGCGCAGCTCCTGACGCAGGCGGTGGAAATCCGCCGACTGGAAGCTGTTCAGACCGGGATGGTAGCTCTGCAGGAAGGCCACCGACTGTTGTTCGGTCTGTCTAATCACCGGGCGATTGTCATACAGCGTGTCGTCCAGATCGAAAGTCAGCGCCGCCAGCGGGCGCAGCGGGCGATAAAAATGCATCAGGATTTCCCCCGTTTGGCGCGCGGATGCGCGGCATCGTACACGTTCGCCAGATGTTGAAAGTCGAGGTGGGTATAAATTTGCGTGGTGGTCAGGTTGGCGTGGCCGAGCAGCTCCTGCACCGCGCGCAGATCGCCGCTGGACTCCAGCATGTGGGTAGCGAAGGAGTGGCGCAGCTTGTGCGGGTGGATATGGCTGTTGACGCCCTGTTTCACGCCCCATTCGGCGAAGCGCTTTTGCACATTGCGCGTCGAGATGCGCCGCCCCTGATTGGACAGGAACATCGCGTCATCTTCCGGCCCGAACAGATCGCGCATCGCCAGCCAATGTTCCAGCCAGGTGACGGCGGTGCGCCCGATCGGCAATTTGCGCTCTTTGCTGCCTTTCCCCATCACCCACACCTCGCCGGCGGCCATGTCGACATGGCGGCAATCCAGCCCCACCAGCTCGGAGAGGCGCAGGCCGGCGCCGTACATCACCTCCAGCATGGCGCGATCGCGCACCGCCAGCGGATCGTTGAGATCGATCTCCAGCAGCTGGTTCATTTCATCGACGTCGATGTTTTTCGGCAGATGGCGGCCGCTGCGCGGCGTGCGGATGCCTTTGGCGGGGTTGGCGTGCAATACGCCCTGGCTGACCAGCCAGTCGAGGAAACTGCGCAACGAAGAGAGCCGTAGCGCCAAGCTGGCGGACTGCAGGCCGGCGCGTTTGCTGCGCGCCGCCAGCATGCGCACCCGGGCGGCGTCCAGCGCCGTCCAGTCGGTGACGCCAATCTCCTGCGCCAGGCGCATCAGCGCCGCCAGCTGGCGCGAATAGCTGAGCTGCGTCAGCGGGCTGAGTTGCCGTTCTACCTTGAGATAACGCAGAAAAGCGTCCACCGGCTGCTGCAGGCTGGGCGCAATCGGCGTCATGCGCGTTCGACCCAGCGTTCCAGCAGTTCCGGCAGCA
This sequence comes from Serratia sp. TMDUHS_CL, assembly GCF_037137105.1. Classification (NCBI taxonomy): domain Bacteria; kingdom Pseudomonadati; phylum Pseudomonadota; class Gammaproteobacteria; order Enterobacterales; family Yersiniaceae; genus Serratia; species Serratia sp. TMDUHS_CL. Next base: position 80,733 of record NZ_JBBBDV010000011.1, read on the forward strand.
TGCGCGCCAGTTGATTGAGCATCACCGTGCCCATGCCCTGCTGATAGTGTTGCGTATCGCGGCTGCTGAAGATCACCATGCCCAGTTCGCCGTCGTCGCCCAGCATCGACAGCGCCACCGAGCCAATCTGGCCAATCTGTTTGGCCTGCGGCAACAGCAGCAGCAGTTCGGGGCCGTTCAGGCCGCCGAGGTAGTGTTGTTCGCTGCCCAGCCGCTGAATGCGGAACGGCTCGAATGCCGAACGCGTCAGCGCCAGGTGGGTAAAGTCGGAAGGCGCGCCGATCTTCCAGCGTTCGGCGAACAGGCGCACCGTGGCACCGGCCAAACCGAAGCCGCGCGCCCAGCGCTGCAGCCGGTTGAGCATGTCCTGCAGGCTGTCGGCGGTGGCCAAATCGGCCTGCAGGTGCAGCAACCGGGCGAACAGCCCTTCGTTGGCGCTGGCCTGTTCCATCAACAGCGTGATCTCTTCTTCCAGCCGTTCGATGTGATTGCGCTGGCGGGCCAGATGCCATTCCACCAGCGAAACGGTGCCGCGCACCGGGTGCGGCACGCGCATCTGCTCAACCTGGCGTGCGTTGCGAATAAAGAAATCCGGGTTCTGCAGCAGATACTGCATCACGGTGTCGTCATCCAGCGCCAGGCCGGCGACGCTCTGTTCTTCTACGCTCTTCATAGATGAATAAATCCGTCATAGACATGGGTTGCCGGGCCGGTCATAAACAGCGCGTTGCCCGGCCCTTTCCAGCGAATATGCAGGCTGCCGCCCGGCAGTTCTACATGCACCTCTTCTGACAGCAATTCCTGTTGGATCCCCACCGCCACCGCCGCACAGGCGCCGCTGCCGCAGGCCTGCGTTTCGCCGGCGCCGCGCTCGTAAACGCGCAGCTTGATGTGATCGCGGCTGACCACCTGCATAAAGCCGATGTTGGCCCGTTCCGGGAAGCGCTCATGCCCTTCCAGCACCGGCCCGAGCAGCTCCACCTTGGCGGTTTTTACATCATCCACCTGCAAAACACAATGCGGGTTGCCCATCGACACCACGCCGCACAGCACGGTCTGTTCCGCCGCGCGCATGATGTAGGTCTTTTCGGCCTTGGCGGCGCGGAACGGCACCGCCTGCGGATCGAAGTTCGGCTCACCCATGTTGACGCACACCAGATCGTCGTCGGTGACGCTGAGCACCATGCGCCCGGTTTGGGTGCTGACGCGGATATCGCGCTTGTTGGTCAGCCCTTTCAGCCGCACAAAGCGCGCGAAGCAGCGCGCGCCGTTGCCGCACTGCGCCACTTCGCTGCCGTCGGCGTTGAAAATTCGGTAGTGAAAATCCAGCTCGGGATCGTAAGGCGGTTCTACCACCAGCATCTGGTCAAAGCCGACGCCCAGGTGCCGATCGGCCAGCCGGCGGATCAGCTCAGGTGAAAAATAGACATTCTGTGTAACGGCATCGACCACCATAAAGTCGTTGCCCAGACCGTGCATTTTGGAGAACTGCATATCATACTCCGCTATCTGGACGCGCTATCCGTCTTGATTTTGCGGCGGCGCTCGCCACCGCAAACAGGGTGTTACTGGTCGACCATCGACGGTTTTTGCTGAGAGCCAGACTGCTCCTGCTGGTTCTTTTGCACCTGATCGCCCGTTTGCACCGGCGGCTTGGCCGGTTTTTGGCCGGCGGAATCGGCAGGTGGGAAGTAAAGCGGGCCCTTCAGACCACAGCCGGCGAGGCCGGTAAGCAGAACTGCCATCAGCGCATAGCGTAGTTGTTTTTTCATTTGCATTAATGCCTGTAATTCATGCGTCCAAGGTCTCTATAATCGCAGGTGGATCATGAAAAGCAATAGGAATTGAATATGAACGACAGCGAGTTTCATCAGTTGGCCGACCAGCTGATGCTGAATATTGAAGAGACACTGGACGATTTTGACGGCGATGCGGACATCGATTACGAAACCAATGGCGGCGTGATGACGCTGAGCTTCGAAAACGGCACCAAAATCGTCATCAACCGCCAGGAGCCGCTGCACCAGGTGTGGCTCGCCACCAAGGCCGGCGGTTACCACTTCAACTACCGCGACGGCGTCTGGCTATGCGATCGCAGCGGGCAGCCGTTTTATCAGCTGCTCAGCGAAGCGGCCAGCGCACAGGCCGGTGAGGAACTGCAGTTTTCCTGAGGCGATGCAGGGCTCGGCAACCGAGCCCTTGCGGCGTCAATGCAGCTGGAACTGCTGTTTGAGCGGCTGTGCGGCGCCATCGGCCACCGTCACGCACAGGCTGGACAGCACGTTGCTGCGGAACGGGATCACCTGCGTGCGCCCGTCGAGCTGCACGATCTGATAGAACTGCGGCAGGTTGAAGTTGATGAAGCTGGAGCCGTAGGTGAAGCGATCGTGCGATGAAGAGTAGAAGCGGCTGACGTCGCGCACCAGCTCCTCTTTACTGCCCTCGCAGTGGTGATACACCTCCACCCGATTCGACTCGTCCAGAATATAGATGTTGAAGCCCTTGTCGTCCGAGGTGTCTTCGAAGAAGAACTGGATGATCCCCTCGCTGGCGAAGCCATCTACCACCGGTGGCAGATGCACCTGATCGGTTTCCACCTTGATAGACAGGCCGTGCAGCTTGTTGTTGGAGATGGCGCCGTAAAACTCCACCGCGTTCTCCAGCTTTTGCACCGACACGCTCAGGCGTTCGAAGAACAGCCCCCAGGTCTGCCCGGCGACGCGTACCGCCTTGAAGCGGCCGGGCTCCAGGCGGGTGCTGGACAGGCGCAGCTCAATGCACTCCGACACCAACTGCTGGATGCGGGTGCGGATCAGGCCGCGCAGGTGCTGGCTGTAGCAGAACACTTCCACCGACTCCGGCGGCGCGGCGTCCTGGTGCATTTTGCCGAGAATGGTTTTCAGCGCTTCCAGCACCGACTGTTCGCCGCTGAAATGCAGGGTGCGCACTTCGTTCCAGGAGTTGCGGTACAGCAGATCGATGCTGCCGACCAGGCACTGCTGCTGCTGGCCGAAGCTGAACACGTCCAGCTTGCGGAAATCGAAGTGCACCACCTGGTTGCGGAAGGCGGCGGTCGGATCGTTTTCCAGATTGACGATGATTGCCAGATGGCGAATTTCGCACGGGCTGTACAGCGCTTTCGGCGTCGGCGCCGGCAGGCGCAGCGGGAAGTGATGAGAAACGTCGGCCACCAGTTCCTGCAGCTTGGCGGTGTCGCACAGGTTGCCGCTCTTGATGTGCAGGCGGGTCTGCGGAGTCAGCAGGCCGTTGAAATAGGCCCAGGCCACCAGCTTGTTCAGGTAGCGGTTATATTCCAGCGGCTGATGGCTGACGATCGAATCCATGGCCGGCGCCTGATTATACAGGTACCAGCCGGTGCGGTTGGCGCGGCCAACCGGCACGTGAATAAAGGTTAAATCGTTTTCCGACAGGTCCGGCGAAATCTGCGGGTTCACCAGCGTCACCTTGCCGGGCAGCGCCTCGAACGCCGCGTACAGTTTGCGGGTCAGCACGCCGATATCCTGCGGGCTGGCGCTGACGCTGAGGTTGTTGCGGCGGGCGAAACGGATCAGGTTGCGGTAGCTCTGCATCATCGCGTCGAGCAACTCGTTATGCGCTTCACGCACCCGTTCGATTTTCCAGTTGGCGCGGTTGTCCAGCATCGCCAGACGCTCTTCGCTCCAGCCCCACTCGCTGACCAGCTGGCTGAGGATCTCGCGCCGCCAGCCGACACAGGCCTTGGCCAGCGACAGCTTTTCACACACTTTCAGGTAGAAACAGCGGCGGGCCAGATCGAGGCGGGTGGTGTCGTTGATGTCGGTCAGGTAGCGGGTCACGCGCTCGAGCATCATGCAATAGGCATCGAGCCCGAAGCTGACGATCTCCCCCTGATGCAGGCGGTGTTTGATGTCCGTCGCCAGCAGCTGGGTATTGGGGTATTCCCAGGAATAGGCTTCCAGCAGCAGGGTCTTCAGCACCGCCTTGTAAGGCGAATCGATGCTCTTGTACAGCTGCCACAGGCTGGCGCCGAAATACTCTTCCGCCGACAGCGAACTCAGGCCGCCGAGATCCAGCCACTCGTTCGGCGTCAGCGCGCCCTGCGCGTACAGCGACAGCACGTATTCATCGTAGTGCGCTTCTTCTTCGCCCGGCACCATGTTCCACAGGATGCGTTTGCCGGCCAGGCGCACCGCGGTGCGGTAGAATTCGTCGAGCAACAGGATATGCTGCGTCGAGCCGCAGTCTTCGCCGCCCAGGCTGCCGCTTTCATTATGGCGGAAGCGGTTTTCGTCGATCAGGAAGAAGCTGACTTCCACCCCCATCGAGGCGGCCCACTTCTCAAGCAGGCTGCATTTTTGCTGCAGGCGGGTGCGTTCTTCGTTGTCCAGCCAGGACTGGTGGCAGACCCAGATGTCGAGATCCGAGCTGCAGCTTTGGCCGATAGACGAGGTGCTGCCCATCGAGTAGACGCCGGTGATCGGCAGCTCGCCGCTGGCCGGTTTGTCAAACGGGCTGCCCCATTTGTCTTCTAAATCGTTCAGGTAATCTTGTTGAGTTTCATCAGGCGTGTAGAGGCAAATGCCATGGGGAACGTTACCGTTCAGGTAACCCGGCATCAGCGGGTGGTGGTGGTGCAGTAAGGTGGGCAGCAGACTGTATACCCGTTGAAACGCGGGCTTCATAGCCGCCAGGGCGCGATCGACGCGTAGCTGATTGATCGCATCCAGTCTCTGCTTCAATGTCTCGATGTAGAGGTACAAGACGTCTCGCCTGATTATCCCGGTGTTTAGAAAAAAACCCGTATTCCATAAGCGCCGTTAGTGTAAGAAGAATATTTGGCGACTTATTGCTGGAAACGTGATCAATTTAACACCTTGCTGATTGACCGTAAAGGAGGTAACGCTTCACAATTATTGTAGCGCTTCCCTAAACGATTTACCCGCAGTGTTAACTGCCCCAAAGCACATCACACGTCCCTTTGATTCCGTTGTCCTTTTTCCGCCTCCGGCTTCTTGCACTGACAGTATTGGCTCTCAGTGGTAGGATGGATGGCGAAATATAAAAACGGTAACAAGCATGTTAGACAAAATTATTCGAATTGCCACCCGACAAAGCCCGCTTGCACTTTGGCAAGCACATTATGTGCAGCAACGTCTGATGGCCTGCCATCCCGGCCTGCAGGTCGAGTTGGTGCCGATGGTCACGCGCGGCGACGTTATTCTGGATACGCCGCTGGCGAAAGTCGGCGGTAAAGGCCTGTTTGTTAAAGAACTCGAGCTGGCGCTGCTGGAAGGCCGCGCCGACATCGCCGTGCACTCGATGAAAGACGTGCCGGTCGATTTCCCTGCCGGCCTGGGTTTGACCACCATTTGCGAACGCGAAGATCCGCGCGACGCTTTTGTTTCTAACCGTTTCGCCTCGCTCGATCAGCTGCCGCAGGGCAGCGTGGTCGGCACTTCCAGCCTGCGCCGCCAGTGCCAACTGCGTGAACGTCGCCCGGATCTGATCGTGCGCGACCTGCGCGGCAACGTCGGCACTCGCCTGGCCAAGCTGGACAACGGCGATTACGACGCGATTATTCTGGCGGTGGCCGGCCTGAAACGCCTGGGGCTGGAGCAACGCATCCGCAGCCCGCTGAGCGCCGAAGAGTGCCTGCCGGCGGTCGGCCAGGGTGCGGTCGGCATTGAATGCCGCCTCGACGACAGCGTCACCCGCGCGCTGCTGGTGCCGCTGAACCATGCGGCCACCGAAACCCGCGTACGCGCCGAACGGGCGATGAACACCCGTCTGGAAGGCGGCTGCCAGGTGCCGATCGGCAGCTATGCCGAACTGGATGGCGACAGCCTGTGGCTGCGTGCCCTGGTCGGTGCGCCGGACGGCAGCCAGATGGTGCGCGGCGAACGCCGCGGCCCGGCCGCCGAGGCTGAACGGATGGGCGTTGAGCTGGCGGAAGAGCTGCTGGCGCGCGGCGCACGCGAGATCCTGCGCGAAGTTTACCAGGGAAATCCGCCGGCATGACGATCCTGGTAACCCGCCCATCGCCTTCGGGCGAGCAGTTAGTGAGCCGGCTGCGCGCACTCGGCCGGGTTGCCTATCATGCACCGCTGATCGACTTCGCCCCCGGCGGCGATCTGCCGCAGCTGCCGCAGGCGTTGCAGCAGCTTAGCGTCGGCGATCTGGTGTTCGTGCTGTCGCAGCATTCGGTGAACTATGCCGATTCGGTCATCGGCCGCGCCGGGCTGAGCTGGCCCGCGCACCTGACTTATTACGCCATCGGCCGCACCACCGGGCTGGCGCTGCACCGCATCAGCAGTTTGCCGGTGGAATACCCGCGTGAACGCGAGATCAGCGAAACGCTGCTGCTGCTGCCGGCGCTGCAAAAACTGGCGGGCAAACGCGCGCTGATTTTGCGCGGCAACGGCGGCCGCGAGCTGCTGGGCACGACGCTGAGCGAGCGCGGCGCCGACGTCAGCTATTATGAATGCTATCAACGCAGCCCGGTGCACTACGACGGCAGCGAGCAAAGCGCCCACTGGCAGCGCGCCGGTGTGGATACGCTGGTAGTGACCAGCGGTGAAATGTTACAACAGCTCTATACTTTAGTTCCTGATTACTATCGTTCTTCATGGCTGCTGCGTTGCCGCCTGGTAGTAGTGAGCGAACGCCTGGCTACCCTCGCCCGGGACTTGGGCTGGCGTACGATTCGGGTAGCTGACAACGCCGATAATGACGCGCTGATCCGCGCGCTACAATAATCTGACTATGGGATGTGCCACTATGACGGAACAAAATACCCCATCCGCCCCGGTTGAAGAGCCAACCACCGCGGTTGAGAGCTCCCAGCAGCCAGCCGCTGCCAGCCGCAAAGGAAAGAACACCGGCCCGGTGCTCGGCGCGATCGCTATCGTGCTGGTCATCGCCCTCGGCGCGGGCGGCTATTACCACACGCACAAGCAGGCGCAACAGCTGATCGCCGCCAATCAGGCGCTGCAGCAGCAGCTTGAAGGCGTGAAGCAGAGCCAACAGCAGGAAAGAAATGCGCTGGAGGGTCTGTTGCAGCAGCAGGGTAAAACCCTGGACGCCGCCGACCGCGAGCAGGCGAATCTGGCGCGCCAATTGAGCGAACTGCAGGAAAAAGTGGCGACCATCTCCGGCAGCGACGCCAAAACCTGGCTGCTGGCGCAGGCCGATTTCCTGGTGAAAATGGCCGGCCGCAAGCTGTGGAGCGATCAGGACGTCACCAGCGCCGCCGCGCTGCTGAAAAGCGCCGACGCCAGCCTGGCGGACATGAACGATCCGAGCCTGCTCGACGTGCGCCGCGCCATTACCGAAGACATCAGCACGCTTTCTACGCTGACCCAGGTCGATTACGACGGCATCATCCTCAAGGTCAATCAGCTGTCCAATCAGGTGGATAACCTGCGTCTGGCGGATAACGACACCGACGAAGCGCCGATGGATCAAAACAGCAGCGAACTCTCCAGCTCGATCGGCGAGTGGCGGCAGAACCTGGCCAAGAGCTGGCGCAATTTCATGGCCGACTTCATCACCATCCGTCGCCGCGACACCAGCGCCGAGCCGCTGCTGGCACCGAACCAGGACATCTACCTGCGCGAAAACATCCGTTCGCGCCTGCTGGTGGCCGCACAGGCCATCCCGCGCCACCAGAACGAGACCTACAAACAATCGCTGGAAACCGTCTCCACCTGGGTGCGCGCCTATTTCGACACCACCGATCCGGCGACCAAGGCCTTCCTGGAAGAGCTGGACAGCCTGAGCCAACAGTCGATCTCGATGGACGTGCCGGATCAGCTGAAAAGCCAGCCGCTGCTGGAAAAAGTGATGCAGACCCGGGTGCGCAACCTGATGACCCAGTCCCCTGCCGCTCACCAGGAGGGTTAAGCCATGTTACGCGTGCTATTTCTGTTCCTGGTGGTGATCGCCAGCGTGGTGCTCGGGCCGATGCTGGCCGGGCATCAGGGCTATGTGCTGATCCAGACCGACAATTACAATATTGAAACCAGCGTCACCGGCCTGGTGATTATGCTGGTGCTGCTGTTCGTGGTGCTGCTGGCGATCGAGTGGATCCTGCGCCGCATCTTCCGTACCGGCGCCCGCACGCGCGGTTGGTTTATCGGCCGCAAGCGCACCCGCGCGCGCCAGCAAACCAAAGCCGCGCTGATCAAGCTGGCGGAAGGCGACTACAAGCAGGTCGAGAAGCTGATGACGCGCAACGCCGACCACGCCGAACAGCCGGTCGTGAACTACCTGCTGGCCGCCGAGGCCGCACAGCAACGCGGCGACGACTTCCGTACCAATCAGTATCTGGAGCGCGCCGCCGAAGCGGCCGACACCGATCAGCTGCCGGTGGACATCACCCGGGTTCGTATCCAGCTGGCGCAGGGCGAGAACCACGCCGCGCGCCACGGCGTCGATCGCCTGCTGAACCAGGCGCCGCGTCATCCGGAAGTGCTGCGTCTGGCGGAACAAGCCTATCTGCGTACCGGCGCCTATGCGTCGCTGCTGGAAGTGCTGCCGTCGATGCGTAAAATCGAACTCCACAGCGAAGAGCAGCTGCAGGCATTGCAGCAACAGGCGTACATCGGGCTGATGAATCAGGCGATGGCGGACGAAGGCAGCGAAGGCCTGAAGCGCTGGTGGAAAGATCAGAGCCGCAAGACGCGTCACGAAGTGCCGCTGCAAATCGCGATGGTGGAACACCTGATCGAATGCAACGACCACGAACTGGCGCAGGAGATTGTGCTCGACAGCCTGAGGCGCCAATACGACGAGCGCCTGGTGCTGTTGCTGCCGCGGCTGAAATCCGGCAACCCCGAGCAGTTGGAAAGAGCGCTGCGTCAGCAGATGAAACAACACGGCGCGACGCCGCTGCTGAACAGCACGCTGGGGCAGCTGTTGATGAAGCACGGCGAGTGGCAGCAAGCGGCCGACGCCTTCCGTGAAGCGCTGAAACAGCGCCCGGATGCCTACGACTACGCCTGGTTGGCCGATACGCTGGAGAAACTGCATCGTTCGGATGAAGCGGCGCAGATGCGGCGTGAGGGGCTGATGTTAACGCTGAAACAGAACGGCGGCGAATAACGCCCTGCCTGAGAGAGAAAAGCGCGGCCCCGATGCCGCGCTTTTTTTTGCCCAATGGCTTTCTGAAGCGCAAAAAAAACACTTGCCGCAGGGCAAGTGTATAAAGAAGCAATCAGGTCTAGGACAACAGGGGCGGTGCCTCACTCAACGTTCTGCCCTGAGCGTGATGACGGGTTAGTCATCGTTCTCGTGGGCGATAGGCACCCTAAATCGGCTCTGCGTCATTCCCAGGGTTTATGAGGCCTAAGGCGAACATAAGAGGTGGAATGAGCATCTACGCAAGAGATAGTGCATTTGGCGTGCCAACTTTTAAATTTAGGCTCTCAAATAGAAAATATAGCTCAATATATTGAAATTATTGACTTTTTATTTAACCCTTCCATTCCCGTCACAAATCACTCTCTGGTGTTACTTGCTGGCGGCCTTTATCAGGTTGTCGCCTCGAAACGACGACTTAAGTCAAAGCTAGATTTATCTTTTAAAATCAATGAATTATTTGTCTCAACCTGACGACAGCACAGGATGGTATTGTCGCTGAAAACCAACACGTTTGCAGGCCGACACCAGATGCTCCCCCAGGAAGGCAAAAAGCCCGTGCGGTGCTGCACGGGCTTGTCGATGTTCCCTTCGTCATGCTGAGAAGAACTTGCTTTCATAAACGACAGACGTAAAAAAACCGACTTGCGTCGGTTTCTTTGAGAGTGGTCGGCGAAAGAGGATTACGCCCATCTTTGATGCGCGCCCTGCGGGCCGTTGCTGAAGCAACGTTGTCTCGCTTCGCGAGGCTCAAACCCCCTGCGGAAGTGCTCATCCTCATAAACGACAGACGAAAAAAAACCTGCTTTAAAAAGCAGGCTTTTCGAATGTGGTCGGCGAGAGAGGATTCGAACCTCCGACCCACTGGTCCCAAACCAGTTGCGCTACCAAGCTGCGCTACTCGCCGATTTATGTTGCTCATACTACCTGATTTATCAGACCGTTGTCCATATAAATCTTATATTTATCAGATATTTTGCGTGGTGCGAAGAGAGGGACTTGAACCCTCACGTCCGTAAGAACACTAACACCTGAAGCTAGCGCGTCTACCAATTCCGCCACCTTCGCACTGTCACAAAATACTGCTAAATCTTCACTTCGTTAGGAAGTGGGGTGGCTAATGGGACTCGAACCCACGACAACTGGAATCACAATCCAGGGCTCTACCAACTGAGCTATAGCCACCATTACTACTTCTTCTTACTCACGCGGTAATATTACCACCGCAGCTCCTGCGCACAAACTTAATGGCGCGCCCGACAGGATTCGAACCTGAGACCTCTGCCTCCGGAGGGCAGCGCTCTATCCAGCTGAGCTACGGGCGCGTAGCGCCGTTGCGGGAGGGGATACTACGGATTTACGCCAATTCTGTCTAGTGCTTTTTCGCAGAAATGTTGCGTTTGATTACGCTTTGCTCACTCCCGCGCACAAAAGCGCACTCCGTAGCCCCTTTTCACCGTTTATTGGCGCGTTTCTACCCGATTTTCAGCCGGATGATGTTTCTTGTGCATGCCGAAAGCGAAGTAGCACAGGCTGACGCCGGCTAAGAAAATCGCCCCGACCAGCAGGGAAATCCGCGTATCCGGGTTGATTCCCATGCCGACCAGCACGCAAATCAGAAAAGCGATGGTCAGATAGTTCACATACGGGAACATGATCGACTTAAAGCTGTGATTTTTGATCGCTTCCTTATGGGCGCGGCGGAAATAAAGCTGGCTTATCAGCACCACGAACCACGGCACCATGCCCGGCAGCACGCTCGCGCTGTAGACATAGACGAACACCTGCTCCGGATTCGGGATGATGTAGTTCAGCGCGGAACCCACCAACAGGCAGCCGATGGTGACGGCGATGCAGTTCACCGGCACGCCGCTGGCGGAAAGCTTGGTCAGCGCCGCCGGCAGCTGGCGGTTCTTGGCCAGGGCGTACAGCATGCGGCCGCCGCTGTACATGCCGCTGTTGCAGCCGGAGAGCGCGGCGGTCAACACCACGAAGTTGATGATGCCCGCGGCGGCAACGATGCCGATCTTGGCGAAGGTCAGCACGAACGGGCTACCGGTGGTGCCGATGCCGTTCCACGGGAAGATGGTGACGATGACGAAGATTGCGCCGACATAGAAGATCAGGATGCGCCACAGGATATTGTTGATCGCGCGTTTCAGCGTCACCTGCGGGTTCTTGGCTTCTCCGGCGGTGATGCCCACCAGCTCAACCCCCTGATAGGACGCCACCACGATGCACAGCGCAAACAGGAAGCCTTTCCAGCCGCCGGCAAAGAAACCGCCGTGCGCCGTCAAATTGGCGAAACCGATAGGTTCACCGCCGTTGCCGAAGCCGAAGAAGATCACCCCCAGCCCCACCAGAATCATCACGATGATGGTGGTGACCTTGATCATGGCGAACCAGAACTCCAGCTCCCCATACAGGCGCACCGCCGCCAGGTTGGCCAGCGCCACCATCGCCACAGCGATCAGCGCCGGCACCCACTGCGGTATTTCCGGGAACCAGAACTGCACATACACCCCGATGGCGGTGATCTCGGAAATGCCGACGGCAATCCACATAAACCAGTAGCCCCAGGCGGTCAGGTAACCGAAATAGGGATTCATGTACTTATGCGCGTAAACGGCAAACGAGCCCGCGACCGGCTCGAGGAACAGCATTTCTCCCATCGAACGCATAATGAAGAACACGAACAGCCCGGCGATGATGTAAGCCAGCAGCACCGACGGCCCCGCCCACTTCAGCGTACTGGCCGACCCCATAAACAGGCCGACACCGATGGTGCCCCCCAGAGCGATAAGCTCGATATGCCGGGCCTCAAGGCCCCGGTGTAGCCCTTGCGGTTTCTCTTTGTGTGCCATAAATCCTCAATAATTTTTCTCGGGTTGTGTTTGCCTGCCGGCCGCTGCCGGTCGTTATTGTCATTATTAAAAGAATAAATCATCCCCTGCCGATCGGGTTGGCATCAACGGATAGTCGGAGCGAAGTTACCGTGAGAGGGACATCGTTCAGCGCTGTCGCATCAGGCTTCAGCGGCCAGGGATAATTTCCGGGCGGTATCGTTTCGCATTTCGCCGCTATAAGCAAACCGCAATTTAAAACTTTATGGAATAAATGCAGCGACGTTTAGGGCCGGGGGTTATAGATATGCGGGAGAAACGTGCAAAAGCAGATTATTGGTACAGCAGACCGGAGCGGAACAGCACTTTCCGCCCCGGATGAGGGATTACATCTTGCCGCTGTAGTAGTAGCCGACAAACTTCAGCAGCTTCAACTGTCGGCCGATGCGGCTGGGCTGGCTGAGCAGGCGGTAGAGCCATTCCAGACCGAGGTTCTGCCACACCTTGGGCGCACGCTTCACATGGCCGGTAAAGACGTCGTAGGTGCCGCCCACGCCCATGTACAGCGCCTGCGGATGCACCTTGCGACAGTCACGCATCAGAATTTCCTGCTTCGGCGATCCCATCGCCACCGTCACGATAGCGGCGCCGCTGGCACGAATACGCTCGAACAGCGCCTCTCGCTGATCCGGTTTGAAATAGCCGTCCTGGCTGCCCACCAGGTTGACATTCCACTGGCTGCGCAGCTTTTGCTCGGTTTCCGCCAAGACCTCGGGCTTGCCGCCGACCAGGAAGACCGGCGTGCCTTCACGGCCGGCGCGCTGCATCAAGGCTTCCCACAGATCGGCACCCGCCACGCGCGAAACGTCCGCCGCCGGGTATTTGCGGCGAATCGAACGCACCATGCTGATGCCGTCGGCGTACTTGTACTCCGCCTCATCCAGCAACGCATGCAGCGCCGGGTCCTCTTCCGCCTTCAGGATCTTTTCCGCGTTCATGGCTACCAGCGTGCCCTGTTTTACCCGGCCGCCGTCGAACAAAAAGTCCATGCAGTGCGCCATATCGCGAAAGCCCCACAGGCTGAAACCGCGCAGCTCATACTGCGGCACCGAAATCTTTGCTTCCATCGTTCTCATTACCCTTACAAAAGACCGTTCGCCCGAGGCACAGACGCCAGCGCGCGGGCGCGCGTCACTCTGGCCTTGATCAGCCCGGCGGTATCGAACAGCCAATACAGCAACTTCGCCAGCACCAGACAGGCGCCGAAAATAATGCAGAAAAACACCACGCGCGACACGAATGAATCCACCCCTTCGCGCGCCAGCACGATGATGTTGAACACCGCACCGAAGCAGAAGCCTTGCAGAATGGCCGCCTTATAGCGGTTCGGTTCGGTTTTGCCCAACTCATACAGCCAGTCGAACCACTTGATGATCATGCCCACCAGAATCGCGCCGAGCGGAATAAACAGCGCACCGCCCATCACCACCAGTGAACCGATCAGCGTCGGGGAAATCGCCAGCCCGGAGTGATTGTTCAGCACTTCCCAGGTGAAATAGTTGGCCGAGTTCAGCACCACGTCCGGCCGGCCCGGCCATAGCCAGGTTGGAATAAAGACGTAGAAATCACGCACGATCGGCGCCAGGCCCTGGAAATCGATCTTGTCGTAATTTTGCAGCAGCAGCGCCAGGTTTTCCCACGGCGAGAAGGTATCGCGGGTCAGGTAGAGGAAGGTATAGAACGCTTCCGCGCCGCTGACGTCCAGGCTGTAGCGCTTCAACGCCAGCCAGAACATGCCGACCACGCCGAATATGCCCGCCGCCGCCAGCATCCACAGCGTGATCCAGCCGCGCACGATGCCGATAAACAGGAACAGCGCGAAGGCGATGATGATGTTGGCGCGGGTGCCGCCGACGATCACGTAGGTCAGAATACCGAACGCCACCGTCGCCACCAGGAACAAGAACCAGGCGCGCAGATCTTGCCGCAGGAAATAGACCACCAGCATCGCCGGAATGAAGAAGTAGAAGAACCGCTTGAGCGCCACGCCGGACACGTCGCTGGAGAAAATCTGGCTGTAGGAATTGAGCTTGAACAGCAGGAAGCCGTTCTGCATGAAGAAGATCCCAACGGTACCGATCGCCACCAATGCCAGCAGCACCCAAGTCATATGAGTCTCTACCCGGTTCATGGTAAACAGCGCCGCACGCGGCTCTGTGCGGCGCTTGCGCAGCCGGGTCTTGTAGGTGACGTAATAGATGGCGTAAAACGCCGTCGCCGACAGCAGGGCGTACAGCAGAAACTCCACAGGCACCACCTCGACGTCAAACTGGAACACCAGCAGGCAGGTCAAAGGAAAACCGAAATAGAACGTCAGTAAATACAGCAGCGAGAAGAAGACGTTGAAGTTAAAGCGCACGCGCCGAAACTCCTGGTAGGTCAGCGTCAGAATAAACGTCAGGCTGACCAGATAGACGACAAACAGGCCGCCGAATTGCGCCAACGTCATGAGTGCTCTCCCGCCGCCAACGCCAGGGCTTGCTGCCAGCCGTCGACATAGTTCGGATTGAAGAAGGCGATCGCCTGTTTATCCACCGCCGCCAGCTGACGCTGCGCTTCGCGCACCACCGCCTCGTCCAGCGAATCGCCGTAGAACAGCACCGGCAGGTGCTGTTCCGCCAAATCCTGCCAGAACGGGTTTTGCCGGCTGAGCACGAAAGGCACGCCGAACTGAATCAGCAGGCACAGGGTGCCAATCCCCTGCTGGCGATTGAAAATGAAATAGCCCAGATCGCAGGCGCGTAAAATATTGAGGTAGTCCTCAAACGCCACCTGCTGCGTGAGCAGCTGCAGGTTTTTCTCGCCGAACAGCGGCAACCCGGCGGCGCGCACCTGCTCGATGTAGGCATCGTTGTTGGCCGGATAACCCATCGGCAGGATCACGCGCACGTCGGCGCCGAACTGCTGATGAATCGCCTGCAGCGCTTCGATATGCCGATTGCTGCGATCGCCGGAGTTGCCCACCAGAATCGTCATCGGCCCGGCCAGGTTTTTCTCGACGTGAACGTCGGTCAGCGCCGGATCCATGCGGGTCGGGAAGTACAGCAGCGAGGCCGGCACCCGCGCATGGCGCTGCTGGTAGTGAATCACGTCGCCGCGAGTAGCAAACACGTTCCCTACTCGCCCCTGCGCAATGCGGCGCAGCAGATAGAACAGCCGGAATTTCCAGCTGGTGGCGTCTTCATACAGATCGGCGCCCCAAATATGCCAACTGACCTGACGCGCCTTGATCTTGCCGCTCAGCAGCGCCAACCACAGCCCCGGATTGAACTGGCCGTGCAGGAAGAAGCGCGCATCGCGATCGGCCTGGGCACGGGCGATGACCGCCGCCGCCAGGCTTTTCTTGTCTGCGTAGGGCTCAATGTTCAGGGCGGGGAAATCACCCAGTGCCGCCACATCCTTGGCCGCCACCATAAAATGCCGCGTCTGCTCAGCCGGCAAACGCGGCGCCAGCACGTCGTTGAAGAAGCGCAGCACCGTCTGGTTATGATGCGGGATATCGGATCCCAGAACGTGAATCAGTATGGTCATACTCGTCTACGATAAATAAGGAACACGCAGCTACAGAGCGCGAAATACACGATGTAGGTTGCCATATAGGCCTGAGCCGCCCCCAACGCGCCGTGCAGCGGGATCAGCCAGTGCGAGAACAGCGTCAGCAGCAGAAACTGGCTGACTTCCGTCAGGATATAGAAGCGCAGCGACGCTTTGGCGATCACCAGATAGCCGAACACATAGGCCCCGACTTTCAGCACGTCGCCCACCAGCTGCCAGGCAAACAGATCGCGCATGGCGACAAACTTGTCCGAGAACAGCAGCCAAATAGCGAAATCGCGCAGCACCCAAACCGTAAAGCTCGCCGCCGCTACCGCCGGCAGCACGAATTTCAGCGAACGCACGATCTCCCGTGAGATGGCGCCCTTGTCCGTCAGCCGCGACAGCGTCGGCAGCAAATAGACGGTAAACGAAGCGGTGATAAACTGCAGATAGGCATCGGAAATGCTGCTGACGCCCTGCCAAATCCCCACCTCATCCCAGCCGTAATGGGCGGCCAACAGGTTACGCATCATCACGTAGGCCACCGGCAGCGTCACCGACGTGATCAACGCCATGAGGGTGAATTTGCCGAGATTGCCGGCCACGAGTTTGTCCCAACGCGGCGCCAGATAGCGCAGCGGCAGCGTTTTGCGCCGCCACAGCATCAGCCCGGCAGGCAACACCACCAACGCCGGCACCAGCGCCAGCCCCGCCAGCGCGCCTTCATAGCCACCCAGCTTAAAGCACAGGTAATAAGCCACCACGCCAATCAGGCTGCCGCCGATCACCGCCAGCGCATTGCCCATCGCATCGCGATAGCCTTTCAGCACCGCCATGAACAGGTTGGCGTAGGCGATCCCCATCTGAATGAAGGCGACGGCGCGCACCACATCGACGTAATCGGCATGCCCGAACAGCCCGATGCTGATCGGTTCGGCGGCGAACAGAAACACCAGCGCCAGCAAGGTCGAAAAACCCAGCACGATGCTCGACGCAGTGCCTACCGCCAGACGCAGACGCTGCGGATCCTGGTGGTACTCCGCCACGTATTTGGTGATGCCGTTAAAAATACCCGCGCCGGACAGCACGCCCAGCACGGTAATCAACTGGCGGAAGTTACCCGCCTGCCCCACCCCGCTGGGGCCAAACGCCACCGCCAGCAGCTTCACCACCAACAACCCCACGCCGATTTTGATCAGCGTGGAGCCGGCAGTCCATATCGATGCTTTTGCCAGCGACATATCAGGCAAAGAAGCTCAGGATGGTATTGATTACCGTACGCTGATTGACATCGGACATATTGTAGAACAGCGGCAAGCGCACCAGGCGCGCGCTTTCCTGCGAGGTGTAACGGTCTTCGCCGGCAAAGCGACCAAAACGTTCGCCGGCCGGGCAGTCATGCAGCGGGATATAGTGGAACACCGCCATGATCTCGGCTTCCTTCAGGTAGTCGATAAAGGCCGTGCGATCGTCGATATCCCGCAGCTTGATATAGAACATGTGCGCATTGTGCTTGCAGTCCGCCGGTATGCTCGGCAGCTCGATGCGCCCGGCCTTCGCCAACGGCAGGAAACTGTCGTAGTACTTCTGCCACAGCGTCAGGCGGCGCTGGTTGATGCGTTCCGCCACTTCCAGCTGGCCCCACAGGTAGGCGGCCTGCAGGTCAGACATCAGATAGCTGGAGCCGATGTCGCGCCAGGTATATTTGTCGACCTGACCACGGAAGAACTGGCTGCGGTTGGTGCCTTTCTCGCGGATGACTTCCGCCCGATCGACCAGAGCCGGATCGTTCACCAGCGTCGCACCACCTTCGCCGCCGGCGGTATAGTTTTTGGTTTCATGGAAGCTGAAACAGCCGATGTGGCCGATGGTGCCCAATGCCTTGCCTTTGTAGGTCGACATCACGCCCTGCGCGGCGTCTTCCACCACGAACAGGTTATATTTCTTCGCCAGCGCCATGATGGTATCCATCTCGCAGGCGACGCCGGCGTAGTGCACCGGCACGATCGCGCGGGTTTTATCGGTGATCGCCGCTTCGATTTTGGTTTCGTCGATGTTCATGGTATCCGGACGCAGGTCGACGAACACCACTTTAGCCCCGCGCAGCACAAAGGCGTTGGCGGTGGAAACGAAGGTAAAGCTCGGCATGATCACTTCGTCACCCGGCTGAATATCCAGCAGGATGGCGGCCATTTCCAACGACGCGGTGCAGGAAGGCGTCAGCAACACTTTCGCGCTGCCGAAACGCTGTTCCATCCACTGCTGACAGCGGCGGGTAAAGCCGCCGTCGCCGCATAGCTTGCCGCTGCCCATAGCAGCCTGCATATATTCCAGTTCAGTGCCAACAACCGGTGGAGCGTTAAATGGAATCATGTCTACCTCTGTATAACCAGTACGCGGTGCTTTCAATCACGGCACCCTGTCGTTGATAGAGTCGTAATGCGGCGATATTGCTTATCTGGGTCGCGACCCGCAGGCGCTGCATACCTTGACGCCGACATTCGGCGATCGCCGCCGTCATCAGCCGAGTGCCAATGCCCCGGCCGGATACGCCGGGGAAAGCCGCCAGCAGGCCGATACGCATTTCCTGGCCGCCAATGTCACGCAGGCTGACAAAGCCTTCGGGTTGCCCCTGGTTGTTCAATACCAACAAGCATTGATGATCAAAGGTGCCCAGCACCGCTTTTTCGATCCAGGCCGCATAGAATCGCCCACTATCGGCGCGATCGTACCACGGTGCGCGAAACCGGCTGGCGGCAAACACCTCACCGGCAGCAGCGCGCAACGACGGGATGTCCTCGGGTACGGCCGTGCGCACCCCGGCCGCAGCGGTATCGACCGTCTCGCGTCCAGTTGCAATGCTCACTGCCAGATCCACTTCGCCTTCGACCAGCCGGAAGCCTAGCGCCGACAGCGCATCAGCCCACTCCAAGCGGTAAGCGGGGATTTTAGCCTGCACCAACGCATAAGCATCCAAATCGGCGTTGCTGACGGGGGCCACAGAGTCGTCGAAATGTAACTTGGCGCTCTTCAATTGGAAGAAATCGCTCTCCCAATGCAGCGGTTCAATACTGGCGTGGACGCGCATGCAATAAATCCAGTAAGTATTTGCCATAACCGGTTTTGGCCAACGTCTGAGCCGCGCGTTTCACGCCCTCATCATCCAGCCAGCCATTGCGCCATGCGATCTCCTCGAGACAGGCGATTTTAAAGCCCTGGCGTTTCTCGACCGTCTGTACGAAGCTGCTGGCTTCCAGCAGGCTGTCGTGAGTGCCGGTGTCCAGCCAGGCAAAACCGCGCCCCAACAGCTCGACGGTCAGCTCTCCGCGCTCCAGATACATCTGGTTAATGCTGGTGATCTCCAATTCACCCCGAGGTGAAGGTTTGATCTGCTTGGCGAACTCCACGACCTGAGCATCGTAGAAATACAACCCGGTCACCGCCCAGTTAGACTTCGGTTTAGCCGGCTTCTCTTCGATCGACAGCGCCCGATAGCGATCATCAAACTCCACGACGCCAAAACGCTCGGGATCCATCACCTGATAACCGAACACGGTCGCACCGGTGGTGCGCGCTGCAACGCTTTTCAGTTTGGGACTGAACCCCTGACCAAAGTAAATATTGTCACCCAATACCAGGCAGCTCGGCTCACCGGCCAAAAATTCTTCGCCGATCAAAAATGCCTGAGCCAGGCCATCGGGACTTGGCTGTTCGGCATAGCTGAGATTGATGCCGAATGCTTCGCCGCTGCCCAAAAGCCTCTTGAATGAAGGCAGATCTTCCGGCGTGGAGATAATCAGAATGTCTTTGATTCCCGCCAGCATCAGTACCGACAACGGGTAATAGATCATCGGTTTATCGTAAATCGGCAACAGCTGTTTCGATACGCCGCGGGTAATCGGATGCAGGCGCGTACCGGAACCCCCGGCCAGCACAATACCTTTCATACTTGCTCCCAAATCAGCCACGTCACCCACAGGCAACACGGCATGACATTCACTCGGACAGCCCTAAACGCTCGCCGGCATAAGAGCCGTCTTGCACCCGGCGCCACCAGGTTTCGTTGTTCAGGTACCAAACCACGGTTTTGCGAAGGCCGCTTTCGAACGTTTCCTGCGGCCGCCAATCCAACTCACGATCGATTTTGCCGGCGTCGATGGCGTAACGCATATCGTGGCCCGGGCGATCCTTCACGTAAGTGATCAGATCGCGGTAGTTCGCCACACCCTGCGGCTTGTTCGGCGCCAGTTCTTCCAGCAGCTCACAAATGGTCTGCACCACGTCGATATTTTTGCGCTCGTTATGGCCACCGATATTGTAAGTTTCACCCACCACGCCTTCGGTCACGACCTGATACAGCGCGCGCGCATGATCCTCAACATACAGCCAGTCGCGCACCTGCGCGCCGTTGCCGTATACCGGCAGCGGTTTACCGGCTACCGCGTTCAGGATCACCAGCGGGATCAGCTTCTCCGGGAAGTGATAAGGGCCGTAGTTGTTCGAACAGTTGGTCACGAGGGTCGGCAGACCGTAGGTGCGCAACCAGGCGCGCACCAGGTGATCGCTCGACGCCTTGGAGGCGGAATACGGGCTGCTCGGCGCATACGGCGTGGTTTCGGTGAACAGATCGTCGGTGCCGTGCAGATCGCCGTACACTTCGTCGGTAGAGATATGGTGGAAACGGAAAGCCTGCTTCTTCTCCGCCGCCAACGGTTGCCAATAATGGCGCGCCGCTTCCAGCAGGGTATAAGTGCCGACCACGTTGGTCTCGATAAACGCCGCCGGGCCGTCGATAGAGCGATCGACATGGCTTTCCGCCGCCAGGTGCATCACCACGTCCGGCTGATACTGGGCAAACACCCGATCCAGCTCGGCGCGATCGCAGATGTCGACCTGCTCGAAAGCATAGCGCTCGCTCTCGGCCACCACCGCCAGCGATTCAAGATTGCCGGCATAGGTCAGCTTATCCACCACCACCACGCTGTCATCGGTGGCTTCGATGATGTGTCGCACGACCGCAGAACCGATAAAGCCGGCACCACCGGTCACCAAGATACGTTTCAACGCCAGACTCCCTTGGTATCAACCACCCAGGTTTGTTTGATTTCATCCGGCCGGATGGCCTTGAACTGCTGGTGATCGACCAACATCACGATCACGTCGGCCTGCTGCAACGCCTCAGCGATTGGCGTCAACGTCACATGGCCCGCCAGCGACTTCGGCAACTGCTCGACGTTCGGTTCCACCGCCAGCGTTTCGCCGACGTGCCATTCGGCAATCAGGTGTGCGACTTCCACCGCCGGGCTTTCACGCAGATCGTCGATATTCGGCTTGAAGGCCAGGCCGAAACAGGCAATTTTGACCTCGGACGCGCGCTTGTCGGTGGCGGCCAGGCAATCAGCCACCGCCGCTTTCACCCGATCGACCACCCACAGCGGTTTACCGTCGTTCACCAGGCGAGCGGTGTGGATCAGGCGCGCCTGCTGCGGGTTCTGCGCCACGATAAACCATGGATCGACGGCGATGCAGTGACCGCCGACGCCCGGCCCCGGCTGCAGAATATTCACCCGCGGATGGCGATTCGCCAGGCGGATCAGCTCCCAGACGTTGATCCCCTGTTCGGCGCAGATCAACGACAATTCGTTGGCAAAGGCGATATTCACGTCGCGGAAGCTGTTTTCCGTCAGCTTGCACATCTCGGCAGTGCGCGAGTTGGTGATCACGCATTCGCCCTCGAGGAAAATCTTGTACAGCGCGCTGGCACGTTCCGAGCACTTCGGCGTCATGCCACCGATCACGCGGTCGTTTTGAATCAGTTCCACCATGACCTGCCCCGGCAGCACGCGCTCCGGGCAGTAGGCGATATTCACGTCCGCCGCTTCGCCCGCGTGCTGCGGGAAGCTGAGATCGCTGCGCGCCTGCGCCAGCCATTCCGCCATCTGTTCGGTGGCACCCACCGGCGAGGTGGACTCAAGGATCACCAGATCGCCCTTTTTCAGCACCGGTGCCAGCGATTTCGCCGCCGCTTCGACATAGGCCAGATCCGGCTCGTGATCGCCCTTGAACGGCGTAGGCACCGCGATCAGGAACGCATCGGCCGCCAGCGGTTTGGTCACAGCCTGCAGAAAACCACCGTCAACGGCGTCCTTGACCACTTTGTCCAGATCCGGCTCGACGATGTGGATCGCACCGCGGTTAATGGTATCTACTGCATGTTGGTTAACATCTACACCCACCACTTTTTTCTTGCGGGAAGCGAACGCCGCCGCCGTTGGCAAGCCGATATAACCCAGGCCGATAACCGAAATAGTGTCAAAACTCATAGTGTCACCTGATGATTCTTTAAAGCTTCGAGGATACGCTGGCAGGCATGCCCGTCACCGTATGGGTTGTGCGCCCGACTCATCGCGTGATATTCGCTTTCGTCCGTCAACAGCCGGGTCACCGCTTCAACAATTTTGGCGACATCGGTACCGACCAGGCGTACCGTGCCCGCATCTATCGCTTCCGGGCGTTCGGTGGTGTCGCGCATCACCAGCACCGGTTTGCCTAACGATGGCGCCTCTTCCTGAATACCGCCGGAATCGGTCAGGATCATATAGGCCTGGGTCATCAAATAGACAAACGGCAGATAATCCTGCGGCTCGATCAGCATGACGTTGTCGATGCCTTTCAAGATGCGATTCACCGGCTCACTGACGTTCGGATTGAGATGCACCGGATACACTACCTGCACTTCCGGGTGGTTGCGGGCAATCTCCGCCAGCGCGCTGCAAATTCGCTCAAAGCCGCCGCCAAAACTTTCGCGGCGATGGCCGGTGACCAGAATCAGTTTCTTGTCGGCGTCGAGGAACGGGTAACGCTGCGCCAGGTCAGCCTGCAGCGCGGCATCGCTCATCACGCGGTCGCGCACCCAGAACAACGCATCGATCACCGTATTGCCGGTCACGAAAATACGGTTGTCCGGCAGCAGCTCGCGCAGCAGATTCTGGCGCGAGTTTTCGGTTGGCGCAAAATGGTACATCGCCAGATGGCCGGTCAGTTTGCGGTTGGCCTCTTCCGGCCAGGGAGAATACAGATTGCCGGTGCGCAGCCCGGCTTCGACATGCCCGACGGGGATGCGTTGATAGAACGCCGCCAGACTGGTCGCCAGCGTGGTGGTGGTATCGCCATGCACCAGCACCACGTCCGGTTTGAAGTCTTCCAGCACCCCTTTCAGCCCTTCCAGGATGCGGCAGGTGATTTCCGTCAGCCCCTGACCGGGTTTCATGATGTTCAGGTCGTAATCCGGCGTAATCTCAAACAACCGCAATACCTGATCCAACATCTCACGATGCTGTGCCGTTACGCAGACTCTTGCGTCAAAGGCCTCATCCTGGGCCAGTGCATGTACCAGCGGCGCCATTTTAATGGCTTCCGGCCTGGTGCCGAAAACAGTCAACACTTTCACAGCGAATCTCTTTTGGTCGGTTAATCGCAGGCCCCGCCTGCGAATGGGGCGCTCACGCGCCCTGCATCAGATTATTATATTATTTTTAACTACGCGGCCGACGCGCCAAGGCAACACCCGCGCCAACCAAAGCGCCCATCGCGCCCCACAGAATCAGCCAGAAGACCCGGCGTGGGCTGTCGCGTTTTACCGGCTCTTCCGGCGTACGCAAATAGCGATAGGTCTGGAACTTCTCATCCAACGTTGGGCCAACGTTCAGCGTCGCCAGCATCGCGCGGTTCTGATCGTAATCCAGGTCATAGGTCGGGCCGGAAGCCTGCAGGCCTTCCAGACGCGCCTGCAGCATTGGCCGGCCCAGCAGGAACAGATCCGAATCCGGCAGTTGCTCGGCCGGGGTGTCGGTTTGCGTGCGGCTTATCCCCTGGCTTTCGGCGATTTTCAGCGCCTGCTGCGTGGTGTTCAGCTCACGCTTGTAAACCGACTCCGCCACCGCTTCCTGGCGCTTGACCTGCGCCTTCATCGAGGTAGTGCGGGCGGCCCACGCTCCCTGGATCTCTTCGTTCAGGTGCAGGGCTGCGCGGTGGCTGGCGAAGGCCACGTATTGACGCAGCAGGCGGTTGGCGTCGGCGGCGGTTTCCGCCGTCAGCTTCACGCCGTCGTTCGGCACTTTCTTGTCGTCGCGCGGCGTGAACAGGATGTTGTTGATCAGCTCGTCGAGCAACGCCGCATCGGCGCGAGCATCCCCTTCCTGACGCTGCTTGTAGTAATCGCTCTGCAGCCAGAAATCGCGACGCGTATCGTAAGCCGCCAGCTGCATGATGAACTCATCGTACGCTTCGTCCGCGATGCTCGGCTGATCGCCGGCCGTCGCCGGCAGCGTGCGCACGTCCAGATTACGCAGGAACTGTTGCTGCGAGTAGTAACCGCCCAGCGCATTCACCGTCGGTCTGTCGGTGATGGCGGTCGCGCTCCACTCTTGCTTAACCAGATAAGAGACGATCAGCGCGACCGCCGCGAACAGCACCGCAATGCCGATAATCCACGGTTTGCCGCGCCACAGGATGCAGCACAGGCCGCGGATATCGAGTTCGTTATCCACCGCCGGGGTATGCTTGTCAGACGTTGTTTCTGGATTCATCACAGCCAAAAAGCCTCTGGTTAAGATACTTGCTTGTTATCGCTCGAACGCCGCAGGCGACGCTTGATACGCTTAATGTACCGCGCAACCCGCCAGGCGCGCTTGATGCAGTAACCGTACAGGAAGAAAGCAAGCAAGAATAATGCCAACATAACCCACTCTGGGATAAAAGTCAGGCGTTCGCCGATCACGCCAACCGCCGCCAGCAATGCGGCCGCCAGGGTGATCAACACGAAAGCCTGCCGCGGCGTAAAGCCGGCGCGCATGATCAGGTGGTGAATATGTTGACGATCGGGAGAGAAGGGGCTCATCCCCTTGCGTAAACGACGATACATGATTGCTATCATGTCCATCAGCGGAATAGCGATGATCCACAGCGCGGTCACCGGGTTAATCGAGTGTGCCTTTCCCTGCGAGCTTTGCAGCAGCAGCCAAATGGCGGTAAAGCCGATCAGGGTACTGCCGGCGTCCCCCATGAACACCTTATAACGGCGGCCAAGGATGCCGAGGTTGAGCAAAATATAGGGAACGATGGTGGCAATCATCGCAAAGCACCAGAACGCCAGCTCATGATGGCCGCTCAGGTACAGCAACAGGCCCAGCGCGCCGAAGGAGACGCACGACAAGCCCCCCAGCAGGCCATCGATGCCGTCGACCATGTTGAAGGCGTTGATCGCCGCCCATACCGCGAACAGCGTCACCAGATAGCCGAACGGCCCCAGCAGCATCTCCCAGTCGCCCAGCACATGGCCGAAGCTGCGCAGGTAGAGGCCCGCGAACACCATCATGGCGATGCCGACCAACGCCTGCACCAGGGCGCGGATTTTAACGCTGATGTCGAAACGATCGTCGAGCGCGCCCACAAACACCAGAATGCCGGCGCAGGTAAGATAAAGCTTGGCGTGCGCGATAGGTTGTTCAGAAATCCAAAACGCGAAGCACAGCCCGGCATAAACGGAAATACCGCCGACCAGCGGAATCAGCCCCTGATGGCGTTTGCGATAATTGGGTTTATCTACCAGACCAATACGTTTTGCCGCCTTGCGGGCAACAAAGAGAAAAGCCAAAGAAAACAGGAAAACAAATAGAATTTCAGTACTCATAGTGAGTAAGTTCACAGTTAACAGATCTCTGTAGAAGATAAGGCAGCTTACCACGGGCAATAGCTTGTGCCATCGGCCCCCGCCACCTTTCGGTCATTTCCTATGACAACGGTGATTCATGCCTATTTTCTTCGCTTCGGCTGACAAAACGACAGCAGCAAAGCCGACCGGCGAGAAACCGACCGACAAACAAGATGAATTCTCAATAAGTCGAGGAAACAACTTACTTTTCCATTACTGCTACTTATCGTATCCGCCAAAAGCGAAAAACGCCACGACTAGGCGTGGCGTTCAGCGAATTTTTTAACGAATTATGAGCGTTTCATCATATCGAAGAATTCATCGTTGGTTTTAGTCATCGCCAACTTATTAATGAGGAACTCCATCGCGTCAATCTCACCCATCGGATGGATGATTTTGCGCAGGATCCACATTTTTTGCAGCTCTTCGGAGGTGGTGAGCAGCTCTTCTTTACGGGTACCGGAGCGGTTGTAATCAATCGCAGGGAATACACGTTTCTCGGCGATTTTACGCGCCAGGTGCAATTCCATGTTGCCGGTACCTTTAAATTCTTCGTAGATCACTTCGTCCATCTTCGAACCGGTATCAACCAGCGCGGTCGCGATGATGGTCAGGCTGCCGCCCTCTTCCACGTTACGTGCCGCACCGAAGAAGCGCTTCGGACGATGCAGGGCGTTGGCATCCACACCACCGGTCAGCACCTTGCCTGAGGCCGGTACCACGGTGTTGTAGGCACGCGCCAGACGAGTGATGGAGTCGAGCAGAATGATCACGTCTTTCTTGTGTTCAACCAGGCGCTTGGCCTTCTCGATCACCATTTCGGCCACTTGCACGTGACGCGAAGCCGGTTCGTCGAAGGTCGATGCGATCACTTCGCCTTTCACCAGACGCTGCATCTCGGTCACTTCTTCCGGACGTTCGTCGATCAGCAGCACCATCAGCACGCAGTCAGGGTGGTTGTAGGCGATGCTCTGCGCAATGTTCTGCAGCAGCATGGTTTTACCGGCTTTCGGCGGTGCCACGATCAGGCCACGCTGGCCGCGGCCAATCGGCGCCGCCAGATCCAGTACGCGCGCCGTCAGGTCTTCGGTCGAACCGTTGCCGCGCTCCATCCGCAGACGGGAATTGGCGTGCAGCGGGGTCAAATTCTCGAACAGGATCTTGCTGCGGGCGTTTTCCGGCTTGTCGTAGTTGACCTCGTTGACTTTCAACAGGGCAAAATAGCGCTCGCCTTCTTTTGGCGGACGAATCTTACCGGAAATGGTGTCACCTGTGCGGAGGTTGAAGCGGCGGATTTGGCTAGGGGATACATAGATGTCGTCGGGACCGGCGAGGTAGGAACTGTCTCCAGAGCGGAGGAAACCGAATCCATCCTGCAATATCTCGAGCACGCCGTCGCCGAAGATATCTTCTCCGCTTTTCGCATGTTGCTTCAGAATGGAGAAGATAATGTCCTGCTTGCGCATGCGGGCAAGGTTTTCCAGCCCCATATTTTCGCCGAGAGTAATCAGCTCAGAAACCGGCGTATTCTTTAATTCGGTAAGATTCATAGTGGTGGGTTCTTAAACTCGGGGTATGTCTCGAACTTGTATCGTGAATGGTATGGCAGCGAGATGCGTGCCTGTTTACTGGACGTTCGATCACCGGGCGCAGAGCCGTCGCGGTAAGAAATGGCTTACATCGGGCGCACGCATTGACGGTTGAAGATCGAAGGTACCTTAAAAATGATTTTTGCAAAACCGTTTGATTGCCAAAACACGGGCTGAGTTCAGTTTACTTTCAACGCCAGTGGTTCGACACAGAGTATAGCTTTAGATTCAAACTCTTTAGATTTAAAACTTCGGGCAAGTTCTATATGCAGTGTGGTTAAACTTAACACGCTTCTTGGCAGGCGTCTAGCGGTGAATTGAACATCACCGCCAGGCGCCTGATACTGGGCTTCCCGCCCGATTACAGATTCGCGTTCAGGAAATCTTTGAGCTGACCTTTGGACAACGCGCCAACCTTGGTCGCGGCCACTTCACCGTTCTTGAACAGCAACAGCGTAGGGATACCACGGATACCGTACTTAGGCGCGGTAGCCGGGTTCTGATCGATATTCAGCTTGGTGATGGTCAGTTTGCCTTCGAACTCTTCGGCAATCTCATCCAGAATCGGAGCAATCATCTTGCACGGCCCACACCATTCAGCCCAGAAATCGACCAGGATCGGCCCTTCCGCTTTCAGCACATCGGCTTCGAAGCTGCTGTCAGTCAGGTGAATAATTTTATCGCTCATGTTCTACTCCACAGGATTATGTCTACCTTGTTGGTGTAGCATTAACCAACTCAAGGTGATTTTATTGCACCGCGTTTATTTCAACGGATGTGCTTTCGTAAAGCAATAGTTAGCTGATATTCTACCACACTATGAGCAAAACACACTTGACCGAACAGAAGTTTTCCGACTTCGCCCTGCACCCGTTAGTCCTTGAAGCCCTTGAGAAAAAAGGGTTTCACAATTGCACGCCCATCCAGGCGTTAGCATTGCCGCTCACGCTCTCCGGGCGTGACGTTGCAGGTCAGGCGCAAACCGGTACCGGAAAGACGCTGGCGTTTTTGGCGTCTACTTTTCACTATTTGCTGACTCACCCGGCGAAACAGGATCGCCAGACCAATCAGCCGCGCGCCTTGATCATGGCGCCTACGCGTGAACTGGCGGTGCAAATCCACTCCGATGCAGAAGCGCTCTCCCAGAGCACCGGCCTGAAACTGGGCCTGGCCTACGGCGGCGACGGCTACGACAAGCAGCTGAAAGTGCTGGAAAGCGGCGTGGACATTCTGATTGGCACCACCGGCCGTTTAATCGATTACACCAAACAGAACTATGTCGATCTCGGCGCGATGCAGGTCGTCGTGCTGGATGAAGCCGATCGCATGTACGATCTCGGCTTTATCAAAGACATCCGTTGGCTGTTCCGCCGTATGCCTACGGCCGATCAACGCCTGAACATGCTGTTCTCCGCCACCCTGTCCTATCGCGTACGCGAACTGGCCTTCGAGCAGATGAACAACGCCGAATATGTTGAAGTGGAACCGGAACAGAAAACCGGCCACCGCATTAAAGAAGAGCTGTTCTACCCGTCCAACGAAGAAAAAATGCGCCTGCTGCAGACGCTGATTGAAGAAGAGTGGCCGGATCGCGCCATCATCTTCGCCAACACCAAGCACCGCTGCGAAGACATCTGGGGCCATCTGGCCGCCGACGGTCACCGCGTCGGCCTGCTGACCGGTGACGTGGCGCAGAAAAAACGCCTGCGTATCCTCGACGACTTCACCAAGGGCAACCTCGATATCCTGGTCGCCACCGACGTCGCTGCGCGCGGCTTGCACATCCCTTCCGTCACGCACGTTTTCAACTACGATCTGCCTGACGACTGCGAAGACTACGTGCACCGCATCGGCCGTACCGGCCGCGCAGGCGCCAGCGGCCACTCCATCAGCCTGGCGTGTGAAGAGTACGCGCTCAACCTGCCGGCGATCGAGACCTATATCGACCACAGCATTCCGGTGAGCAAGTACAACAGCGATGCGCTGCTGACCGATTTGCCGGCGCCGAAGCGCCTG
Source organism: Serratia sp. TMDUHS_CL (assembly GCF_037137105.1). Classification (NCBI taxonomy): domain Bacteria; kingdom Pseudomonadati; phylum Pseudomonadota; class Gammaproteobacteria; order Enterobacterales; family Yersiniaceae; genus Serratia; species Serratia sp. TMDUHS_CL. The sequence continues at coordinate 109,628 of NZ_JBBBDV010000011.1, forward strand.
TCGCGTCCGCGCGGCGGCAACGGCCCACGTCGCAACTCCGCGCCTCGTCGCGGCGGCGCGCCGCGCAGCAACCGTAAACGTTCGAGCTGATCGCCATGCTCAGTTCCAGCACGCTTTATGCTGCCATCGATCTCGGCTCCAACAGCTTCCACATGTTGGTGGTGCGCGAGGTGGCCGGCAGCATTCAGACTCTGGCGCGGATCAAGCGCAAGGTGCGCCTGGCGGCCGGGCTGGATCAGAACAATCACCTGTCGCATGAGGCCATGCAACGCGGCTGGCAGTGCCTGCGGCTGTTCTCCGAACGCCTGCAGGACATTCCGCGCGAGCAGATCCGCGTCGTCGCCACCGCCACGCTGCGCCTGGCGTCCAACGCCGATGAGTTTCTGCAGGTCGCCGAGCAAATCCTCGGCTGCCCGGTGCAGGTGATCAGCGGCGAAGAAGAAGCGCGGCTGATTTATCACGGCGTTGCGCACACCACCGGCGGGCCGGATCGGCGGCTGGTCGTCGACATCGGCGGCGGCAGCACCGAACTGGTCACCGGCACCGGCGCACAGGCATCGCAGCTGTATAGCCTGTCGATGGGCTGCGTCACCTGGCTGGAGCGCTACTTCAGCGATCGCAACCTTGGGCAAGAAAACTTCGAGCGCGCCGAACAGGCCGCACGCGAAATGGTGCGGCCGATCGCACCGCAGCTGCGCCAGCAAGGTTGGCAGATCTGCGTCGGCGCTTCCGGCACCGTGCAGGCGCTGCAGGAGATCATGGTGGCGCAAGGCATGGATGAACGCATCACCCTGCCCAAGCTGCGCCAGCTGAAACAGCGCGCCATTCAGTGCGGCAAGCTGGAAGAGCTGGAGATCGAAGGGTTGACGTTGGAGCGCGCGCTGGTGTTCCCGAGCGGCCTGTCCATTCTGTTGGCCATCTTCCAGGAGCTGGGCATCGAGAGCATGATGCTGGCCGGCGGGGCCCTGCGTGAAGGCCTGGTTTACGGCATGCTGCATCTGCCGGTGGAGCAGGATATTCGCATCCGCACCATCCGCAACCTGCAGCGTCGCTACCTGATCGACACCGAGCAGGCCGAACGCGTCAGCCAACTCGCCGCCAACTTCTCGCAGCAGGTCGCCAACGAGTGGCAGCTGGATGCGCGATGTCGCGAGCTGTTGCACAGCGCCAGCCTGATCCACGAACTCGGCCTCAGCGTCGATTTCAAGCAGGCGCCGCAACACGCCGCTTACCTGATCCGCCACCTGGACTTACCCGGCTTTACCCCGGCGCAGAAAAAACTGCTGGCCACCCTGCTGCAAAACCAGAGCAACACCCTCGACCTGTCGCTGTTGAACCAGCAAAACGCCCTGCCGCCGCGCACTGCGCAGCGTCTGTGCCGCATTTTGCGCCTGGCGATCATCTTCGCCAGCCGCCGCCGCGATGACACGCTGCCGGCGGTGCGGTTACGCGCCAATCAGGACGACGAACTGACGGTGATCTTGCCGCCGGGTTGGCTGGAACAGCATCCGCTGCGCGCCGAGGCGCTGGAGCAGGAAAGCCACTGGCAGAGCTACGTCCATTGGACGCTGCGGTTGGAAGAACAGCGTTGAAATGATCAGGGCGCGATTCGCGCCTGAAGGTTAATGGCAAACCTGATGACATTGCCAGGTTTACAGAAGACAGCATATAAAAAATAAGGAAAATCAATTCATTGATTTTCGGCTGATAACCTCAAAGGAGGAAAAACCACGCTTTTTCCTCCTTTGTCAGTAATCTAGCCCTGTCTTTTTAATTCCCGCCTTTGGCCTTGGCCAGCTGGGCGCGGATATTGGCCAGATGGCTCTGCCCCTTCTGCATCCGCTCCTGCGGGCTCACCACTTTACGCTCGGTTTCCCACGCCAAATCGTCCTGCGGCAGTTCCAGCAGGAAGCGACTCGGCTCCGGCCGCACCAGTTCGCCGTACTGACGGCGCTCGCGGCACAGGGTGAAGATCAGCTCTTTTTGCGCGCGGGTGATCCCCACATAGGCCAGACGCCGCTCTTCATCGACATTGTCTTCATCGATGCTGCTCTGGTGCGGTAGCAGGCCCTCTTCCATGCCCACCAGGAATACGTAGGGGAACTCCAGCCCTTTGGAAGCGTGCAGCGTCATCAGCTGTACCTGATCCAGCTCTTCTTCGCTTTCACCGCGCTCCATCATGTCGCGCAGGGTGAAGCGCGTCACCACCTGGGTCAGCGTCATCGGCTCGTCCAGATCGTTGCCTTCCAGCATCTCGGTCATCCAGCCGAACAGCGTGTTGACGTTCTTCATCCGCATTTCGGCGGCCTTCGGGCTGGTCGAGGTTTCAAACAGCCAGCTCTCATAGTCCACGCCGCGGATCAGATCGCGCACCGCCGCCACCGGCTCACGTTCCGCCTGCTGGGCGATACCGCCGAGCCAGTGGGTAAAGCGCTGCAATGACTCCAGCCCGCGCCCGGTCAAGTGCTGGCTCAGCCCCAGATCGAAACTGGCGTGGAATAAACTCTTGTTGCGCTGGTTGGCCCATTCGCCGAGCTTCTGCAGCGTCGCCGGGCCGATCTCACGCTTGGGGGTATTGACGATGCGCAGGAAGGCGCTGTCGTCCTCCGGGTTGGTCAGCACGCGCAGGTAGGCCAGCAGATCCTTGATCTCGGGGCGCGAGAAGAACGAGGTGCCGCCGGAAATCTTGTACGGGATGCGGTTCTGCATCAGCATCTTTTCAAACACCCGCGACTGGTGGTTGCCGCGGTACAGGATCGCATAGTCGCCGTAGTTGGTCTTTTTCACGAAGTGGTGGGCGATCAGCTCCCCCACCACCCGCTCGGCTTCGTGATCCTCGTTGTTGGCGGTCACCACTTTCAGCTCTTCACCATATCCCAGCTCGGAAAACAGCCGTTTTTCAAACACGTGCGGGTTATTGGCGATCAGAATGTTAGCCGCCTTCAGGATACGCTCGCTGGAACGGTAGTTTTGCTCCAGCTTGATCACCTGCAGCGCCGGGAAATCTTCCTTCAACAACACCAGGTTCTGCGGCCGCGCGCCGCGCCAGGAGTAGATCGACTGGTCGTCGTCACCCACCACGGTAAAGCGCGCGCGGTTGCCCACCAGCAGCTTAACCAGCTCGTACTGGCTGGTGTTGGTATCCTGGTACTCATCCACCAGCAGATAGCGAATACGCTGCTGCCAGCGTTCGCGCACCTCTTCGTTGCGTTGCAACAACAGCGTCGGCAACAGGATCAGGTCGTCGAAGTCCAGCACGTTGCACGCCCGCATATGGGCGTGGTACAGGCCGTAGCAGTGGGCGAACAGCTTGTCGCGCTCCGAGCGCGCCAGCTCCGCCGCCCGCTGGGGATCGATCAGGTCGTTTTTCCAGTTGGAGATGGTCGAGATCAGCTGCGCCACCAGCGTTTTGTCGCTTTCCAGCCACTTTTCGGTCAGCTCTTTCAACAGCGCCAGCTGATCCTGGTCATCGAACAGCGAGAAGTTGGACTTCATCCCCAACGCCACGTATTCCCGTTTGATGATCTCCAGCCCCAGGGTATGGAAGGTGGAAATCATCAGCCCGCGCGCCTCTTTACGCCCCAGGGTTTGCGACACGCGCTCTTTCATCTCGCGTGCGGCCTTGTTGGTAAAGGTCACGGCGGCGATGTGCCGCGCCTGATAGCCGCAGTGGTGGATCAGGTGGGCTATCTTGTTGGTGATAACGCGCGTCTTGCCGGAACCGGCACCGGCCAACACCAGGCAGGGCCCGGTAACGAATTCGACGGCTTGTTGTTGGCTGGGGTTTAATCGCATGGTGCTGGCTTGCTCGACTGTAAAACGTGGAAGGGAATTGTAGCAGAAAGCGCCGATGAGATTTAGCGGGTATAATCAGCGCAATTTTCGCATCGACAAAGGCATTACCATGGCAAAAACGGCGTGCGCCCTGCACATTCTGGTAGACAATGAAAAGCTGGCCAACGAGCTGCTGGCCAAGCTGAAGCGCGGCGTCAGCTTCGACACGCTGGCGCGCAAATACTCGAGCTGCCCGTCAAAACGCAACGGCGGCTCGCTGGGCGAATTCAACAAGGGCGCGATGGTGCCGGCGTTCGATAAAGCGGTGTTCAGCATCCCACTGCTCAAACCTTACGGCCCGGTCAAAACCCAGTTCGGTTACCACATCATCAAGGTGCTGTACCGCAACTGAGGGGGCCTGAGCCCCCTGCTGCGATTACTGCGCGCCGGCGTCCGTCGCTGGCGCAGCCACCGCGGTGTCTGCCGGTTTGGCTTCTTCCGTCACCACCGCCGGCGCCGGCATCATGATGCCGTTATAGGTTTCCTGCAGCTGCTTCATGCTCATTTCCGGCTCGCCCTTCGGCTGCATCAGCACCAGCGTCGCCTCCTGAGAAAGCTGCAGCTTCAGCGCCTGATTCAGCGTCTCCAGCGTCAGGCTGGACAGGAACTCCTGACGCAGCTTCTGATACAGCTCCGGCGCGATATCCACCACCCCGCTCTGCTGCGAACGCAGGCGCTGGCTCATCAGCACGTCGGTATCGGTACGGGCGTAGGTCGCGAACAGCTTGCTCAGCTGATCGTTTTTCTGCGCCAGCAATGCATCGAATTCCTCTTTGGACAGGCCGTTGTCACGTACGTTGGCCAGCTCACGGGCGATAAAGCCCAGGCTGCCGTTCAGGTTGTTGTTCGGCGTATCCAGATGGATGGCGCACTGCCCGCGCTGGTACTGCACGCGGCAGTCAAAGCCCAGATGCAGGTTCTTCTGGTCGCTTTTTTCCAGCGTCTGCTGGAGATGCCAGAACAGCGCCTCGCGAGCAAGATCGCCACGCCAGTAGCGGAGCAGGCTCTGCGAATCGCGAATCGGATGCCACGGCGAATCCCACATGATAGACAGCGTATCCTGCTTCACCTGCTCGCTGATCAGGCTTACCGGCTGCTGCGGCAGCGGCGTCAGCGTCGGCATCGGGGCCGGGGTTTCACGTTTGCCCTGCAGCGGCGAGAACGCCTTGTTGATCTGTTCGCCCAGGCTGCGGCTGTCCACCTTGCCGACCACGAACAGCGTCATGGCGTCCGGGGTATACCACTGTTGATAGAATTTCTTCAGCTGCTCGAGATTGACCGGGCGTTTCGCCGGCTGCGCCGGATCGTGCGCCAGCAGCGTCGAGCCTTTCAGGCGATAACGCCACCAGGCGTCTTTGGTATTGGGCGGGAAAGTGCCGACCGGATTGATGCTGGAATTCATCACCGCGTGCACCGTATGCTCGTCGATCGCCAGTTTGCCGGTGGTGTCCGCCAGCCAGGCCAGCGCTTCTTTCAGCAGGTCGGGCCGGTTGTTCGGCAGGCTGAGGTTATACATGGTGAAATCATACGAGATGATCGCCGGCGGCAGCGGCCGCTCGTTATCCACGCTCTGTTGCCACAGGGCGCGCAGCTGCGGCGCGGTAAAGCTTTCGCTGCGCGCCAACGCCAGCCGCGGCAGCAGATGGGCGAAGCCGGTCTGCTGCGAAGACTCCACCAGGGAGCCGGTATTGACGATCAGCCGCAGTTCCACGCGGTCGCTTGGCCGCTGCGGCGTATCGAGAATCTGCCATGAAAACCCGTTGGCCAGCGACCCCTGCTGCCAGGCAGGATCGGGTTGTAGTGCTTCAGCCTGCACGCTGCTACTGGCGGCAGCCAATAGCAGCCCACCAACTATAAGATGAATTCTGGTGCCCTGCATGTGAACCCCTACTTAATGACTATCCAATTTCTTATGCAAATGCGTGTATTCCATTCAATGGAATCATAAAAATACGCCCTGAGTTTCACAGTGGGGCGGAAAGCAGAAAGTGTACCATCGTGTTAGACCGCGCGCCTTTGCGGATGTCACTCATTAGAGTGAAAAATAATAGATAGCGGGGTTTTTAATGCAAGAAATCGTTACGAGGCAGGGGTTTTCCCTCACCGGCCGCGGCTGCGGCCGGTGATTCGCCGCCAATATCAGGCGGAAGGCTGCGTTTTGTCCGCGCCGGCGTTTTTGTTGTTCAGCGTGTCTTTCAGCTGTTTCTCATCCAGTTGGTCGCACCACTTCGCCACCACCACGGTCGCCACCCCGTTGCCCACCAGGTTGGTCAGCGCGCGGGCTTCCGACATGAAGCGATCGATGCCGAGGATCAGCGCCAGGCCGGCCAACGGCAGATGGCCGACGGCGGAGATGGTGGCGGCCAGCACGATAAAGCCGCTGCCGGTCACGCCCGCCGCCCCTTTGGAGGAAAGCAGCAGCACCACCAGCAGAGTAACCTGATGCATGATGTCCATGTGGGTATTGGTCGCCTGCGCGATAAACACCGCGGCCATGGTCAGGTAGATAGACGTGCCGTCCAGGTTAAAGGAGTACCCGGTCGGGATCACCAGGCCCACCACCGATTTCTTGCAGCCCAGCTTCTCCATTTTATCCAGCATGCGCGGCAGCGCGGACTCGGACGACGAGGTCCCCAGCACGATCAACAGTTCTTCTTTGATGTAGTTGACGAATTTGAAGATGCTGAAGCCGTTGGCGCGGGCGATGCTGCCCAACACCACCACCACGAACAGGATACAGGTAATGTAGAAGCACACGATCAGCTGGCCGAGTTGCACCAGGGTGCCGACGCCGTATTTACCGATGGTAAACGCCATGGCGCCGAAGGCCCCCAGCGGCGCCAGGCGCATGATCATGTTGATGATGCCGAAAATCACCCGCGAGAAGCTGTCGATCACGTTGAAGATCAGCTGCCCTTTCTCCCCCAGACGATGCAGGGCGAAGCCGAACAGCACCGCGAACAGCAGCACCTGCAGAATGTTGCCGCTGGCGAACGCGCCGATCACGCTGCCGGGAATGATATCCAGCAGGAACGGAATGATGCCCTGCTGCTGCGCCTGCTCGGCGTAGACCGCTACCGCTTTGGCGTCCAGCGTGCCGGGATCGACGTTCATGCCGGCGCCCGGTTGCACCAGGTTGACGATCACCAGGCCGATAATCAGCGCGATGGTGCTGACGATTTCAAAATACAGCAGCGCGATGGCGCCGGTGCGGCCCACCGCCTTCATACTTTCCATGCCGGCGATGCCGGTCACCACGGTGCAGAAGATCACCGGGGCGATAATCATCTTGATCAGTTTGACGAAGCCATCGCCCAGAGGTTTCATCTCGGCGCCGAGGTCAGGGTAGAAATGGCCAAGCAGGATACCCAGCGTGATCGCCGTCAGCACCTGAAAATAGAGGCTCTTAAAGATTGTTGTTTTCATATGAACGTCCTATGGAGGGGAAGACACGCACCAGGCAGCAGTCTAAAAATCCAGCCTGTTCATCGCTTGCGCGGAAAATAACACCCACTTAACAACATGGAAATAATTTGTTGCACCCGCCCCACGGGGTTGATGTGAATTTAAGAGCTGAAACGCGTCAGTCTGGGTGCAAAGCTGAAAATTGCGTAAGCCTTTGTTTGCACTAACGCAAAAGAGGTAGGTAGAGAATGGCGATTTTCGGACGGGGAAAAGTACCGGAAAGGTAACGCGACGCTCACGGCGCCGCGCGGCAAAACTCGGCTTCGAACGCTTCGCGCGGCAGCGGCCGGGCAAACAGGAATCCTTGCCCGCTGCGAATGCCGTGCTTCAGCAGCCAGTCGCGCTGCTCGGCGTTTTCCACGCCTTCGGCCATCACCGGCAACGCCAGCACTTCAGAGATCGAGCTGACGATGCGCACCATCGCATCGTCGGCCGGCAGCCCCTGAATGAAACTGCGGTCGATTTTAATCAGGTCAATCGGCAGGGATTTCAAGCGGTTCAGGTACTCCAGGCTGGAGTAGCCCATCCCGAAGTCGTCCAGCGCGATCGACAATCCCAGATCGTGCAGCTCACGCAGCAGCGCCAGCGCACGGTCGAGATCGTCGATGCGTACCGTCTCGGTGATCTCCAGCAGCAGCTTGCGCGGATCGATCCGATACTGCGCCAGCAGGTTTTTCAGATGCGGAACGAACGCCTCATCCTGCATCTGAATACCGGAAACGTTGACCGCCAGCGGCAGCTCAATGCCGCGTTGCTGCCAGTCCGCCAGGATACGGCAGGACTCTTCCAGCACCCAGTTGCCGAGGGGCACGATCACGCCCAGTTCTTCCGCGAGCGGGATAACGTCGGCCGGCAGGGTATAGCTGCCGTCATACTGCTGCCAACGCAGCAACGCTTCGGCGCCGATCACCTCGTTGGACTGCATGTCGATCTGCGGCTGCAGGAACAGCGTAAAATGCCGCTGTTCGATGCCGTGCAAGATCTCGCTCTCCTGCGTCAGCCGCTTCTGCGTGCGTTCCGTCAGGCTGGGTTCGAAGAACAGGATCTGATTTTTTCCTTCGCGGTGCGCGGACATCATCGCCGAGGTGGCGCTGCGCAGCAGCTGTTCCGCACTTTCCCCCTGATTGAGGTAGTGCGCGATGCCGATGCTGGCGTTGGGCCGCAGCGCCAGCCCCTCCAGCGTCAACGGCGCGTTGATCTCCGCCATGATGCGCCGCGCCAGCTGCATGGCGTGGAACGGCCGCTCGGTGCCCTTGGCCAGGATGGCGAATTCGGTATTGCTCAGCTGCGCCAGCACGCCGTTTTCGTCGATGCAGCCGCGCAGCTTCTTCGCCAGCGCCAACAGCAACGCTTCACGCATCGCCGGGCTCATCACGCCCGAGGCCTCATGCAGCGTCTCGATGCCGATCACCAGCAGGTTAAAACGCTCGGGGCGCAGGCTGGAAGCGATATGCTGTTCCAGCAACGCGTTCAGCAACGCCGGATTCGGCAGTTCGGTCACCGGATGGCGGGTGCTGAGGCGGCTCATGTCGGCATGCGCCTTGGCCAGCGTCTGTTGATTGCGGTTGTAGTTGCGCACCAACAGGCCGAGCTCGTCGTCCTGGTGCAGCGCCGGCAGCATCAGCTGGTGATAGGGCGCTTCGTCCTGCGAGATGTTTTCCAGCTCCTTGGCCATCGCGCGCAGCGGATGCACCATCAGCCGGTTCATGCACCAGGTGATGGCCACCGACAGGATCAGCGCCAGCAGCAGGTAGGTCGACAACATGGTCGACAAAATACTGAGGATAAACTGGTACATGCGGAACGAGTCGGCCTGCAGCACCAGATAGGCCAGCGGCTGCTGGTTGGCCGGCACCCGCTCCAGCGAATAGAGCGGTACGGAAATTTGGATCGGCAGTTCAAACAGCCGGGCGATCAGCGTCGGCACCGGCCTCTCAGGCGGGAAATTGGCGTGCAGCGCCTGAAACTCGTTCGGCAAGACGATATCCGCCCGGCTCAAAATGCCGACCGGCAGCAGCGTATTCAGCACCTTTTTGGCTTCCGGCACGTCCATGCGCAGCACCGCTTCCGCCAACGGCTGGCGCACGGAATGAGCGATATTCTCCAGTTGCTGGGCGTAGTCATCCCTGCGCTGCTGCACAAAGTGGAATAACTGGATCACGATAAAGATACAGATCGTGACCAGCGCCACGCCGGACACCGTCGCCATCTGCTTAATCGTTAACGAACGCCTGACCCGCAAACCTGCTCTCCGTGAAATCGGGCTGAAACAAAAAGGGGGCTGACTCTCACCCGCCCCCTCGAACCGGGCTGAGTATACTCGATCATCGGCTGTTTTAATCTGGCTATGCCGCAGGCAAAGCCAAGAAAATCGCGGGTTTCAGTCTTTTCCTAAAGCGAACAAACGCGACCCGGACACAGGGTAACAAAACTCCCCGGTGTCCGACACTCCGAATCTTTCCCCTCCCGGTTACTTGAAGTCGGCGTAAGGCGTCAGCGGTTGCGGCGGCAAATCGAGATCGCCCTGCCAGCCGGCCAGGGAATAACGCAGGTAAATCAACGCGTGGCTCGGCGTATAGTCCTTCGCCTGCTGAATGTCGATGCCGGCGCCGAGCGTCCAGTGCGAGCTGAGGCGGCGTTCGACGATCGCCCGCAGCGTATAACCGACGCCGCTCGAGGCGCTGCCGTCCTCGACGGCGAACTTATCGGGCAGTGAATCCGGGATCAGCCCCTGCAGCGGATAGCGGCGCTGGCTGTCGGTTTTCGAATGGGACAGCGAAACCGAACCGCCCAGCTCCCACGACCAGTTCTCGGTGCGCTGGCGATAGTTGACCGGCAGCGACAGCGACAGATATTGCTGCGGGCTGTAATAGCCGCCCTGCCCCAGCGAGTAGCCGCTCAAATCCTTCTGGTAGTGCCACAGCATGGTATTGAGCCCGACGCTCAGACGGCGATTGTCTTCGTTGATCAGCTTGTAGTAGTAGCCGGCCATCAACCGCTGCCGCTGGTTGTCCGCCACGTTCTTGCCGGTAATCTGGTGCGCGCTGAGATCGGCCCACACGCCGTTCGCCTCGCCGCGATCGTAGCTCGCGCTCAGGCTGACGCCGGTGGCGCGCACGCCGCCCCAGGTGGTGCCGGTGTTCGGATCTTTGGCACCGCCGAACGCCAGCAGCGAGCTGGAGATCGGCCGCCGCGAGGCCGCCAGCGTCCAACCGATGTGGTTCCAGTCGCCGCTGTAGGCCAGGCCGCCGGTCCAGTCGACCACCTCAAAGCCCATCGGCGTCGTGCCGATGTCGGCGGCCCAGCGGTCGTTTTTCCAGCCGGCCGCCACGCTGGTGCCGGTGGTTTTCTGGTGTTCATCGCCACGGCACCCTTGCGTATTGCAGGTGCCGAAGGTCTCGTAGTATTTGCCGCTGCCGTCGGTCGAGAAGCGGCCGGCGTCCAGCTGCACGGTGTCGGTGCGCAAGAAGGCGCGCCCGTCATAGAGCGGCATGTCCACCTGCAGCATGGTGTCGTGCGCGTTGAAGTCGGAAATGCCGCCGGTGCCGCTCGAGCGCCAGTAATCGTGATCGAGCGTGACGTTCACGTCTTGCTGCCGATACAGATCCGCGGCGTCGGAGCGGATGCCGCGTTTCAGCCAGTCGTCGCTCGGGTTATTGCGCGTCAAATAGGTGTAGCTGTCATTGTCCTGCGGCAGCGTCGGTGTGATGCCGCCAGCCACCATCGCCTGGCGGTAGTCCTGCTGCGCCCGCTCCGGCTGCCGCTGCGCCTGTTCCAGACGGGCGGCGTCGCGGTAGATCAGCGCCTTGGTCTGCCCCACGGGCTCCGAGGCCGCCGCCGTTTTCAGCCGGCTGAAGAGCGCGTCAGCCTGCTGCGGATCGCCGACCGCCCCCCAGGCGTTGGCCACCCGCCGTTGGCTATTGAGCGAAGCGTCTTGCGGCTGCGGTTCGGTTTTCAGCCGCTGGCGCGCCGCGTCCAAATCCCCTTGCGCGACATAGGCTTCGATCTCGCCCAGTTGCGCATCCGGGTTGTTCGGTTCGCGCCGTTTCACCCGCTGATAATCCTCCAGCGCCGCCGCATACTCCCCGCGCGCCAGCGCCCAGTCGGCCAGCAGTAAATCGATGCGGGTGTCCGCCGGCTGCCGGCGCAGATAGGCTTCCGCCGCCGGTTCGTCGCCGGCCGCCCGCAGCCGTTCGGCCTGCGCGATCACCGCCTGCATTTTCAGCCGCTGCGCCAGTTCGCGCATGTTGTCGTTCCACTGCGCCGCAGGCAGCGTATTGAGCTGCGCCAGCGCCTGGTCGTCGCGATCGTTGCCGGAAAGGTAGAGCGCATAGGCATAGGCCAACTGCGGATTGGCGCGCTGACGCTGCGCCAGCTGCCGGAACAGAGCGTCCGCCTGCTGCGGCTGCCCGGCCTGACGCAGCGCCTGCGCGTAACGATAGGTCAGCCAGACATCGTCGGGATCCATCGGCTGAGCGCGGCGATAGATTTCCGCCGCCTGCTGCCACTGCTGCTGCGCCGCCAGCGCCTCCGCCTGCTGTTTCAACATATCGAGCCGCAGCCCGTCGAGGGTGCTACGCAGCTTGGCCTGTTGGCTGCGCGGCAGGCCGTTGAGGTAGGCCAGCGCTTTTTCCGGCGACTGCCGTTGATAGAGATTCACCAGGCCGCGCAGCGCGCTGCCGTTGCCGGGGTCGCGCCGCAGCGCCTGCTGATAAAATCCTTCCGCCGCGGCGTCATCCTTGCCCGCCACCGCCACATCGCCCAGGCCGATAAACGCATCGCCGTCGCTGTCGTCGAGCTGGCGCGCCTGCTGGTATTTCTGCCTGGCCAGCGCGAGATTGCCGGCCTTCAGCGCCTTGTCGCCTTCGTCGATCGCCAGCCAGTAGCCGGTGCTCTTGATCAGGCTTTGCCACTTGCCGCTGTCGTAGCCGTTCTTGTCGGCGGCCAGCGCCTGGCGGAACAGTTTCAGCGCCTGCGGGCGGTTGCCGGCGCGCGAATAGGCCTGGCCGAGCGCGCCCAGCACCTCGGCGTCGTTCGGCGTCGCCGCCAACGCCTTTTGCAACTCCGGAATGGCCGCCCGGCTGCCGCCTTTATCCACCTGTGCCAAGCCGCGTACCCGTGCCTGATACGCCGGATCGGCCAACAGTTTCTGCTGTCTGGCCAGCTCTTCGCGGGCGCTGGTCGCCTGATCGCCGGTGTCGAACACGCCGAGGAAGCGGTTGAGCGCCGCCACGCTTTGCGCGCTGACCGGCATCGCTTTGACCTTGTCCAGCCACAGATCGGCGGCATCGCCGCGCCCGGCCGGATCGGCGGCGATCTTCTGCAGCAGCTCATAGGCCTGCGCGTCCTGGTTCTGACTGAACAGCATGCGCGCCAGCGACATACGCAGCGCCACGTTGCCGGAATATTGCTGATCCAGCGCCTGCAGTTGCTTCAACGCCTTCGCCTCCTGCCCCGGCAAACGCGCCACCAGCCGCCAATACTCTACCGCCAGATCGAGCGTCGGCGGCTCGCCGTGGAACAGCGCATCGTACTGCGCCTTGGCCTCCGGCAACCGGCCGGCGGTCGCCATCAGGCGGGCCTGCTGCAGCTTTTGCCGGGTTTCCGGCTGCGTCAGCAGCATGTTCATTTGCGCCTGGCGATAGGCGCTGGACTGCGGCGCGAGGGTTTTCAGCTTATCCAACTGCTGCTGTGCCAGCGCCATGTTGCCCTGCCGCAGCGCCAAACGCATGCGCGCGGCGATCACGTCCGGGTTGTTCGGATCCATCAGCTCGAGCCGGTACAGCGACTGGCGCACCAGATCGTCCTTGTTGCCGGCCTCGCCAATACGCACCTGTTCCAGCAGCCACTGCTCCGGGGCCACGGCCTCCGCGGCACGTGCCTGTGGCAACATCGCCAGACTCAGCGGAATCAAATTCAGCCAGTTTATTTTGAAGTTGTGCATTGGCCGTCCCACGAGGGTTGCAATTCACCCTGACGATTAAAGCGATAACGTTGTTGATCCCACCCCTGACCGAACAGCGTCAGCGAGGCGCTGAAATAGGCGTCGTCACCCGGCGGATGTTCGCTGATGCGTTGCCGCTGTGTCGTCAGCGCCTCGGCCTGCGTCGCCAACATCGGCAGCATCGAGGCAGAAAAGCCGACCGGGCCGGTGCCGGTGGTTTTGCCGCTGGCGGTATCGGTTTTTTCCGGCGGCACGCCCTGTTTGGCGGTGAGCTGCGCCATCGGCTGGAAGCGTTCGAGCAGCGCCGCCTTATGCTCATCGTCGTCCGCCAGCATGCCGGCCCACAGATAAACCCGAATGGCGTCGTAGCTGCCGACGTTCGGCTTGACGGTATCCGGCTGCCAGCCGGCACCGACCCGCCACACCACCCAGTCCGGCGAGAAGCCGTGCGGCGCGGTGTCCAGCCACAGCCGCTGATTGACCTGGCGCATCGCGCGCCACGGGCCGTTCAGCGCCGCAAAACGCGCCAGCAGCTGCGGCGGCAGGTAGCTGGGGTTCAGCCGCCAGCGATCTTCCGCCACGAACCCGACTTTGCCCGGCAACAGCATCAGGCCCAGGCCGGGAATGTCGGCCACTTCCTCACGGCCGATGCGTTGCAGCAGCAGCGTCCCCAGGGTTTGATAACGCCGGCTTTTCCACAGGCGGCCGGCTTCGAGCAGGTTATAAGCGATCCACAGATCGGCATCCGACGCTGAGTTGGCGTCCAGCACCTTCCACTGCTTGTCGTCGCTCTCGCCCCACAGCCAGGCGGGCAAACGGGCGCTGAGATCGCCCGCCGCCAGGTTGTTCTCCGTCCAGGCCAGCAGCCGATCGAAAGTCGGCCGGTCGTTGGCCACCAGGGCGAAGAACAGGCCGTAACTCTGTCCCTCTGAGGTGGTGATTTTGTTCGAGCTGCTCGGATCGATCACCCGCCCCTGCGGGCTGATGTAGTACTGCTTGTACTGTTGCCAGCCCGGCCACTCGCAGGCCGCCGCCGCGCTGAACGCGCACAGCAGCAGCATGCCGAGCGACAGGCGTTGCAGCATCGCGCTCACCGCCGTCAATCCCGATCTTCAGGCGCCAGACGACGCCGGCTGAAGGCCTTCAGGCCGCGCCACAGCATCAGCCCCAGGATCACCACCAGCACTACCGCGATCACCGCCAGCAGCACCGGATGGGTGGACAGGGCATACCACAGCCGCTCCCACCACGGCAGGTGGCCGACATAGTAAATATCGCCGACGCGCAGGCTATTGACCCCCGATTCGCGGATCACCGCCACCGAGCCGAACACCGCGGCGCGCTTGCCGCTGTCCAGCAGGGCATCGTTCAGCAGCTCATAGCCGCGCGGGCTGTCCGCCAGCAGCGCCACGATGCTGCGCTGGTCGTTGAACGGCGACTGCACGCCGATGATCGCCGACATCGCCCCCTCGGAGCTGACGCTGGTCTTGCTGTCCGGTTTGGTATCTTCCGCCAGCACTTCCGCGCTGGGCAGCGGCGGCTGCCGCGTCGGCTGTTTCACCCAGCTTTGGGTCGCGTCCACCAGCAGGCTGATTTTCTTGTCGTCGCGCAGCTCCGGCGGGATGGTGCCGACCATCAGGATATCGTCGTCGCGATCCTTGGCCTGCGACCAGTCGTCGCTGAGCGTGAAGGCCAGCGCAGGGTAGCCGGTTTGCGCGCCGATCACCCCCAGCGCGTTCAGCAGCGCGCTGACCTGCGCCGGCTGCGGTTTCTGGTTCACCAACACCAGCGTTTGCGACAGATCCGCCAGACGGCTGAACGGGAAGCCGGCGTTGGCGAAGGCGCGCAGGTCCGGCATCGCCATAAAGTGGCGGTAGCCGGAGAAATCGATGGTGGACGCACCGTCGATCACCGCGTGATTTTGCGTGAAGGAGTAGGTTTCGCAGCGCCCTTCCGCGCCGCTGGCCAGCAGCGTGGTGTAATCGAAGTCAAAGCGCAGCTGGTTGGTGGCCCCGAGCCGCAGCGCCGGAATGCTGACGTTTTTGTCGGAATCGAGCAGCCCCTGCGTCAGCGGCAGGCGCAGCAGCTGTGCGCCCTGTTCGTGTTCCGGCACCAGCGAGTAAGCCTGCACGAACTGGTTGTTCAGACTGACGCTCAGCCGCGAACCGTCCTGAATGCGCGGCGCGGTATAACGGTATTTCAGGTGCATGTCGATGCCGGTGCTGCGGATCAGGAACAGATCCGGCGGCAGGTTCATGGTCAGCGAGATCGGGCCGGGTTCGATGCCGCTGGTTTGCAGCTGCTCGGCGTATTGCTGCAGCTCGGCGAAGGTCATCGGCCGATCGGTGCGCACCCAGTTCGGCGCGTCGTAAGGCTGGCGCGGCGCGAGCTGTTCCACCTTGTCCACCGTCACGTTCTGGCCGCGGAACAGGATGTTGCCCTGCGCGATGCCCTTCACCGCGGTGATCAAATCGTTGTCGTCACGCCCCTGAATCAGCAGCAGTTTAACGTACGGGTTATCGGGGTGGCTGATCATCTCCACCGTCGGGCCGTTGACCGCCGGATAATCGCGCAGGAAATCCGGGCGCTGCTGGTTGGTGGCGAACACCACCGCGTGCTGCGTCGGCAGCGCGTTGTACAGCGTCGGGAAGGATTGCCCGCGCCACTGCGCCTTGCTGCCGAACCAGGAAGCCAGAATGCCCGCCGCGCGCTGCTGGGCGAGATCCGGCTGGCCGGCGAACACCATCGGCAGCGTCAGCGGCCGATTATCGCGGCTGTCGAAGAACGGCTCAGGGAAGTGCGACAGCTCGTTTTTCACCGGCAGCGTCTGGAAACGCAGCTTCAACGCGCTCGATTTACTGACGTCAAGCCACAGCGAGGTGCTGGCCGGGTTTTCGCAGATGTTCTGATAATGGCCGACGAACACCAGCCGGACGCGGTTAAAATCGGTGATATAGCGCGGATCGATCGCCATCTGGATGCGATTGGGCTTGCCCAGTTGCTCCTTGGCGATCGTGGTCACCCCCATCAGCTCGTCGTTCAGGTAGACCTTGACGTGCGACTCCACCGGGATCAGCGCCGGCGACGGCGTAAACTCCATATCGAGCATCGCCTGCGAGACCACCTCATCGCTGCGCACGCCGAATTCGATCTGCCCGTCCGGCCGGGTGCCGCGCAGAACAAAGGTGCCCGGCGGCGGCGCTATCTGCGCAAACGGCAGCGACACGTCGCGCACCGGCGCATTCGGATCCTGCGGCGCGGCGGCCGGCGGTGGCGCGGTCGGCGCGGTGGCGGTTTCGGCCTGCGACAGGGTGCTGATGCCTAAGGCCAGAGCAGTTAACCAGGTTATTTTTCTCGTCATCGTATCATCATCAATGTTGGAGCCTGTTCACCGGGCGAGTGAGCGGGCGGTTGAACTCGCAGCTAACCCACTGTTTCTTGTTGACCCAAGGTCGGATCCCTGCCGACGCCGCGCGGAATAAACGACACTACCCAGGCGGTCAGCGAAGTGACCCCGACCAGCAGACCGCGCACCAGCGGCGGCGCGTAGTCCGCCATGCGCACATACCCCCGAAAGCCCAGCGCTAGCACGTCGCGCAGGCTTTCGATCGGCCGGTCTTCAGGGAACCCGTCCTGCCACAGCGCCCAGGTATCAGCGCGGGCGAAGGTGCACTGAATGAAATCGATGTGTTCACGGGTGGAGAGGTCGACCAGGCGCACCCCCACCTTGTTGCCGAAGGCGCGCGTCACCACGCAGGGGAAGCTGTACTCCTGCTGGCCGCGCTTGAGCAGCAGCGAGGCTTTGTCGCCGTCTTTCAACGCGTTTTCCACCCGCATCTCGATGCCCACGCCGCCGTCGGAGTAATCGCGCAGCGTGCAGGGATACAGATGGCCGTCGGCACGCGCAATCGCCGCCGGCATGGCGATTTCCACGCGGTGCGCCTGACGCACTTGCTTGGCCTCCACCGCCACCGCCACCGCGCCGCCGAGAATCGTCATGTTGTACAGCACCCATACCAGGCTGATGATCACCGTCATCACCTCGTCCGTCGGGCCATAGGCCAACCGCCAGACGCCGAACGCCAGCCCGGCCAGGTTCAGGATCACCAGGAACATGTAAGGCCGGGTGATCACCCAGTCGACGTGCTCCTCCTCCACCAGCCCGCCCTTGGCGGTGACGTTGAATTTGCCCTTGTGCGGATTGAACAGCGCCACCGTCGTCGGCCGCGCGATATACCAGGCCAGCACCGTTTCATAGATTTCGCTCCAGAACGAATGGCGGTATTTCCCCTGGATACGTGAGTTGGTCAGGCTGGCGTGGATCATGTGCGGCAGCACATAAAGCGCGATCGCCAGCGCCGGCGCGAAGATGATGTAGGCATGCAGCAGCAAAAACGCCAGCGGCGCGGTGAGGAAGATCAGCCGCGGAATGCCCGACAGGAAGTGCAGCATGGCGTTGGCGTAGCACAGGCGCTGCGCCAGTTTCAGTCCCTTGCCCAGCAGCGGGTTGTCCAGCCGGAAGATCTGCACCATGCCGCGCGCCCAGCGAATCCGCTGGCCGATGTGCGCCGACAGGCTCTCGGTCGCCAGCCCGGCGGCCTGCGGAATGCGGATGTAGGCCGAGGTGTGCCCGCGCCGGTGCAAGCGCAGCGAGGTGTGGGCGTCTTCGGTGACGGTTTCCACCGCGATGCCGCCGATCTCGTCCAGCGCGCTGCGGCGCAGGATGGCGCAAGAGCCGCAGAAGAAGGTGGCGTCCCACATGTCGTTGCCGTCCTGCACCAGCCCGTAGAACAAGGTGCCCTCATTGGGCGTTTGGCGGAAGCGGCCGAGGTTGCGCTCGAACGGATCCGGCGAGAAGAAGTGGTGCGGGGTTTGCAGCATCGCCAGCTTTTTGTCTTTGAAGAACCAGCCCATGGTCAGCTGCAGGAAGGAGCGCGTCGGCACGTGGTCGCAGTCGAAAATCGCCACGAACTCGCCGGTGGCCTGCTTCAGCGCATTGTTGATGTTGCCGGCCTTGGCGTGTTCGTGGGTCGGCCTGGCGATGTATTTCACCCCCACTTCGTCAGCGAACGCCCGGAATTCGGGACGGTTGCCGTCATCGAGGATATAGATGTTCACCTTCTCTTTCGGCCAGTCGATGCCCAGCGCCGCGTAGATGGTGGGCTTCACCACCCCGAGATCTTCGTTGTAAGTCGGCACCATCAGATCGATAGTCGGCCAGGTGGCGCTATCGGCGGGCAACGGTACCGGTTGCCGGTTAAGCGGCCAGACGGTCTGGAAATAGCCCAGCACCAGCACCACACAGGCGTAGGTTTCCGCCACCAGCAGCAACAGGCCGCACACCAGGCTGAGCGGATCGTCCCAGTTCAGCGTAGCGGTATAGCGCCACCACAGGTAGCGACAGGATACGGTCAGCGACAGCACGATCAGCATCAACCCCGGCAGGCGCCCCGGCACCCGGCGCACCACCATCGCGATCCCCCACAGCAGCAGAACGAACACGAACTGCGCCGGCAGATCGAACGGTTGCGAGATGCACAGCATGGCGAGGATCGCCGCCAGCACGCTGACCAGAATAAACAGCGCGCGCCGCATGCCGCGGCTCATGCGGCCGAGGCGCTCCACCGAACGCTGCTCCACGCCGGCGTTCTTCAGCCGTTGCGGCAGGCCCTGCAGCCAGTCGGCATAGCGCTGCTGCAGGCGGCGCCAACCGGCGAAATAGTCGCGCTGCACCGGCGCGCGGCCGCTGCGAAACAGCAGCAGCCACAGCCCCTGCAGCAGATAACGCAGCGCATCCGCCGGGCGCGGGCGGTCGGCGGACAGATGCGGGAACCAATAAGCGCGGCCGGCGCGCACGCGCTGCCAGGCCGGCGATTCGAAGCGCAGCAGCAGCCAGCCCAACGCCACCAGCAGCGTGGCGAAAAAGGCGGTTAGCGCCGACGCGCCGTTGCGCCGATAGCCGCGGTAGCGCGTCTGCACCGCCTGACGCACCGGCGGCACCAGCAGCAGGCTCAGCACCCGGCTCATGGCGCAACGCCCCGCTTGAGGTTGATCAGGCACCAGTTGGCCAGCGTCAGCACTTCATCCGCCGCCAGACTCTCGGGGCGGTACTCGCCCAACGGCTGCTTGACCGCCAGCGCTTCCGCCAACGCTTCGTCGCGATGGATCACCACCGGCAACAGGCCGCTCAGCGTTTGCAGCCACAGCTGATGCAGATCCTGCTGCAGCTGGCTGGCGGAGGAGTAGTGATTGACCAGGAAACGGCAGTCGTTCGGCAGCGTCTGCTGATGGAGCCGTACCTGGCAGTTGGCGTCGGGGTTCAACAGCACGAACACGCTGTCGGCAAGCTGCAGCGCCTGCTGCGCCAGCACGCCGTCCCCGACCGGAACATCCAGCAGGATCCAGCGCAGCGGATCGCCGGCGATCAGCTGGCGCACATTGTCGCGCCAGCGTTCCGGCTGTTGCTGACACTGGCGCTGCACTTCCAGCCGTTCCGCTGCATTCAGGCGGCCAAAGGGCAGAAAGTCGAGGTTTTCACAGTAACGCAGCGCCCCTTCCTGCCAGCGCCCGCCGTCCCGCTCCGCGCGGGCCCAGCCACGCGCCAGCTCGAACGGCGTGTTGAAATGCAGGCGCAGCAGATTGTCCGGCGTGAAATCGATCGCCAACACCGACTCACCCAGCTGCTGCAACGCCCAGGCGAGCGCCGCCGTGACCGACGTCGTCCCCATTCCACCCCGCAACCCTTGCAGCGCGATCACCGGCATAGATCAGTGGCTCCCCGTGGTCTGCGCCAATTCGGCCAACAACGGCCAGCGCGTCATCATTTGCGTTAACCGCTCCTGCCGCGAAATATCGACATAGCTTAATTTCGGCAATGAAAAAGCCTGGCTGAGCGCCTGCAGGTCATCCTGGCTCTCCCCAGGTGCCGCTGCACGAAAATGGGTGGGTGCGTTATTCATTCTTCCGCCTTGGCGAAAATAGGCTATGTTAATTAACTATAGCAACGATACAAAAAGAGAGAGGCAATAAGATGATTCTCAACAAATATTTTTGCAGAGCGTCGGATATTTGTTATTGCCAGAGTAAAAATGGCTATCTTTAAATATAAACGCCTTTAGTCGGCTTTCAACGAAAGTAGAACACATCCTATGGCGCACTCTTTTTCTCTAGGCATTCGGCAGATTTGGGAAGAGCTGTCGGTGATGCAGGCCCCCGGGCTTTATTGGATCAATATCGACAGGCAAAGCGACGCCGCGCTGCTGTGTCGCCAGGTCATCGCCGCCCAGCCGGCCACCCATAAAGTCGCCCTGATCTGCAGCGGCGATAAACCCGATCGCCTGCTGGCCGAGCTGGCTTCGCCTGCTTTGCAGAAGCTGCCGCTGTATCAATTACCGGAGAAAAAAGCCGCGCTGACGCAGCTGAGCGACGATCTGATGCGCGCCCTGCGGCCGCAAAATCGCTTACTTATCCTGCTGGCCCACGCCAGCCTGTGGCAAACCTTCACCACCGAAGAGCTGCGCGAGTGGACCCGTACCCTCGCCGCCTGGCTGCGGCGGCAGGGGTGTACGCTGTTGATCCTCAGCCACGGCGGCGGCATCAATAAGCTCAAGGGGCAGCTCAGCGCGCAGCATCGCATCCTGAACGGCCTGTCCAGCCTGCAATGGCAGCAGGACAGCGCGCAGTATCTGGTTAACTGGTGGAGCACCGAAAACGGCATCAATGCCAATCAGCTGCTGACGCTGTACGCCGCGGAAGGCGGCTGGCAGGGTGAGGATGAAAATAGCCAACCCTCCCCCACCGCCTTGCGCAGCGACGAAGGCCTGTATCTGGCCGAGCGCAGCATCCTGGAAGGCGCGCCGCCGCTGTCCGCCAACTGGCAGCTGCTGGAGAGCAACGACGAACTGGCGCAGCACGGCATGCTGAGACTCTCGGCGACGTTGATTTTCGCGCTGTACCAAAGCGACCAAATCGATCACCTGGCGCACCAAATCCACACCCTGCGCCGCAGCCGCGGCAACGGCTTGAAAATCGCGGTGCGCGAGATGAGCGCCAGCCTGCGCTACAGCGACGAGCGGCTGCTGCTGGCCTGCGGCGCCAACCTGATCGTACCGCACGTCGCGCCGCTGTCGCGTTTTCTGACCATGCTCGAAGGCATTCAGGGGCAGCGCTTCTCGCGCCATGTCCCCGCCGACATCGATGCGCTGCTGGCCGGCTTGCGCCCGCTGCAGCTCAAAGGCTATATGCGGCCGGAACCGTTCAGCCAGGCGGTGCTGTCGCTGATGGGCAACACGCTGCTGCCCGAGGACGGCAAAGGGGTGATGGTGGCGCTGCGGCCGGCCACCGGCCTGCGCGCCGAACAAGCGATGACCCTGTGCCACCTGCGGCGCTTCGGCGACGTGATGACCGTCGTGCAGGGGCGGCTGGTGCTGTTCCTCTCCACCTGCCGCATCAACGATTTGGATACCGCGCTGAAGTTCATCTTCCGCCTGCCGGTGGATGAAGCCTTCAGTAACCGGGTGGTGTGGCACCAGGACGTCGATATCATTTCGGAAATCAAACGCATGGCCCAGGGGCGCTGGCAGATTTCGGCCACCGGCACCGCCGGCGCCGCGCCGCGCCCCAGCGTGAAAGCGGCCGAGGTGCCCACAGAACGGCGGCAGCCGGTCGCCTTCACGCTGCCGCTCGGCCCGCAGGAGGAACCGCATGCTGAACCTTAACGACATCGTGCAACTGATCCTGCTGTGCGCGCTGATCTTCATTCCGCTGGGCTACGCCTTTCACCGGCGTTTTCCGCATTTGCGTCAATACTGGCAAAACCTGTTGTTATCGCCGCGCTATTTGAAATCCGCCGGTTTGTGGGTGCGCACAGGCTCCTCATCTCAGATTAAACGTAAGAAGCAGCCATGAATCCAAACTCGAAGACGCAATCCGATAACGCTCTGTGGCGCTACTGGCGCGGGCTGGGCGGCTGGAACCTCTACTTTCTGGCCAAATTCGCCCTGCTGTGGTTCGGCTACCTGAATTTCCACGCGCTGCCGAACCTGGTGTTCATGGCATTTCTGCTGATGCCGATCCCATCGCCGCGCCTGCACCGTTGGCGCCATTACCTCGCTATCCCGATCGGCATTGCGCTGTTCTACCACGACACCTGGCTGCCGGGCATCAACAGCATTCTCAGCCAGGGCTCGCAGCTGGCCGGCTTCAGCGCCCAGTATCTGCTGGAGCTGATCAACCGCTTTATCAACTGGCAGATGGTCGGCGCGGCCTTCGTGCTGCTTATCGCCTATCTGTTCGTCGCGCAGTGGGTGCGCGTCACGGTGTTCACCGTGGCGGCGCTGGTGTGGCTCAATATCGTCAACATCGCCGGGCCGGCGGTCTCACTGCTGCCCGCCACTTCCACGGCCTCGGCCGGCGGCGCCAATACGCCGGCCACGTCGGTGCCAGCGGCAGGGGATGCTGCCCCGGCAGACAGCCTGCCGCCGACCAGCGCCAATCTGACGGCCTACCTGAATCAGTTCTACGAGCGGGAAAAAGGCCGCGCCACCGCGTTCCCGGCCACCTTGCCCGCCGACGCCCAGCCGTTCGATCTGCTGGTGATCAACATCTGTTCGCTGGCCTGGGCCGATATGGAGGCGGTCAACCTGCAGAATCACCCGCTGTGGTCGAAGATGGACATCATGTTCGACAGCTTCAACTCGGCCACCGCCTACAGCGGCCCGGCGGCCATACGCCTGCTGCGCGCCAGCTGCGGCCAGCTTTCGCATCACGACCTGTATCAACCGGTGAACCAGCAGTGTTACCTGTTCGACAACCTGGCGAAGCTCGGCTTCAAGGAACAGCTGATGCTCGATCACTCCGGGGTATTCGGCAACTTCCTGAAAGAACTGCGTGAACAGGGCGACATGCAGGCACCGCTGATGTCGCAGGCCGGCATCGGCAACGAGCTGACCTCGTTCGACGGCGAGCCGATTTATAACGATCTCGAATTGCTGACCCGCTGGCTGGATCAACAGCAAAAAGGCGGTGACGGCCGCACCGCCACCTTCTTCAACATCATTCCGCTGCACGACGGCAACCGCTTCGTCGGCTCCAGCAAGAGCGCCGACTATCAACCGCGCGCGCAGAAACTGTTCGATCAGCTGAACACCTTCCTTGACCAGCTGGAGAAATCCGGCCGCAAAGTGGTGGTGGTGATCGTGCCGGAGCACGGCGCGGCGTTGGTGGGCGACAAGATGCAGATGTCCGGCCTGCGCGATATTCCCAGCCCGAACATCACCCATACGCCGGTCGGCATCAAACTGATTGGGATGAAGGCGCCGCATCAGGGCAGCCCGCTGCAGATCAAAACGCCGAGCAGCTATCTGGCGCTGTCTGAACTGGTGTCGCGCCTGGTGGACGGCAAGGTCTTCAGCGAATCCAGCGTCGACTGGCAGGCGCTGACCCAGGGGCTGCCGCAGACCCCGGTCATCTCCGAAAACGACAACGCCATTGTGATGCAGTATCAGGGCAAGCCCTACATTCGCCTGAACGGCGGTGACTGGGTGCCTTACCCGCAATAAGCGCGGCCTCATCCCCCCAAAGCACGCCGCCGGCGTGCTTTTTTATTGGTTTTTTATAATAAAAAAGTGAAACCGCTCGACCGACAGAATGTTATTAACAACAAACCGTTGAATTCTATTATTCGATTATTATTTCCATACGAAGATTCTTAAAAAAATAACGATTTGTCAGAATAGCGTTAAGGGCAGAATTTAAAAAACGGGTTGTCGCGATCGTTTACTGACTAACACATTGATTGAATAATAAAAAACGCCGGCGCAGTGCCGGCGTTTGGTTTAAGCAGGAAAATCCGACGCCTTACGCCCCCGGATGCTCGTCCTGATCGACCGCAAAGCAGGCCACCATCTGCTCACCGTACTGTTTCAGCTGCGGCTGCAGCTGCACGCAGGTGCCGAAGGCGCGGCGGCAGCGGGCGTTGAACGCGCAGCCCGGCGGCGGGTTCATCGGGCTGGGCAGTTCGCCGGTCAGCTTGATGCGCTCGCGGCGCATATCCGGGTTCAACCGCGGCGTCGCCGACAGCAGCGCCTGAGTATAAGGATGGCGCGGATTGTTGAAGATCGCCTCTTTGCTGCCCTTTTCCACGCAGCGGCCGAGGTACATCACCATCACCTCGTCGGCGATGTGTTCCACCACCGACAGATCGTGCGAGATGAACACATAGGACAACCCCAGCTCCTGCTGCAGATCCATCATCAGGTTCAGCACCTGAGCGCGCACCGACACGTCCAGCGCCGACACCGGCTCATCGGCGATCACCACGTCCGGGTTCAGCATCAGCCCGCGGGCGATAGCAATACGCTGGCGCTGGCCGCCGGAAAACATGTGCGGGTAGCGGTCGTAATGCTCGGTCTTCAGGCCGACCTTCGCCATCATCTCCAGCGCTTTTTCCCGCCGTTCGGCGGCGCTGAGCGGGGTATTGATCAACAGCGGCTCCTCGAGGATCTGCCCGACCTTCTTGCGCGGGTTGAGCGATCCGTAAGGATTCTGGAACACGATTTGGATCTTCTGGCGGCGCAGTTTCTCGGCCGAGACGTCCGGCTTCAGCAGGTCCTGCCCCTGATAGTACAGCTCGCCGCCGGTCGGCACTTCGATCATCGTCAGCAGGCGGCCGAGCGTCGATTTGCCGCAGCCCGACTCGCCGACCACCGCCAGCGTTTTGCCGCGCTCCAGGGTGAAGGAGACGCCGTCCAGCGCCTTGACCAGCCGCTCCGGCGCGAACAGGCCCTTTTTCACCGGGTAATGCTTCTTCAGGTCGATCGCCTGCAGTAAAGGTTGATTCTGGCTCATACGGTCGGCCTCCCCGCATCATCCAGCGGTGTGTGACATTTAACCTGACGGCCGGGAATGCTGCGCAGTTCCGGCTCCTCGTTACGGCAGCGCTCGTTGGCATAGGGACAACGCGGGTTGAGCAGGCAACCGGTCGGGCGATCGTATTTGCCCGGCACCACGCCCGGCAGCGAAGCCAGGCGCGCCTTGTCGGCGGCGAACTCCGGCAGCGCGCGCAGCAGCGCCTGGGTATAAGGATGGCGCGGCGCGCGGAAAATCTCCACCGCCTTGCCGGATTCCACCACCTGGCCGGCATACATCACGATGATGTGGTGCGCGGCTTCGGCCACCAGCGCCAGATCGTGGGTGATCAGCACCAGCGCCATGTTTTCGCGCTGCTGCAGGTCCAGCAGCAGTTCGATGATCTGCGCCTGGATGGTCACGTCGAGCGCGGTCGTCGGCTCATCGGCGATCAGCAGCTTCGGCCGACAGGCGATGGCCATGGCGATCATCACGCGCTGGCTCATGCCGCCGGAAAGCTGGTGCGGGTACACGTCCAGCCGCGAGGCCGGATCGGGAATGCCCACCTGGGTCAGCAGGTCGATAGCGCGCTGGCGGCGAGTGCGGCGGTTGCCGCCCTGATGCACCTTCAGCGCCTCCATGATCTGGTAACCGACGGTATAGCACGGGTTCAGGCTGGTCATCGGATCCTGGAAGATCATCGCCACTTCAGAACCCACCAGCTGGCGGCGCTCTTTTTCGGAGATCTTGCGCAGATCCTGGCCGTTGAACTCCAGCTTGTCGGCCATCACCTTGCCGGGGAAATCGATCAGGCCCATGATCGCCAGCGAGCTGACGGATTTGCCGGAGCCGGATTCACCGACGATGCCGACCACCTGGCCTTGCTCCACGCTGTAACTGATGCGGTCTACCGCGCGGAACGGGGTGCCTTCGTCACCGAAGTGCACCGAAAGCTTGTCTACATTCAATAACGCCATCTCTCTCGTCCTCTGTTACTGCTTGAGTTTGGGGTCGAGAGCGTCACGCAAACCGTCCCCCATCAGGTTAAATGCCAGCACCGTCAGCAGGATCGCCAGGCCGGGGAAGGTCACTACCCACCAGGCGCTTTGCGCGAACTGCAGCACGTCGGAGAGCATGGTGCCCCACTCCGGCGTCGGCGGTTGCGCGCCCATGCCCAGAAAGCCGAGAGCGGCCATGTCCAGAATGGCGTTCGAGAAACCGAGAGAAGCCTGCACGATCAAAGGCGCCAGGCAGTTAGGCAGAATGTTGACGAACATCTGGCGCAGCGCGCCGGCGCCCGCCACCCGCGAAGCGGTGACGTAATCGCGGTTCACTTCCGCCAGCACCGCCGCACGCGTCAGACGCACATAGTGCGGCAAGGCGACGAAGGTAAGCGCCAACGAGGCGTTGACGATCGACGGCCCGAACACCGCCACCAGCACCAGCGCCAGCAGCAGGCTCGGCAGGGCCAGCATGATGTCGACGACGCGCATGATCACCGCATCCACCGCACCGCCGAAGTAGCCGGCCAGCAGACCGAGCACCACGCCCATGATCAGCGACAGCACCACCACCAGGCAGCCGACCAGCAGCGACAGGCGCGCACCGTACATCAGGCGCGACAGCACGTCGCGGCCCACGTCGTCGGTGCCGAGGAGATATTGCCAGCTGCCACCCTCTTGCCACACCGGCGGCTTGAGCAGCGCGTCGCGGAACTGATCCGCCGGCGCATGCGGCGCCAGCACCCCGGCGCCGAGCGCGATCACCAGCATCAGAACGATATACACCAGGCCGACCACGGCCCCTTTATTGCGCTTGAAATAGTGCCAGAACTCCTGAAACGGGGTCATCGGCTTCGGCGCACCTTTAACTGCAGACTCAGTGATTTGAGACATGAGAGCGCCCCTTATTTCTTGTGGCGAATACGCGGGTTGACCACGCC
The DNA here is from genome assembly GCF_037137105.1 of Serratia sp. TMDUHS_CL. NCBI lineage: Bacteria > Pseudomonadati > Pseudomonadota > Gammaproteobacteria > Enterobacterales > Yersiniaceae > Serratia > Serratia sp. TMDUHS_CL. The sequence continues at coordinate 136,660 of NZ_JBBBDV010000011.1, forward strand.
GTAGAGCACGTCTACCAGCAGGTTAACCAGAATGATCATACAGGCGACCAGCAACACCCCGCCCTGCACCACCGGGTAATCGCGGCGCTGCAGCGCGTCGATCAGCCAGCGGCCCAGTCCCGGCCAGGAGAAGATGGTTTCCGTCAGGATGGCGCCGGCCAGCATGGTGCCGACCTGCAGCCCGATCACCGTCACCACCGGCAGCAGCGCGTTGCGCAGCGCGTGGACGACGATCACCCGCATGCGGCTCACGCCCTTGGCGCGCGCGGTGCGGATGTAGTCTTCACCCAACACTTCCAGCATCGAGGAGCGGGTCATGCGCACGATCACCGCCAGCGGGATGGTGCCCAGCACGATGGCCGGCAGGATCATGTGCATCACCGCGTCGATAAAGTCGCCCGGCTCGCCCCAGATCAGAGTGTCTATCAGCATGAAGCCGGTCAGCGGATGGCTGTCGTCGAGGAAGACCGTGTCGCTGATGCGGCCCGACACCGGCGTCAGGTTAAGCTGCACCGACACCAGCATGATCAGCATCATGCCCCACCAGAAAATCGGCATCGAATAGCCGGTCAGCGAGATGCCCACCGCGGTGTGATCGAAGACCGAGCCGCGCTTGACTGCCGCCAGCACCCCGACCGGGATGCCTACCAGCACCGCAAACAGCATCGCGCAGAAGCCCAGCTCCAGCGTGGCCTGAAAGCGCGGAACGAACTCGCTCCAGACGGAGATGCGGCTTTTGAGTGAGGTGCCCAGATCGCCGTGCAGCACGTTGGACACGTAGGAGAAATATTGTTGATAGAGCGGCTTGTCCAGCCCCATTTCCGCCATCAGCTGCGCGTGGCGCTCGGCGGAGATACCGCGTTCCCCGGCCATGATGGTCACCGGGTCGCCGGGGATCATATGGACGAATGCAAAAGTCAGCAACGTAATGCCGATAAACGTTGGGATAACTAACCCCAAACGTCGGAGTATGAACTGCAACATATCCCGAACTCTCTGTATCAATGCCCGGCAGCTCATCGTCCGCCAGGCTTATTAACGCTCACATGCCTTTGAACGATTCGACGGCCATACGCCGGAGACTGGTCAGCAGGGGCGCAAACCTGTTGCGCCCCTGCAAGTCCATTCGTGCGTCTCCGGTAAAGCGGTCGAAATCAGTCTACAGAGACATTCTCGAAGTGATGCTTACCGAGTGGATCCACGACGTAGCCTTTCACTTCCTTACGCACAGGCTCGTACACGGTGGAGTGTGCGACAATCAGCGCCGGAGCCTGATCGTGCATCACCACCTGCGCCTGCTTGTACAGTTCGATGCGCTTGTCGTGGTTGGATTCGGCGCGCGCCGGTTGAATCAGATCTTCAAACGGCTTGTAGCACCAGCGGGAGTAGTTGGAGCCGTCTTTCGCCGCCGCGCAGCTGAACAGCGTGGCGAAGAAGTTGTCCGGATCCCCGTTGTCGCCGGTCCAGCCCATCATCACCGTCTGGTGCTCGCCCGCTTTGGCGCGCTTGAGGTATTCACCCCACTCATAGGTCACGATTTTGGCTTTCACGCCGATCTTGGCCCAGTCGGCCTGGATCATTTCCGCCATGCGGCGTGCGTTCGGGTTGTAAGGACGCTGTACCGGCATCGCCCACAGGTCGATGCTGAAGCCGTCGGCCATGCCCGCTTCTTTCAGCAGTGCTTTCGCCTTGGCCGGATCGTAAGCATAATCCTGTACCGCGTCGTTATAGCCCCACATGGTCGGCGGGATCAGGTTCTTGGCCGCCTGGCCCGCGCCCTGATAAACCGCGTCGATGATCGCCTGCTTGTTGACCGCCATGGTCAACGCCTGGCGCACCTTCAGGTTATCCAGCGGCTTTTTCTCGACGTTGAACGACAGGTAACCCACGTTCAGGCCCGGCTGTTCCATCAGGTTGATGGACTTGTCTTGCTTCATGCGGGCGATATCGGCCGGATTCGGGTACGGCATCACCTGACATTCGTTTTTCTGCAGTTTGGCGTAGCGCACGGAGGCGTCAGGCGTGATGGAGAACACCAGGCGATCGATCTTCGGCTTGGTGCCCCAGAAACCGTCGAATGCCTTGTACAGGATCTTGGAGTCTTTCTGGTATTGCAGCAGCTGGAACGGACCGGTGCCGATCGGATTCAGGTCGACTTTCTCCGGCGTGCCGGCTTTCATCATCACGTCGGCATATTCGGCGGACAGGATGGACGCGAAGTCCATGCCCAGGTCAGCCAGGAACGGCGCCTCCGGGCGGTTCAGCACGAAGCGCACGGTGTTGTCGTCCACTTTTTCAATCTTGGCGATCAGCTTAGGCATGTCCATGCCTTCAAAGTATTCGTAACTGCCGCCGGACACTTTGTGGTAGGCGTTGTTCGCATCCAACTGGCGCTCAAAGGAGAACACCACGTCGTCGGCATTGAAGTCGCGCGTCGGTTTGAAGTCTTTGCTGCTCTGCCACTTCACGCCTTTGCGCAGGTGGAAGGTGTAGGTTTTGCCGTCTTCGCTGACGTCCCACTTCTCAGCCAGGCCCGGCTGCAGTTCGGTGGTGCCGATTTTGAATTCGACCAGGCGGTTGTAGATCGGTACCGAGCTGGCGTCGTAGGTGGTGCCGGAGGTAAACAGCTGCGGGTTGAACCCTTCCGGGGAACCTTCAGAACAGTAAACCAACGTCTTGGCCTGAACGCTGGCCGCCACGGTCAGCGCGATCAGCCCAATGCCGAATTTCAGAACCCCCGATTTACCCAAGGAACGTGTCATCGTTAGTGCTCCATTGTGTGATGTGATGTGTGTAATTGCCGCCAGACCTGTATTTTTTATTGCGTGGCCTGTGCGATCGGCGCCCGAAGGCAGAAGGCGTACGAGGAGAGAATGCCGGATGGAACGCATCGCGGCGGGGACGTCTGAGCGCGTGGAATTCACTCAAACAACTCTCGCTCTTACCCCTGAGGCTATCAAGTTGCCAACTGTTTGGGGTGTCGTCAATATAACCAGTGGGGATTTACGCAGACTGTGAGAAACAGCAAACAAACATAAAAAAAACCTTTTGTTAACAGTTCCAGCATGAAAATTTATGCTAAGCGGTCATTTTTAGCGCATTGGTCTGACCCTCACAAACTTACTGGTTTTTAACTCCGTTAAAAAACCCCAAAACTTTGTTGCTGAATGATGAATATCTGAACGGTTATTTTTGTGATCGCCGTTAAAGACAGGAGGAAATGCTGAAGGATTACCCAAAAGGGTGAGTCCGATGGCCGCGCTTTGCGCCGGCGAGGGCCACAATCTGTGCGGCGTAAAAAAACTTTCGGCGGTGAAAAAGCCGGGGGCGAAAGGATATCCCCCGGCAACGCACTGCAACCGATTATTGAACGCCGGCGCTGTTGCCCAGGCTGGCGTTCATGCTGTTGAGAATATCGCCGTTGTCCGCATCGATCTCCCAGGAGAACAGGCCGCCCAACTGCTTATCCAGCACATACTTGCCTTTGGCCTGCACCGAGCGGGCATCGTCGAAGGTGATCAGATCGCCGGTGGAAGGCTTGAACACGTAAGGCGCTTCCGCCGTGGCGTCGTAGGTGTACTGCCACTCGCCGCTCATGAACTGGCTGGCGATTTGGCGGTAGTCCACGATGCCGTTCTCCCAGGTGCCTTTAACCGGCCCGGTGGCGGTGCCGGTAAACGGAATATTGTTCTGGTAGCCGTTCACACCGGTCCAGCCGCGGCCATACATGGCGGTGCCGACCACGATTTTGCCCGGCTTGACGCCCTGCGCCAGCAGCGCATTGACGCCGTTCACCGTGGTGTAGGCGGTGTCCGGTTTCCAGGCCGGCGCATTCAGCGCGGTCTGGTGCCCCAAGTTCTTCAGATCGAAGGCGCCGTAGAAGTCGTAGCTCATCAGGAAGATGTGATCCATCGAGTTCTGCGCGACGTTGTAAGCCACCTTATCGATCTTGTCCTTGCCGGCGCTGATGGCGGAGGTGAGCTCATACTTGCGGCCGGTTTCCGCCGACAGCTGATCCAGCATCGCCCGCAGCTCCTTCATCAACAGCACATAGGTTTCCCCATCCTGCGGGCTGCCCAGGTTCGGGTTGGCGCCTTTGCCGCCCGGGAACTCCCAGTCGATATCCACGCCGTCGAAGAACTTCCAGGTCTGCAGGAACTCTTTCACCGAGCCGACGAAGCGATCGCGCTTCACCTTGTCGCCCATGAAGAAGAACGGGTCAGACAGCGTCCAGCCGCCGATCGACGGCAGGATTTTCAGGTCAGGGCGCGCCTGCTTCAGCGCCATCAGCTGGCCGAAGTTGCCCTTGTAGGGGTCATCCCAGGCGGTGACGCCCTTCTGCGCTTTTTGCAGCGCGGCAAACGGATCGTGGATCGAGACTTTGAAGTCCTCGCGGCCCTGACAGGAGCGCTGCAATGCCTGGAAACTGCCTTCGATCTCTTTCAGGCTGTCGTTGATGCCGTTGCCGCCGCAGATCGGGATAAATCCGTACAGCAGGTGGGTCAGGTTTTGCGCCGGGATCTTGTCGACGGTGAAATTGCGCCCGTAAACGCCCCACTCGACAAAATAAGAACCGACGACTTTGCCGGAGTTTTGTTTATAAGGTTTGTTCTTTTCCAGCAGCGGCTCTTTCAACGGCGCCAAATGGCTGCCGTCGGTGTCGGCCACCACAATTTCGGTGGCGTCGCTGGCGGTGCAGCCGTCGGCATTACACAGTGCCACCTGCATTTGATAACGGCCACCTTTATTCACTTTAAAATTCGCCGTACCGGAAGATCCGGTTGAAGGGCCGCTCCACGCCTCTTTGCCATTTAATAAAATTTTTGCCGTCGTGCCGATGTCGCCATTCCATAAATTCCAGGAGACAGAAACGTCGGCGGCATTTTTTACCTTCACCAGATTATTATAAGCGGTGGCCGCCTGATCGACTTCGACGATAGCGAACTTGGTGTTGCCCCAGGCGATGGTCGGTTTGCCCGGTGCGGCGGCCTGCGCCGCGGAACACAGCGTGCTGCCGATCAACAGCGCCAACAGCGGTTTATTAAATTTGCGCATAACTGATTCCTTTATTCCGAGAGGATAAACATAAAAGAGTTAATCGACGCCACGCATTGCCGGAGCAAAATGATCCCGCAATAATCCACGAAGATTAACGTTAATAAATAATCACGGTATTTCCCACGCAGCGGGAATAAGAGCTCCCGCGTTGTCCATTCAGACTATAGATAAAAAAAACGTGAAAACAAGAGCGCTATCAACCGGGTTTTATTTGGCAAGCATGAATTTATTTAAATATAAAAATAAGAACCTAATGGGAATAAGGAGTGTGAATTAATTAAGCGTAAAGGATAAATATATTTCACGAGGACGGCAGATTGAGGCACGCCATAAAGCGCAGCCGACCGTATCGGAGGAGGTACTCATCCTCATAAACGACGGAAGAAAAAAAACCTGCTTTAAAAAGCAGGTTTTCGAATGGTGGTCGGCGAGAGAGGATTACGCGCATCTTTGATGCGCGCCCTGCGGGCCGTTGCTGAAGCAACGTTGTCTCGCTTCGCGAGGCTCGAACCTCCTGCAGAGGTGCTCATCCTCATAAACGACGGGCGAAAAAAAACCTGCTTTAAAAGCAGGTTTTTCGAATGTGGTCGGCGAGAGAGGATTCGAACCTCCGACCCACTGGTCCCAAACCAGTTGCGCTACCAAGCTGCGCTACTCGCCGATGCGGGGCGCATCTTACTGCTGGCGGTTATAGGCGTCAATCACTTTTTTGCCCCTGCATTTCAAGTGGTGATAAAAGCGCCATAATGCGCTGCGCCGGGGGTTGCGCAGCGTATTTCACTCAGGCGTTGGCGGTTTTCAGCGCCGGCGTCTGCGCACGCAGGAACGGCAGCAGGAACAGCGCCGACAGGCAGGCGGCGATGGAAATCACCACGAAGAAGCCGTTCCAATGCCAGATCTCCATCACCCGCGCAATCGGGTAGCCGGACAGCGCCGCGCCCAGGTAGGCGAACAGGCCGACGAAACCGGTCGCCGCACCCGCCGCATCCTTGTGCGAGCACTCCGCCGCCGCCATGCCGATCAGCATCTGCGGGCCGAAGATGAAGAAGCCGATGGCGAAGAAGCAGCAGGCCTGCAGCAGGTAGGTCACGCCCGGCATCAGCCACAGCGCCGCCACCGACAGGAAGATACCGATGGCGAAGATCAGGTTCATCGGGCCGCGGTTGCCGCGGAACAGCTTGTCGGAGCCCCAACCGGCCACCAGCGAACCGATAAAGCCGCCCACTTCAAACAGCGAAATGGCCGAGTTGGCGGTCATCAGCGAATAGCCCTTTTCCTGCGTCAGGTAGAGGTTGCCCCAGTCGTTGATCGCGGTGCGCACGATGTACACCAGCACATAAGAGACCGCCAGCAGCCAGATGTACTTGTTGGTCAGCACGTAGCGTTTGATGATCTCGCGGTTGCTCAGCCCCTGGCCTTCCGATTCCTGCACCAGCTCCATGGCGTCGTTACGCCATTTGCCGACGCTCGGCAGCCCCAGGGTGGATGGCTTGTCGCGCAGGCGCCAGCACATCAGCAGGCCGAGCACCACGCCGATGATGCCGGGAATGATCATGCCGTAACGCCAGCTGAAATGCAGCGAGATAAAGCCCACCAGCAGCGGGATCAGCGCGCCGCCGACGTTGTGCGAGGTGTTCCAGATCGCCCACCAGCTGCCGCGCTCGGAGCGCGAATACCAGCTGGTGAGGATTTTGGAGCACGGCGGCCAGCCCCAACCCTGGAAGAAGGCGTTGAGGATCCACAGCGTGCCCAGCATCAGCAGCGACGAACTGAGGCCGAAGAAGATATTCAGCACCCCGGTCATGATCAGGCCCAGCCCCATAAAGTAACGCGGGTTGGAGCGATCGCTGATCATGCCGGAAATGAATTTCGAGCAGCCGTAGGTGATGTAGAACAGCGTGCCGAGGATGCCGACGTCGGACATCGTCAGGCCCAGATCGCTCAGCATCGCCGGCATGATGAAGTTGAAGCTTTTGCGCGTGAAGTAAAACGCGGCGTAGCCGATGTACATGGTGCACATCAGCTGGATGCGCCAGTATTTGTAGCTGGCGTCGATCTGCCGTTGATCGGTGACCTGCGGCGCGTCCGAGCGGCTTTTAAGGAAAGACCACATGTGGAACCTCAGAGGATTGAATAAAGTGCCGCTATGATGCTCCTCGCGCGCGCGGGAGGCTTACGCCGGATTCCCGACGCGGCTAGGAGTTTTTCCTAGTTTGGCGCTTGCGCCGGTGAAACTGTGGGCAAGATCACACTCAAACAGGCGCCCCGTTCAGCGGTGAACCGCAGGCTGCCGCCGAGGGCGCTGATGCGCTCCTGCATACCGCGCAGGCCATACCCCGGCTGATGGTTTTCCGCATCGAAACCCACGCCGTTGTCGCGGATGGTCAGGGCGATCAGCGGCGCAGCGCCTTTGCGCGGCTGCAGGCGCGCGTCCAGCTCCAGGCGGCTGGCGCCGGCGTGGCGGCACACATTGGTCACCCCTTCCTGACACACCCGGTACAGCGTGATTTTCAGCGTTTCATCCAGCAGCTCGTCCGGCACCTGCCACTGCAGGCTGCTCACCAGCGACGCGTCCTGCGGCAGCGACTCCCGCAGCATCGCCGCCACCGCCGCCGACAGCGGCAGGTTGTTCAGCGCCGCCGGCCACAGCTGGGTCAGCACGTCGTGCACCCCGTCGTAGACCCGCAGCGCCAACGCATCGATGGCGTCGGCGCAGCCGATCACCGCCGGCTCCGGCGCCAGGCGTTTGACGATGCTGGCCTGGGTGCGGATCACGGTGATGGTCTGCCCCACTTCATCGTGCAGCTCGCGCGCCACCTCGCGCCGGGTTTGCTCCTCCGCCGTCACCAGCGCCCGCGCCAGCTGGCGGTTCTCCGCCAGCCGCAGCCGCAGTTGCTGATTCAGCTCGCGCTGGCGCTGAATGCCGGCGCCCAGCAGCAGCCCGGTCAGGCTTTGGGCCAGCAGCGACAGCAGCAGATCGCGGTGCGACTCCGGCTGCGGCGGCTCGTTGACCATCAGCGCCACGCCGTTGAGCAGCGTCGCCAACAGCGCGCCCTGCCAGCCGTAGCGGTAAGACATGAACACGATAGGAATGGCCAGGCAGAACGGCGCGAAACGGCGCAGCTCGGCGGCGTTCACCTGCTGCTGCAGCCAGATGCTGAACGCAAACAACAGCAGATAGCTGGCCAAGTGGCCGAGGCGCAGCTCCACCGGCTTGTGGATCAGCCCCGGCTCCAGCGGCACCCAGATTTGGCGCGCCAGATAGTGCCACAACAGCAGGCAGGTCGGCGCGATGGTGAAACCGCCGGTCAGGCCGAGCAGCAGCGCGCGGGCGCCTTCGCCGCTCACCAGCTGCCATACCAGGGCCTGCAGCAAGGCGGCGGCGGCCACCACCGCGCCCTGCAACAGCGGCCACCGCCATTCGCTGTCGCTCTGCTGATGGCGCAACAGCCACGGCGAGGCCAGCAGGCTGAGCAGCACCGTCAACACCAGCACCGCCACCAACGCCCACAGCGCCGGGCCGTAACCGAACTGGTCCGCCAGCAGCGCCATCAGCAGCAGGTCGGCCAGCAGGATCCCCGGCCAGAAACGGTACGGGCTCTGCAGCAAAATGCCCATGCGCAGGCCGAACGGGAACAGCAGCAGCGCCTGCCAGGGCGGGTCGATCAGCGCGGTGCCGATGCCCCACAGGCAAAAGGCGCTGGCGGCGTAGATGAAAAACAGCGCCAGCTGGGTGATCAGGCGCTGCGTCACAGGTTCAGCATCCGTCTGGCCAGCTCGACGTTATTGTTGATGCCCAGCTTGGCGAACAGGTTGGCGCGATGCACATGCACCGTCTTCGGCGACAGCCCCAAGGCGGCGGCGATCTCGCGCACCTCCTGGCCCTGCGCCAGCAATAGCGCGATTTCGCGCTCGCGGCGGGTCAACGGATCGACCCTCACCCGCGCCAGCTGCTGGGCGATTTCCGGCATCAGGTAGACGCCGCCGCCGGCGACGGTGCGCACCGCGGTGATCAGATCTTCCGGCTTGCAGCGCTTGGAGAGGAAACCGCTGGCGCCGCGTTCCAGCGCCATTTCCACCAGCGCCGGGTTGTCGTGCATCGACAGCATCACCACACGGATGCCGGAGGGAATGTCCGCCAGCAGATCCAGCCCGCTGCCGTCCGGCATCGAAATGTCACAGATGCAGATTTCCGCCTCCAGCCCCGGCAGGCCGGCGCGCGCCTGCGCCGCGCTGCTGAACTCGCCCACCACCTGAATATCGGCCTCCAGCGACAGCAGCTGCACAAAGCCCGAGCGCACAATGTCATGATCGTCGATAAACGCCACGCGCAGGGTCATGGAAATCTCCGGTTAGAAGGGAAGTGCGCAAGTATACCGTATGCACACACCGGAATAATTGATGAAGAGAATGTATTGAGTGAAATTACCGGGTGCGCAAGGCACCCGGCGGGAAGGATTACAGGCGGGCGGGCGCCGTTTTATGCTGCGGCAGAGAGCACCAGTTGTTTTTATCCACGATGCCGCCGTTCGGCGAGGTGTAGCCGAGGCAACCGAGGATGGTATCGAACAGCTCGACGTGGCGATGCGTTTTGCCGATGCGCTGCTGCGCCTGCAGCTGCTCAAAGGCGCTGAGGTGCTGCGGGTTCTCGAGGAACTTGTCCGACGCCCATACGATCATCGGCACGCGGAACTGCTCCGGCGGCGCCATTTCGCGCGGCGTGCCGTGCAGGTGCGTGTTCTCGCCGATCGATTCGCCGTGATCGGCGGCATAGAACACGATGGCCTTCTTGTCGCGCACCTGATCGATCACATTGCTGATAAAGCTGTCGGTATACAGCACGGTATTGTCGAACGCGTTGATCAACTGCGCCTTGGTGCATGAGTCATCCACCCCCATGCACTCCGGCTGATAGCGCGCATAGCTGCGCGGATAACGCTGCGAGTACAGGTAGTGCGAGCCTTTGGTATGCAGGATCACCAGGTGTTTGCCCTTCGGATAGCGCGCCAGCGACTCCTTCATTTCATCCACCAACAGCATGTCATCGACCGCCTTGCCGTCGTTGCGCTTCTCGGACGCGATCATCTCGCGGAACGAATAGTTGTTCACCTCGGTGTTGTTGTAGAACCACACCTCGCTCTGCATGGCGAACAGCTCGGAAGAGAAGCCCAGATCCTTCAGCACCGCGAACACGTTCTGCTCTTTCAGCGTGCGCTGCGGATTGTCTTCGGTGCCGCCTTCGCGCACGAACATGCAGCGCAGCGACAGCTTGGTGGCGGTGTCGCACGACTCGCCGCGAAACGCCACCAGGTTCTTCTCTTTCGACAGCCGCGGCGTAGTATCGCGCTCATAGCCCAGCATGCCCATGTGATCCCAGCGCGTGGTCTCGCCGATGATGAACACCACGTAGGTATCGTCGATATCCGCCGGCGGTACATAGGTGAAGTGTTTGCCCGGATCGAACATCGTGCTCTGGTCCTGGCTTTCGTCATAGCGGGTATAGGCAAACAGCCCCAGCGCCGACAGCCAGTTGGACGGCAGATACGAGTGCGCCACCACGCCACCGTAGCTCGGCAGATCGACGTTGGCGAGCTTCTCCTGCACGCTTTGCTCGTCGTCCAGCATGCGCAGCGGCAGCCAGACCAGCGCCACCACCGCCAGCAAGACCAGCAGCGGCTTGATGCGATGACCAGGGGTTTTCAGCTGTTCGATCAGGGTGTAACGCAGGCCGTTTTTCCAGATCAGCAGCAGCGGCAAGGCGCTGAGCGCCACCATCCACAGCACGAAGTGCAGGCCAACCACCTCTTTCGACAGATCGATGTCGGTGGTCATCACCGACACCACGATACCGTAGCCGATCACCACGTTGAAAAACGTCATGTAGTAGCTGGCGGCGACCGAAATCAGCACCAGCAGCGAAGCGACGATGCGATAAAACAACCGGCCGCCGAGCGACACCAATCGCATGATAAAGAAAGTGAATAAAACGATGGCGATCACTTCCGTCACCGCCGAAATAAGCTTAATCCCCTGAATGCCGTGCGCAAGCGAGTCAAAACGGCGATAGAAAACGGACAGGTTTAAAAAGATGCCGATATAGATCGCTAACAATAACGATAAATTCTGCTGTGATAGCGATTTTATTTTGTTCATGTAGTGCGGTGGCTCCGGAGGGCGATAGCAGTTCTGAGTTTTTCAGACAGTCAATGCGGCTGCAGGTTCAGCCAACCGGCAATAAGCGTGGTTTTGCAGGCGACAATCAAGAGAATTCTCACAAAACAGGTTTTTTTTACCCTGTTGTGCGAACTCTGGAAGGGAAAGCAAGACAAGAAATGGAGGGAGACCCCTCCATTTTTCAGCGCGTCGGCGAAAAACGTTATTTCACGTTCAACGTCACGTCGATATTGCCACGGGTGGCGTTGGAGTATGGACACACCACGTGCGCCTTTTTCACCAGATCTTCCGCCACGCTGCGCTCGATGCCCGGCAGCGAGATATCCAGCTGCACTTCGATGCCGAAGCCGTTCGGGATCTCACCGATGCCCACGGTGCCGTCGATCTTGGCTTCGGCCGGGATTTTGACCTTTTCTTTCGCCGCGACAAACTTCAACGCGCCGAGGAAGCAGGCCGAGTAACCGGCGGCGAACAGCTGCTCAGGGTTGGTGACTTCGCCGCCGGCGCCGCCCATCTCTTTCGGTACGCCCAGTTTCACGTCCAACACGCCGTCGGAGGAGGTCGCACGGCCGTCGCGGCCGCCGGTTGCGGTGGCGTGAGCGCGGTAAACCACTTTCTCAATAGACATCGTTCATTCCTTCTTGCTGGTTGGCGAGATGACTACGGCTTCCACGAGGTAAAGCCGGTCACATATTTATCTTTTGCGATTAAATCGCGCACTACTTATTTTTGACACTTATTAACCAGTGTAGACCACCCGCGCCGTTCTTGCGTCCGGCGGCGGCGGGTCAAATCTGATCGATCAGGCTGCCGCGCAGCTTTTCCAGCTGCTGTTTGAGCGAGACGATCTCGTCCAGGCTGCAGTCGGTGGCGCACATCACCGCCTCGGGCACCGATTGCGCCCGCTCGCGCAGCGCGCGGCCGGCTTCGGTCAGGGCGATGATCACCTGCCGCTCATCGGTGGTGGCGCGATAGCGCACCAGCAAACCGGCGGTTTCCAGCCGCTTCAGCAGCGGCGTCAGCGTGGCGGAATCGAGGAACAGCCGCTCGCCGATATCCGATACCGTCACCCGATCGCGCTCCCACAGCACCATCATCACCAGGTATTGCGGGTAGGTGAGTTCGAGCTGGCTCAACAGCTTGCGATAAACTTTGTGCAGCGCCAGGTTGGCGGAGTACAGCGCGAAACAGAGCTGCTGATCGAGCTGCAGCAGGTTCTTCGCCTTGGGTTGTTCGGTCTCGGTGCTTTTCATGTGTGTGAATATAGATAGCGCACGATGTAATCGCAAGCTATTTCTTGTGAGGTATGCTACATTTTTTTCATGCAGAGGATGCTCGGAGGGAAAGGAAATGACGAACACGCTTGCAGAACGCGCGCGCCGCTACGCCACCAAGGCGCATGCGGCCATCGATCAGCGCCGCAAATACACCGACGATCCGTACATCGTCCACCCGCAGGCGGTGATGGAGCTGGTGCGCAGCGTACCGCACACCGAAGAGATGCTGGCGGCCGCCTGGCTGCATGATACGGTGGAAGACACGCCCACCACCCTCGGCGATATCGACAGCCATTTCGGGCCGAAGGTGGCAGAGCTGGTGCGGATGTTAACCAACGTCAGCCACGCCGAGGACGGCAACCGCTTTGAGCGCAAAAACCGCGATCGGCGCCACAGCGCCGGCGCATCGCCGCAGGCCAAAACCATCAAGCTGGCGGATCTTATCGACAACACCCGCTCGCTGCTGGACTACGACAGCCACTTCGCCCAGACCTACCTGATCGAGAAACAGCGCCTGCTGGAGGTGCTGACCGAAGGCGACCCGACGCTGTGGCGCCAGGCCAGCCATATCGTTGAACAGGGGCTGCTCAGGTTGCAGCAGCCGCCGCACAACGTGCCCGCCAGCTGGTTCGAACACGCCCGCCGGCGCTACCGCGAGAGCGACGCGGCCTGATCAGAAGGTCACCACCGTTTTCAACGCCGTCACCCAGGCGTCCTGCGTCTCGCTGACGCCCGCCGGGTGATGCCAGTACTGCAGGCCCGGCTGCAGCTGCAGCCACGGCGTGACGTTAACCCGGTAATACAGCTCCGCCGTCACCGAGTGGCCCGGCACCGGCCGGTAGTTCGGATCGTGATAATCGCTGATGCCGCTCATCTGGTTGAGATAACGCTGATTGTCTTTGTAGCGGTCGCTCAGCTTCACCACCGAGACACCGAGCCCCAGCCAGTCGTCCGGCCGCGCATCGAACAGCCCGCGGTAACGGATGCCGGTCGAGGTAGACCAGTGCAGGTAGTTGCTGCGCTGATCTCCCAGCCCCAGGCTGTAAAACACGCTCAGACCGCGGTTGACGTCATCCGCATGGCGCGTCACCTGCTGGTTGAAACCGGTATACAGGAACCAGGTGCGATCGTGGCTGCGATAGCCCTGCGGATCGCTGGCACCCGGCCCGCCGGACACCCCTTCATAAAGATCGCTCTGGCGCGCGTTGGTGAACAGCACGCCCAGGTTATACACCCCAGGCAGCTGGTTGACGGCGTGGGTTTTCAGCTCCAGCTCCATCGGCAACAGGAAGCCTTTGCTGCCCTTGGTGGACCAACTCCAGGCGTGGCTGCGGCTGGGGGCGCTCGGGTTCTGCTCCATCACGCCGCCCTTGAGCGTCAGGCCGTCGGTCAGCTTGTATTGCAGCGTGGTGCCCCAGTAATGCACGTTCCAGTTATACCAGGTCAACGAGTTGGCGGACTTGCCGCCGCACAGCGTCAGCGTCTGAAAATCGCAGGGAATGATCTGATCGAAATCCTGCACCTTGTTCATCATGCCGATGCGCCACTGCAGCCGGCGATCGAGGAAGGAACGGCTGAAGGTCAACCAACCCAGCCGGGTAATCGACTGCCCGCCAAAGCTCTCCTGCGACAGATCGGTCAGGCCGACGCGCGGATCCTGCAAGCGATCGCGGGTCAGGTTGTTGTCATGGTTGCGGTTGACGATATTGCCTTCGATCGCCGCGTCCGGAATGCCGGTCAGCGCCTGCAAATCCTGGCTGAAGGTCAACGAGAATTGGTCGATGTACGATGCCTGTTTGTCGTGGTTGTAACCGCCGCCGGCGTTATACGACAGCTGGCTGAGGTAGCCGAGGTTATAGTGGAAGCCGTGATCCTCCAGGATCGGCCTGATCCCCAGCATATCCCCCAACAGCCCGGGCTGTGGCGGCTCAAAGCCGAGCGCTACCCCTTCCCATTTGGCGGTGGGGGCTTCGACGTCCTTGCCGGTTTGCAGCGTTTCCGCCTGCGCCTGGCTACAGAGCAGCGCCAGCGCCGCCAGGGTCATGGAACGAGGTAATAAGCTTTTCATCATTATTATATTTCTCCGCATAACGGCTGACTGCGGGCAACAGCATTCCCTGGGAGAGAATTTCCCATCATGAACAGCAGCGAATAACGTTAGGTTAACGCCCGGCGTTTGCCGCCGGGCTTAGAGGCTAGCGCCGGTCTTTCAGGCTGGCGCCGTTGCTGTGGATCACATCGCGATACCAGTAGAAACTCTTCTTGCGGCGGCGATCGAGGCTGCCGTTGCCGGCATCGTCCCTGTCGACGTGAATGAAGCCGTAGCGCTTCGACATTTCCGCCTTCGAGGCGCTGACCAGATCGATCGGCCCCCAGCTGGTGTAGCCCATCACCTCGACGCCGTCGTCGATCGCTTCCGCCACCTGCACCAGATGGTCATTAAGGTAGTTGATGCGGTAGTCGTCGTGGATGCTGCCGTCGGCCTCGACGCGATCTTTGGCGCCCAGCCCGTTCTCGACGATGAACAGCGGCTTCTGATAGCGGTCGTACAGCACGTTGAGCAGGTAGCGCAGCCCGATCGGGTCGATTTGCCACCCCCACTCCGAGCTGGCCAGGTGCGGGTTCGGCACCATATCGAGAATGTTGCCGCGCGCCGTCTCGTACTGCGCCGGGTCGGCGGTGACGCAGCCGCTCATGTAGTAGCTGAACGAGATGAAATCGATGGTTTCGCGCAGCGTTTGCCGATCTTCCTCGGTGATCGCCACCTGAATGCCGTTTTCACGGAAGAAGCGCTGCATATAGGCCGGGTAATAGCCGCGCGCCTGCACGTCGCCGAAGAACAGCCAGTCGCGGTTTTGCCGCTGGGTTTCCAGCAGATCTTCCGGCTTGCAGCTCAGCGGATACAGAATACCACCCAGCAGCATGTTGCCGATTTTGCCCTCCGGCACGATCTCGTGACAGGCCTTCACCGCTCTGGCGCTGGCCACCAGCTGATGGTGGATCGCCTGATAGATGGCGCTCTTGTCGCTCTCCTGCGGCAGGCCGACGCCGGTGAAGGGCGCGTGCAGCGACATGTTGATCTCATTGAAGGTCAGCCAGTGTTTGACCTTGTGCTTGTAGCGTTCGAACACGGTGCGCGCATAGCGCTCGAAGAAATCGATGGTACGCCGATCGCCCCAACCGCCGTAGTGCTTCACCAGGCCGTAAGGCATCTCATAGTGCGACAGCGTGATCAGCGGCTGAATGCCGTACTTCGCCATCTCGTCGAACAGCCGATCGTAAAACGCCAGCCCGGCTTCGTTCGGCATCTCTTCGTCGCCCTGCGGGAAAATGCGCGACCAGGCGATCGAGGTGCGCAGACACTTAAAGCCCATTTCGGCGAACAGCGCGATGTCCTCCGGATAACGGTGATAGAAATCGATCGCCACATCCTTGATGCCGCTGTCGCCCGCCGTGCGCGGCGTAATGGCGCCGAAGATGCCCTGCGGCTGCAGATCGGAGGTCGACAGCCCCTTGCCGTCGGCCTGATATGCGCCTTCTACCTGGTTCGCCGCTACCGCGCCGCCCCACAGAAAATGTTGCGGAAACTTGCCGTTCATCGCTTGCTCCTCAATTAGCGTAATAAAGTCAGCAGCGGCGCCTGTTCCTGCACCGGAGACAGGCCGCTGGTCAACACGTCCACGTAGTCATCGCTGTTGCTGATGATGATCGGCGTGGTGGTGTCATAGCCGGCAGCATGGATCGCCGCCTGGTCGAACTCGATCAGCAGATCGCCCGGGGCAACCCGCTCGCCTTCCCGCACGTGGGCGGTGAAATGCGCCCCGTCCAGCTTCACGGTATCGATACCGACGTGGATGAGAATCTCCGCGCCGTCGTCCGATTCGATGCCGATGGCGTGTTTGGTTTTGAACAGCGACGCCACGCTGCCGCTCACCGGCGCCACCACGCGCCCCTGCTGCGGCGCGATCGCCACCCCTTTCCCCAGCAGGCCGCTGGCGAAGGTCGCGTCGTTCACCTGATCCAGCGGCACGATGTCGCCGGCGATCGGGCTGAGGATGGCCTGCTTGCGGTTAAGCGGCGCGGCGGCTTCAGGCTGCGCCGCGTCTTCCGCCGGTGCGACGCCGAACAGGTAGCTGGCCAGCGCGGCAAACACGAACGACAGCAGGGTGCCACCGATCGCGCCCCATACCGTGGCGTCGATGCCGCCGCCGGGGATGATCTGCGCGAAGGTGAATACGCTCACCAGGCCGAACGAGTAGACCGAGGTATGGAAGTAGCCGATCACCGCACCGCCCAGCGCGCCGCCGATGCAGCCGAAGATGAACGGGCGTTTGTTCGGCAGCGTAACGCCGTACACCGCCGGTTCGGTGATGCCGAAAATCCCGGCGCCGATGGCCGAAGCGGACAGCGCCCGCAGCTTGGCGTCGCGGGTGCGCAGCATCACGCCCAGCGTGGCGCCGACCTGCCCCATTACCGCCGGCAGCAGCAGCGGCACCATGGTGTCGCGCCCCAGCACGCTCAGGTTATTGATCATCAACGGCACCAATCCCCAATGCAGACCGAAGATCACGCACACCTGCCACATCGCCCCCATAAAGGCACCGGCGATGATCGGGTTAAAGGCGTAAATGCTCTGATAGCCGTTGGCCAGCAGGTGGCTGAGCCAGGTCGCCGCCGGGCCGATCAGCAGGAAGGTCAACGGCACGGTGATCGCCAGGCACAGCAGCGGCGTGATGAAATTGCGCAGCGCGCTGTGGATCACCCGGTTAAACAGCGGCTCCAGGCGGCAGGATACCCAGGCCGCGAAAATGATCGGGATCACCGACGAACTGTAGTTGATGAAGGTCAGCGGAATGCCGAAGAAGTATTCGCGCACCGCCCCCGGCTGCTGCGCCGCTTCGAACGCCGCCATCATCAGCGGATGCGTCAACGCGCCGCCGATCGCCATGGTGACGAAGGGGTTGCCGCCAAATTTTTTCCCGGCGGTGTAGCCGAGCATGATCGGGAAGAAGTAGAACAGCGAGTCGCTGGCGGCGAACAGCATTTTGAAGGTGCCGCCGCTCTCCAGCAGCCAGCCGCAGGCCAGGCTCAGCGCCAGGAAGCCTTTCAGGATCCCCGAAGCGGCCATCACCCCGAGCAGCGGGGTAAAAATACCGGACACCAGATCGATAAAGCGGCTGAGCAGGTTGTCTTTTTTGCCGCCCGCGTCGTCGCTCGGCGCGCCCTCGGCCAACCCGCCAACGCGGTTAACCGCGTCGAACACCTCCGCCACGTGGTTGCCCACCACCACCTGGAACTGGCCGCCGCTCTCCACCACCATGATGACGCCGGGGTTTTTCTTCAGCGCTGCCGCGTTGGCGCGAGTGTCGTCACGCAGCTTGAAACGCAGGCGGGTGGCGCAGTGCACCAGGCTTTTCACATTGTCGCGGCCACCGACGCCGGCCAAAATCTCACTGGCTAATGTGTCATATTTCATACGGTTATCCTTAGACTTCGCGTTCTGCCGCTTCCCTCCCCGCACTGGCCTGGCGCTGAGGCGGAATTCGGCGCAAAAAAAAACCTAAACCTCCGGCCTCTGCCCCATCGGGGAACAGAAACGCAAGGTTTAGGTTTTGCCTGCCGTAGCAGTAACAACCCTAAATCGGTTGAGTTATGACGTTAACACCGCAGATTTTGCCGAGGCAAGCCTTTGCGCCGGCAAATTGCCGAACTGTGATCGCGGGGGCAAAACGGCCTCAATGCGCGAAATAATGCATGCCGCCATCTACCGGGATCACCGCGCCGGTGATATATCGCGCGAGCGGGGGGCAAAGAAACGCCGCCAGATAGGCCATGTCTTCCGGTTCGCCGAAGTAGCCGATCGGGATATGTTGCGCAATGAACGCCTGGCGCGCTTCATCGCAAGCGTATAAGCGCTCACGGATCTGTTCACTGTTGATACGTCCGGGTTGCAGCGTATTGACGGTAATCCCCTGAGCAGCCACGTCGCTGGCCAATCCTTTGGCCCACAGATGCAATGCGCCCTTGGCGGCGCTGGCGGCGCTCAGGCTGCGCGGCTCCATCGATCCGCTGATGTTGATCACCCGGCCCCAGCCTTGCGCCTGCATGGCCGGCAACAGCGCCTGAGTCAATCTGCGGGCCGGCGTGAAGTTCAAAGCGAAAGCGTCATCCCAGCTGCGATCGCTGTCGTTCAGCGTCGTGGGGTGAAACGCGCCTACCGCGTTGATCAGGATATCAACTGTCCCCACCTGGCGCAGCGCCTGCGCCGCCAAACGGGCTATCGCCTCAGGGTCGGTCACGTCTGCAACGATCACCTGCGGACGCACCGCCCCTTGCCGTTCCACCTCACCCGCCAAGGCCTGCAGCCGGTCACCGCGTCGTGCGGTGGCCACTACCTTGACCCCTTGAGCGGCCAATACCCTGACCATGCCGGCACCGATCCCTTCACTGGCGCCCGTGACCAATGCCGTGCGTTGCTGCAGTTGCAAATTCATAAGAAACCCTAATTGAATAATTCAATTTAAAAGGAAACGTTCACACATTGAATCACGCCGTTATTCGTGTGAATATTCCCGAAAACCGCATCATTAATGTGCAGGAATTCACCGATGTTTGACTGGCAGGATTTAAAACACTTCGTGGCGCTGGCGCGCACCGGTTCGTTGTCGGCGGCAGCGCGGGAGCTGGGTTGCGATCACGCCACCGTCGGGCGACGCGTAGCGGCACTGGAACAGGCGCTCGGCCTGCGTTTGATCGTACGACTGCCGCGCAGCACGCCCTTGACCCAGGACGGGCAGGCGATTGCCGGGCTGGCGGCGGAGATCGAGGCGCAAAGCCAGGCGATTGCCCGCCATGCGCGCAGCGCCGTCGCAACGCCACAGGCCGGCGTGCGCATCAGTGCGCCGCCGTCGATCGCCGCGCATATTCTCGCGCCGCGCATTGCCGCATTTAACCAGGCTTTTCCACAGATCGTCGTCACGCTGTCGGGTGAATCGGCGCTCGCCGAGCTGGATCGCGGCGAAGCCGACATCGCCGTGCGCATGGTGCGCCCGCAGCAACCGGAACTGCTGACGCAGCGCATCGGCATGATGCGCTACGCGCTGTATGCTACACCGGAGCACGCCGCACTGCCCGACACGGCGCGCCGCTTTCTCGCCTATGACCATCACTACCAACAGCAGCCGCATCAGCAATGGCTGCAACAGCTGTTGCAGGGGCGTCCGGTGGTCTTTCAGGCCAGCGATCTGTTTTCACTGCAACAAGCGGCGCGTTCAGGGCTGGGTGCCGCCGTTTTGCCGACTTTCGTCGCCGATGGCGATCCGGATCTGGTCCCGTTGCCCACGGCCAATGCCGCGCCAACGCGCGAGCTTTGGCTGGTGACGTATCCCGATTTGGCGCGCACCGCTGCCGTGCGCGCGGTGATGAATTTCCTGGTCGAAACGCTCGGCAAAACGTGCCCATTACCGGCATAAAGCATCAGAATGACTAATATAAATACTGGACAAAAGTCACGCGGGGGATTATTACTGGTCAACACTTAATCGAGAGTAGGGATGGCAGTCATCATGGTGTTGCGTACTGATGTAGGACGGATTCTGATCACCGGCGCCGGCGGCCGGGTAGCCACGGCGTTTCGTCAGGCAATGGGCGATCGCTACGCGCTGCGCCTGGCGGAACGCGACATCAGTCTGCTGAACGATCTGCAACCCGGCGACGAAGTCATCAGCTTCAACATCGCCGATCTCGACGCCTGCCGCGCGGCCTGCGCCAATATCGACACCGTGTTGCACCTGGCGGCCGATCCCTCCCCCGACGCCGACTTCTGCGGCTCGTTGATGGACAACAACATTCTCGGCACCTTCAATATCTTCCGCGCGGCGAAAGACGCCGGCTGCCGCCGGGTGGTGTTCGCCAGCAGCGCGCAGGCGGTGGAAGGCTATCCGCTCGACTATCAAATCCGCCCGGACGACGCGCCGAAACCGAAGAACCTGTACGGCGCCAGCAAAGCCTTCGGCGAAGGCATCGCCGCCTACTTCGCCCATCAGGAAGGGCTTTCTGCCCTGTCGGTGCGCATCGCCAACTTCACCTCCCTCAGCCCAGGCGATCGGCTCAGCGCGCGCGACATGAGCGCGTTTCTCAGCCATCGCGACGCCGCCGATCTGCTGGAGCGCTGCATTCGTGTCGAAGGGGTGCAATATGCGGTGGTGCACGGGGTTTCCAATAACCGCTACACGCGTTTATCGCTGGAAGAGACCCGTCGCCTGCTGGGTTACGCCCCGCAGGACGATGCGTTCAGCCTGCTCGGCTTCGAGTAGCCAAGACCGGAGAGGAAAACAACGCCGGGCAATACCCGGCGTTTTGGCATAGTTACGGTTTTTCGGCGATCTTGCGCAGATATTCGTTATTTTTAAACGCAATGATGATCATCTCGAACGCCACGCGCACAAACACGCCGCCGACGATGATGCCGAACAGGCCACGGAAGAACTCGCCGTAGAACATCATGCCGATGCCGCTGATCAACACGCCCAACAGCGCCAGCCAGTAAACGGCGGTGATGATTTTTGGCGTCAGCATCGCGTCGAAGAAGAAGATATTTCTCATGTGGATCTTTCCTTAGGCAGGTCTTTCATTATCCCAGAGGTGCCGTGCAAGCGGCCACCATGTATATACATGGTTAATGATAGCGGCTAAGAGTTGATGCCGAACAGATAAATGGGGGCGGGAGAGGATAAGCGTTTATGTTTTATGCGGCTAACGGCGTGCGGCGGATAAAAAACCGCCGCACGCTGTCACTTAGCCGTTGGCGTAAACGACTTTTGCCGCGGTGCGGCTGGTGAACAACACCAACAGCAGCGCCAACCCGGCGATAATCGCCCCCATCACCGGCACGAAGCTGTAGCCCAGACCGGCGGAGACCACCGCGCCACCGGCGGCGGCGCCCAGCGCGTTGCCCAGGTTGAAAGCGCCGATGTTGACCGAAGACGACAGCCCCGGCGCTTCGCTGGCCACGCGCATCACGCGCATCTGCAGCGGCGGCACCACGGCAAAGGTCGCCGCGCCCCAAATCACCATGCTCACCGCAGCGCCGATGTCACTGCGCGCCAGCAGCGGGATCAGCAGCATGATGGCCACCAACAGCAGCAGGAAGCCCTTCAGCGTCGCGCTCTCGGAACGGTCGGCGAACTTGCCGCCGAGGTAGTTGCCGATCGAGAAACCGACGCCGATCAGCACCAGCATCACCGTCACGAACAGCGGCGTCGCCTCGGTGATGTGCTGCAATACCGGCGAAATGTAGGTATAGAGCGTGAACATCGCGCCCGCCCCCAGCACGGTCGTCAGCAGCGCGGTCAGCACCTGCGGCCGCACCAGCACCGACAGCTCGCGTTTCACGTCAGGGCGCGCGCCGGCGCTGCCTTTCGGCAACGAGAACCACAGCCCCAGCATGGCGATCACGCCCAGCCCGGCCGTCGCCAGGAACGACATGCGCCAGCCGATGGTTTCACCCAGCCAGGTCGCGGCGGGCACCCCGCCGATATTGGCGATGGTCAGCCCCATAAACATGGTCGCCACGGCGCTGGCCTGTTTCTCTTTCGGCACCACGCTGGCGGCCACCACCGATCCGAGGCCAAAGAAGGCGCCGTGGTTCAGGCTGGTGATGATGCGCGACAGCATCAGGGTGGTGTAATCCGGCGCGATGGCCGACAGCACGTTGCCCAGGGTAAAGATCGCCATCAGGAAAATCAGCGCGCTTCTGCGCGCCCGGTGCGACAGCAGCAGCGTCATCAGCGGCGCGCCGACCATCACGCCGACGGCGTAGGCGCTGATCAACATGCCGGCCATCGGAATGGAGACGTCCACCCCTTTGGCGATGGTCGGCAGCAAGCCCATGGGAGAGAATTCGGTGGTGCCGATGCCGAACGCCCCCACCGCCAGCGCTAACAAGGGATAATTCACTTTCATGCAACAACTCCGGTTTACCGCTGCCGAAGCGCGGGAACAGTTAAGATGCCGAAAGTATGACATTGATCACAACAAAGATAAGCAGGCGGGAGGCTAAAAGACTTTTGCAAATTTGTTAAAAGTGCGGCGGGAGGGGGCATCCGTCATCCGGTGTGATCACGCATGGCAGCCGCCCTACCGCTGCCCTTCCATCCACGCAAGAAAATCCATCATCCGGTCGGCAAAGGCAGCGTCGTTCACCTCGCCAACCGCATGAGCCAGCAAGTACGTCATGTCAGCCTGCTGTGCCGGATAGCGCGCCAGCAGCTGTTCGGCATAGTCGGTTAACGTTGTCGGCCAGAATGCGCTGCCCTCGGCGCGCAGCATGTTGGTGGCGCGGATCAGCTTTCTGGCCGCTTCGCGCTTTAAGCGCTTCTCATCCGGCACCGGGCTTGCCTGCAGCAGTAGCTGCTCCCGATAACGCACCAACACGGGCCGTAAATCGGCATTGACCGCCAGCGCGATGCGCCGATCGGGCCGAAACAGCGGAAAAGCGGCGGACACGTCTTCGCCCCACAGGCAGCGGCAGTGATGCTTCAGCCAAAATCCCCAGGAATGGCAATGCTCGGGGTTCAACGCCTCCTCGACGCTGCCGATGTCAAAGTCGACCTTGCTCACGATCCGCTGCTCCAGCTGAAAAGCCTGCCGCCACGCCTCAAGGCGCTGCAACGCCTCGCTATCGGCCGGCTTGATGAGCAACAGCGTGATGTCCAGATCGGACACGCCGGGAATGGCTTCGCCGCGCGCGACGCTGCCGTAGAGGTAAATGCTGTGGATGAGCGTCGGGAATTGGCGCGGTAGCCCTGTCGTCAGCGCCTCCAGCAGCGGGATAAAAGCCTGCTGCAGCGGAAAGGCCGTCACCGTAGGAATCAAGCCCACCTCATGCCCTCCCGCTACGCACTTTGCCCGAGCGCATTTCGATGTTCCGCTGCAGTTCGCGCAGCCCGCCGGCCAGGAAGCAGGCTTCCGCCAGCACGAACAGCGGGCCGATGATAAGGCCCGTCACATCGTCCATAAACGCCGGTTTTCTCCCCTCCCAGAAATGCCCGACAAACTGAAACAGCCAGCCGATAACGAAGCCGCCGATGCCGACGCTCAGCCACGCCGCCGTCGACAGCGACGCCACCCAGGCGCCGAACCCGAGGCACAGCAGCAGCAACGCCAGCATCATGGCGCCAAGGCGCAGGCTCAGCCGCAGGTAATAGAGGGCCGCGACAATAACCACCGCGCAGGCCGGCGAAAACGGCAGCCCTCCCGCGTCCCAAGCCGGCCGGGAGAGCAGCGCCAGCAGGCTGACGACGATCAGCGGGATGCCGATAAAATGCGTGGCAATATTGCGCGCATCGCGGTGATAGGCGGCATAAGCGGCAAGTTGATCTTCCAGACTTCGCATGTTGACCTCCGGTATGTACGGCCTTCGTCGCCGAACGCGCGCCGCCGCATGCGGCTGCCCTTACCCATAGCTTAGCGCGGGATCACCAAGACCGGTTGGCCAATCTCATCCAGCAGGCCGCGCGTGACGGAGGCGTTCAGCCAGCGCCCCAACGAAGACAGGTGGCGGTGCGAGATGATCAGCAAATCGCAGTTGAACAA
Organism: Serratia sp. TMDUHS_CL; assembly: GCF_037137105.1. Classification (NCBI taxonomy): domain Bacteria; kingdom Pseudomonadati; phylum Pseudomonadota; class Gammaproteobacteria; order Enterobacterales; family Yersiniaceae; genus Serratia; species Serratia sp. TMDUHS_CL. Next base: position 160,764 of record NZ_JBBBDV010000011.1, read on the forward strand.
AGCCATCTGGTCCGGGATCACCTCGATGGGCGCCCCCGCAGCCAGCAGGCCCTGGGCGTTGAAGCCCATCTGTTTCAACGCCCGCGTCACCTGCCCGACCTGCTTTTCCGCCAGCGCCTCTTCGCGCTGGGCGGCGGGATATTCTTCGCGCTCGTCGCTGTCGAAGCGCAGGCCGCTGCGGCTGAGCGTGAAGGCATTGTCTACCACCGTCAGTACGATCACGCCGCCGATGCTGCCTTGCAGACGCGCCATAAAATCCAGCGCGTTGCCGCTGTGTTCAAAGCAGTCCACCGCCAATAACACTCTCTCAATCATAACCATCCTCATTCGCCCGAGTTACATCGCGCCCTTGAAATTAGCTTCGCCCTTTTTCCAATAACCTTTGGCAAACAAGGCGGCGCGGGAGATGCCCATTTCGTTGATAAAACGCGCCTTCAGATACGCGGCGACCTGGTGTTCGCAGGCCAGCCACACCTGCCCTTCCCCGGCCGGCAGTTCGCAGTGGCTGACGGCCTGCACCAGCGGGCTGTTCATCACGCTGTCGAAATGCCGGGTGCGTATTTGCCAGCTGTTCATCTGCAAAAAGGAGCAATCGACATCCTGAATCTCCTGCGCATCGCCCACTTCGGCGAACCACAGCACCGGCAGCGGGGTAGACAGCGAGGCGAGGATAGTGCGCATGGCGGGCAGCGCGGTCTCATCGCCCAGCAACAGTAGCCAGCGAGTTTGCGGCAACAGCCGGAAGCCGCCGGAGCAAGGGCCGGCGAACCCCAGCTTGTCGCCCGGCATCGCGTCGCGCGCCCAGTTCGACGCTGGGCCTTCGCCGTGCAGCACCATATCGATATCGAAGGTGCGGGCGAGTTTGTCGATGCCGCTCAGGGTATAGGCCCGCCCGGCCAGCGTGTCGCGCCACGGGAAGAACACCTTGATCCAACTGGCCGGCTCCTGCGCGCGCGGGTCGGCGATAAACTTATCCACATCGTCGCCGCTCAACGTGATGCGGCGGATCCGGGCGGTGACTTGCCGCACGGCGCTCACCCTGGCCTCGCGTTTACGGCGGGTATCCCTTTCCAGCATCTCGTCGACAATCTTATTCAGCGTGTTGTGCATCAGCCTTCTCCTGTGGCGCCGCAGACGGGTAGGTGTGTTCCCAGCCGCCGCCCAGCGCTCGATAGATATTCACCACGGCGATCGCCGTCTCCTCCTGTGAAACAATTTGCGCGGACTGCAGATCCAGCAGCGCGCGCTGCGTGCTCAGAACGTGGATAAAATCGCTGGCGCCGTTCAGATAGCTGTCGCGCGCCAGCGCAAACGCGTGTCGGTTGGCGGCCAGCGCCTCGGCCAGATGCGTCTGGCGGCGCTGCTGGGCGCGGTAACCGGAAAGCGCGTCGTCGATCTCATGCCAAGCGCGCAGCACCGTTTGCTGGTAGGCGATGGCCATTTCCTGCTGCCGGTATTCGCTCAGGCGCACCCGCTGGGTGATTTTCCCCCCGTCGAACAGCGGCAGATACAGGGCGGGGCCGATGGCGAAGGTATGCGTGGACCAGTTGCCCATATCCGCCAGCGCCAATGCCTGGTAGCCCGCGTTGCCGGTCAGCGTGATGCGCGGATAGTAGTCGGCGGTGGCGACGCCAATCTCGGCGGTCGCCTGATGCAAACGCTCCGCTGCTTCGCGAATATCCGGCCTGCGCAGCGCCAGATCCGACGGCACGCCCATCGGCACCGCGCGCGCCAGCACCGGCAGCGGCCCCGTCGGCGACAACCTCGCTTTCAGCGCGCCCGGCCGCTCGCCCAACAGCAGGCTGATGGCGTTGATCAAGCGTTCCTGTCGATCGAACAGCGTCGGCAGCAGGGCATCTACCTGCGCCAACTGCACCTGCGCCTGATCGATATCCAGTTCGTTGCCTGCGCCGCTTTGATAACGGCTTTGCGTCAGCTGCAGCGTGCGCAGCGCCGTGGCGCGGTTTTCCTGCGCCACCGCCAGCTGCTGCTGCGTGGCGCGCAGACGCAGATAGTCGCTCGCCACCTCCGCCGTCACCGACGTCAGCAGCGCGCGCCGATTCTCCTGCGAAGCGGCGAAGCCGGCGCGCGCGCTTTCCGATGCGCGACGCAGCTTGCCCCACATGTCCAGCTCCCAGGTGGCGCTGAATCCGCCGCGCCAGAAGTTGTAATCCGCCTCTCCGCCGTTGCCGGACGGATCCATGCTGCCCACCGAGGTGGCACGCTGGCGGTGATAGGCGCCGTCCAGGCTCAGATCCGGCATCAGCGCCGCCTCGGTCACGCCCAGCAGTGCGCGGCTTTGCTGCATGCGCGCCGTGGCGAGCTGCAGATCCAGGTTGCCGGCCGCCGCGCGCTGTACCAGCTGCGTCAGCGACGCATCGTTGAATATCGACCACCAGGCCACCGGCAACGCCCCGCCGCCGGCCTGCTCACCCCAGCTCTCGGGCAGCGCGTTCTGCGGCCGAGCGTAGTCCGGCCCTACCGCCCGGCAGCCGCTCAGCGCCATCAACAGCAGCGGGATCACGGCCCTGTTCATTGCACGCCTCCGTCCAGCGTATTGATGCTGACGTCTGCGGACATGCCGACGCGCAGGGCGCTCAGCAAGGTGGCATGCTCTTTATTGATATCGAACACAATCTTCACCGGGATGCGCTGAACGATCTTGGTGAAGTTGCCGGTGGCGTTCTCCGGCGCCACGGCCGCGAAGCTGACGCCGGAAGCCGGCGCAATGCTGTCCACCTGCCCTTTCAGCGTTTGGCCGGGAAAGGTATCGATATGGATGTCTACCGACTGCCCGTGCGCAATTTTTTCCAGCTGGGTTTCCTGGTAGTTGGCGATGATGTACAGCTTGTCCTGCGGCACGATGGCCAGCAGCGCATCGCCCGGTTTGACGAACTCCCCGACCCGCAGGCTTTTCTTGCCGACCACGCCGCCGATCGGCGCGGTGATGCGGGTATAAGACAGGTTCAGTTCAGCCATCGCTTTCTTCGCCTGCGCCAACATCAGCTCGGCATCGCTGTCCGCCAGCTTGGCTTGTAGCACCTGCTCCATGTTTCGCGCCGCTTTGAGCGTCGCCTCCGCCTGCGCCACATTGGCGGAAAGCGTGTGCACCCGCGTTGTCGCCTGCTGCGCCGCCTGCTGCGAACCCGCGCCGCTGCTGGCCATTCTCTGGTAGCGGTTCTGCTCCTGGCGTGCAAACGCCAGCTCCGCCTGCGCCGCCTGCCGCTCCGCCAGCGCGGCGGCGATCAGCGCGCTCTGGCGGGTGAGGTTAGCCCTGGCGTCGTCCTGCCGGGCGCGGGCCGATTGCTCCTGCGCCGTCGCCTGCGCTAGGGCAACGTTGAATTCACGCGGGTCGATCACCGCCAGCAACTCCCCCTGTTTGACCCACTGATTGTCCCTGACCAACACCTGCGCAATTTCACCGGCAATCTGCGGAGAAATACGCGAGATATCGGCGCGAATATAGGCGTCGTTGGTATTCTGCTGTGTCTCTTTAATAAGGAATTTATTGATTAATAATCCCAGCGTAATGACGGTAACCGCCAATACGGCGACGGCGACTTTCTTGTTAGCCATAAAAGTGACTCCACTTAATATTTATTTCTGATGATAAAATGTCAGGCGGCGACCGAACGCGGCGGATAAATACGGGTCGGCATAAATAAAATCAGCACGGTCAGTAATAACGCCAGGCCGGCAACCAACAGATAAAGATCGGCGCTGGCCAGCACGTGGCCCTGCCGAGCGGCAAGCTGCGCCAACTGCTCCGCCGACCCCGATGCGCGGCTGTAGGCCGAGCCAAAACCGTCGGCGATCGTGCCGGCGTGATAGTCCCCGCGCTGTCGGCTGAGCAGCGCGATGGCGCCGCCGGCCGCGGTGGCGGTGAACCCCTTCACCGCGTTGAACCAGGCCGCCGCAAACGGCCCGTCGGTCGGCAACAGCCCACCGGTCGCCTGCATCAGCAGGGGGATGATCGCCATCGGTTGAGCGACCGCCTGCAACAGCGCGATGACGCGAAACGTGTCGCCGTTCCATTCCGGCGTCAGCTGGGCGGCCAGCACGCAGGCGGTGGCCATCAACAGCAGGCTGATCGCCAGCACCCAGCGGCAATCCACCCGCGGCGTATTGCATATCATGGCGACAATCGGCAGCGTAATTAATTGCGGCAACGCCACCCACAGCATTAAGTCGGAGGTTTGTTCCTGGCGATAGCCTTGAATCGCGGATAAATATCCCGACGTGATATTGACCAACGACACCATAATTAACAGCACGCCACCCAGCGTAATTAAGGAGAAGGATAAGTTCCTTTTGCTTAATAGCTGCAAATTGAAAAAAGGCAGCGGGTGATACCATTCGTTAATCAGAAATAATGCCAATAGCCCGATGCCGCCCAACAATAAAACGTAGATCAGCGGCGAGTTCAGCCAGTCGAGGCGTTCCCCCTGTGAGATACCCATCGTCAGCATGCCGAGCGCCATGCCACCGAGCAGCATGCCGCGCCAGTTGAACTGCCGCAGGCGCTCCAGCCGCAGCGGATCCTGCGGCAGACCATAGCCGATGCACACAGCAGCGATCGCCATCAGCGGCAGGTTCCAGTAGAAGTACCCGCTCCAACCCCAGTGAAAGGCGAAGGCGGCGGCGGTGGCGCCCAACGTGGCGCTCCAGGCGGAGACCCAGCCGTAGGCACCCAGCCCCAGCACCTTGATCAGCGGCGGCATAAAACGCAGCACCACCGTCATCAGCATCGGCGGCAACGCGCCGCCGGCGAAGCCCTGCAGGCTGCGCACCGCCAGCAGCACGCCATACTGTTCTCCCAGCCAGGGCGTCAGCAGCCCACCGGCCAGGTAAATGCCGCACATCGTCAACGCCACCCGGCGCAGCGAAAAGGTCGGCCAAAAACAGGGCGTGAACCCGGAACCGATCACAAAGCCGGTGACGTAACAGGTGGTCAGCCAACTGCCGGCATCGAAGCTCAGCAGCATGCCGCCCTGTATATCCGCCAGCGCGAACTTGCTGGCGTTTTCCCCCACGCCGCTGGCCATCACCGCCAAAAACACGCCGAACAGCCCCAGCCAGGTGCGGCCGTTGATTTCGCCGGCGCTGGCGAGCCATCGATTTTTGTGGTGCGGCGTAACAGACACCTCAACCATTCCCCACTCCTGCTGTTTCAGCCTCAATCTTTGTTGTCGTGGGCAGTATCCGGGCTTATTTCGATTGTTTAAAATGAAATGATGTAATTAACTAGTTGCACAAAACGCAATCCATTGAGCGCACCACCACCGGAGAGGCCATGCCGCAAAAAATTGATTTCAACCTGATCTATGCGCTGAATCTGCTGCTGGAAGAAGGCAGCGTGAGCGGCGCCGCCGAGAAGATGAATCTGAGCGCCCCGGCGATGAGCCGCATTCTGGGGCGCATCCGCCGGCAGTTCGACGATCCGATCATGGTCAGGGCCGGCAAGCATCTGGTGCCGACGCCGCGCGCGCTGGAGTTGAAACGCCAGCTCAGCGATATCATCGAACAGGCCGCCGCGCTGATCGCGCCGAGTGAATCCTTCGAGCCCGGCAAGCTGACCCGAACCTTCACCATTCGCGCCAACGACATTTTTATCGGCGCGCTGGCGGGCGGCTTGCTGGAGACGCTGCGGGACATGGCGCCGTTAAGCGGCCTGAAGTTTATCGCCGAAAGCGACGGCGAAGATGACGCGCTGCGCAGCGGCAAGGTGGATCTGGTGATCGGTTCCTCACGCGACTGGCACCCGGAAATTAAGACGCAGAGCCTGTTCACCAGCACCTTTCAGGCGCTGGTGCGCCCTGGTCACCCGATCATCGGCCAGGTAACGCCCGAAACCCTGACCCATTACCCGCATATCAGCGTTTCTCGCCGCGGGCGCACGCAGGGGCCGATCGACGACGCGCTGCGCGATCTTGGCCTGCAGCGCAACGTCGCCCTGACCCTGCCGGGCTTCCATTCGGCGATGATGCTAACCATGAAATCAGACTTTATCCTGCCGCTACCGCGCCACGTGCTGCAGGGAGTAAGCAACATCCACCTGCCGTTGGCTGAGATCGAGCTGCCGCTCGAGCTGGAATCGGTGTTTATCGTGCAGGCCTGGCATCCGCGCCTCGATCGCGACCCGGCGCACCGCTGGCTGCGGCAGACCATAAAGCAGTTCTTTTTGCAAAGGGAGTAAAGGGGTTAGGTATTGGGGACTTATAGCAAATCGCACTTCAGATATATTATGCTGTTACTAAAATAGCCGCTTAGCTAAATTAGGAAGACATTTCGTATAGTAACCACTAATCATTTACCAACTCAATGAATTTCATATCAATAACACCATGTACTTATCATAGACTAGATAGCTGTTAACAACTTGAAAAAATCATAAGAATAATAAAAAATCAACAAAACGTAACAGTCACAATGAGGAAAAAATATGAGTAACGCACTATCTATCACTGAATTATTTACTGACGAAAGTTTCAAGTCAACTATTGAAATATTTGCAAGCATCCTTGGAATATTAGGGAGTATATTCGCGGCAGGAATGATAATACTTAAATATTTAAACAAACCATTAAACGGCGAATCTGAATACTTGAGTAAAGCAGGCATCCCCAATTGGACAATTAGATTGTTCTCCATATCTATTCCTCTAAAAAAAACACCCCAGAATACGTTCATTGATAAAATACTGTCTGGCTTTATTATTTTTTCAGTGACCATTGGGCTTTTATTTGTTTTTCACATGCACATACAAACATTGCGCATTCAAAATGGGTGGACTCTTTTGACGTTAAAAACAACAAATGAAAGCTTCTTTATCACCAACCATTCCGCCAAGGAATCATCTTTGTTTTCCCGTCACCCTTGGTCTATTGACAAAAAACAATGCATTGGAAATAGCAATCAACTAAAAAGAATAAAAAACATCTCTCCAGAGTTGTCATCATTGATTTGCGAAATATTTAATGATGAAAAAAACCAGATTGAACTAAATAAATACATAGATGAAGTAAAAAAAGACAAGATAATTATATACCCAATACTGACCATCATAGAAATCATTCTTTTCTGGTTAATAATCAGTATTTCTCTTACTCTTTCCCTTAAGAGAAAAGTAAGGAACTACATCATCAAACAACAAGAAAGAGCGTATTACTATATCACATAATCGCTTAGATTAAATATTGCGACTTTTCTGGCGCCCCCCTCCTCTTGAACCTGTAAGTAAGACTTACAGGTTGCGTTTTGTTCAAGTTCCGCTTCTTCGTAGATCGCTTTGATGTGTTGCGTAATCGCCTGGGGAGTCACTTGATAAAGATTCGCGATGGTCGCCTGGGGCAACCACAGCGTTTCTTGCTCAAGACGACATTCAACGCGCACTTCGCCATCATCGCTGGCAAACATAACAAACTCACCTGCCGGTGATTGGGTTAAGTGTTTGTCTGCCATGTCGCCTCCGCTTTAATCTGACTTACAACGCTGTAATTCGCTTAGTATGCCAGAGAAGCTCATCGAAGCTCATTACTCGAACAACGGTTATTTTCTCAAAAAAATGTCTGCGAGGTGATTCGCTTGGATAGGATTTTTTTGAATTCAAGAAAGTGTGGGAAACAATAATTTGGCGGAAGATCACAGGAGTCGAGAAAGAAACATAACCCTATGAGTTAAATAAAAAAAACAAAACAAAAATCAGATTATACCCCCAAAGTAACCACCATTTTACTTTTCTTACAAATATAGTCTGGGGGAGTAAAACACTTTACCAATGATTAAAAAACATACTTTTTTTAAATTATTGTGCTGGATTGCAATATTTTTGTCCCCCCAGCATAATCATTAATTTCATCTGAACAGTAAACTACTGTTATTTATTGCTTGATCAATAAACTTTACAGAAGAATTACGAGGTATATTTAGATCATCAGAGAATATAAAAACCTCACTCCCCTTATATACCCGAGACACATTATATTGGAGATCATATAAAAAGTGTCTTCTTTGAGAATAATAATCTAGAATATTTTTCACACCGTCGTATGAAACAACCCATTTAACATTATTGATATTTTGTATGATATTTGCTATGCGCTCATGATCTTCCGGTTTATAAAAGTTCAAATAAAGACCACTGGCCTTTTCAAAGTAAGGAGGATCACAGTACATCAAAGTATCTTTAGGGAGGTTTGGTATTTCATTTGAAAAAAAATCTTCGGCATCATCATTATAAATATGGATATATTGGCCCTTAGTTGCAATCAACTCGATGCGTTCAATCAATGCCTTATGCGGAAATCTTGCATCTATCTTCCAATTTCCTGCCTGTGATAAACCACCAATTACACCACCATTCAACACACCAGAACGGTTTGTTCTATTCAGATAAAACGTTGAAAACCCTAAATTAAACAAATCGTAATCATTAGGATTTCGAACAACTTCGCGATGTTCCTTCCACTCATCAATTGTCATTATCGACTTTGATATAGCTCTACAAAAATCTTCAGTCCTATTAAGAATAGAATGCCAAAAAGCGTAAATATGGATAGAAGAATCGTTAAGATAAACCCTATCTATATTACCATCAATAAGAAGTTGCATAGCAACCCCCGCCCCTCCAGCATATGGTTCAACATAATTACAACCATCTAAAGAATTAGCTTTAATCAATTCTAATATATAAGGAGCTAACTTTTGCTTCCCACCCGGATACCTCAGTGGAGTTCTATAATTTGCCATAATTACTTGTTCATCTGCTCAATAATTGGGAATATACTAGAAAACAGAGCTGGTATATCTGTACTTCTGATAATAAATCTCTGGTTATGTACCAACTGATTCATTGATGTTATTGATAAGATACCATCAGGCCGATTTAACTCAGTAACCGGCCCATGCAACAACTTAACCATTTGTTTATCTTGTTTTTTCTGCGTTAAAAAATCTACAATATCCCTAAGTAAATCACCTAATGGTTTCTCACTCCCATCTTTTTTCCTATAACTAGGGGCATTAGGTTCTGATGCTTTATCTTCGCAAAACGCCTTGGCCGATAGTTCCACCATACTTCTTAATAAGAACACAAAAGCGATAGGGTTACTATCTAGCTTTAACTCGATCATTTCTTTTTTGATGTCTAATAACTTTGCTCTGTTATTCCCATACAATTTCAACCCACGCAAAAGCCTTCTCACTGTTTTTATGTCATGTGTTGACGTTGTAGTAATTCTTTGAGTAGGTTTTACTGTATTAGCCCCAGATGTTGCAGCTTGAGGATTGGTACCATTCGTATTCGTCGGAGTTGGCACTGAAGATGTGTTAACTGGCTGCATACCTGTATTAGCAGGATTAGCAGGATTAGCAGGATTAGCAGGATTAGGTATCGGTAAATTGGCCCCTGTCGTATTGTTAGTAGTGCCAGAACTAGGTGAGCTTATAGGTGGTATTCCATATCGCAAAAGAAAATCAACTGAACCGCGAATCGCGGGGAAATTTAGCTCACCTAATCCAATAGCCAGAAATATATTATCCAACTCTTTTTTGTGGTTTACCTTTGGATATTTAACAGCAAGATCAGATGTTGAAGAGCATCCAACTCTAGAGAAGATCTTTGGCAAAGCCTCATCAAGAACAGAGAGGTTATATTTTCCAGACCATCTAAGCTTTTGCTCAGTTGAATGATTCATCCCGTGAACAAGGTATTTTTCAAGCAATACCAATCCATGCTCAGGTGAGGCATTGCTTTTTTGGTTATGTCGAGCCCTGGCTACTGTTTCCCAATCGTCTCGACCAGCTTTCTGCCCCTTACCATGAGTAAGAGTCACAATTTTGTCGACTAATGCTGAATCTTTACTTTCATAAATTGTACAAGGTATAGATTCATTCACCTGACGCCAACTTTGTGGAATATTTGAGATACGATTTTTTATCGCTTCAGGAATATCGAATAGTTGCGCGTCGACATAGCCATGAATTATCTTGAGAGATGCAATTCGCCGGTTGCCTTCTTTGACAATTTTCTGATGGTTACCTTCATCTATGACTATAATATTTTCTGTAGGGAGATAACCATCATCAATAAGGCTACCCATTAAAGCCCAAAAATATTCTGGACTAATAGTTATCATTGCTTGTATTGCAGCAACCTCATCTTTTTGAGGCACTGTACGATAATTTTGCAAATCTATCGTTAAGTCATTAACTCTAACTTGTTGAGTAATAGGCATAAAATTTCCATATTTTAAAGTTTGTTAGTATGACCAATTCAATCAATAGGCGCTATGGCACACAGATTAACCATCATACTTGTAAAAAACAAGCAAGACCACTATCACCCAATATCGCTGGGAAGCTCAGTAGCTTTAAAAGCAGTTTAAGCAACAGCGCGCAATGCTATCCCCGCCTCGCCTGCCCGCTTCATGCATCGCTTTTCATGCAGATGCATGAGAGGTCGCAGGCCGCGCCGGTACTGGTGCTGCTGGGTCCGAGAAGTGCATTTCCTTACATGCAAAATCATGCACCTTATGCATGCATGCGTTATTTGACACCGGCTAGCTAGGAAAGGCCGCATTTGCGATGGGGCATCGGGGGCTGGGTCAGTCCAGTTGGTAGGAGCTTGGTTGTGGAGCAGGCTCCTGTGTAAGTACGAACCTGTCCATGTACTTTTTGATATTTACGGTTGTTCAGCTATCAGTCGATACTTTTACTGCGTCAGGTTTTATTTAGGGCTTCATGAATCCACTTGCGATTATCATCAAGGGAGCTTAGACGACTGGGCTGTTCCGCCTTCTTGCCCGGGGACAGTTGGCCGGCAATGTAGTGCGCCGCCAATTCCCCGCCGTTAGCACCCAGTCCACCGGCCAATTCTGACTGGTTGTTCAGTTGCGCCATCACCGCGCCCAAATCGGTATACTGTACCGTGCCGGCAAGCACCGATGCCGGCATTAGCAGAGGAAACAACGTCAACAATATGCTGATTTTCATGGTGTGCACTTCTGCGTGGTTAGAATCTACACAGGGTGCTACGACATGGTCAGAAAGGCAGCAAAGAAGTCTTTATTTATTTTTAAATATTTTTCTTCCCCTACGGGGGAAGTCCGTAGGGGCACGCCGATACTTGCCTCTTGATATCTCAGTTGATTATCGCAGGGGACTAGCCCATCGAGTCTGGGACTAGCGTTGCGAAAATGTGAGAAATCACCGCTACATTCTCTTCACCCGATTGCAGCAGCAAGCTCGGGGTTTCAAAACATACATAAAAATAAAGAACTCGGTCAGCAGGTTGGGAGATTTTTAGTCATCGTATTGGAAGCTCATGCTTATTTTTGCTGCTGTTATATCAACGATTATTTCACAAGAAGTCCATGCTGGCTTTCCATTAGTCATATTATTTTTGATATAAAAATTCCTCATCTCAACCAGAAGAAGACGAAGATCATAACTAGCTAATTTATCTGGTACAAACCAGTCTTCGTTATCTTCTTGATCAATATAATCATATTCATATTCACATGACTCACCATCAAGAGGTAATTTTGCGCGGGCAATAATCTTCTTGGCATTTTTAGGTCCCGCATCCACCAATAACTGACCAATTTTACTGTGTAGAGCATCTAGGTTGTTCATTTCACCCCTCCTGGGGTATTACTAGTGTCTTTAATTACAGGGCGACCACCATTTATAGAGTATGTTACGTTAAAACCATTAGGTCGTTTGCAATCTCCAAAGTAAACAGAGTCTATCTTAACATCAGTGTCGAGGTGTCTAAGATTCAAGGATCCACTCTATTTAGATATCCGCACCTCCGTACCTCTTGTAATATAAGTTCGGGAACGTTTGCCACATCAGATATCTTTCTATTATTAACAACAATTTGACTCGCTTCTTTATAACCTGGTGCCCACAAGTCATTGTTGTCAGTTATGTTTTTGTAAATGGAAATTAATGGTTTTTTCCATGCGGCAGAGATATGTACAATCGAAGTGTCTGGAGAAATGACCAAATCAACTTTTCTAATCAGCTCCATGACGTGATGCAGTGAGTTAAATGGATTTATAACAACATTATCGGGAAGATGTACATCCAGTTCCTTCCTATGATCAAGAATAATAAAAACCATATTATCTAACTTTTTGCTAAGTATCTCAATAGTTTGAGATAATTGTTCTTGAGATAAATTCCTTTCTGGACTTCCAGTGAAAGCGTTAATAACGATTTTCACTTTATCTTCCCATGCGCTTAAGTACTCTTGCACTTCAAAAGTAATCTCTGTAGGGATATGCAAGTCATAGGCTTGACGATTTTTAAAGTCAAGATCCATGTTATATGCCACCAAGGAAATGGCTTTTGTCACATGCTCTTTACCATTCTTAAATGAAATGGATTTGCTGTAGTGATTAATGCAACCCCATTTATTAAACCCAAGGACAAACTTTGCATTTATGTCCCGAAAAAGCATCATTCTATGTACAGGGGTATCAAACAAACAAAGATCAACTATCAGATCATAATTATTTTTATTCAACGTTCTTATTGTCGACTCAGCCACGGTGTGGCTAAATCTCTTCAAAAAGACTTCATTGTTACAGTCCCCGGCTTCGTAGACATGCCTGACATAGGGGTTGTATTTCATCGCTACGCTACTTGACTTTGTAAGTAGTAAATCAACTGTATAACCCGACTCATAAAGGGACTTCACTAGTGGCGTTGAAACCACAACATCTCCGATTGTTCCTTCATTGCGAAGGAGCAGCACAGTTTTTATTGCTTTGATATCAAAATTGCTTTTTCTACGTTTATCCCAGATAAGCTTTGCAATATAAATTTTAACATTAAGCTTTACTTCCTTGAAGTAGTAATTTCGTCTCCTATTCCACTCCCTTAACTTTTTGAAACGACCACTTGAAATAGAAATTTCCAAATCCTTACTCACAACTTCCTCCACTTTTCTTATAGGATCGCTCATTAACACATGAGAGAAGTATCCTGTTAACTACCGAATTGTCGATACAGATAGCAATATCGAGTATTTTAACTATGTACCATTTGGTTCTCGTTACCTGGAAAGATTGTCCGAGGCATTGTGGGTCTCAGGGTTATGCAACTGGTTTAAATAGCGGAAAAGCAGATAATGGTTATTGAGTAAATCGCCTTTATCCATGCTACTGGCAGAAATCCAATCCTAGTCAATGCTAGGATTGGGGGGTTACCCCTTCGACATGGATTACGTTTGTTTACGTGCTTTCATCCAAGCCATAAACCAGATGCCTATTCCCAGAGGAAGTCCACCACTTAGACCATACCTTAATGAATTTAAAACCTCCTCCTCCCAATGGAAGTAAAACCTTCCATCTTGAAAATAAAAAACAATCGCTATACTAAGGCTGACTAAAAAAACAGTCAAAAAAATGACCAAAAACCAATAAACACATAGTAAAAATAAATTAATTAAACCTGTCTTATTTACTTTCATTGGCTTTTTTCCTTGCATCTAACTGGTCTGTTACCTTTCCGCCAACAACTTCTGAAGTTATAGAGCCGACAACTGCACCACCAATTTCTGATGATATATTCTCAGTAACCTTACCGGCTCCAGATCCTATAGCCGAACCAACCCCAGCCCCAATCATCGCATTGGTCGGATCTTCACCTTTGATCGTACTGCCAACATAAGCACCACCAACACTGACACCGCCTGTCAGCAACGGGCCTTTACCTTGCGATAATGCCCCTGTCCCTATTGCAAGTAGTGCATCGGTGTAGCTGAAGGGTTTGTCACCATTCACCGTGAGTTGCGTACTGACATTCGCTGCACCGCCAATAGCCCCTCCCGTTGCGGCCGCTCCTACACCGACGGCTGACCCCGTGCCCATTGTCGCTGCTGTGCTCATCAATAGCGCCCATTTCTTCACAAGCTCGGTAGCCGGCTGTGGTGCCCCTGTTCCCAGACCTTTTGCCAGGTCGCTCTGCGCCTGCGTTACCTCTTCCGGCGTGGCACCATGCTCCGTCATAAACTTGCTCAGTGTCGAAGTGGCCCGCCCTGCATCCATTAGCCCGTTCGGCAAGCTCAGATGGTTATTCTCCACCGCATTCTTGCCTGCCAGACCTCCAGTCACCGCTCCCGCAGTATCCCCCGTCGCCAGCCCGCCTGCAAGCCCTGCGGCCAGCTGGCTCAGTGCACTCACCTGCTGTTTCTCGCTTTCGCTCAGCTGCTCTGCCGTCTTGCCCGGGAACAGCTGCCCGGCAATGTAGCGCGCCGCCAGTTCACCGCCGCCCGCGCCCAGTCCTCCTGCCGCGGCCGACTGGTTGTTCAGCTGCGCCGTCACGGCGCCCAGCACTGCATGCGCCATTGCGTTGGCGGCAACGTCTACTTCACCGGTCAGCGGATTGGTGGTCAGTTTCTTGATTTCCGTCGCCAGGTACGGCGAAGCACCGCTCGCCAGCGCGCCCGCCAGGTTATTGCCCGCCAGCGCCGTCAGCGCGCCCGTTACCGCCTGCGCCGCCTTCTGCAGGTCGCTGCCAGTGCCGTATTGCCGCATCGCGTTGTTATACGCCTGCTGCATCACCGCCGCATCGTTTGTCGGTTTGCCGCTCTTCTCAAGCTGCTCCCTGGCCTGCGCCAGCGCCGCCGGGTCTTTCTGCGCCTTCAGCCCGGCGATATCGCCCTGCGTGCGGATGACGTCCATCGCCTGGCCGCCAATCTCCCCAATCAACTGCGCCTGTTTGAGCCGGTTCTGCTCCTTCTCCTTGTTGAATATCGGGCTGATGCTGCCGTCGTTGGCATGCTCGGTATCCCGGTTCAGTTGCGCCACATCCTGCTGCTGTTTGTCTTTGTCGCGAACTATCAGCGTCCCCTCACTGACGCCGGCCTTCGTCGTGCCCTCGGCATGCCCGCTGTTGTTGGCACCCGACAGCATGCCGCCGGCCATGTTGGTCAACAGGTCACCGCCCACCGGCCCGCCGGTGCTGAGTGAACCGCCGCTGTGCGTCGCGCTGTAGTCCGCCTGGTTGTGGATGTCCGTCCAGCCCAGCGTGCCGGTATCGAGACGGTTTTTCTCCTTGTCAGCTTGGCTTGCAATCACAGCGCCGTCGAGCTGGGTATGGTCTTTGACCGTGACGTCATACCCACCCTTGCCCGCAAACAGCCCGGTCTGCTCTTTCACCGAGTCGAAGTTGCTGTGCAGTTTGTCCTTGCTGGCGCTTACGTTGGCTGAGCCGGTCATCGAGCCGAAGGTGAAACTGCCACCCGCGCTGACATTTTGCTGTTTGGCATCATAGCGGTCGCTGTCCTGCTGGCTTTGCAGTGTCAGGTCACGGCCCACGTCGACGGTAACCTTTTCGCCGCTGGCCTGCGCGCCGGTAAGCGTGGTGTCGCGGCCGCTGGTCACCTTGAGATTACTGCCCGCATCCAGGGTGGTTTCGGTATGGGTCAGGCCGTTGCCGTTCTCATGCCCCTTGCCCGCATTGACGCCGGCCGAGACGCTGATGCCATACCCGCCCGAACCGGCGCCGATACCGACGCCAACGTTGCCGCCTTTGCTGCTGTTCTTGCCGACGGTGCTTTCGCTGTTCTGCGCCGACTGCAGGGTAATGTCCCGCGCAGCATCGAGCGACAGGTCTTTGCCCGCCTTCAACTGGCTACCGGTGATGGTGATATCGCCGCTTTGCGCATTGTGGTTCTTGCCGGTCGCCGTTATTGACAGGTTTTGCCCGGCGGTGAGCGTGCTGCCCTGTGACTGTCGGATGTCGGTGCGGGTTTCGCTTTTCGACGACTGACTGCCGTAGGAGGCGCTGATGCCCACTGTGTTGGTGGCACCTTGCGCCGCACCTTCGTCTCCCGGTTGTAAACCGGCAGCGGCGTTTTTCGCCTCCGCCGAGGCGGTTAGCGCATTATCCCGCTCCCAGGCCTGTGCGGCCTGCACGCCGGACAGCGCGGCTTTGGTATTTTGCAGCGCGTTCAGGCGTCCGTCGCCTTCTTTTCGTGCCTGTTGCGCCGAGCTGACGGCGGTGTTGAGCGCGCCGCCCACGGTGCCCGACAATGCCACGCTCAGGCCGCTCTGCTTCTGCTCGAAGGTTTCTTTGCGCGTGCGCTGATCGTAGCCGGGGTCGATAGTCACGCTGTCGCCGGTCAACGCCAGGTCCTTGCCCGCCACCAGGTCGGCGCCGCCAATGTGCAATTGGTTGCCCGCCGTGATGTTGACACTGCCCTGGCTGCTGCCGACGGTGCTGACGCTTTGGCTCTGGGTCGTGGCTTTCTCGTCGACTTCGTGTTTGCTCGACTGTTTGCCAATCGTGAAACCGATGCCGCCGCTTCCCAGCAGGCCGCTCTTTTTCTTCTCTTCCAGCAGGTAATGCGTGTCGGTCTCGGTGGCCGCACCGATATCGATATTACGGCCGGCCTGCAGGTTCACGTCCCGATCAGCGGCAATGGCCGAGCCGGTGACCGTCAGATCGTTGCCTGCGCTGACACTGACGCTGTTACCACTCAGCAGTGTACCGTTCTCGCGCGTGGTTCGGTCGTCGGTCACAGTGTGGCTGCTGCTCTTGTTCAGGAAGCCTTTTTTCTCGGAACGTTCCTCGCTGTAGCGCGACTCGCGTTCGGTGGCCGTATTGAGGGTGACATCCTTTTTCGCCTGCAGGGCGATGGCGCCCTGGTCACTGTGCAGGGTACTGCCGGTGACCGTGACATCGCCCTCACGCCCGATAACCGTGATGCCCTGCTGACCGCTGAAGGTGCTGCCGGTGCTGATGTCGCGCTCAGTTTGCTCTTCGCGATGGCTTTTGGTTTTGCCCTCGCGTTTGTTTTCGCTGTCCAGATCTTGCGTGCGGCTGCGCGCGTCTTTAATAGTCACGTCCTGTGCACTGACGCCTATGCGACCCGCTTTGCTGTCAACCTGCGCGCCTTCCGCCAGCAGTTGGTTGCCCGCCACCAGGGTGACGCCCTGGTCGCCGCCGAGCGTGCTTAATGTCAGACGCTCTTCCTGGCGGTCGTTGCTGACCGAGGAAGTACGGCTGTTAGCATCCAGGTGCGTGGTGTTGGTGGTCGTCTCGGCCCGGATGTTGATATCATTACCGGCCTGCACGCGGGTGCTGCCGCCGGCCTTGGCCTGGCTGCCCGCGAACGTAACGTCCCGGCCGGCCGAAAGATTAAGGTTGCCGCCGGCGTTAAGTTCACTCCCCTTAGCCTGCTGCCATTCGCCGCTGACGTGCGCCATCCGGGAGCCTGCTGTTTCCGTGCCGCCGCGGGTACGGTTGCCCATAGAGCCCGAGATAACCTCAAGGTCGGCGGTATGGCGGCTTTGCGCGGCGGTGATGGTCAGGTCGTTACGCGCGCTCAGGTTGAGCGTATCGGTCGCATCAAGCTTCGCCCCCGTGAGCGTGATATCCGTGCCGCGCAGGCGAATGTCGCCGGCGCTTAGGGTTGCCTGACGCAGCGCATCCTGCAGGTTGGTGCTCAGGGCCAGACTGTCGGCCTGCACGTCAATGCTGCCGGCCTTGATGTTGCCGCCCTGGTGCAGGAACTGCCCGGCGTCGACCGTCAGGGCTTTGTCGGCAAACAGGTTGCCGGCATTGTTGATGCTGTTTGCCGAGAGTTGCAGGTCGCCGCCGCCAATCACCGCGCCATCGCCGGTCAGGCGCAGTGTAGTCTGTGCCAGGTACACCTTCGGTACCCACACCGTTTGCGGGCCGCCTTCCGTTTGCACTGTCTCGCTCACCAGCCAGACGATATCCTGTTGCAGCGCCGCAATCTGCTCCGGCGTCAGGGCCACGCCCGGCACCAGATGGAAGTCCCGGGCGACTTTGCTGCCGTTGTTCATCAGCTGCTGATACTGTTCCATCGCATCCCAGCCCTTGACGGAGGGTTTGCCGGTGAGTTTCAGCACCTGCTCGCGCACCAGGCGCTGCTCGTAAAAGCCGTCGCCCAGGCGCTTATGAGCCTGCGTGGGGTCATACCCGACGCGCTCCAGCATGTAGTCGCTGCTGATAAAGTTGTCGCGACGGGTAAAGCGTTCATCGGTCACCACCAGGAACGGGCTGCCGGTCGCCGTATGTTGACTAAACAAGCCGTTATTGGGGATGGCGGTGGCCACATTGCCCAGATGCTGCAGTTGCGTCAGCGCCAGCTCCGCCGGCAACAGCGGCCGGCCCAGCGGCGAGGACGGCGTGGCGTCCGGCCTGGTCATTTGCTCGCCCGGCGCAAGCGCGGTGTCGCCATCCTGGTTGCCGGCGCCTGCTACCGTGAAGGCCAGCGGATTGCGCTCAAGTTCGGCGCGTTCGGCATCCACCGCCTTCAACGCCGCATCCAGTTGACTGATTTGCGCCTGATTGACCGTGGTATTGGTGATGCGGGCGCCGTTAATGGTGACGGTGCCGTTGCCGGTGATCACGCCGTCAACGGTGGCCAGTGCCGTGGTCTCATCATGGTTGAACGTCGGATACCAGTGCGATTCGGCCCTGTCGTAGTGATCGACAATGAACTCTTGTCTCCGCTCATTGACCGAGTAACCCCGGTTGTCCACGCTGCCACCGCCGTCCTGGGTCAGGTTGCCGTTGGCCGTAATGATGCTGGCGTCATTGAGCAGCGCACCGGTGATGCGCAGTACCATATTGCCGCCGGCCAGAATACGCGCACCGATACCTTCAGAGACCAGCCTGTCACGCGTCACCGTGCCGGTCGCGGTTCGTTCGCGCAGGTTGTTGTAATCGGTGACGAACGGCGCGGTAGCGATATCGATATGCTTCTCAGGGTCCCAGGTCATCACCTGCGTCCAGTCGTGTTCCCAGTGGAAGCCGTTTTGATAAGGCGTCGGGATGGTCGCCAGCTGATTTCCCCCACGCGTTTCATAGAACGTCATGGCATAGCTGCCGTCGGCATTCGGCTTGAGCGCCAGGTAATTGACCCACAGGTCGGTCAGTTGGCCAGTGTTGTCTTTGACCCGCACCTGCGCGCGCTTGCCTGCCGCATCAATGGCCAGCAGGGTGCCGTAGCGGTTGGTTTGCGCCGCCGCGTCATCCTGGAAGGCCAACTGTTGGGTAATCGGGGCCATAGTACTGACATCTGGATTGACATCTTCACCGTAGGAGCGCCAGTAATAGTTGTAGCGGTGCCATTTGTAATCGCTCTTCTCGGCGTCACGCTCAATCACCAGCCCTTCGCGCAGGTTGTCCAGGCGGCGGGCTTCGACGGTGGCGTCACCGTCCGCTTCGATAAAGCTCGCCCGGTTTTCAATCAGGTCGTCGCTGTGCAACTGCAGGTGGTCGGCGCTGTAAATCAGTGCGCCATCCCGGTTGGTCAGGCGCTCACCGGCCTGCAATGTCAGGCTTTGGGTCGCTGCCATCACCGCAGGCTGACCATGGTTGTCGATGACACGCCCGCGCACGGTGATAGCATCCCCCATCAGCGCTGCGGCGTTGTCCAGGGTATCGACGTTCAGCGTCATGCTGTCCGCTTCAATACGCCCGGTGTTTTGCAACGCCCCGGTCGTCAGTTGTAACGTCTTGCCTACCAGAGACGCCGGATTAGTGATACTGGCCGCATTGAGCACCAGATTGCCCGGCAGCAGCCAGTCCGCCAGGTTGGTAAAGGCGCCGCTCAGGGAGAACGTCACCGTGCCGTTACTGCTGACGGTGTCACCGGCCTGGCGGGTGTAGTCCTGCTGCGCGGACAGCGTCAGCGCCTGCAGCCCCAGCAGGGTACCGTTCTGGTTATCCAGAGTACGCGTATTCGCTGTCAGTGCGCCGGCGCTCTCCACGCGGCCGCCCTGGTTAAGTAGCGCCAGCGGCGAGTCGGTACGGGAGAGGGCAGCGTTGATATCGAGATTGCCGTCGGCCAGGATCCGCCCCTGGCGGTTGTCCAGCTGCGTGACACCCGCGAGGGTCATCTGGCCGCTGCTCTGCAGGCGGCCTGCGGTATTGTCGATATCACGGGCGGTGATGTCGGTACGCGTGGTGCCCAGTATCAGCCCGCCGTCGCGGTTGTTCAGGCGATCTGCCCGCACATCAAGCGCTGACTGGCTGCTTATCGTGCCCTGACCACTGTTGTCGAGTGCTTCGGCCTTGAGCGTCAGGCCCTGAGTCGACACCAGTTGCCCGCCCTGATTGTTCACCTGCGTGCCGTCGAACGTGAGCGCCTCACCGCTGTGCACTTTGCCGTGCTGATTGTTAAGCTGGTCGAGTCGGTAGATACCCGAGCCCTGACTGATGAGCGTGCCGCCGGCGTTGTCCAGCTGCTTTGATGTCACCGTGATGCCGCCGCGGCTGCTGAAGACGCCGCGCGTATTACTGATACCGGCCGCCGACACCTGCTGGCCGCCATTGCTGCGCACCGCACCGTCGGTATTTTCCAGCAAGCCAAGAATGCGCAGTGTCACCTGTTGCTGGCCGTCTATCGTCCCGCCGGCGTTATTCAGTGCTTGTGCGTCAAGTTGAAGCGCCTCACCACTTTGCACTTTCCCATCGCGGTTGTTCAGCGCGTCGCTTAACGTAAGGCGCTGTTGTTTCTGGCTGTAGAGCAGCCCGCCCTGCGTATTGTCGAGTGCACGGGCGGCGATACGCAGCCCCTCGCCAGCCAGCCACTGACCACCGGCGTTATTGATGGCGCCGGCGTGTTCGCCGTCTTTGGCACCCGTAACAGCAAGCTGCCCCAGCGCCGAGACCTTACCGTTGCGATTATCGATATCCTGTTTGATGCGCAGCGCCAGGTCGTGTGCCGACTGCAGTACACCTTTGGTGTTACCCAGCCAGTCAGCCGCAAGCTGTACGGCCTGCAGACTCTGCACACTGCCTTCCGTATTGTCAAAACTGCCGCTGATCGCCTGCCAGCTGCCCTGGCTGCCCATCCAGCCCTGGGTGTTGAAAATGTCCTGCGCCTGCAGTACCTGAGACGATTGACTAAAAATCCGCCCCTGGCCGTTATTCAGCTTGCCGGTGAACTGCATGTCCAGACTGTCCAGCGCGTTGATGGTGCCCTGGGTATTCAACAAACTGGCGGCACGCACCTCGGTGCGTCCCTTACCGGTAAACGTGCCGCCCTGATTGTCCCAGCCGCCGGTCAGGTTCAGGGAAAGTGCCTGCCCGCTGAGTACCACACCGGCGGTGCGGTTGGTCAACTGGCCACCCTGCAGAGACAGGCCGCCGCCGCTTTGCAGTGATCCACCATCGTTGTCAAACAGGCTGGCAACACCGCCGTTAACGGCGAGGGCCTGCTGCGCAGTAAGTTTACCGGTGCGATTGAGGATATTGCCTGCGGCGTCAAGTGTCAGGTCACCGCCGGACTGTAGTCGCCCGCCGGTATTGTCGAGCGACTGCGCGCTGGCGGTGACCTGCCGGCCACCTTGTGCGGTGCCGCCCTGGTTGTCCCAATTGCCATCGGTCTTGACGGCGAGTGTCTTGCCGCCTTCAAGCCAGCCGGCGGCGTTGTTCAGCCCTCGCTTCGCCGTCAGGTTCGCATCCTGCCTGGCGACCACCTTACCCTGAGCGTTATCGAGGCGCTGCGCCGCCAGTGTGAGTGACTCGCCGCTGATTTCGCCCTCGCGGTTCACCAACTCAGCCGCACTGTTCAACACCAGTTGTTGCCCACCCAGCAGTTTGCCGGCCTCGTTGCGCACGCCCCCTGCCGCTATGTGAGTTTGCCCGCTTCCCGATATCGTGCCACGGCGGTTATTCAGCTCACCGTCGGTCCGAACGGTCAACGCCTGGCCGGCACCCAGCAGCCCTTGCGTATTGTCCAACCCCTGGCGGGCATGCAGGTCAAGCCGCGCTTGGCCAATCACCTTGCCCTGCGTGTTGTCGAGACGGTCAGACTTCACCGTCAGCACCGCGGCGCTGATTTCGCCGCCACGGTTACTGGCATTACCCGAGGTCGTCAGGGTTGATGCCTGGCCGGACAGCAGCTTGCCACCGTCGTTGTTGAGGGTCGTTGCCGTTGCCGTGACGGCCGTTTCGCCTTGCGCCGTGCCGCCACGGTTGTCCCAGTCGCCGGTATGGATATCCAGTGCCTTGCCGGCGCCCATCAGGCCGCGTTGGTTATCCAGGCGGCTGGCCGTCAGGTCGAGATTGCCCTGGCCGATGATCTGCCCCTGCGCGTTATCCAGCCGTTGTACCGCCAGACGCACGTCATCGCCACTCAGGGTGCCGGACGCGTTATTCAGCTCGCTGCCCGCCTCAAGCGTCAGGCCGTTCCCGGCCAGTAGGTTGCCCCCGGCATTATTCACCGCGCCATCAGCATGGAGCGTGAAGCTCGCCTGGGTTTTTACCGTGCCGCGCTGATTATCGAGGCGGCCGGCGTCGAGGCGAAGAGCTCCGTTGCTGCCCATCGTGCCACCGCCATTGTCGAGCAGGCCACCCACTCGCCAGTGCTGCGCCGTGCGCCCCAGCGCCACCAGGCGACCACGCTGATTGACCAGCCGGCCGGCCGAAAGCAGAAGGCTCTGCGTCTCGATGGTGCCGTCACTGTTATCCAGTGCGCCTGCCAGGGTGAAACGGCTTTCACCGTCACCGGTCTGTGACCAGGTCGCCTGTTGGTTGAACAGGTTGTCGGCATCCACCGTCCAGCGCCCGGCCTTGACTTTGGCCTGCTGCGCCTCCACATGTCCCTTCGTGCTCACGGCCAGCTCACCGCTGTCAACGGTGGACTGGCGCAAGGCCACGCCGCCGTCACGTGCCGTCAGCGCGGTACGACCGGTCGCAACCTGTGCGCCGCTGATATCCACCCGGCGCCCGGACGCGTTGACGCTCTTCTTGGCAAGCAGACTGCCACTGGCGCGGATATCGCCCTGGCTATCGAGCTGCAGGTTGG